>NZ_RWIM01000051.1 GCF_009764645.1 Pseudomonas sp. PB106
CAGGCTGCGATCTTTTGATGTTGTTTTTAAAAAGACAGATCAAAAGATCGCAGCCTGCGGCAGCTCCTACAGAGGTGAGGTGGCTTGGCGATATTGGCGGGGGGTGAATCCGGTCGAGGCTTTGAACTGACGGGTGAAGGCGCTGTGATCGGTGTAACCGCATTGCAGCGCGACCTCAGTGATCGGCAAGTCCGTATGCAGCAATCGATGGGCATGTTCCAGGCGCACTTTCTGGATCATCTGCCGTGGCGTCAGGTGAAACACGCGCTTGCAGTAGCGCTCCAGTTGCGCGACTGAAATACCGGCGATTTTAGTCAGCTCGCCGAGGGTCACGCGCCGATTGAAATGCGCGCGAATATGCTCATCGACAGCAGCCAGTCGCTGGAACGCCGGATGGGTTTCGCTGGCCGATTGCAGATCGACCGAGATACCCGCCAGACCGATGATCTCGCCATCGCGGTTATACAACGGCTGTTTGTGCGTCAGGCACCAGCCCGGTTCGCGACTGCCATACAGATGCAGCTCCAGCTGATCTTCCAGCACGAAGCCCTCCTCCAGCACTTTGCGATCCTGCTCGGTGTAACCCGGCCCCAGCTGCGCAGGGAAAACCTGCGCGCTGGTTTTACCGAGCAGCGGCCCCAAATCTTTCAAGCCGCAGCGTTGCACCAGTGTGCGATTGGCGAGGACGTAACGGGCCTGCACATCCTTGATGAAAATCGCCGCGTTGGGGATCACGTCGAGCATCGGCAACAGCAATGCCGCGCCGGCCAACAGCTCTTCCAAAGTCTGCGGATGATTGTCGCCAACGCCTTGGGCCAGGAGCGAAAACGCGTGCTGCATCAAAGAATCCCCTCGTAACCGGATTGGCCAAGTGCCCGCCCTGCAGCGTTCGCGTGCAGATTGCAGGATCGTTCAGCGCATGTCGAGAGCCGCGTTTAATCGGCGCAATTGTGCTGAATTCGTCATCCAACCCATCGCAAAACATCAATCGCCGCGCGACCGATGAGTTCAAAGTCTGGCCGTCCCAGTGACACAACTGCCTATCCAATAACTCACAAGAAGGCGATGCCATGTCAGGCCAAGGCAAGTTCAAAAAACAGCTTTCACTGATCGACCTCACATTTATCGGACTCGGCGCGATCTTCGGCTCCGGCTGGTTGTTCGCGGCCAGTCACGTGTCCGCGATTGCCGGGCCGGCAGGGATTTTCTCCTGGCTGCTGGGCGGTTTTGCCGTGCTGTTGCTGGGCATCGTTTACTGCGAACTGGGCGCAGCCCTACCGCGTGCCGGCGGCGTGGTGCGCTACCCGGTTTACTCCCACGGGCCGCTGCTCGGTTATCTGATGGGCTTCATCACGCTGATCGCGTTTTCCAGTCTGGTGGCCATCGAAGTGGTTGCCTCGCGCCAATACGCGGCGGCTTGGTTTCCCGGCCTGACCAAGGCAGGCAGCGGCGATCCGACGATCCTCGGCTGGATGGTGCAGTTCGGCCTGTTGTGCGTGTTTTTCCTGCTCAACTATCGCAGCGTGAAGACCTTCGCCAAGGCCAACAATTTGATCAGCGTGTTCAAGTTCATCGTGCCGCTGCTGGTGATCGGTGTGCTGTTCACCTTCTTCAAACCGGCCAACTTCGAGGTTCAGGGCTTCGCCCCGTTCGGCCTGTCCGGTGTCGAGATGGCGGTGTCGGCGGGTGGCGTCATTTTCGCTTATCTGGGACTGACACCGATCATCTCGGTGGCCAGTGAAGTGAAGAATCCGCAGCGCACCATTCCGATCGCGTTGATCCTGTCGGTGCTGCTGTCGACGCTGATTTACGTACTGCTGCAAATGGCTTTTCTCGGCAGCATCCCGACCGAAATGCTCGCCAACGGCTGGGCCGGGATCAGCAAGGAATTCGCCCTGCCTTATCGCGACATCGCCTTGGCGCTGGGCGTGGGCTGGCTGGCGTATCTGGTGGTGGCCGACGCGGTGATCTCGCCGAGCGGCTGCGGCAACATCTACATGAACGCGACCCCGCGCGTGATCTACGGCTGGGCACAGACCGGGACCTTCTTCAAAGTCTTCACCCACATTGATGAGAAGTCCGGCATTCCGCGCCCGGCGTTGTGGCTGACCTTTGCCCTGTCGGTGTTCTGGACCCTGCCGTTCCCGTCGTGGGAAGCGCTGATCAACGTGGTCTCCGCTGCGCTGGTGCTGAGCTACGCCGTGGCCCCGGTTTCCGTGGCGGCCCTGCGCCGCAACGCACCGAACATGCCGCGCCCGTTCCGGGTCAAGTGCATGGGCGTGCTCGGGCCGGTGTCGTTCATCATCGCCGCGCTGATCGTTTACTGGTCGGGCTGGAACACCGTGTCATGGCTGCTCGGCCTGCAGATTCTGATGTTCGTGGTTTATCTGCTGTGCGGTCGTTTCGTGCCGACCGCTCACCTCAATCTGGCCCGCCAAGTGCGCTCGTCGGCGTGGCTGATCGCCTTCTACGCGGTGACCATCGTCCTGTCGAAACTCGGCACCTTCGGTGGCCTCGGCATCCTCACTCACCCCTTCGACACCATCGTCGTCGCCGCTTGCGCCACCGGTATCTATTACTGGGGCGCCGCGACAGGCGTGCCGGCGCACCTGCTGCGCCTTGAAGATGACGACGAGGAAAGCGAAGTCGTAGCGCCCGCCTCAACCGTGTCTGCGCGCCCTGCCGGCGCTTACTGAACTCACCCAACGGGATCCATTCATGAAAGAACTACACGTCATTGATTCCCACACCGGCGGTGAACCGACGCGCCTGGTGATGAGCGGCTTTCCTGATCTGCCGGGCAGCAGCATGGTGGAAAAACGCGATGCCCTGCGCAATCAGCATGATGCATGGCGCCGCGCCTGCCTGCTGGAACCGCGTGGCAACGATGTGTTGGTCGGCGCGCTGTATTGCGCGCCGGTCTCGCCGGAGGCCACCTGCGGGGTGATTTTCTTCAACAACGCCGGCTACCTCGGCATGTGCGGCCACGGCACCATCGGCCTGATCAACTCGTTGCAGTACCTGGGAAAAATCCAGCCGGGCGTGCACAAGATCGACACGCCGGTCGGCCCGGTCAGCGCCACGCTGCATGACGACGGCTCCGTCACCTTGGGCAACGTCCCCGCCTACCGCCACCGCAAACAGGTGCCGGTGGACGTGCCGGGATTCGGCCAGGTATTCGGTGACATCGCCTATGGCGGCAACTGGTTTTTCCTCGTCTCGGAGCACGGCCAAACGTTGACGATGGACAACGTCGAACACCTCACCGCCTACACCTGGGCGATGCTCAAGGCCCTCGAAGACCAAGGCATTTACGGCGAAGACGGCGCGGTGATCGACCACATCGAACTGTTCGCCGATGACGCCAACGCCGACAGCCGCAACTTCGTCATGTGCCCCGGCAAAGCCTACGACCGCTCCCCGTGCGGCACCGGCACCAGCGCCAAACTCGCCTGCCTCGCCGCCGACGACAAGCTGCAACCCGGCGCGACCTGGGTGCAGGCAAGCATCACCGGCAGCCAGTTCGAAGGCCGCTTCGAATGGGAGGGCGAGCGCATTCGCCCGTACATCACTGGCCGCGCCTACATGACCGCCGACAGCACGCTGCTGATCGACGAAACCGATCCGTTCGCGTGGGGCATCTGAACCGCTGCGATGACTTTTCACCTCAATTTGAATGATGTGCCAAGGAGTTAAAACAATGAGCGACAACATCTTCACCGGTTGCATGCCAGCCCTGATGACCCCATGCACCGCCCAACGCAAACCGGACTTCGACGCGCTGGTGGCCAAGGGTCGCGAACTGATCGATATCGGCATGAGCGCCGTGGTCTATTGCGGTTCGATGGGCGACTGGCCGCTGCTGACCGAGGCCGAGCGTCAGGAAGGTGTGGCGCGTCTGGTCGCCGCTGGTATTCCAACGATTGTCGGCACCGGCGCGGTGAATTCCCGTGAAGCGGTTTCCCATGCGGCACATGCGGCGAAAGTCGGCGCGCAAGGCTTGATGGTGATTCCACGCGTCATGTCCCGTGGTGCGTCGCCAGCCGCGCAAAAGGCTCACTTCGCGGCCATTCTGCAAGCCGCACCGAATCTGCCGGCAGTGATCTACAACAGCCCTTACTACGGCTTCGCCACCCGCGCTGACCTGTTTTTCGAACTGCGTCGCGAGTACCCGAACCTGATCGGCTTCAAGGAGTTCGGCGGTGGCGCCGACCTGCGCTATGCCGCGGAAAACATCACCTCCAAGGACGATGACGTGACCCTGATGGTCGGCGTCGACACGCAAGTGGTGCACGGTTTCGTCAACTGCAACGCCACCGGTGCCATCACCGGCATCGGCAACGCCCTGCCCCGCGAAGTGCTGCAATTGGTGGCGCTGAGCAAGCAAGCGGCGAAGGGCGATGCGAAGGCGCGACGTCAGGCGCGGGAGCTGGAATCGGCGCTGGCGGTGCTGTCGTCGTTCGATGAAGGTTGCGATCTGGTGCTGTATTACAAGCATTTGATGGTGCTCAACGGCGACAAGGAATACACCCTGCACTTCAACGAAACCGATGTATTGAGCGACTCGCAACGGCGTTATGCCGAGCAGCAGTACTCGCTGTTCCGTCACTGGTACGAGAACTGGTCGGCCGAGCAAAACTTCGCCTGACACGTCCCCTCACCTGTCGCGAAGCCTTGTGCTGCACGGCAGGCCTCCCTCTTTTTTCATCAGGAAGACACCATGACTCTGACGGGCCACATGCTGATCGGGCAGCACACGGTTGCGGGCAACCGCACCGCCATTCACGCAATCAACCCGGCCACGGATGCTGCGCTGGAACCGGCCTATGCCGGTGGCTCGGCCGAGCACGTCGAGCAGGCGTGCGCATTGGCCTGGGCGGCGCTGGACGCCTACCGCGAAACCACCCTCAGTGCCCGCGCCGACTTTCTGGAAAGCATTGCCGCTGAAATCGAAGCCCTTGGCGATGAATTGATCGACCGCGCACACGCCGAAACCGGCCTGCCCACAGCGCGCTTACTGGGCGAACGCGGGCGTACTTGCCAACAATTAAGAATGTTCGCCCGCACCGTGCGCGCCGGTGAATGGCTGGATGTACGTGTCGATAACACACAGCCACAGCGCCAGCCATTGCCGCGTTCGGATTTGCGTCAGCGCCAGATTGCACTGGGGCCGGTGGCGGTGTTTGGTGCGAGCAATTTCCCCCTGGCATTTTCGGTGGCCGGCGGTGATACCGCTTCGGCACTGGCGGCCGGTTGCCCGGTAGTGGTCAAGGCGCACAGCGCGCACCCCGGCACCAGTGAACTGGTCGGTCGTGCCGTCGCGCGAGCGGTGAAAACCTGCGGTTTGCCAGAGGGCGTGTTTTCGTTGTTGTACGGTTCCGGGCGCGAAGTCGGCATTGCGCTGGTCAGCGATCCGCGCATCAAAGCCGTCGGTTTTACTGGTTCCCGCGCTGGCGGATTGGCCTTGATTCAAGCGGCGCAGGCCAGGCCCGAGCCGATTCCGGTGTATGCGGAAATGAGTTCGATCAATCCGGTGTTGCTGTTTCCGGCGGCGTTGCACAACCGCGCGCAGGCGTTGGCTGAAGGGTTTGTCGGTTCGCTGACCTTGGGCGCCGGGCAGTTTTGTACCAATCCGGGATTGGTCATTGCCCGTAAAGGCCCGGCCCTCGAGGAGTTCATGGGGGCAACAGCCAAGTGCATCGAGACGCGTGCGGCGCAAACGATGCTCACGCCGGGTATCTACAACGCGTACGAATCGGCCGTGAAAGCGCTAGCCGAGAACGCGGGTGCACGTATCGTTGCGGCGGGGCAAATCGGCACTGGGGCGAATCAGGGTCAGGCGCATGTCTTCGTCACGCAAGCGGCGAATTTCCTGAGCGATCACAACCTGCAAGCCGAAGCCTTCGGCGCGGCGTCGTTGATCGTGCAATGCAGCAGCGACGAGGAAATCCGTCAGGTTACCGAGCAACTCGAAGGCCAACTGACTGTCACTCTGCACCTCGACGACGCCGACCTTGAACAGGCTCGCTCCCTGCTGCCGACACTGGAGCGCAAGGCCGGTCGCCTGCTGGTAAACGGCTGGCCAACCGGTGTGGAAGTTTGCGATGCGATGGTCCATGGCGGGCCTTTCCCGGCCACCTCCGACGCGCGCACGACCTCGGTCGGCACCGCCGCTATCCTGCGATTCCTGCGCCCGGTCTGCTATCAGGATTTCCCCGACAGCTTGTTGCCCGCCGCACTGAAACAGGCCAATCCGCTGCACTTGCGGCGCTTGCTCGACGGGCAAAGGGAAGCCGCGAACCATGGCGAATAACGTCTCCTGCGACATCGCAGTGGTCGGCGCCGGCATCATCGGCGTCGCCTGCGCACTGCGTCTGGCGCGCCAGGGTTTGCGCGTGATGGTCATCGATCAGCAGCCGCCCGGCCACGGCGCCTCGTTTGGCAACGCCGGACATCTGGCGACCGAACAGGTGTTCCCGATTGCCGACGCCTCCATCCTCAAACGCCTGCCGGCGATGCTGTTGGATCCGATGGGGCCGCTGCGCCTGGACTGGAAATACCTGCCCCGCGCCTTGCCGTGGTTCACCCGACTGTTGCTGAACCTGCGCGCCGAGCCTTTTCAGAAAACCGTGGCCGGACTACGCGCACTCAACGAAAGCAGTCTCGACGCTTGGCATCGATTGCTCAGCGATATCCAGCGTCCTGATCTGCTCAAGGTCGACGGCTCACTGTTGGTGTTCGAAAAGCCTGAGTCCCGCCAAGCCATCGAAGCCCTGCAAGCGCGGATGACTCAGCAGCAGGTCGCGGTCGATTACTGGCAGGCCAGTGCCATCCGCGACACCGCGCCGCAACTCAGCGAACAGATTCAGGGCGGCCTGTTCTTCCCGCGCACCGGGCATTTCATCGATCCCTATCGCGTGGTCTGCGAACTGGTGGAAGCGGCGCAAGCCAGCGGCGTGAGTTTCCTGCAACAACAGGTGCAAGGGGGCTATGTGCAGGAACACGGCGTTTCGCTGCTCACCGGCGATGGCGGCATCAGTGCAAGCCGCGTGCTGATTGCCTGCGGCGCGCACTCGGCAAAACTCACCGCCGCACTCACCGGCCAAAAAGTCCCGCTGGACACCGAGCGCGGCTATCACCTGATGCTGCCGCAGGAACACGATCGCCTGCCCTTCCCCGTCACCTCGCTGGAGCGCAAATTCATCATGACGCCAATGACCGAAGGCTTGCGCCTGGCCGGCACCGTCGAGTTCGCCGGGCTTCACAAGCCGCCGAGCATGGAGCGCGCATGGCAACTGCTTCGTTTGAGTCAGGGGTTATTTCGCAAGGATTTGAACGTAGATGCAGCGACACCGTGGATGGGCTTTCGTCCATCGTTGCCGGATTCATTGCCGGTGATTGATCAAGTGTGCGATGGCAAGGTGTTGCTTGCGTTCGGGCATCAGCATTTAGGATTGACGCAGGCGGCGGTGACGGCGGAGATGGTGGTGCGGATGGCTGCGATACCCACAGCGATTGCTCCGGGCGACTTACCCACCAACGACGCCTACAGGCTTGATCGCTTTTAAAAAAACGGCCGTGGTCGCGAAAATTTGACAGGCCAACCTTAGCCCGACAAAGTCGCACCCCTTTTTCCCGCCAACGATGCCGCAAACATCAGGCACATCAGGGGTTGCCGTTGAACGAAAACACTTTGTCCATGCGCCTGGAGCGTGTGGCCGCACACGTGCCGGCT
The DNA here is from genome assembly GCF_009764645.1 of Pseudomonas sp. PB106. Lineage (GTDB taxonomy): Bacteria > Pseudomonadota > Gammaproteobacteria > Pseudomonadales > Pseudomonadaceae > Aquipseudomonas. Next base: position 7,736 of record NZ_RWIM01000051.1, read on the forward strand.
GGTGCGCGGCTGGCCGATATCGGTTCCGATCACGGGTATCTGCCGGTGGCGTTGATGCGCCGTGGCGCGATTGAGGCGGCGGTGGCGGGTGAAGTGGCGTTGACGCCGTTTCAGGCGGCGCAGCGCACGGTGCGTGAAAACGACCTGCAAGCGCGAATCACCGTGCGCCAGGCCAATGGCCTGGCGGCGATCAAACCCGCAGACCGGATCACCGCGATCAGCATCTGCGGCATGGGCGGCGAGACCATCCGCGACATTCTCGAAAACGGCAAAACGCACCTGAGCGGCGACGAGCGCTTGATCCTGCAGCCCAATGGTGGCGAGCAACCGTTGCGCCTGTGGTTGATGGAAAACGGCTACCGCATCCTCAGCGAAGAAGTGCTGCGCGAAAGTCGCTTCGACTACGAAATCATCGTCGCCGAGCGCGCCGAAGCGGTCCGCTACACCGACAAGGAATTGTATTTCGGTCCCTTGCAAATGCAGGCGCGCAGCCCGGCATTCCTGATCAAATGGCAGCACAAACTTCACCACAAGCAGAAGACCCTCAGCCACCTCGCCCGCGCGCAGCAGGCGTTGCCAGAAGACAAAATCGCGGACGTTCGTCGAGAGGCGCAGTGGATCACTGAAATGCTGGCGTAAGCCATCTGTCGTACCCGGTACTGCCCGGTCACAAAAAACTGGCGGCCCTTGAACGCCTTCTGCACAATCGGCGCACGCTGCACAAAACCTATAAGAAAGTGATCGCCCGATGAAACTGCAACCCCTGCCACCGCTTAACAGCCTAGTGGCATTCGAGGCCGCCGCTCGGCATTTGAGCTTTACCCTGGCCGCTCGTGAACTCAACGTTACCCAAGGCGCCATCAGCCGCCAGATCCGTGTGCTCGAAGACTATCTGGGCACGCCTTTATTCGCCCGCACCACCCGCGAAATCAACCTGACCGTCACCGGCAAGAGTTACTGCGAAACCGTGCGCGAAAATCTGCAACAGATCGCCCATGCTACCGCCGGTGTGCGGCATTGGCGCGGTGCGCAGCAGGTCACCGTGGTGACGAGTACGGCGATGGCATCGCTATGGTTGCTGCCGCTGGTGTCAGAGTTTCAACGTCAGCATGAAGAGATCGACCTGCGCATTATTGCCACGGATCAGATCAGTGACTTCTCGCGGCTGGATTGTGATCTGGCGCTGTATTACTGCAGCAAGCCACCGAAGAACATGCAGGTGACGCCGCTGTTCAGCGAAGAGATTTTTCCGGTGTGCAGCCCGGCGTATCTGGCGCAACACCCGCAAATCACCGACCCGCAGCACCTCGGCGAATGCACCTGGTTATGGCTGGAAGACCCGCAGAGTGACTGGATCGGCTGGAAGGATTGGTTCAATCATCTGGGCTACCCGGTGCCGGAGCCGCGCCGGCGGATCAATATCAACAGTTATTCGATGCTGATCCAATCGGCACTGGCCGGCCAAGGGATCGCGCTGGCGTGGTCGAACCTGATGGGCGATCACTTGCAGGCCGGCAATCTGGTCAAACCCGTGGATATTTATCTGCGCACCGAGGCGCAATTCTGTTTGCTCGAGCCCTTGGGGCGCGCGGCCAATCGCCAAAGCGTCAACCGCTTCCGCCAATGGTTGATGCACCACATCGCAGAAACGATCCACGGCTGAAAAAAAACCGGCGATTGATTCGCCGGTTTTTTCATGGGTTCGCTGCAGGTTGATTTATGCCAGTTCTCGGGATGGCATCACCGCCGCGAAAGCACCGTTATTGTCTGCCGCCATCGGCTCATTGGCCGTCGCACGCATCACCATCAATCCTTCCGCAGAACTCATGGTGTCGGCGCGCAAGCTGCGCAGCAGGCTGTAGCCGGTGACCAACAGAAACACCGCGATGGGCAAACCGATGATGATGCTTGCCATCTGAATCGCCACCAGGCCGCCAGCCAACAACAATCCGCCAGCAATCGCCCCTTCCAGCACGCACCACAGCACGCGGATCCAGTTCGGCGGATTGATGCTGCCCACCGAGTTGAGCATGCACAGCACTTGCGTCCCGGCATCGGCGGCGGTGACGAAATGCACCGCCAACAGCAGGCAGACGATCACGCAAAGAATGCCGCCAGTGACCGGGCCGTCGAGACGTTCCAGCAAGGTAAACATCGCGGCCGTGGTTTCTTTTTGGGTTGCCTGCAACACCGGGCCACCAGTAAACGGCGTTGCTTCAACCTGCTCGGCCACCGGCAATTGTGCATGGGCGTGGCGGGCCTGTTGCTCATCATTCAGGGCCGAGCCACCGAACACCGACATCCATAGAATGGTCACCAGCGTCGGCACCACCAGCGCGCCGAGGATCAGTTCGCGAATCGTCCGGCCCTTGGAAATGCGCGCGATGAACAAGCCCACAAACGGCCCCCACGTCATCCACCATGGCCAGTAGAACGCGGTCCAGCTGTTCTGCCAGCCGCTGTCGGCCTGGGTGTCCGTCCACAAACTCAGGCCGACGATGTGCTGAACGTAATCGCCCGTCGCTTCGAAGAAAAAGTTGAGGATGTAACGGGTCGGACCGAGCCACAGCACCACCAGCATCAAGGCGAACGACATCCACATGTTCAGCGTCGACAGGCGCTTCATGCCCTTGGACAACCCGGCCACGAGCGACACCGCCGCAATCAAGCTGACGAAGGCGATGATCGACAGCTGAAAACCGATACTCACCGGCAACTGAAACACCTGATGCAAACCGGTGTTGATCTGCACCACGCCAAGACCCAGCGACTGCGACACACCGAACGCGGTGATCGCCACGCCTAGGATGTCCACCACATGGCCGATCGGCCCGTAGATGCGCTTGCCAATCAGCGGATAAAGAATCGAACGTAGCGCCAGCGGCAAGCCTTTGCAGTAGGCGAAATAGGCCAGGCTGACGCCGATCATGGTGAAGATCGCCCACGGGTGCAGGCCCCAGTGGAACAGGGTCAGGCGCATCGCAACGGTCGCCGCTTCGTCGCTCAGGCCAGGTGCGAAGGGGTTATTGGCGTAGTGCAGAACCGGTTCTGCGACCGACCAGAAGATCAAGCCAATGCCCATGCCGGCACTGAACAACATCGCAATCCATGCGCTGAAACTGAACTCCGGAACGTCATGCTCTCGACCCAGTTTGAGTGCGCCGTATCGGCTGCACGCAATCATCAGCAGTACGCCGAGCAGGCCGCTGACCAAGGCGAGATAGAACCATTTGAAGTTGTGGAGGATGGCATCGGAAGCGGTCTTGAACACGACGGTTGCCTGATCGCCCTTCAGGGCGCAGAGCAGAACGAAGGCAATGACCATGGCGACCGACACGACAGTCACGGTTGGATTGAGCCCTTTGAAAAGGCCACTGGTGGCACGCATCAGCTGTCTCCCTTGTTTTTGTAGTACAGCGCTTTACGGGATTTTTTTGTAGGCAATGTCTGTCGCTCATTGCGCGGCCAACAATGAGCGAGCCTTGAGCGCTCAACAAACCATTTAATCTCATGGATTAATGAGATTTCAGCATGAGTATCCATGCGGTTTTCTACTCCGTCATAAATGACTTTTTCTCATTAATCGGCGTTGAAAAATGGTTTGTTCGCCACCCGCCACGCCCTGAAGAATCACTCCGGACAACAGGCCGACAAGGCCGACCTACCGTGCGATCTGGAGAAAACAATAATGGGCATCGCCAACCTCATTCCCGTCCACAGCCTGGAAAACGTCCTCGCCCCTATCGAGCACGCCCACGGCCTGACCAACGACTTCTATACCGAACAACGCTACTTCGAACTGGACCGTGATCAGGTGCTGGGCAAGAACTGGGCGTGCATCGGTTTTGCCACTGACCTGCCGACCAATGCCTACGTCAAACCCGTCGATTTCATGGGCCTGCCGCTGCTGATGATGCGCAACCGCGAAGGCCAGGTGCAGGTGTTCCACAACGTCTGCAGCCACCGTGGCGTGAAACTGGTGCAGGAGGCCGGGACCATTCAAGGCATGATCCGCTGCCCTTACCATTCCTGGACTTATGATCTGAACGGTGCCCTGCGCGGCACGCCGCATGTGGGCGGGATCAACCAGCACAAGGACGAACGTTTCGCCTGTGAAAAGCACGGTCTGAAAGCATTGCGTAGTGCGATCTGGATGGACATGGTCTTCGTTAACCTGTCCGGCGATGCCCCGGCACTGGAAGACGCCCTCGCCCCGTTGACTGAACGCTGGAAGCAATTCCTTGGCGACGACGGCATGAGTCTGATGCGTCGCGAAGCCCACAGCGGTGCGATGGCGATCGAGGTCAATTGCAACTGGAAACTCGCGGTCGAGAACTATTGCGAGGCCTATCACCTGCCGTGGGTGCACCCGAGCCTGAACACCTACTCGCGCCTGGAAGATCACTACAACATTCTCTTCGACCAGTTCGCCGGTCAGGGCAGCTACGCCTACAACCTCTCGGACGTCGCCGGCACGCATTTGCCGATGTTCCCGTCGTGGCCGACCGACCGACTGCGCAACGCCGAATACGTAGCGTTCTTCCCTAACGTGCTGCTGGGCATCCAGGCCGACCACGCCTTCGCGATGATGCTGGAGCCAATCGCCCCCGGCAAAACCGTCGAGCACCTGCGCCTGTTCTACGTCGGTGACGAAGCGCTCGACCCCCATTACGAAGCCGCGCGCAACGCGGTGATGGAATCCTGGCGCGTGGTGTTTGCCGAGGACATCGCTTCGGTTGAAGGCATGCAGAAAGGTCGCAGCTCACCGGGCTATAACGGCGGCGCTTTCTCGCCGGAAATGGACCTGCCGACTCACTACTTCCACAAGTGGGCCGCGCGTTCGTTGCTCGACACCGTCAAACCAGCCTGAGCCGGAGAATCACCATGACCATCACACATTGGCTCAACTACATCGACGGACAGTGGCTCGACAGCGATCAGCAACTGACCATTCTCAACCCGGCGGACAATCAGCCGGTGGCAACCATGGCCCAGGCCAGCGTCGCTGATGCCGAGCGTGCGCTGCAAGCCGCCCGGCGTTGCGCCGACAGCGGCGAGCTGACGCGTGTGCGGCCGGCGCAGCGCGTCACCTGGCTGCTGGAAATTGCCCGGCAGATTCGTCTGGTGGCCGATGAAGGCGCGCAGATTCTCTGCGCCGAAAACGGCAAGACCCTGAACGACGCCCGCGACGAGTTCACCGAAGCGGCGCGGTACTTCGAGTATTACGCCGGGATGGCCGACAAGATCGAAGGCATCTCCGTGCCGCTGGGCAACGGCTACATGGATTTCACCGTGTACGAACCGATGGGCGTTTCGCTGCAGATCGTGCCGTGGAATTTCCCCGTGTCGATCTGTGCGCGCTCACTGGCACCAGCCCTCGCGGCGGGCAATGCCGTGGTGGTGAAATCGCCCGAGCTTTCGCCGCTGGGCCTGTGCGTGTTGATGCAGGCCATCGAACGCGCCGGCCTGCCACAAGGTGCGGTCAACCTGATCTGTGGCCGTGGCCGCGAAGTCGGGGCTTATCTGGCCGGACACAAGCAGGTCGACCAGATTGTCTTCACCGGCTCGGTGCCGACCGGGCAAAGCATCCTCCGTGCCGCCGCTGAAAACGCCGTGCCGAGTGTGATGGAACTGGGTGGAAAATCCGCCGCACTGGCATTCGCCGATGTTGATCGTGAGCAACTGCTAAGCAGCGTGCGCAACGGGATTTTCTTTAATGCCGGGCAAGTCTGCTCGGCGATGTCACGGTTGCTGGTGGAGCGCTCGATTTACGCCGAAGTGGTCGAGCAAGTCGCCGACATGGCGCGCAATCTGCGCGTTGGCCCGGGCGTGGAAAACGCCGAGCTGACCCCAGTGATTTCCGCCGGCCAGTTGCGCGGGATCGAAGCCATGTGCCAACGGGCGCAGGCGCAAGGTGCGCGGGTGGTGGCCGGTGGCGAAGCCGTCAGCGGCACCCACGGCAACTACATGCAGCCGACGGTGTTCTGCGACGTCACCCCGGACATGGAAATTGCCAGCAGCGAAGTGTTCGGCCCGGTGCTGGCGATCATGCCGTTCGACAGCGAAGAACAAGCGATTGCCTTGGCCAACGGCACGGATTTCGGTCTGGTGGCCGGTGTCTTCACCCAGGATCTGAACCGTGCCCTGCGCTGCGCGCGACGTTTGCGCGCCGGGCAGGTCTTCATCAACGAGTGGTATGCCGGCGGCATCGAAACGCCATTCGGTGGCGTCGGCCTGTCCGGCTACGGTCGTGAAAAAGGTCAGGAAGCGCTCTACAGCTATGTGCGCACCAAGAATCTGGCCGTGCGTATCCAGGGCGAGTGAGGACTGAACCATGAAAAAGTGGCTGTGCATTATCTGCGGGTTGATCTACGACGAAGCCCTCGGCTGGCCCGAGGACGGCATCCTCGCCGGCACCCGCTGGGAAGATGTGCCCGAAGACTGGCTGTGCCCGGAGTGCAAGGTCGGTAAAAGTGATTTCGAGATGATCGAGATCAGTGAAGCCCCGGCTCCGGTCGTCGCCGTCGGCATCAAACCAGTGATTGCGCCCGTCGTCGCACCAAAACCCTTGGCCGCTATTGCCGGCCCGGTGGTGATCATCGGCAGCGGTCATGCCGGTTACGGTTTGGCGGCGGCGCTGCGCAAGCAGGATCCGAACATCGACATTCGCGTGCTGACCCGTGAGTGCGGGCATGTGTACTCGAAACCGGCTCTCTCGATTGCTCTGGCTCAGGGGCGCAATGCGGCAGCCCTGGCCAGTGAAAGTCCGTTGGCCATCGAGCAGCGCTTGGGCATTCGCGTTTACCCGCACTGCCATGTCGAGCGCATTGACGTGCAGTCACGACGCCTGCACACCAACCTCGGCGAGATGAGCTACGGCCAATTGGTGCTGGCCAGCGGTGCGGCGCCCATTCGCATCCCGGTCGAGGGCGATGCGCAGGCCATGGTCAGCGTCAACAATCTCGCCGATTACCAGGCCTTCCGTACGCAACTCGAAGGCGTGCGGCGCATCGCGATTCTCGGTGATGGACTGATCGGCTGCGAGTTTGCCAACGACCTGGTCAGCAGTGGCTACGAGGTGCGCGTCATCGGCCTCGGCACGTGGCCGATGGAGCGCCTGTTGCCGCAAGCGGCCGGTGAGCATCTGCAAAAGGCTCTGACCGATTTGGGCGTGCACTGGAGTTTGCAAACCACGTTGCAGCGCATTGATCGCGGTGAAGATGGCTTCAACCTGAGCCTGGCCAACGGTGAAAAGCATCAGGCTGATCTGGTTTTGTCGGCAGTCGGCCTGCGCCCCAACCATGATTTGGCTATGGCCAGCGGCGTGGCGTGCGGACGCGGGATCAAGGTCGACGACTATCTGCAGACGTCCGCACCGGGAATTTACGCCTTGGGTGACTGCATCGAGATCAACGGGCAACTGCTGCCGTATCTGGCGCCGATCAATCAGGGCATCGAGGCCTTGGCCCGCACCCTGCTGGGACAGCCGACCGCCGTGCGTTATCCGCTTATGCCGGTGACGGTGAAAACCCCGGCGGCGCCGTTGTGCCTGTTGCCGGTGCCGTTCGATTGCACAGGCGAATGGCGCATCGAACCGACTGCCGATGGCCTGAGCGCGGCGTTTCACGACGACGCCGGTGCCCTGCGCGCCTTTGCCCTGCTCGGTCGGCAGGCACAGCAACAACGCAGCGTTTGGCTGCAGAACTGCCAACTCGCTCAATCCAACGTGGCCTGAGAACAACAATATGAACAACCGCGCTATTCACCTGCCACACGATGACCAGGACTGCGGCTGGTACGCCGCCCTGCCCGCACCCGCCGCGCCACGCCGGTTGACGGGTCGGCAACAGGTCGACTACGCCGTGATCGGCGCCGGTTTCGCCGGCCTGGCCGCCGCCCGCCAACTCGCCGACCACCAGCCCGATGCACACATTGTGCTGGTCGATGCTCAGCGTGTCGGTTACGGCGCGTCGGGACGCAACTCGGGTTTCGTCATCGACTTGCCGCACAAAATGGCCCTGGAACATCCCGATCCCGCGCACAAGCAGCGCCTGCTCGGCCTCAACCGTTCCGCCATCGCCCAGTTGCAGCGCTTGATCGGTGAACACCGAATTGACTGCCAATGGTCACACGCCGGTAAATATCAGGGCGCAGTCGGTGCGCGCGGCCTGGCGTATCTCGAGCATTTCGAACACTTGATGCGCGAACTCGGCGAGCCGTTTCGCAGTGTCGAGGGTGATGAGCTGGCCAACGTTCTCGGCACTCGCCATTACAGCCGTGCGGTGTACACGCCGGGCAGCTATCTGATGCAACCGGCGGCGTTGGTGCGCGGCTTGGCTGATTCGTTGCCGGGCAATGTCGAGTTGCTCGAAGAATCGCCGATTCAGGGTTTGCAACGTGACGCTCAAGGCCAATGGCTGTTGCAAGGTCGCGAAGGGCAAATCCGCACGCCGCGCCTGTTGTTGGGAACGAGCATTTTCACCCAGGAATTCGGCTATCTGCGCAGCCGTCTGTTGCCGGTGATGACGTTTGCCAGTTGGACCCGGCCGCTGACGCAGACCGAAATGGACGCCATCGGCATCCAGGCAGACTGGGGCCTGACGCCGGCCGACCACGCTGGCACTACGGTGCGCATGACCCAGGATCGCCGTTTGATGATCCGCAACACCTACAAGCATGTGCCGCGCTACGGCAAAAGCGTCAGTGACAGCACTCGCCAGGAGATCCGCGCCGGCCATCGCAAGGCGCTGGTGTCGCGCTATCCGCAACTGGCCAACGTTGAATTCACTCACACCTGGGGTGGCGTCTACGCGATCTCGCGCAACTTCACCAACTTCTTTGGTGAACTGGAAGACGGTGTCTACGCGACGGCTTGCGACAACGGAGTCGGCGCTGCATGGGGCACGGTGTCGGGGACGCTGCTGGCGGATCTGGCCGTCGGCGCCGACTCGCAATCGCTGCGCGATATTCGCAATGTCACCGGCATGCCGTCGCGCAATCCGCCCGAGCCGTTACTCGGGATGGGCGTCCGCACACGCATCCGCCTGGCCGCGTGGAACAGCCGGAGCGAACTGTGAGCCGCACCTCTGGAAAAGGCCCGGTGCGGCGGATCGACCATCGCGACCTCGACTTCGTTCATCGCGGCGGCCCGCCCGGTGGCGCGATGGTTGCTCGCGCGCTGAGCAACGAAGTCTCGCCGAATCTCGGCGTCGGCTTCGCGCGCTGGGAAGGCGCCGAGGTCAGCTGGACTTTGCTCTATGACGAAGTCATCTTTGTCATCGAAGGCTGCTTCGAGCTCAAGGCCAACGGCGAGCATCATCGGGTCGAACCCGGACAGATGCTGTGGATTCCCGAAGGCACCGAGCTCGTTTACGGCGGCCATGCATTGTTTGGCTACGTGGTTTATCCGGGAGACTGGAAACAACGACACGGTTTGAGCTGAAAGTGTGGCGCTGCCTGATCAGGCAGCGCAGTGAACAAACCGTCGCGATAGAGAGCGTTGATGTCAGTCAGAAGTGAGCGTGGCGCCACAGCCTGTGGCTTGTTGGCAATCCTGTTGTGGAGCACCGCCGCCGCGCTGATCCGTAGCGTCAGCGAGATGTTCGGCCCGTTGGGCGGTTCGGCGCTGATCTACTCGCTGGGCGCGGTGATGCTCGTTGCCCTGCTCGGCCGGCCGCGTTTGCGTGCGACGTCGTGGCGTTATCTGATCTGGGGCAGCGCGCTGTTTGTCGCCTATGAAGTGTGCTTGTCGCTGGCACTGGGTTTTGCCAGTAACCGGCATCAGGCCATCGAGTTGGGCGTGGTCAATTACCTCTGGCCATGCCTGACCGTGCTGCTGGCGATTGTCATGAACGGGCAAAAGGCGCGCTGGCTGATTGTGCCGGGCACCGCGCTGGCGTTGTTCGGCATCGTCTGGGTGGTCAGTGGCGAGGGACTTTCCGTTGACTCGATTGTGGCCAACGTCCAATCCAACCCGTTGAGCTACAGCCTGGCGTTGGCCTGCGCGATCACTTTTGCCTTGTACTGCAACATCACTAGGCGCTATGCCGGCGGACAGAATCTGGTGGTGTTGTTCTTTGCGCTGACCGCCCTTGTGCTGTGGGGCAAATACGCCTTGAGCAGTGAGGTGATCCCGCCGTTCAGCCTGCGCAACAGCCTCGAATTGATCGCCGCGAGCACCGCCATGGCCGGTGGTTACGCGTTGTGGAATATCGGCATCTTGCGCGGCAACCTCACCCTGCTCGCCACCGCTTCGTATTCGGCGCCAGTGTTGTCCTCGGCGTTTGCATCCGTTTGGCTCGGGGCGGCGCTGGCCGCTCAGTTCTGGCAAGGTGCGGTGCTGGTGACGGTGGGCTCGCTGCTGTGTTGGTGGGCGACTCGTCAACACAGCGACGCCTGATAGGAATAGGCAAGGCTCCAAGACAAACCGGCATAGGTGCCTCGCTGCCTGATCGCTACCATGACTTCACACCAGCCTTTGGGAGATTGTCATGAACCGTAGCAAAACCCTGTTCATCACCGGCGCGAGCAGCGGCTTTGGCCACGCCCTGGCGAAAGAAGCGCTGGCTGCGGGCCACCGCGTCATCGGTACGGTGCGCAATGAAACCGACCTGCAAAACTTCCAGTCGCTGTCCCCGGACAATGCACACGCCGTGCTGCTGGATGTCACCGACTTTCAGCGGATCGACAGCGTCGTCGCCCAGGTGGAAGCGACTCACGGCCCGGTCGATGTGCTGGTCAACAACGCCGGTTACGGTCACGAAGGCATCTTCGAAGAATCGCCGCTGGAGGACATGCGCCGGCAGTTCGACGTCAATGTGTTCGGCGCGGTCGCCGTAACCAAGGCCTTCCTGCCCTATTTTCGTCAGCGCCGCGCGGGGCACATCCTCAACATCACGTCCATGGGCGGCACGATCACGATGCCCGGCATCGCCTATTACTGCGGCAGCAAATTTGCCCTTGAAGGAATCTCCGATACCCTGAGCAAAGAGCTGCAGCCCTTCAATATCTTCGTCACCGCGGTGGCGCCCGGCTCGTTTCGCACGGACTGGGCTGGCCGCTCGATGCAACGCACCGCGCGCAGCATTGCTGACTACGACGCCAGTTTTGACCCGATCCGCCAAGCCCGGGAAGAGAAAAGCGGTAAACAGCTCGGCGATCCGCAAAAGGCTGCGCAAGCGATGCTGCAGATCATCGCCAGCCCGACGCCGCCCGCCCATCTGCTGCTCGGTAGCGATGCTTTATCGCTGGTGCGGGACAAGCTGCAACGGGCCCTCGACGAGATCGATCAATGGCAAGCCCTGACCCGCTCCACCGACCATTGACAGAGGACGCAATGACCCAGGCCGACGCAACCACCGCCCGCATGGTGCAACTCATGGAGACCCTCGCGCCGGTCGAGGGCTACAACCTCAGCGCGCTCGATGACGTGCGTTTTCTGCGCTCGAATCGGCCGCTGACCCGCACCCCAGTGCTGTATGACCCGGGCATCGTCATCCTCTGCCAGGGTCGCAAACGCGGTTATCTGGGCGAGGACACCTACGTCTATGACGCTCAGCATTACCTTGTCGTCTCTGTGCCGATTCCCTTCACCATGGAGACCGACGCCACGGCCGCCGAGCCGATGCTCGCGATTTACATGCACCTGGATTTCCATCTGGCCAGCGAGTTGATGCTGCAAGTCGATGAGGTGCACGGCGCCAGCGATGCCCAACCCAAAGGCATGTACGCCTCGCCGATGGACGACGCGTTGCGCGCCACAACCTTGCGTTTTCTTGAGGCGATGAGCGTGGCCGGTGAGGCGCAGATCCTCGGGCCGGCGCTGGTACGGGAGATCTATTACCGCATTCTCACGGGCGAGCAAGGAGGCTCAATGCGCGCCGCGCTGCAGCGTCAGGGGCATTTCGGCAAGGTCAGCCGAGCGATCCGCAAGATCCACAGTTGCTATCAGCAACGCCTCGACATCGAGCAACTGGCCCACGAAGCGAGCATGAGCGTGCCAAGTTTTCACCTGCACTTTCGCAGCGTGACCGATACCTCGCCGATGCAGTACCTGAAGTCGACACGCTTGCATCAGGCCCGGTTGCTGATGCTGCGCCAGTCCATGAGCGCATCGGCGGCAGCGTTCGACGTCGGCTATGAAAGTGCCTCGCAATTCAGCCGCGAGTTCAAACGCTTTTTCGGGCGGACGCCGCAGGCCGAGATTGAATGGATGAAGGCGACGTATGCGTTGCCGGCACCGACAACGCCTTCAGAATATGTTTCGTCGCATTAGATCGGTCACTTCGCGGGATGAAGCGCGGCCGCGTGATGCATCGCCAGATGCCCGGTCTTGTCACTTTTGACTTCGTATTGCGGCGCTTCCTTCGAAGCAGGCCGATGGCGCCCCATGAACTCGACATCCCGTGTGTGCACTTTGACAACCTTGCCGCGAATCTCGCCGGCCTCGCTGTTCCAATGAACCGCGTCGCCGACCTTGAATGACGTGCTCATGGTCTGCCCTCAACCGTTGTTCAATCGAGTCATTGCGACTCAGGATGCTCACTCGACACCGAGTTGTTGGCCGCCACATCCGACATGTCTTCATCAAGCGGCGCCTCGTCATCGGCGGGCAATGGAACCTCGGGCTGATCGCGTTTCGGGTCATGCCCCGTCTCATTGTCGGTGGTTCGGGTCACGTCTTGCTGTGACCGGTTGCCCGGTGCATTTTCATCGATGTCCATGCCTGGCTCTCCGTACTGACACACGGGAAATCCGTGCCTAAACGTGAGAGGCAACAGCGCAGCGCAAGTGCCGGGCACTGGACGAACGGCGCGCGAACGAAAAAAGCCTGCTTTTCAGGGCAGGCTTTTCGCGGGGTGAGTTTGGACTTATTTCTGTTGCGTGGTCAGCGCCGAGTAGCTGTTCATCAGGTTGCGATAGTTAGGAATGCGCTGCGACAGCAGATTGCCCAGGCCTTCGATGTCGTTGCGCCAGTCGCGGTGCAACTCACACGCCACCGAGAACCAGTTCATCATCTGCGCGCCGGCCTGGGTCATGCGGCTCCATGCTGCCTGCTGCACCGTGGTGTTGAAGGTGCCGGACGCATCGGTCACCACAAACACATCAAACCCTTCCGCCAGCGCCGACAAGGTCGGGAACGCTACGCACACATCCGTCACCACACCGGCAATGATGATCTGCTTGCGGCCGGTGGCTTTGATCGCCTTAACAAAGTCTTCGTTGTCCCAAGCGTTGATCTGGCCTGGACGGGCAATGTACGGCGCATCCGGGAACATCTCTTTCAACTCCGGCACCAGCGGACCGTTCGGGCCTTGTTCGAAACTCGTGGTGAGGATGGTCGGCAGATCGAAGAACTTGGCCAGATCAGCCAGGGCCAGCACGTTGTTCTTGAATTCGTTCGGCGAGAAGTCCTGCACCAGCGAAATCAGCCCGGTCTGGTGGTCAACCAGCAGCACGATTGCGTCGTCTTTGTTCAGGCGGTTGTAGGTTGGAGTGGTCATGGTCTGCGTCCCTTTTCGAAGTTGGAGTTTGTTGTTGCGTTCAAGTTGGGTACAGATTACTGACGCATCGAAAAGGGATAAATCGGCTGGAATGTGTTTCACCGTCAACTCGAACGGGACAATAGAGATGCAAGTACTCTATGAACGATGAGAGGCTTAAGCCAAAACGGCCTCAGACCCGCAAAAGCTGTTTGGTCATCGCCATCGATGTGTTCAGCGATTGCCCTGTCCGTTGCAGTTTGTTTAGCAAACTCGCACCCAGCCACAGCTGATACAACGTCTCCGCCAGATGCCGCGCGTCGCCAGTAGGCAGGCTCTTTTGCGTCTGGCCTTCTTCGATGCACACGCTAATGCGCGCCACCACGCGCTCGGCACCATCGCGCAAGGTCAGGCGCATCGACTCGGACAAATCGGCGACCTCGGCGCTGAGCTTCACCACCAGACACTCATCGCCGTGTCCTTCGAGGGTGCAGCGATTTTGCCAGCCCTGCCAGTAGTCCATCAGCCGCTCAAACGCCGTCAGCCCCGGCAGCGTCAGGCGTCGCTCCATGTCGGCGAGGTAGCCGACGAAGTAATCCTCGAGCAAGGCCTGGCCATACAGCTCTTTGGATTTGAAATAGTGATAGAACGAACCCTTGGGCACGCCGGCGGTTTGCAGGATTTCATTCAGGCCAACACTGGTGAAGCCCTTCTCGGCCATCATTCGGTGGCCGGTGTCGAGCAAGTGTTGGCGTGTATCGTCGTAAGTCGGTTTCATGGGGCGCAAAGTCCAGACAATAGACCAGTCGTATATTTCATAGGCTGCGGAGTTTGCCACAGCCAAGCGGGAAAAACCTCCGTCGAAAAAAATTACTAGACGACTGGTCTAATAGGAAACTATGCTGCGCTTCGTCAACCTAATTCAACGGGTGTCGATGCGACACGAATGCCTCGTGCAGCGCTACCACCTGACCAACCCAGGGTGCTCTATGAAAATCTTGATGGTTCTGACTTCCCACGATCAGCTCGGCGACACCGGCAAAAAAACCGGTTTCTGGCTGGAAGAGTTCGCCGCCCCTTACTACGCCTTCAAGGACGCGGGCGCCGACGTTACGCTGGTGTCGCCAGCCGGTGGCCAGCCTCCGCTCGATCCGAAAAGCGATGAGCCCGATGCGCAAACCGCCGAGACCGATCGCTTTCGCAAAGACCCGGCTGCCCAGCAGGCATTGGCCAATACCGGTCTGCTGGCCGATGTGAGTGCCGACGATTTCGATGCCGTGTTCTACCCAGGTGGCCACGGCCCGCTCTGGGATCTGGCTGAAGACAAACACTCCATCGCCCTGATCGAAGCGTTCGACCGCAGCAACAAGCCGCACGGTTTTGTCTGCCATGCGCCCGGCGTACTGCGTCATGTACTCGCCGCTGACGGCAAACCGCTGATCCAGCATCGCGAAGTGACCGGTTTCACCAACGCCGAAGAAGCCGCCGTCGGCCTGACTGACGTGGTGCCGTTCCTCATCGAAGACGAGTTCCAGCGCCTCGGCGGCTACTATTCGAAAGTCGCGGACTGGCAGGTTCATGTGGTCGTCGATGGAAAACTGGTAACCGGTCAAAACCCCGCCAGCTCTGCCGCTGTCGCTGAAAAGCTGCTGAAGATCTTGGGCTGAGCCGAGCGTCTACATCCTCTGAACGCCGTGCGTGTTGCACGGCTTTTTTTTCGCTTACTCAATAGTTGACTGGTCTAATAAATATGAATAGCGCCTACTTCACCCCTGCAAAACTGGGTCTGCATACCCTGAAAAACCGCATCGTCCTGCCACCGCTGACACGTCAGCGCAGCACGCAACCGGGCAACGTTGCCAATGAGCTGATGGCCGAGTATTACCAGCAGCGTGCCGGCGCCGGTCTGCTGGTGACCGAGGGCACGCAGATCGAACCGCGAGGCCAGGGCTACGCCTGGACACCCGGGATTCACAGCCCTGAGCAAATCGCCGGATGGCGCAAAGTCACCGAAGCGGTGCATGCCGTGGACGGCGTGATTTTCGCCCAGCTCTGGCACGTTGGCCGTGTATCCCACACCGCGTTGCAGCCGGGTGGCGCCGCTCCCGTGTCTGCCTCCGCCGTGGCCACTGACCGGGTCAGCGTGTTCATCGAAACCGCGCCCGGGGCCGGCGAACTGGTGCCACCGTCCGCGCCGCGCGCGCTGAGCACCGACGAAGTCCAGGATTTGGTTCAG
Source organism: Pseudomonas sp. PB106 (assembly GCF_009764645.1). Lineage (GTDB taxonomy): Bacteria > Pseudomonadota > Gammaproteobacteria > Pseudomonadales > Pseudomonadaceae > Aquipseudomonas. The sequence continues at coordinate 23,453 of NZ_RWIM01000051.1, forward strand.
CTGTACATTCAAGCGGCGCGCAATGCGATGGAAGCCGGGTTCGACGGCATCGAGCTGCACTGCGCCAACGGTTACCTGGTCAACCAGTTCATCTCCGCCCACAGCAACCTGCGCACCGATCAATACGGTGGCTCGCTGCACAATCGCCTGCGCTTTCTGAAGGAAGTGGTGGCCGGCGTCGCCGAGTGCATCGGCAAGGAAAAAGTCGGCGTTCGGTTTGCGCCGCTGTTCACCACCACCGATGAAGCGCGGACCTATCTGGGCATGGTCGAGGAAGATCCTCACACCACCTACATCGAGGCGATCAAGGTCCTGGAAGACGTGGGCATTGCCTACCTGTCCATCGCCGAAGCCGACTGGGACAACGCCCCGGCGATGCCGCAGACATTTCGTCAGGCGGTGCGCGACACCTTCAGCGGCGCGATCATTTACGCCGGGCGCTACAACGCCGAATCAGGTGCGCGTCTGCTCGACTCCGGGCTGGCGGACTTTGTCGCGTTCGGTCGCCCGTTCATGGCCAACCCGGACCTGCCAGCGCGCATTGCCAATGACTGGCCGTTGAATGCGCTGAATCCCGCCACGGTGTATGGCGGGACTGGTGAAGGCTATGTCGATTACCCGGTTTACAGCGCCTAGTCAGCGCTAGTCATAAAACGCCTCGACTGACACTCGGCTGCCGACAAAAAAACTGTCGGCCACGAGGCGCAGCGGCTGCAAATCCAGATCGCTGACCTTGTCAGCGATCAACTGCTGGAAATGCCGATACACCGCCGGATATTCACCCTCCTCCGACACCGTTTGGCGCACCCCGTCGATGCTCAACAGTGCGCCACCGTTGTCCAGACGCAGTGTGCCTTCGGCGCAGCGAATCTCGATGCTCCAGAGTTCGTCGTGGCCATGGGCAAAATCGAATTCGGCACGCACATCGAGGTGGCGCGCGTCAGACATCTTGATCGACGCGGCAATCGGCGATTGGCAGTTGCTTGGCACGCGCAGTTCTGCGGATTCGACAAACAGCGGCAGTTCGAGCAAATGGGTAACGATCGACAAGGCATTGATGCCCGGATCGAAGACGCCGAGGCCACCCGGTTGCCAGATCCATGTCTGGCCGGGATGCCACTTGCGCACGTCTTCTTTCCAATCGATCTGCACGCTTTGCAAGGTGCGCGAGGCGAGCCAGTCACGCGCGGCTTCGATCCCCGGCGCGTAACGCGAATGCCAGGCGAACAAGGCGCTGACGCCCTGCTCCGCAGCCAGATCAACCAGCGCCTGCGCTTCCCCCAAGGTCGCGCACGGCGGCTTTTCCACCAGCACATGTTTGCCCGCAGCCAATGCCTGTTGCACTAAAGCGAAGCGCCCTTGTGGCGGTGTGCAGAACGCAATCGCGTTTACCGCCGGGCCGTTTTCCAGCAACTCAGCCAACGACTGAAAGTTTTCCACGCCGGCGCAAGGCTTGCCCTGGGTGGCGACAGACACCAGCGTAAACGCCGGATTGGCGAGGATCGCCGGCACATGTTGATCCTGGGCAATCTTGCCGTAGCCCACCAGACCGAGACGAATCGGTTGCATCAATGACTCCGTTTTTTATCTTGTTTTAGTCAGCGAGTCGGCAGATTAACGGCAAACGCGTCGGACGTCTGTCAACGCAACGTCACAACGACTCACAGGATCAGGCAAGGATTGCACAGGAATGCACTAGTGCGCGGCCCGGCGGAACCGCAAGAATGGTCCCACGACCAAACGATTGAGGATGTTCCCATGCTTGTACAAGCCTACGGCGCCCACGCTGGCGACAAACCCCTTGAGCCGATGCAGATCAACCGTCGCGAACCTGCGGCCCACGATGTGCAGATCGACATTGCCTTCTGCGGCATCTGCCATTCGGACCTGCATCAGGTCCGCGCCGAATGGGCCGGGACGCAATTCCCCTGTGTGCCGGGGCACGAAATTGTCGGTCGCGTCGCGGCCGTCGGCGCCCACGTCGCGGATTACAAAGTCGGTGATCTGGTCGGTGTCGGCTGCATCGTCGACAGCTGCAAACACTGCGACGACTGCGAAAGCGGCCTGGAAAACTATTGCGACGGCATGATCGGCACCTATAACTTCCCGACCCCGGACGCACCGGGCTGGACGCTGGGCGGCTATTCGCAAAACATCGTCGTGCATGAACGCTACGTGTTGCGCATTGGCCATCCCGAGGCGCAATTGGCCGCCGTCGCGCCACTGCTGTGTGCCGGCATCACCACCTACTCGCCACTGCGTCACTGGAACGCCGGGCCCGGCAAGAAAGTTGGCGTGGTCGGTATCGGTGGCCTCGGTCACATGGGCATCAAACTGGCCCACGCCATGGGCGCGCACGTTGTCGCCTTCACCACCTCGGAATCCAAGCGCGAAGCGGCAAAAGCACTCGGTGCCGATGAAGTTGTGGTCTCGCGCAACCCGGAAGAAATGGCCGCGCATGCGAAAAGTTTCGACCTGATCCTCAACACCGTCGCCGCGCCGCACGACCTCGACGCCTTCCTCGTGTTGCTCAAGCGCGACGGTGCCTTGACCCTGGTCGGCGCGCCCGCCACCTCGCACCCGTCACCGAACGTGTTCAACCTGATCATGAAGCGTCGCACCATTGCCGGCTCGATGATCGGCGGCATTGCCGAAACCCAGGAGATGCTGGATTTCTGCGCCGAACACGGCATCGTCTCCGACATCGAATTGATCCGCGCCGATCAAATCAACGATGCCTACGAGCGCATGCTCAAGGGCGATGTGAAATATCGATTCGTGATCGATAACGCGACGTTGGCAGGCTGAAAAGCAGCATCAGCGGGCGAAGCGTCGCAGTACGTCGAACAGGTTCTGGCGAAAGGCAACGTCAGGTATTGAGCGGCGATTGCGGCGTATCGGGATTGAGTTGCCGGCGGCGAAATTGTCCCGGCGGCTGGCCGTGAATCTGGCGAAAACGTCGGGAGAAATACGCTTCGTCCGCGAAGCCGCACAGCCGCGCCACTTCGCCCACCGAGCGCGTGCTGTTGAGCAGGAAATTGCGCGCCGCATGCATCCTGCGTTCGAGTACCAGTTCGGTGAAGGTCTTGCCGATTTCCTTGCGCAGCCAGTGCGTCAGGTAGGTCGGTGACAGGTACGTCGCAGCCGCCACTTTGATCAGATTGAGGTCGGGGTCGGCGATGTTCTTGCGCAAGTACTCGAACATTCGGCTCAGCGCATCCCGGCGGCTGACCTCGGCCGCATTCTCTTCGGCCAGACGCTTGAGTGGTTCGGCATACAGAAAGCACACGCTGCCAATCAGTTGCAGCAACAAGCCCTTGAGCATTTCACGCGTACCGAACTGACGATTCTCGTCGAGGGTGCGCATCTGCTCGATCAAGCCACAGACTTTGTGGAAATCCTGATCGCCCAAAATGAAATCCAGATGTTCCTGAAAACGGAATGGCGACAACTCAGGTGCCAGGAGGATTGACACTTCTTCCAGATCCATCGGATCGCACTGCAAATGCGGCAAGAGAAAGGTCTGGGAAAAATTGATCACCATGAAATTGCTGTCCGCCGGGTGCGGGATCACATGCATGCGGTGCGGCAGGATGAACGCCAGCGTGTTACGCGGGAATGGACGCACGACGTTGCCGATGTGCTGCACGGTGTCGCCACCGAGGTTGACCTGAATCTGGAAATACTCGTGACGATGGGGCCCGGTCTCGGCCCGACGGCCCTTTTTGTCGCGGATATAGAAGTCCGTCAGTTCGCTGCGCTGCTGCATGACATAGGTGGGAATACGACTGGGGGACGACATCGGCGCGGAATCCTCGACAGGTATTTACAGTGAACAGGCGACCTTCATCTTGCCGACAAGCCGGCCAGGCACGCAAGCAGTCATACGACGACATCCATCTGAAACGATTTTTTCGTCTTCACGGTGGCGTTTTGCCTGTCCAAAAGATCCTGTAACTACGTGGAATATTTTTCCATTAATTATCAATGGCTTGAAAAACTAATCAGATGAAAACCTCGGCCACTCCCTCATTTGAATTCTTGGACACGTTTAACAACGCGATTCCCATAGAGAAAAAATGATCTAACCCATCGGTTGATTTACCAATGTTGTACGACCACTGTTGAACGACGCAGCCCAACCTCCTCCAAAAATAATCAAAGGTGTGCACGTCATGAAGTTGCTATTGCCCCTCGCCGCCCCTCCCGACATCTCTCCGATCACGCCGCCCGCAAGACGTCTCTGAACGTCCGACGCCGGCAGCCAGTTCCGTTCGATTGCTATGCCCCGACCCTCGCGGGCAACGCCTTCGGCTGCTCGAAAACATCTCGATTCTTCTAACAATAACGAGGTTTCTTCATGTCCAACTCACATGCTTCCCAAGCCAGCGTGCCGCCAGTGATCGCCGGCCCCCGAGACGCCGTGGTGCCGCAACGCCTGCCCTCACGACGTCGCTGGTTCATGCTCTCGCTGCTGCTGATTGCGACGATCATCAATTACATTGACCGGGTAAACATTTCGATCGCCGCACCGTTCATGGCCAAGGATCTGGGGCTGGACAAGATCGAGATGGGCCTGATTTTCTCGGCATTTGCCTGGACGTATGCCTTGGCCCTGGTGCCTGCCGGGTTTATCGCCGATCGCTTCGGTTCGCGCTTCACTTACGGCGTTTCACTGATCAGTTGGTCAACGGTGACCGTGTGCCAAGGGTTTGCCACGGGCTTCGCCTCCTTGTTCGGCTTGCGTCTGGCGGTCGGCGCCATGGAGGCCCCGGCATTTCCGGCCAACAGCCGCGCGGTCACGGTGTGGTTCCCGGCGCGAGAACGCGGGCTGGCGAGCAGCATTTACGTGTGCGGCCAATACCTGGGAACGGCGCTGTTTACCGGCGCCCTGCTCTGGCTGGCGACAACCTTCGACTGGCGTCACGTGTTCTACAGCACCGGCGTACTCGGCATCGTATTCGGCGTGTTGTGGCTGTATCTGTATCGCGACCCGTTGAACTGCAAGAAAGTCAGCAAAGCCGAATTGCAATACATCGAAGCCGGTGGCGGCTTGGTCAAAAGCAGTCAGGAGCGCACAAAATTCAACTGGCGACAGATCGCTGAATTGTTCAGCTATCGGCAAATCTGGGCGATTTGCATCGGCAAGTTCGCCAGCACCTCGGCGCTGTATTTCTTCCTGACCTGGTTCCCCACCTACCTGATCGAAGAACGCAAATTGACCATGATCAAGGCCGGGATCTTCGCCGTCCTGCCATTCGTGGGCGCCACGGTCGGCATCCTTCTCGCCGGCATTGTCTCGGACTTGCTGATCCGCCGTGGCTACTCGATGTCATTTGCCCGCAAGTTGCCGCTGGTGATCGGCTCGATGCTGGGCATGTCCATCGTGCTGGTGAATTTCACCGACTCGAACCTGATCTGCATTGCCGTGCTGACCATCGCGTTCTTCGCGCAAGGCATCGCGTCATCTTCGTGGGCAGCGGTGTCAGAAGTGGCGCCCAAGGAACTGATCGGGCTGACCGGCGGGATCACCAGCCTGGCCGCCAACATTGGCGGCATTGTTACGCCGATCGTGATTGGCGCGATTGTTCACGCCACCGGTTCATTCGCCTGGGCCTTCTGGTTTATCGGCGGCGTGGCCCTGATCGGCACCCTCTCCTATTCGCTGTTGCTGGGCCGCTTGTACCGCATCGAATTGAAAGTGCGTTGAGCCCACGAACACCGTTTTCTCCAACAAGAGGCGGCATTCGTCCAACTTCGCCAACGATTGCCGCCGTACGCTGACTCTCCAGACAAGGACAACAACAGGATGAACATGACCGAATACGCCTTCACCCCGGACCTGCCCGTGACCTTGCCCATCGTCGGCACTGAACAACGGTTTCCCGTCGGTCGAGTGTTTTGTGTCGGCCGTAATTACCCATGGCCAGATACCCAGGGGCAGTCGCGCCAGCCGCCGGTGTTTTTCATGAAACCTTCGAGCAGCGTTGTCGATGCTATCGGTGAGGTGGCGTTCCCGTCGCTGACCGAAGACTTCGCCCACGAAATCGAACTGGTGGTGGCCATCGGTGAAGGCGGCGCCAATATCCCTGAGAACGAGGCCCTGGCTTATGTCTGGGGCTACGCCGCCGGGCTCGACCTGACCCGTCGCGATGTTCAGCGCACCGCCAAGAGCAGCGGTTTGCCGTGGGAAGGTGCCAAGGTGTTCGACGGCGCCGCACCGATGACGGCGATTGTGCCGGTGACGCGCGCCGGCCATCCCGAAGGTGAGCTGTGGCTGAACGTCAACGGCGAGGAGCGGCAGCGCGACAGCCTCGACAGCCAGATCTGGTCGGTCGCTGAAGTCATCAGCCGGATCTCCCGATCCGTGGCGCTCAGGGCCGGCGACTTGATCATGACCGGCAGCCCGGCCGGCGTCGACGGATTGCATCCGGGCGATGTGATCAACGCCGGAATCGACGGTATCGGCCAACTCGAAATGCGCGTCGGCCCACGGGCCTGAACCGCTCGCACGCCTTTGTGATTTGAAGACAGGAGAACAACAACATGTCCATCACTCAACCTCTGAAAGTCGCGCTGGTCACCGGCGCCGGTAGCGGTATCGGCCGCAGCGTAGCGCTGGGTTTGCTGGCCGACGGTTACACCCTGGTCCTCGCCGGGCGCCGGCCGGAACCTTTGCAGGCCCTGGTCGAACTGGCGGCGAGCGAAGGCCACGAAGCCTTGGCGGTGCCTACCGATGTGCGCGACCCGGCCAGTGTCGATGCGCTGTTCGCAACCATTGCCGAAGTTTACGGACGTCTGGATGTGGTCTTCAACAATGCCGGGGTCAATGCCCCCGCCGTGCCCCTGGACGAACTGACGTTCGAACAATGGCGAAACGTGATCGACACCAATCTCAACGGGGTCTTCCTGTGTGCCCGTGGCGCCTTCGGACTCATGCGTCGCCAGCAGCCTCAGGGCGGCCGGATTATCAATAACGGTTCGATTTCGGCACACACACCGCGTCCGTTCAGCAGTGCCTACACCGCCAGCAAACATGCGGTGCTGGGGCTGACCAAATCCCTGGCGCTGGACGGTCGCGAGTTCAACATCGCGTGCAGCCAGATCGACATCGGCAACGCCTTGACCGAAATGTCGGTGCGCATGACCAAAGGCGTACGCCAGGCCAACGGCACAATCGCCGTCGAGCCGATGGTCGACGTCAAGCATGTCGCCGATGCCGTGCGCTATATCGCTGGCCTGCCGCTGTCGGCCAACGTTCTGAACATGACGGTCATGGCCACCGCCATGCCGTTTGCCGGCCGCGGTTGAGCCGGCCTTTTTATTCGGTAAGTGAGGTTCACATGAAGCCAGAAGTCTTGCAGCTCAGCCCGATCCTGATACCTGAAATCAATGCGCGTCTCGACGAACTGTTTACCGTTCGACGCTACTTTCAGCAGGCGGACAAACCGGCCTATTTGCAGGAACACGGTGCCAATATTCGCGGCGTGATCACCGGCGGCCACACCGGCATCACCCAGGCAGTCATGGCGCAACTGCCCAAACTCGAAGTGGTGGCGGTCAACGGCGTGGGCACCGATGCCGTTGACCTGGCCTACGCCCGGGATCGCGGAATCCGCGTGACGGCGACCATCGGCGCGTTGACCGAGGACGTCGCCGACCTCGCCATCGGCTTGCTGCTGTCGGTATGCCGCGGCCTGTGCACCAGCGATCGCTACGTGCGCTCCGGCCAATGGCCGCACAGCGCGACACCGCTGGCACCGTTGCCTCTGGCGCGCCAGGTGTCCGGCATGCGTGTCGGCATCGTCGGCATGGGCCGGGTTGGCCGTGCGGTCGCCACTCGCGCCGCCGCATTTGGCTGTCCGATCAGCTACACCGATCTGCAACCGATGAGCGATGTGAACCACACCTTCGTTGCCGACCTCAAGCAGTTGGCCCGCGACAGCGATGCGCTGATTCTCGCGGCCGCTGCCGACAAGGCTGAAGCCATCATCAACGCCGAAGTGCTGCAGGCACTGGGCAAGGATGGTTATCTGATCAACGTGGCACGCGGCAAACTGGTCAACGAGGCCGATCTGGTGGCGGCCTTGGCCGGGGGCGAAATTGCCGGTGCCGGGCTGGACGTGTTCGTCGATGAACCGAACGTGCCAGAAGCCTTGTTCGGCAACGAACACGTGGTATTGCAGCCGCACCGCGCCAGCGCGACATTGCAGACGCGGACGCGAATGGGGGAGATGGTGGTGGCCAGTCTGCTGGACAGCTTTGCCGGCAAAACACCGCAAGGATGCGTCACCGGCTAAGCCCTGATCCCAGCGGGGGCGAACAGCCCCCGCTGCGAATCACAACGTATAGGCAATCCCGACCTGCAGCGTTCTCGGCGCACCGGGATAGGCGTAGACGTTGCCGAACGCGCCTTCTTCGTAATCACGGTCAAACAGGTTTTTCACGTCGAGGTTGAGCCGCACTTTGTCATTGACCTTGTAGAAACCGAGCAGGTCGACGACGGTGTAGCTGCCCATCGAGAACGCGGTGTTGGCCGTTTGCCCGGCGCGCTCATCGACATACTTCAACCCTGTGCCCAGACCCAGGCCTTTGAAAGTACCGTCCTGAAACTCATAGACGTTGAGCAGGCTGAAGCTGTTCTGCGGGATGTTCATCAGGCGTGTGCCCGAACGAATCACATTGTCCTTGGTGACCTCGGCATCCACATAGGCGTAGCCGCCGATCACTCGCCACTCGGGGGTGAGATTGCCGGCGACGTTCAGGTCAAAACCACGACTGCGCACTTCTCCCGCCGCCACACTGAACGTCGAGTCCACGGGATCGGTGGTCAGCACGTTACGCTTTTCGATCTGATAGATCGCGGCATCGACGCTCAACTGTTGATCCAGTGCCTCCCACTTCACCCCCATTTCCCAGGATTTGCCTTTCTCGGGTTCAAAACCACCGCCCTGGCGACTGGCCCCGGTGTTGGGCTTGAACGAGCGCGCGGTGTCGGCGTACAGCGCAACCGTGTCGGTCAAGTCATAGGAAACGCCTAGGCGCGGCGTGACCGCGTTGTCACTGGCCTGCCAGTTTTTGCCGCCCGGCACATAAGTTTCATAATCGTGTTCGAAACGCTCGAAACGCGCCCCAGCGAGCACTTTCAAGCGCTCGGTCAGTGCCACTTGATCCTGCACAAACGCTGCGTAGGTCTTGAGGTTTTCTTTGTCGTGAGTCGGTGTCCGGGTCAATGCCGGGCGAGGCTGACCGTAGACCGGGTTGAAAATGTCGATCGGGTAGGCGCTGATCGCACCGCTGGAGCGCTGGATAATCGACTGGTAGTCGTAATCTTCGTATTCGACGCCGGTCAGCAATGTGTGCTGCAAGCCGCCCAGGGTGAAGTGACCGGTCAGGTTGAGTTGAGTGTCCTTGTCCGTCCACTCGAGCTTGCGGTAGTTGAAGTTGCGCCCCAGGGTTCGACCGTCAGCGCCGATGCCATTCGCCTCGATCGCGTCGCCCTTGAGCGAGCCATCAAGCCACTGGAAACCGCCGCCCAATGTCCAGTCATCATTGAGCATGTGCTCGAAACGCAACTGCGCCATGTTGTTGTCGTTATGCAACTTGCCAACGTCTTTCTCGCCGAAGAACGTGTCACGCGAGGCGGTGCCGATCTGCTTGGGGTAGCGCGTGACGCCACGGTCCAGCGGCGCGTTGTTGCGCATGAAGTCGCCCTCGAAGATCACGCGGGTAGCGTCGGTCGCCTGCCAGGTCACGACCGGCGCCACACCATAGCGCTCAGTCTCGACATGATCGCGGAAGGTATCCCCGCCCTCGCCGATGACATTGAGTCGGTAAGCCAGTCGACCGTCCTCGTCGATCGGACCGGAAGCGTCCAGCGTCCCGCGCTTCATGCCTTGGTCATTCAGTTGGCTGCCCAATGTGACCTTGCTTTCTGGCAATGGCTGCTTGGAAACCACGTTGAAAGTGCCGCCCGGATCGCCACGTCCGTACAGCATCGTGGCCGGGCCGCGCAGCACCTCCAGACGTTCAATGGTGTTGGCGTCGGGCATGTTCGGATAGCCGCGATTGATCGGGAAACCATTGCGGTAAAACTCGCCGGTGGTGAAGCCGCGCACGGTAAACGTGGTCAGCCCCTGTCCGCCAAAATTGTTCGCCCGGCCTACGCCACCGGCGTAATCCAGGGCGTCCTGCAGACGCGTGGCGCCGAGGTCTTCGACGGCATCCTGGGACACCACACTGATCGATTGAGGCGTTTCGTGGATCGAGGTATCGGTGCGCGTGGCGCTGGCAGAGCGCGTGGCGCGATAGCCTTGCACCGGCCCGTCGGCACGTTCGTAATCTGCGGCACCGATGACATCAGTGGCTTCGAGCTCCAAAGCTGAAGTTGTTGCATCGGTCTCTTCAGCCCACGCAGAAGGCGACAAGGCTTGCAGCACGCAAATGGAAAGCAGAGTTCGACGCATGGGGGTGAGAACCTTACGAATAAGCCAAAACGGAGGGCGGAACTGCCAGCAAAACGCGGCGCATGGTATACCAGTTTCGCGTAATTGACACTTATTCTTATTTGCCGCGAGAGTCAGGAATACCGAGCCAGTCCGCTTCGTGGCGAATGGCGCAATTTTTAGGGTGCTTCCAAGAGCAAAATGCTGCTTTTCTCTTGATTCACCGGCAAAAACCTATACACCAACTACAATCTGTACAACTATCCAGCGTTATCGCTTATTACGCTGAACCCGTGCCCATGAACAAAACCCAACGGCTGTGCCTGGTCCTCGGTGACCAATTGTCTTTTGATCTGGCTTCACTGACAGGTCTGGATCGCGCGCACGACAGTGTGCTGATGGTCGAGGTCATGGAGGAAGCCACCCATGTTGCCCATCATCCGCAAAAGATCGCGCTGATCTTCAGCGCCATGCGTCACTTCGCTCAGGCGCTGCAGCAGCAGGGTCTGCGCGTGCATTACGTGACCCTCGACGACCCGCAGAACAGCGGCTCGGTATCCGGCGAATTAAGGCGCTGGCAGGCGCACCTGCAGGCGAGCGAATTGCACCTGACCGAATGCGGCGACTGGCGTCTGGAGCAGTCGCTCAAGGATTGCGGCTTGCCGATCCACTGGCATGCCGACAACCGTTTCCTCTGCGGTCGCGACGAATTCCGCGCGTGGGCTGCTGGCAAAAAGCAGTTGCGCATGGAGTTTTTCTATCGCGAGATGCGCCGCAAAAGTCGCCTGTTGCTCAACGGTGACGGCACGCCGGTCGGCGGTGCGTGGAACTTCGATGAAGACAATCGCAAAACCTTGCCTAAACACGTAAAGGCGCCCTACCCAGTTGGTTTTGCCAACGATGCAATCACCCTCGACGTGCTCGCACTGGTCAAAGAACGCTTCGCCAGTCACTACGGCAGCCTGGATACGTTCAACTACCCGGTGACCCACGCCGACGCCCAGGCGTTGTGGGTGTGGTTTCTCTACTACGGCCTGGCTGGGTTTGGCGATTATCAGGACGCCATGGCCAGCGACGAACCGTTTCTGTTCCATGCGCGCATCAGCGCTGCGCTCAATATTGGCTTGCTCGACCTGCGGCAGCTGTGCAGCGATGTCGAGTCTGCCTATTGGTCCGGCAGCATCGCACTGAACGCGGCTGAGGGTTTCATCCGTCAACTGATTGGCTGGCGCGAATACGTGCGTGGCGTTTACTGGCTGACCATGCCCGAGTACGCCGAGGGCAATGCTTTCGGTAACACCCGGCCTTTGCCCGAGTTTTACTGGACCGGCGCCACGCAGATGAACTGCATGCGCCAGGCCATCGGCCAAAGCCTCAAGCACGCCTACGCCCATCACATTCAGCGCCTGATGGTGACCGGCAATTTCGCCCTGCTCGCCGGCATCGCGCCGAGTCAGATCTGTGAGTGGTATCTGGCCATTTACATGGACGCGTTCGATTGGGTCGAGCTGCCCAATACCCTCGGCATGGTCATGCACGCCGATGGCGGTTACCTCGGCTCCAAGCCTTATTGCGCCAGCGGCCAGTACATCAATCGGATGTCCGACTACTGTCGCGACTGTGCTTACTCGGTGCGCGAAACCACGGCTGACAACGCTTGCCCGTTCAATGCGTTGTATTGGCACTTTCTGATGCGCCACGGCGACCTGCTGCGCGGCAATCAGCGCATGGGCATGATGTACAAAAACCTCGATCGCATGCCGCAAGAAAAGCAGCAGGCACTGTGGCAACGCGGGCAGAGTCTGCTCGACCGACTGGATCGCGGCGAATCGTTATGAAACGCGCAAGCCTTGGACCTCGTGCAACTTAAACCAGTGGCCTCGGGTCAATGGCTGACAAAACTTGTGAAGCTCACGGCCGTTCGTTGGATAAACGCTGATTGCGCGCAAGCAAGACAACTCACAACGCAAGAAGGGTGGACATCCTGAAACAGCTTAATCGCGAGGAGCTTGAGTCCGAGGTCACGCGCCTGCGTCTGGCCGTCAAGGCGACCAGCGATGCCGTCTGGGACTGGGATCTGACGACGGACAAGATCCGCTGGAGCGACGCGCTGCAGGAGGCCTATGGCTACGCGTCGACGGCCATCGAACCCACCTGTGACTGGCGGTTTGCGCAGATCCACCCGCAGGATCGCGCGCGGGTCGAGACCTCCATTCGCGCGGCGATCGATGGCGCGGGCACTGTCTGGAGCGCTGAATATCGCTTCCGCTGTGAGGACGGTTCCTACGCCGAAGTGCTGGATCGCGGCCATCTGATCCGCAATATCGAGGGCCAGGCCGAACGCATGATCGGTGCGATGCTCGACCTGACCCGCTCGCGCAGCGCCGAATCCGCACTGCGCCGCAGCGAGGAGCGCTTCAGCACCATTCTGGAAACCATCGAAGCCGCGTTCGCCATCGTCAAAGTCAAATTCGACGCCGACGACCGCCCGATCGACTATTGCTTCGTCGAAGCCAACCCAGCGTTCGAACGTCAGGCCGGCGTCAATTTGCGCGGCAAGTGGGTGACCGAGTTCGCGCCCAATCTGGAAAGCTTCTGGTTCGAAACTTACGGCCATGTCGCCAAGACCGGCGAGCCGGCGAACTTCGAGAATTACGCCAATACCTTCGAACGCTGGTTCGACGTGCGCGCCGTGCGTGTCGGCGACCCGGCCGAACGGCAGATTGCGATTTTCTTCAGCGACGTGACCGAGCGCCGCGATGCGCAAGAACGCTTGCGCATCAGCGAAGCCGTCGCTCGGGAAAACGTCGAGCGCGTGCAACTGGCCCTCTCCGCAGGCGCCATTATCGGCACTTGGCACTGGCATTTGCCTTCCGATCGCTTCAGCGTCGATGAAGCCTTCGCTCGGGTGTTCAACCTTGATCCAGCGCTGGGCCGTGACGGTCTGAGCCTGGAGCAAGTGGTGAGGACCGTGCACCCCGATGACCGCGATGGACTCACGACAGCGATCAATGAAGTCATCGCCCGCGGCGGCCCCTACTCTCACCAGTACCGGGTCTGCGGTGCCGATGGTCATTACACCTGGATTGAAGCGAACGGGCGCGTTGAATGCGCTGAAGACGGCACGCCGCTGCGCTTTCCCGGCGTGCTCATCGATGTCGAAGACCGGCGCAATGTCGAAGCCGAGCGCGACCGCGTCACCGCCGCCCTGAAAGCGCTCAACGACACACTGGAACAGCGGGTTTCGGCGCGTACCGCTGACCTTATGCAGGCCGAAGAAAAGCTGCGCCAATCGCAAAAAATGGAAGCGGTCGGGCAACTCACCGGCGGTCTGGCCCATGACTTCAACAACCTGCTGGCGGGCATCTGCGCATCGCTTGAGCTGATGGAAAAGCGCATCGCCCAAGGCCGTGTGAACGACATCGACAAATACATGCTGATCGCCCAGGACGCCGCCAAACGCGCGACCGCCCTGACCCATCGCCTGCTGGCTTTCTCCCGCCGCCAGACCCTCGATCCGCGACCGACCGCAATCAATGCGCTGATCGCCGGCATGAGCGAGCTGATCCAGCGCACGGTTGGCCCGAGCATTCGCCTGAAGACAGTGACCGCCGCCGATCTCTGGCCGGCGCTAGTCGATGCCAGTCAACTGGAAAACGCCCTGCTCAACCTGTGCATCAACGCCCGCGATGCGATGCCCGATGGCGGCAGCATCACCGTCGAAACCGCCAATCGCGCCCTGGATGCCGAAGCGGCGCGGCTGCTGGACATGCCTGAAGGGCAATACTTGTGTCTGTCCGTCACGGACACTGGCACGGGCATGAGCGCTGAATTGATTGCCAAAGCCTTCGATCCGTTTTTCACCACCAAGCCGCTGGGCCAAGGCACCGGGCTGGGGCTTTCGATGATTTACGGCTTTACCAAGCAATCCGGCGGACAAGTCCGGGTGCAATCGACCGTGGGTCACGGCACCACGATGTTGATTTACCTGCCGCGCTACTGCGGCGAGGCACTGAACCATCACGATGACGCGCAAAGCATGACCTCACCGCAAACAAAGGCAGGTGAGACCATCCTGATTGTCGACGACGAACCCACCGTGCGCATGCTGCTCAAGGATGTGCTGATCGACCTCGGTTACAACCTGCTGGAAGCGGGCGACAGCGTTGAGGGGCTTGAAGTCCTGCGCTCCAACGCGCACATCGATTTGCTCATCACCGATGTCGGTTTGCCGGGCGGCATGAACGGCCGGCAGATGGCCGATGCAGGCAGGCAAATCAGGCCCAAGCTGAAGACCTTGTTCATTACCGGGTATGCGGAAAACTCGGTGATCGGTAACGGTCAACTCGGCCCGGGCATGCAGGTGCTGACCAAACCCTTCGCCGTCGACACCTTGGTTTCACGGGTCGGTGGCCTGTTGGCCATCGACGACGAATGAGCGTCGCGCACGGTACTTCAAATAGCTGAAGCCCGCTTTTCAGGGCAGGCTTCAGGTTGAATCGCGTCGGCTTACTTTTGCTGAGCCGTCAGCGCCGAGTAGCTGTTCATCAGGTTGCGGTAGTTAGGAATCCGCTGCGACAGCAAATTACCCAGGCCTTCAATGTCGTTGCGCCAGTCGCGGTGCAACTCACACGCCACCGAGAACCAGTTCATCATCTGTGCGCCGGCCTGGGTCATGCGACTCCATGCTGCCTGCTGCACGGTGGTGTTGAAGGTGCCGGACGCATCGGTCACCACGAACACATCAAACCCTTCCGCCAGCGCCGACAAGGTCGGGAACGCTACGCACACATCCGTCACCACACCGGCAATGATGATCTGCTTGCGCCCAGTAGCCTTGATCGCTTTGACGAAGTCTTCGTTGTCCCAAGCGTTGATCTGGCCTGGACGGGCAATGTACGGCGCATCCGGGAACATCTCTTTCAACTCTGGCACCAGCGGACCGTTCGGGCCTTGTTCAAAACTGGTGGTGAGGATGGTTGGCAGATCGAAGAACTTGGCGAGGTCAGCCAAGGCCAGCACGTTGTTCTTGAACTCGTTCGGCGAGAAGTCCTGCACCAGCGAAATCAGCCCGGTCTGATGGTCAACCAGCAGCACGATAGCGTCGTCTTTGTTCAGGCGGTTGTAGGTTGGAGTGGTCATGGTCTGCGTCCCTTTTCGAAGTTGGAATTTGTTGTTGCGTTCAAGTTGGGTACAGATTACTGACGCATCGAAAAGGGATAAATCGGCTGGGATGTGTTTCACCGTCAACACAGACAGGACAATACAACGCAGGAGCAATGGCGCGGTGCGTATGCACCGGAATTCTCGGCCGTGGGTCGATGACAGCGAGCACCCGTCACTTTTTCTTACACCTTTTGTCGCTCTATCCCACGCCGCACGGCGATCCGCAGCCGTCCTCTGGTCTCAGTTTGGTATCATGCGCCGCTTTTACGGTTAACCCCCCGCCAGTCCTGCTGACTGACGGGCTGCAAAAGGCGGTATTAGATGACGGCTTTGTTGACTCGCCGCAAGGTGCTTGCGGGAATGGGCGTACTCGGGCTCGGCCTGCTCGCCGGTTGCGACACCCGCGGCCAACTGTCGTACAAGTACGGCAAGGATCTGAGCGACAAGATCCTCGGACGCACCTTCAAGCTGAAGAACACCGACGGCGAAACCATGTCGCTGTCGAGCTTCCGCGGCATGATGCCGATGATCTTCTTCGGCTTCACCCAGTGCCCGGCAGTGTGCCCGACCACCCTCGCCCGCGCGGCGAAAATCAAGAAACTGATGGGCAAGGACGGCGACCGTTTGCAGGTGATCTTCATCACTCTGGACCCGGAACGCGACACGCCGGAAATTCTCGACGCTTACATGAAAGCCTTCGACCCGAGCTTCGTCGCGCTGTACGGCACCGTTGAGGAAACCAAGGCCACCGCCAAGGAATTCGACGTGTTCTACGAGAAAGTCCCGGCCGGCGACACCTATACCATCTCGCACACATCCACCAGCTACGTCTACGATTCCCGTGGCGGCCTGCGCATGGGCCTGTCCACCTCGCTTTCGGCAGAAGAATGCACGGAAGATTTGCTTACTGTTATGGAGGTTTGCTGATGCACCCTGTTCTGAACCACATCAAACGCGCCGCGCTGGCTCTGTCGCTGATGGGCCTGGCATTCCAGGCATCGGCACAGACCAAAATCGACGACGCCTGGGTCCGTGCCACCGTGCCGACCCAAACCGCCAGCGGCGCGTTCATGACCGTCACTGCCGACAGCGACAGCAAGCTGCTCAGCGTTGCCACGCCCGTGGCCAAAGACGTGCAGATCCACGAAATGACCATGAAGAACGACGTCATGAGCATGGGCCCGGTGAAGTTCGTCGAACTGCCGGCCGGCAAAGCCGTCAAGCTTGATCCGAATGGCTACCACGTGATGCTGATGGGCCTGACCGCTCAGTTGAAAGAAGGCGACAGCGTGCCGCTGACCCTGACCGTCGAGAACGCCAAGGGCGAGAAAGAAACCATCGAAGTCAAAGCGCCGGTTCGCGCACTGACCAACATGGAAGGTCACGATCACAGCAAGATGCATTGATCTGACGGCTACAAAAAACGGGGCGGCCTGATCAATGATCAGACCGCCCCGTTTTTTATGCGCCGATGGAAAGCGTACTTTACATGCGAGATCTCTTCGGTAAATATGTAAAGGGTCTTTTACATAGGAAGTGAAGAATGAACCGCTACTACCTCGAAATGGGCGCCGCATTGCTGCTCTATGTGCTGGTGTTGATCCTTTCCCTGATCGCCAGCCAACACTTGATGGATGCCAACATTATCTTGCGATCCTTGGTGGCGCTGACCCCGATCATTCCATCTGGCCTGATGTGCTGGGCCATCGTGCGCAACATGCGGCGCATGGACGAAATGCACCTGCGTATCCAGTTCGAAGCCCTGGGTTTTGCCTTCGCCGCCTCGGCCCTGCTGACCTTCAGTTATGGTTTTCTGGAGAACGTCGGGGCGCCGCACATTCCGTGGACGTGCGTGTGGCCGGTGATGGGACTCATGTGGATTGTCGGCCTGCAAATTGCGCGACGCCGTTACCAATGAAAAACCGCCTCAAGGAATTGCGCGCCGAGCGCAAGTGGTCGCAAGTCGATCTGGCGGAACGCTTGAACGTGTCACGCCAGACCATCAACGCCATCGAAAACGAACGCTACGACCCGAGTCTGCCATTGGCTTTTCAGATTGCCCGGGCATTCGAAATGCCATTGGAAGATATCTTCGACGACAGTAAAACCTGAGCTGCATCCACAGGAAAAAAATTTCCAATGCAAACGCAGCGACAGACCATTAACGGGCAACGCATGCCGAAAGCGGCGAAATGCTGAACCGTCGCCGCTTCAACGCACGTGAGATGGATCTGGCAATCATTTGCCGGGCCGCATCCACTTTCCCCAGCGTTTCTATGTGCGTGTGGAGTGCAGGAATCACCCCTCAACCGTTACGCGACAGCGCTTTGCGCACGCTGCTGCTGGTCATGCCTGCAGGTTCGGCGGTTGCCTGCGGTTGCGGTTGCGGTTGCGGTTGCGGTTGCGCCTGAGCCTGAGCCTGAGGTTGCTCAGGCATTTGCACCTGGCCCGACCGCCCGGCGTGGTAGTTGCTTTCGACCTGCTGGTTCAAACGGGCGAGAAAGGCGTCCAGTTCGCTGATCAGCAGCTTCTTGCGCTTGGAGCCTTTGACGCACTCATAGATGTAATAGCCCGTCCCCACCAGAAAGCCCAACACACCGGCAAGCAAACCGAGGCCGATCCACAAGGCAAAGGCAATCAGCAAGGGCTTCCAGCGAAACGGTGAAAGGCCCAGGTCAGTGTTCAGCGCCTTGCCATCGCGAATCAGGTAGGTCTTGGCCGAAGCCTGGTTTTGCAGATGGGTGTGCAGCAACTTCTTGCGATCGTTGCTCACTGCGCTGATCAGCGAAATATCCTGGCCGCTGCGCAGCGGGATATCGAGCCCGCGAAAATTTACATCGTGTTCGATGCCATCCGCCGTTCTGATCCAGAACTCATGGTTGATCACCATCACCGAGTTGATGTGCACCGCGATAGGCTGACCATTACTGTCGAATTGACCGTTGCCACCGGTGGAGGTGATGTGGGTTTCGCTCATTTTCTCGCTGCCCACCACTTCACCGCTCAGCACGGTGAAATCAACGGTTACATCGCCATGGGTGAACTGGTGCATTGGGGGTCCTTGATGCGTCGATGGACGTGCGGGGAAAGAAATCCTTAGGCCGCGAATGCTACTAAGTGGCCATCCCCCTGTCCAGAACGCCCCGCCGCATCACTCTTTGCCCGACTCAGCTTCCTGCGCCACCGTGAGCTTCTTCAAAGAAGTAGTCCTTCCAGCTCGCGGCCTTGTTCTTCAGCACGCCGAGCTCCTGCAATTTCTCGGCATAAATGAAGGTGCGCTGCGGCACTACGGTGAAGTCGATTTCCGGGTCCTTGACGATTTGCTCGACCAGCGCCAGCGGCAACTTCGATTGCTCGACGCGGATATAGGCCTGCGCCGCAGCGGGTTTGTCAGCCTTGATGATCTTCTCGGCCTCAGCCAGTGCGTCGTAGAACGCCTTGTAGGTTTTCGGGTTTTCGTCGTGGAATTTTTCCGTGGTGTAGAGCACGTTGAACGTGGCCTGACCGCCAAGGATGTCGTACGAACTCAGCACTTTGTGCACGTTGGGGTTTTGCAGCGCCTGATATTGAAACGGCGGGCTCGAGAAGTGCGAGTTGATTTCCGAGCCGCCGGCAATCAACGCGGCGGTCGCGTCCGGGTGCGGGAGGCTGACGGAGATGTTGTCGAACTTCTTGAACTGGTCATCCCCGAACTCCTTGGCGGTTTCAATCTGCAAGGTGCGCGACTGGAAGCCCACGCCGGCTGCGGGCACGGCAATGCGATCCTTGTCGCTGAAATCCTTGAGCGTCTTGATGTTCGGATTGTTGGTCAGCAGGTAGTTGGGCATCGAGCCCAGCGCGGCGATGGCTTTGACGTTCTGCTTGCCTTTGGTGCGATCCCACACCGTGAGCATCGGCGGCACGCCAGCGGAAACCACGTCCAGCGAACCGGTCAGCAACGCTTCGTTCATCGCCGTGGCACCGGAAATGCTGTTCCAGTCGACCTTGATATCCAGGCCCTGCTCTTTACCGTGCTTCTCGATGAGTTGCTGATCACGCACGACGTCGAGAATCAGGTAACCGATGCCGAATTGCTGGGCGATGCTGATTTTGCCTTCGGCCTGGGCGCCAGTGCTGAACAGTGCACTCGCTGCCAGGGAAGCGGCCAACAGGGTCAGCGCGGAACGTTTGAACGGTGTGGCCATGACAACCTCGCAGCAGAAAGTGGTGTGCTGAAAGGCCCGACTTTATCGCTATAAAAAACAGAAATTAAATACCTTTATAGAATATCGATAGTACGAGGACGTTAACCCGGCAACAAACGTCGACCCGCTCCCACACGGGATCTTCGTCGCTCTCGACTGCTTAAACAGCCTGAAACAATAAATCCTCCTGCGCTAATGTGGCCGATTGCCGTGCAACCCGAGAGCCCGTCCGGGCTGCAGACCATCCTCATCTTCATCACTGACCCGAACAGCGGATCACCCCAGCGTTTAAAGGGGCGATCAGACCGGCCACCCTTGGTATCATCGCCCACACTTTTTTGACGTTTTGATGACTGGAAGGTCTTTTTTTGTGAGTGCTCTTTTTCACCGGTTGCGGCAGCCCAATGCCCGCCTCTTTTCTTTATTGTTTCTGCTACTGATCGTACCGGTCGGCCTCCGTGCGGCACTTGGCTGGTCGACGCCGCTGGGTTACGTCTCAGATCTGGCCATCGGCAGTTTGCTGATGGTGGTTTTGCATCGCCGCCCGTGGTGGCTGGCATTGCCAGTGTTGCTGTTCTGGGGACTGCTGGCGGTGGCGACGGCTGAACTGGTCAGTGCCGTTGGCCGCTTACCGACGCCGTCTGACTTTCATTATCTGATCGACCCACAGTTCGTCGAGAACTCCACGGGGGGCGGCCTCGCACATCCGGCGGTAGGTATTGTTCTGTTGCTCGCGCTGATGTTCTGGCTGCTGACCCAATTCACCGCGCGTGGCACGTCGCGCCCGACCCTGCCCCGCGCTGCGTGGAGCGTGCCGCTGGTGCTGTTCGCGGCGCATTGGGGTGTGCAGAACCAATGGCCCAACGAAGATGATCCGTGGCGCCAGTACAACCTGCCGCACCAGTTGCTCGCCTCTCAAGTCGCCGACCTGCAGATTCAGGCCGAGGAATGGCTC
Source organism: Pseudomonas sp. PB106 (assembly GCF_009764645.1). GTDB lineage: Bacteria > Pseudomonadota > Gammaproteobacteria > Pseudomonadales > Pseudomonadaceae > Aquipseudomonas. The sequence continues at coordinate 44,203 of NZ_RWIM01000051.1, forward strand.
GACGGCGATGTCGAAGAGGCCGCACCGGCCATGGCCGGACTCACCGATGTCGATCTCAACGGCCACCCATTGCTGAACGCGCCCGGTCAAGCACGCAACGTACTGATCATTGCGCTGGAAGGCATTCCCGGTGCCTACATTCGCGCCAACCGCGAGGCCATTGGCAGCCACTATCAGGAAGACCTGATGCCCAACCTCAGTCGCTGGGCCGAGCGCGGGATGAACACGCCGGATTACGTCCTGCACACCCACCAGACCATTCGCGGCTTGTACGCGATGCTCTGCGGCGATTACGACAAACTCAACAACGGCACGCCCAAGGGCGTGGAAATGCTCACCCTCAACGATCGCAATCAGGCCTGCCTGCCCGCGCAATTACGCGAGCACGGCTTCAGTACCCACTACCTGCAAGGCGCCGGCCTGCGCTTCATGGCCAAAGACAAGATCATGCCGCACATCGGTTTCGATGCGACCCATGGCCTGGAGTGGTTCAGCAACAGTAACTATCTGGAATTCCCGTGGGGTAAAGATGACAAGGCGTTCTTCGAAGGCGCGCTGGATTACGTCGGCCAACTGAAAAAACAGAAAAAACCGTGGATGCTCACGCTGCTGACCGTGGGCACCCACCAGCCCTACTCCGCGTCCGAGGACTATCTGGAACGCTACGACACGCCCAAGCAGGCCGCTGTCGGCTACCTCGACGACGCCCTGGATCAGTTTCTCAACGGTCTCGAACGCCAAGGCGTTTTGAAAGACACCCTGGTCGTGATCACCTCGGACGAATCCCACGGCATCGACGGCGTGCGCCTCGCTTCTTCGTGGGGCTTCAACCTGACGCTGGCGCCGGAGCACGAACAACTGCCGCGCCTGAACAAAGGGGTCTATGGCCACGTCGATCTGAGCACCTCGATCCTCGACTACTTCGACTTGCCGGTGCCTTCCGCGCTGAGCGGCCGCTCGCTGTTCCGCGACTACGACAGCGGTCGCGAAATCATGTCGTTCACCAACGGCAAACTGCGCTATCACAACGGTCAAGGCATCTTTTCCGAGTGCGACATGCCGCGCCGCTGCCGCTACTACGAAAGCGCCGGTTTCATCGCCGAAAGCGCCACCTACAAAGGCAACTACAGCGGTCACCCGGCCCGGCAGATTGCGGCGCGCGCCAATGCGCTGGACCTGTCGCTGCTGCGCACCCCGCTCAACCATCGTTATCAGTTCGGCAGCACCAACGTCATCCCGTTGCAGGCGCAGATCAACAATGACTGGGCTGACAACCTGATCGGTGCGCAGTACCTGGAAATGCCCAAGGGCTCGCACACCCGCGTACGCCTGACCGTGCGCTCGGTCGATCCAGAACAAGTTGCGTACATTCAACTCAAGGCCAAGGAGTTCGAGCAGGACGTACAGATCGGTTTGCCGCAGGAAATGGTCGCCACCCCGGACAAACCACTGGAAATGAACTTCAGCTTCGACAACCCGCAAGAGCGTAAAGCCTTTTCATTCCATCTATTGGGTTATGGGCAAGGTTCAGTCGAAGTGACCGACTTCAGCGTCATCACGCAGTTGCCCGGTCAGGAGGACATTATCGACGACATGCCGGAGGACGATACTGCGCAATCGAGTTGATCCATGGGGCCCAGCCGCTGCTGGGCCGCTGAAAGACTTTGCCTATCAGCGTCCAATAGTCGGGCTATTAGCTGACTTGCCAAGTCGGGTCTAGCCTTACAAGTCCGAAGTCGGCACGAGCCGGCCGTAGAAGACCTGATAAGGACCCGAACATGGCAAACGAATCGAAATGCCCGTTCAACCACGCTGCCGGTGGTGGTACGACGAACCGTGACTGGTGGCCGGATCAACTCAATCTGAAAATTCTTAGCCAGCATTCGCCCAAGTCCGACCCGCTGGGCAAGGATTTCGACTACGCCAAAGCCTTCAAAAGTCTGGACTTTCAGGCGCTGAAACAAGACCTCAATGCGTTGATGACCGACTCCCAGGACTGGTGGCCGGCCGACTTCGGGCACTACGGCCCTCTCTTCGTGCGCATGGCCTGGCACAGCGCAGGCACCTATCGCACCGCCGATGGCCGCGGTGGCGCCGGCTCCGGCCAGCAACGTTTCGCCCCGCTCAATAGTTGGCCGGACAACGTCAGTCTCGACAAGGCCCGCCGCCTGCTGTGGCCGATCAAGCAGAAATATGGCCGCAACATTTCCTGGGCCGACCTGATCGTTCTCACCGGCAACGTCGCACTGGAATCCATGGGCTTCAAGACCTTCGGCTACTCCGGCGGTCGCGCCGATGTCTGGGAACCGGACGAAGACGTGTATTGGGGTTCGGAGCACGAATGGCTGGGCGGTGACAGCCGCTACGGCAAAGACAAGGAACCCATGCAGGAACCCGGCGACGGCACACTGGTCGCGGAACCGGATCTGCACGGCAAAGAAGAGAGCCGCACCGATCAAGGCGAACGCAATCTGGAAAACCCGCTGGCGGCGGTGCAGATGGGTCTGATCTACGTAAACCCGGAAGGCCCTGAAGGCAATCCAGACCCGGTGGCCTCGGCGCTGGACATCCGCGAAACGTTTGGCCGCATGGCCATGAACGACGAAGAAACCGTGGCGCTGATCGCTGGCGGCCACGCCTTCGGCAAAACCCACGGTGCCGGCCCTGCCGACAATGTCGGGCCTGAGCCCGAAGCCGCTGGTTTGGAAGAGCAAGGCCTCGGTTGGAGAAACGCTTTCGGCACCGGTAAAGGCGCCGACACTATTACCAGCGGCCTGGAAGTGACCTGGACCACCACGCCAACCCGCTGGAGCAACAACTATCTGGAAAACCTCTTCGGTTTCGAATGGGAACTGACCAAGAGCCCGGCGGGCGCGCATCAGTGGATTCCAAAAAACGGCGCCGGTGCCGGCACCGTTCCCCATGCCCATGACCCGAGCAAGAAACTCTCGCCAACCATGCTCACCTCTGATTTGGCGCTGCGTTTCGATCCCGCGTACGAGCAAATTTCGCGGCGCTTCCTCGCAAATCCGGATCAACTGGCCGACGCCTTCGCCCGCGCCTGGTACAAACTGATTCACCGCGACATGGGCCCGCTGTCCCGCTACCTCGGCCCGGAACTGCCGAACGAAGAACTGCTCTGGCAGGACCCGATTCCTGATGTCACTCATCCGCTGATCGACGACAGCGACGCCGCCGGCCTGAAAAGCAAAATCCTCGCCTCCGGGTTGTCGGTCTCGCAACTGGTCTCGACCGCTTGGGCGGCGCTCTCGACGTTCCGTGGTTCGGACAAACGCGGTGGTGCCAACGGTGGACGACTGCGTCTGGCTCCTCAGAAATTCTGGCAGGCCAACCAGCCTGAGCAGTTGGACAAGGTGCTGAGCACACTCGAAGGGATTCAGAACGAGTTCAACAGCGGTGCCGCTGGCAAGAAAGTCTCGCTGGCCGATCTGATCGTGCTGGCCGGTAATGCTGGCGTTGAACAAGCAGCGAAAAACGCCGGTCATTCGGTGTCTGTACCGTTCACGCCGGGCCGCGCTGATGCGTCTCAGGAACAAACCGATGTCGAGTCGTTCGCGTTCCTCGAACCGATTGCCGATGGCTTCCGTAACTACAGCAAACGCAAATACACCGTTTCAGCCGAAGCGTTGCTGATCGACAAGGCGCAACTACTGACCCTCACCGCACCGGAAATGACCGTGCTGCTGGGCGGCCTGCGGGTGCTGAACACCAACGTCGGGCAAACCCGTCATGGTGTTTTCACTTCGCAAACGGAGGCGCTGAGCAACGACTTCTTCACCAACCTGCTGGACATGGGCGTGGAGTGGAAACCGACTTCAAGGGATGCGGACGAGTTCGAAGGGCGCGACCGGAAAACCGGCAGCGTGAAATGGACGGCGACGCGGGTTGATCTGGTGTTCGGTTCCAACGCGCAACTGCGGGCGCTGGCCGAGGTGTATGCCAGTGCGGATGCGAAGGAGCAGTTCGTCGAAGACTTTGTTGCAGCCTGGACGAAAGTCACCAATCTGGATCGTTTTGACCTGAAATAACTGACTAAACGCAAAACCATTGTGGGAGCTGGCTTGCCAGCGATGACGGCAGCAGATTCAACATCAACGTTGACTGGTACACCGAAATCGCTGGCAAGCCAGCTCCCACAGGGACTGTATTCAGATCAGGTTACGCCAAGCTTTTGCTTACAACTTCATACACATCACTCGACAACTGCCCCGACGCCAGAATCCGCTCCAACTCACCTTTCATCAAGGCCTGGCGCGCATCGTCATATTTGCGCCAGCGGGTCAGCGGTGCCAATTGGCGCGAAGCGATTTGCGGGTTGAAGCCGTTCAGCTCGATCACCAGATCCGCGAGGAAGCGATAGCCGGAACCATCCGCCGCGTGGAAGTTGATCAGGTTCTGTCCGGCAAACGCGCCAACCAGCGCACGCACCTTGTTCGGGTTTTTGATGTTGAACGCCGGGTGCTGCATCAACGCCTTCACGCGCTCCAGCCCGCCCGGCAACGTGCTGCCAGCCTGGACGCTGAACCACTGATCCATGACCAGCGGGTTGTCCTTGAAGTGCTCGGCGAAACTGGCCAGTGCCAAGGCCTTTTGCTCTTCGAACGGCGAGTTGACCAATACCGCCAGCGCGGTCAGGCGCTCGGTCATGTTGTCCGCCGCTTCGAATTGTTCCAGTGCCGCCGCCAATACTTCCGGCTTGCCACTGAGCATCAGGTACGACAGCGCGATGTTCTGCAATGCGCGACGAGCAAAGTGCTCGGCTTCGGCCACATACGGGGTTTTCTTCGACAGGTCGCGGTTGGCCTGATAACGCAGCCACAGCGCTTCGAACAAACTGTCCGCGAGTTGCTTGCGGGCAAATTCGCGAGCGGCGTGGATCGCATCGACGTCCGCCACTTCGCTGATTTCAGTGAGGTACGCCTCACCCGGTAACGAAAGCATTTCCGCGACCATCGCCTGATCCAGCGATTCGTCCGACAGCACGGTTTTCAGCGCTGACACCAGACGCGGGTCAAGTTTCAGGCTTTCGCCCTTCTGCTGCTGGGCAACCAGCTCCTGCAGCACTTGCACCGACAGTTGCTGACCGGCATCCCAGCGGTTGAAGCCGTCGCTGTCGTGCTGCATCAGGAACATCAACTGATCACGGTTGTACGGGAAGCTCAGTTTCACCGGCGCCGAGAAACCGCGCAGCAACGATGGCAGCGGCTGTTCGGCGATGTCGACGAAGGTAAACGTCTGCTCGGCTTCGGACACCGAGATCACGCGGGTGGTGCCTTGCGCCGCTGCTTCGCCGCTCAGACGCAGGGCAATCTCGTTGCCTTGGCTGTCCAGCAGGCCCAGCTCGACCGGAATCACGAACGGCAGTTTTTCGACTTTGTCCGGGGTTTCCGGGCAGCTCTGGCGGAAAGTCAGGCTGTAGGTTTTCGCGGCGGCGTCATAAGACTCGCTCACCGCCAGACGCGGCGTGCCCGCTTGGCTGTACCAGCGTTTGAACTGGGTCAGGTCGACGCCGTTGGCATCTTCCATGGCTTTGATGAAGTCGTCGCAAGTCACTGCCTGACCATCGTGGCGATCGAAGTACAGATCGCTGCCCTTACGGAAGCCTTCGGCGCCGAGCAAGGTATGGATCATGCCGACCACTTCCGAGCCCTTTTCGTACACGGTCAGGGTGTAGAAGTTGGAAATCTCGATGAAGCTGTCCGGGCGCACGGCGTGGGCCATCGGGCCAGCGTCTTCGGCAAACTGGTGGGTACGCAGGTAGGCGACGTCCTGAATGCGCTTGACCGTGGCCGAGTTCATGTCGGCGGAGAAACCGGAATCGCGGAACACGGTGAAGCCTTCCTTGAGCGACAGCTGGAACCAGTCGCGGCAGGTCACGCGGTTACCCGACCAGTTGTGGAAGTATTCGTGAGCGACGATCGCTTCAACGCGCTGGTGCGCGGCGTCGGTTGCGGTTTCGGCGCGGGCCAGCACGGCGCTGGAGTTGAAGATGTTGAGGCCTTTGTTCTCCATCGCGCCCATGTTGAAGTCATTCACGGCAACGATCATGAAGATGTCCAGATCGTACTCGCGACCGTAGACCTCTTCGTCCCAGCGCATCGACTTCTTCAGGCTGTTCATCGCGTGCTGGCACTTGTCGATGTTTTCCGGCTCGACGTAAATACGCAGTGCGACGTTGCGGTTGGTCATGGTGGTGAAGGTGTCTTCTACGCACCACAAATCACCGGCCACCAGCGCAAACAGGTACGCCGGCTTCATGAACGGGTCTTCCCAGGTTGCCCAGTGCCGGCCGTCTTCGCCCGGACCCGAGGCAATCGGGTTGCCGTTGGAGAGCAGCACCGGATAGCTATGCTGTTCGGCAACCACGGTGGTGGTGAACTTGCTCATCACGTCCGGGCGGTCGAGGTAATAGGTGATCTTGCGGAAACCTTCGGCCTCGCACTGGGTGCAGAACATTGTGCCGGACTTGTACAGGCCTTCCAGCGCGGTGTTGGTTTCCGGGTGGATCTTGACGCTGGTGTCGACCGTGAAGGTTTCGCTGGTCGGCTGCAGGGTCAGGTGGTTTTCGGACACCTGATAATCGCCTTCAGCCAGCGCTTGATCAGCCAGGGTCACTGAGAGCAGTTCCAGTTGCTGACCATCGAGCACCAGCGGCGGCAGGCCCGGGCCACGCGCCGGGTTGCGGCGCATGACCAACTGCGCGTGCACCAGGCTGTGATCCTCGAACAACTCGAAGGTCAGGTGTGTTTCGTCGATCAGGTACTCGGGGGCCTGATAGTCCTTCAGGTAAATCATCTTCGGTTGTTCGGTGCGCATGCTGGAGTCCTTATTGATGCACGGCGAGCTGATAAGCCGTGTACTTGCGAATATTGATCACGCCGGTATCGAAGATCAGGTACTGGCCTTTGATGCCCAACAGCGTGCCTTCGGCAATCGGGTTCTTGTCCAGGTTGAAGCTGACGATTTTGGCCGGGTATTGCTCGACCGGATAGCGGATTTCGAGAGGTTCTACATCGGCAATCGTCTGAATGGCTTGTAGGCCGAATCGCTCCTGCAAACCTTGCAGACCTTCGGCGCAGCTTTCAAACAGCTGATCGCGCACTTGCGCCAGATCCACCGCCACCGCATCGCCCTTGAGCAACGCGCGCCAGTTGGTTTTGTCGGCAACCTGGCTGCGGAACAAGTCTTCAACGAAGCCCGATTGCTGCCGTGTCGAGACGCGCATGATCGGCAGTGCCTGACAGGCACCCTGATCGATCCAGCGAGTCGGCAGTTGCGTAGCACGAGTGATGCCAACCTTGATGCCCGACGAATTGGACAGGTAAACCACGTGATCGGTCATGCAGAACTGCTCGCCCCACGCCGGATCGCGGCAGGTGCCGGCGTCATAGTGGCAGCGCTCCGGGCTCATGATGCACAGGTCACATTGCGCCAGTTTGGTCATGCACGGGTAGCAATAGCCCTGACTGAAACTGGTTTTGGTCTTGCGCCCGCAATGGGTGCAGTGGATCGCCCCCAAATACTCCAGACGCACTGTGGTGCCGATCAATGGGTTGACCGGCACCTCGACGTCATCCAGACGAAACGCGTATTGCACGTTCGGCCCGTCCAGGCGCGCCGACATTTTGCTGATTGCACCGCGGCCAATCTCGATCAATGGATAGCATCCGACTTGAACAGGATGTTCGGCACTTCGATCGACTTCGATGCACATTCCTGCGGGCCCATGTAACCGGTGCGCTGGTCTTCAGGCAGGTTCTGGATTTCCCAGGCGATCATCGCCTGCAGCGACAGCTCGCGCTGTTCGGCGGTGAGCTTGCCACCGTCGGACCATTTGCCGATTTCCACGGCCAGTTTCAGGCTCTCGTAGATGTCCGGGGTGATGTTCTTGATCATGTCGTTAAAAGAGGACATCAGGGTCTCCGTGCTCTTTATCTACTGAAAAATTTAGGCGGCCAGTTTACGGCGGTTATACAAACCGCCCAACAAACCGGTGAAGCATCCGATGAGTAACCCGCCGACGTGGGCGGCGTTGGCGATTTCGCCGAAGCCGATCACCGAGATAAGCCCGGACATGCACACCAGTAACCAGATCAGCATCATTGCCAGTACACCACGCGGCAGCCGATAAGCCGGGTTCGGCGACAGTAGCTGGAAGATCCAGCAATGCCCGAGCAGGCCGTAAAGCACCCCCGACAGGCCGCCGAACAAGGTCGCGCCGCTCCAGACAAACTGCGCGTAGTTGGACACCAGGCTGAACAGCAGCGTCAGGCCGATCAGGTTGATGCTGCCCTGACGCGACTCGATGCGCCGGCCCAGCTCCCAGTACCACATGCCGTTCATGGCCAGGTGCAGGATGCCAAAGTGAATGAGCATCGGCGTGACCAGACGCCACCACTGCCCCGCCGCCAGACTGTCGGCCAACGGCACGAAATGGATGTACTCGCCGACCACTTGGAAATCGAGAAAGGTCAGCCAGCGCAGGGTCTGCAGGTTTTCGCCGAGATACGTCAGGCCGCCGACAATCAGGCACAGCAGCAGAATGAAACCGGTGGCTTTGGCGTACTTCAATTGTTCCGCGAAGCTCGGGCGTTTCACGGTCTGCGCGACGGGAATGTCCAGCGTTTGCTCGGGATCGCCGGCCGGGAAACGTTCGTACAGCGAACGCACGTCTTCGCTGATCTCCGACGGCGCCCACAGCACTTGTTCGCCGGCCTCTTCGCTGACCCGATGCGGGACCTGCATGCGTTGCAGCAGTTTGACGAAACCGCTCAGGTCCACCGCCAAGGGCAGACGCAATACCGCTACCGCACTCATTGCAGCACCTCCGGCCGCTCAACATCGACCCAGACAAATTTATGCGGATCCAGACGGGTTTCCTGATCCAGACGATAGGCGACCAGTTTGCCGTAGAGCACCGCGCTGTAATCCAGACACGCAAGGTTCGGGCGAATCGGTGCCGGTTTGCCGCTGCGCCAGTAATGGCCGACAAACAGCAACGGCTCGTCAACGCCGTAGCGCAGCAGGTTGTTTTTTTCGCTGGAGGTCAGCGGCTTCTGCGCCACCGGCTCCGGCAGGGCATCAGGCTGGAAGACGATGTCGCCGTAGGTTTTCGGGTCGTCTTCCCAGAACTTGGTGCGGAAGAACGAACGCACCAGACCATCGCCGCTGGTCATGGTCAGACCATCCGGCAGACGCATGTCGGTGCCGCGCAGCAAACGGTCGAACACGGTGCAGGCAAAGCTGTCCGGGACCGCCGAGGACTGGAGGAAATGTTCATCGATGCAGCCATTGGGGAACAGCGCGCGCAACGGCTCGATCAACCCGGCATCCCAACACGCGTGAACCACGCGGAAACGTCCGGCGTCGACAAACAGCGGCAGCTCATAGAACCAGCGCTGGAAGTCATGCCAGTCAGCGGGATGGCCTTCAAATTGCGTCAGGGTTTCGTGGAGCAGGCGCGCATGGCGCGGCGTGTGTTCGCGCACGAACTGCTTGCCGCTGCCCGGTGGCGCCAGGGTGCTCCAGCCGAGGGCGTTGAATTCGTGGTTGCCCATGATGCACAAGGCCTGACCGGCCTCGACCATGTCGTGGACGATGTGCAGCGCCTCGCGAATGCGCGGGCCACGGTCGATGATGTCGCCGACGAACACGGCCATGCGCGATGGATGCCGCCAGACCCCGCCCTGCTTGTGGTAACCGAGTCGGTCCAACAAGTGTTCGAGGGTCAGGGCGCATCCGTGCACGTCACCAATCAGGTCATAACTGCGCGCGGGATCGAGCATCAGTCGCCTCCACCGCCCAGCTTGCTGCCCCAGCCGAGCTTGGTGCGGCAGACTTCGTAATAGTTGTGGTCGAGCGGATGAATCAGGCGCAGCTTCTGCGCTTTCTTGCTGACGGTGATGGTGTCGCCCGGCGCGCAGGTGAAGTGGTTCTGCCCGTCGCAGGAGACTTGCGGGTAAATCTGCATGTTTTTCGACACGACGATTTTCAGCTCACTGTTGCCATCGACCACAATTGGCCGGCTCGACAACATATGGGGATACATCGGCACAATCACAATGGCATCGAGCTTGGGATGCATGATCGGTCCGCCGGCAGACAGCGCGTACGCGGTGGAACCGGTCGGCGTGGCGACGATCAGGCCGTCGGCTTTCTGGCTGCAGACGAACTGGCCGTCGATGTACAGCTCGAACTCGATCATCCGCGTCGATTTGCCGGGGTGCAGCACCACGTCGTTGAGCGCATCGCCTTGGCCAATGGCCTCGGCGTGACGGCGCACTTCGGCTTGCAGCAGGAAACGGTTTTCCACCAGATAGTGGCCGTCGAGCACCTTGGCGACTTCGACTTCCAGCTCGTCCGGGCGAATGTCGGTGAGGAAACCGAGGCTGCCACGGTTGATCCCCAGCACCGGAATATTGTGTTTGGCCAGCGCCCGGGCAGCGCCGAGCAGGCTGCCGTCACCGCCGACGACGATGACCATGTCGCAGACTTCGCCAAGCATCTTGCGCGACGAAGTTTGCAGGCCGTGGCCCGGCAGCACTTCGGCGATGGTGTCTTCGAGGATCACATGCAGGTGACGATCGAGCAGAAACCGTTTCAGTCGGCGGACGGTATCCAGCACCTGGGAACTGCCCAGGCGACCGATGATGCCGATATTACGAAATTGCTCCATGGGACCTCTGCGGACAATCGAAAACGCGAAAAACAGGATTATGGGCGAAAGCGCCAGATAGACAAAATCCTTTCAGCCTCAAGGGTGTGCTCGTGTTTACGGCTATGCTCGCAAGATGATCCTATTTCCCGACTTGCTTCAGTTACCCCACCAATTACGCCATCCGGAAGTGCGGGATCTGGCGTGGGTGATCCTCGCCCCGCCGATGCTCTCCAGCACGCCATGGCCGCAGCGCCATCCGCTGGCCGGCAGCGAGTGGGTGCATGACCCTCAACGGCTGGAACATTGGCTGCGTCAGCTCGATCGCGACAGCTATGGCTTGCTGCATTGGTTGTCGCAGGCACGCACCCGGCGCCTGGGCCTGTATTACGAACGGCTGTGGCAGTTCGCCGTGGAACATGCGCCGGGCATTGAATTGATTGCCGCCAACCTGCCAATCCGCCGCGAGGGCCACACGCTTGGCGAGCTGGACATGCTGCTGCGTGACCGTGATGGCGTGCATCACCTGGAACTGGCGATCAAGCTCTACCTCGGCCCGCAGGATGGCGACGGTCGTGATTCGGCGCAGTGGCTGGGGCCGGGCTGTCATGATCGGCTGGACCGTAAACTGACGCACCTGGCGCAACATCAATTACCGATTTCGGCGCGCCCGGAAAGCCGCGAAGTGCTGGCGAAGCTGGACATCGAGGTGTTCAGTGCGCAGCTGTGGTTGGGCGGCTATCTGCTGTATCCGTGGCCCGGCCAATCCGAATCACCGAGTGGCGCGCACCCTCAACATCTGCGTGGCAGTTGGCTGCATCAGAAGGACTGGCCGGCGTTTGTCGCACAACGCCCGGCCGGGCGCTGGCAACCCCTGCCCCGCCACGCCTGGTTGGCACCGGCGCATTATCCGGCGGATCAGACCTGGGCGGCGGAGCATTTGCAGATGTGGCTGGAAGATCTCGAACCGCTGGCCCCGGCGCAGTTGCTGGTGCGCCTGACCGAGAATGCGCGAGGGGAATGGGAAGAGGCGGAGCGATTGTTTCTGGTGTCGGATCTTTGGCCGAATGTCCCCGGCCAGGCCTGAGTTTTTTGGTGTTTGATATGGCCCCTTCGCGAGCAAGCTCGCTCCCACATTTGGAATGCATTCTAATGTGGGAGCGA
>NZ_RWIM01000052.1 GCF_009764645.1 Pseudomonas sp. PB106
GATAGCGTTCTGTCAGGCGCGATAGAGTTTACTGACAGTCCGCTATCGCGAGCAGGCTCACTCCTACATTTTGATCTTCATACGGCATACAACTTGCTGCGTTCCAGCCATCTCAAGGCTGGAAGATCTCATGCTCCACTCCCACCTCACCACCCTTAACGCCGTATCGCTGATCCTCAATACCTTCAAGGCCGAGGGCCTGTCGAGCGAGGCGCTGCTGGCCGGCAGCGGCATCAGTGCGGCGGATCTGAACCGCGCCGACACGCGCATCACCACCAATCAGGAGATGCAGGTCTGCGCCAACGCGGTCGCGCTCAAGCACGATATCGGTCTGGAACTCGGCCGGCGCATGCACGTTTCCTGCTACGGCATCCTCGGTTACGCCCTGCTGACCTGTGCCACCTTCGGTGACGCTTTGCGCTTGGCGATCCGCTATCCGGCGCTGTTGGGAACACTTTTCGAACTGAATTTGGAGGACGATGGCGAGCGCGTCTGGTTCGTCGCGGCGGATTATCGCGAGAGTCCGGCGATGGCAGTATTCAATGCCGAGTTCTGCCTGGTCTCGCTGAAAGTCATTTGCGATGACCTGCTCGGCCATGCGCTGCCGCTGCTTGCCACACGCTTCGAACACGCCGCGCCGGATTACCGCGACAGCTATGCCGAGCACTTCAGCTCACCGCTGCACTTCGCCGCCAAGGACAACGCGTTCGCCTTCGACCGCCGCTGGCTCGATCAGCCGCTGCCGCTGGCGGATGCCATTACCCACCAAGCCATGGCCGAGCGCTGCCGCAAGCAGAATCTGGAGTTCACCGGGCGTCAGGCCTGGCTCGGGCGAATCCGCCAATTGCTCAGCGCTCAGCTGAACGCCGCTCCAGGGCTGGAAGGACTGGCACAGCAGATGAACTGCTCGCCGCGCACTTTGCGCCGACACCTGAAGGACATGGGCAGCAGCTATCAGGAACTGCTTGATGAACTGCGGTTTGATCGGGCCAAGCAGATGTTGTGTGAGGATCAGTTGCCGATCTACCGCATCGCCGAAACGCTGGGTTTTAGCGAGACCGCGAGTTTTCGCCACGCTTTCGTGCGCTGGAGCGGCGTCGCCCCCAGTCAATTCCGCCCACACTAAAAGATCCTTTGTGGGAGCTGGCTTGCCAGCGATGGCGTCGGCATAGCTGCTATTGATGTCTTCTGATACTCCGCTATCGCTGGCAAGCCAGCTCCCACAGGAATTGTATTCCACGCCAAGACCTGCGCCAGCAAGGGGCGATTTGCGGTCAGAGGTTTTGGCCATATCGATCCCCTTTTGGCCTCTCCTGCCGTTTTCCAATTCGCCGCGCGCCGCAACACTGGACGCAACCGAATCAGCCCTGCGGAGAACAACAAATGCTGACGATCTACTCAGACGATCACCACCTGCACCATGGCCGTTGCGAACTCATCGATGGCCAGCTCAAGCCGTGCTTCGAAATGCCGTCGCGCGCCGACCACGTCTTGCAACGCGTGAAGAACCAGAACCTCGGCGCGGTCGAGGAGCCGAAAGATTTCGGCCTGGAGCCCATCGCGCGCATCCACAGCCGCGATTATCTCGACTTCTTCAAAGGCGCATGGGCGCGCTGGACTGAATTCAACACCGACGGCGATCTGCTGCCCTACACCTGGCCGGCGCGCACCTTGCGCGCAATCAAACCGACCAGCCTGCATGGCCAACTCGGCTATTACAGCTTCGACGGTGGCGCCCCGATCACCGCCGGCACCTGGCAAGCGGCGTACAGCGCAGCGCAAGTGGCCCTCACCGCCCAGGCGGAAATCCAGCGCGGCGCCCGCAGCGCCTTCGCCCTGTGCCGTCCACCGGGGCACCACGCCGCCAGCGACTTGATGGGCGGCTATTGCTACCTCAACAACGCCGCCATTGCCGCGCAAGCGTTCCTCGATCAGGGCCACAAGAAGGTCGCGATCCTCGACGTCGACTATCACCACGGCAACGGCACGCAGTCGATTTTCTACGAGCGCAGCGACGTGCTGTTCACCTCGATCCACGGTCACCCGGAAGCGGAGTTTCCGTTCTTCCTCGGCTATGACGATGAGCGCGGTGAAGGCGCCGGTGAAGGCTTCAACTTCAACTACCCGCTGCCGGCCGGTTCTGGTTGGGACGTGTGGAGCGCGGCGCTCGATCAGGCCTGCGACGAGATCGACCGCTATGGCGCCGACATCATTGTCGTGTCGCTCGGTGTCGACACCTTCAAGGACGATCCGATCTCGCAATTCAAGCTCGACAGCCCGGATTACCTGGCGATGGGCAAGCGTATTGCGGCCCTCGGCAAGCCGACCCTGTTCGTCATGGAAGGGGGTTACGCCGTGGAAGAAATCGGTATCAACGCGGTGAACGTGCTGGAAGGTTTCGAGCAATGAAAACCCTCACGCACGTCATCGCGCCAGCCTTGTGCGCCGCATTGCTGAGCACCGTCGCCCACGCGCAAGAACGCACCCTGCGCGTCTACAACTGGTTCGACTACATCACGCCCAAGGCCCTCGAAGACTTCAAGGCGCAGAACACCCAGACCAAACTGGTCTACGACATCTTCGACACCAACGAAGCGCTGGAGGCCAAGCTGCTCACTGGCAACTCGGGTTACGACGTGGTGGTGCCGTCCAACGTGTTCCTCGCCAAGCAGATCGAGGCCGGCGTATTTCAGCCGCTGGACCGCAGCAAGCTGCCGAACTGGAATCACCTCGATCCGAAACTGATGAAGCTGATCGAAGCCAACGACCCCGACAACAAGTTCGCCGTGCCCTACATGTACGGCACCATCCTGGTCGGCTTTAACCCTGCCAAAGTCAAAGCAGCGCTGGGCGACAATGCGCCGGTGGACAGTTGGGATCTGATTTTCAAGGAAGAAAACATCAGCAAGCTCAAGCAGTGCGGCGTCGCCCTGCTCGACTCGCCGTCGGAGATTCTGCCACTGGCCTTGCAGCACCTCGGTCTCGATCCGAACAGCAAGAACCCGGCGGATTACGCCAAGGCTGAAGCGCTGTTGATGAAGATCCGCCCCTACGTGACCTACTTCCATTCGTCCAAGTACATGGCCGACATCGCCAACGGTGATATCTGCGTGGCGGTCGGTTATTCCGGCAGCTTCTCGCAAGCCGCCAACCGGGCGAAAGAAGCCAAGAACGGCGTGGTGGTCGACATGCGCTTGCCGAAAGAAGGCGCACCGATCTGGTTCGACATGCTGGCGATTCCGAAAGGCGCGAAAAACACCGAAGACGCCTACACCTTCATCAACTACCTGCTGCAACCGCAGGTGATCGCTCCGGTCAGCGATTTTGTCGGTTATCCGAACCCGAACAAGGACGCCACCGAACTGGTCGATCCGGCGATCCGCAACAACCCCAATCTGTACCCGACCGATGCGGCGATGAGCACGCTGTACACCCTGCAACCGCTGCCCCGTGATGCCGAACGGGCGCGCACCCGCGCCTGGACCAAGATCAAATCCGGCACCTGAAGCCTCGCTTGTCAGCCAAAGGCCCGTACACGTACGGGCCTTTTTTCATGGCATATATAGTTACCGCCAAGCGCGGTGCGCGTGTCGATACCGTCGGTGTGGCAATGCCTTCTCCTTCACACCGAGGTCATCAACATGAGCAATCCACTGCCTTCAACTTCTGCGCCGGATTCGTCCGCGCTGGTAGAACAAAGCGATCTGGTCAGTCAGACCAGCCATGGGCCAACCATCAGTGCCGTCGCCGCGCAACTGCTGCGCGCGGCACTCGAAGAACACTATCCGACACTGCACCTGGACCCCGGCAAAACCTTTGTCGGCACGCCGCAATGGCAGGTCGTCGAGGATCAGGTCGAGCCCGGGCCGATCATCTACGAAACCCTGACCTACGTGCTGCTGCGGCTGAGGCTGGAGGGCGGCAGAGCCAATTATTTCCCGGGAGAACACTTCCTGACGCAGGAGCCGGATGCCAGCGATCCCGTGCACCTGGCGGTTGATATCGAACGGATCGCGGAAGTGATCAATGACCAGTGCGCTCGATTGTTCATTGAATTGCAGAAGTATCAGCTTGATTTCTGGAACCAGACGGGCAAGCAGCTCCCGCGCTGGCAGGAGTTGTCCAGCGCGTTGCAAAAAGCCCTGAATGTCAGGGCAGTCAAAGGCCTGGATGCCAATGAGTGTGCGATGGCCCGTGAAGTGTTCAGCTACCCGGACAAAACCAGCCGCAAGAATTCGACCAGCTCCCTGTCCGATCTGCACGCCAGCCTGATCGATATCGACACCGTTGAAAACGATGTCGCCAGCCATCTGTTGCTCGGTGGCGCGTTGGTCATTCGGGCCACGATCGAGGCGCGTGAGCGGCTGGTGATGTTCACGATCGAGCGTGGCTTCGAGTCATTCAACTCGATGCAGCAGCTGGGTGATTCGTTACCGGCAAGCCTCCAGGAACTGCTCGCCGGACGCGACATGACCTGGCGCCTGTTCGAGCCCGAAGGCAACATTTTCGACCATATGGCCTGCGCGTTGGTGGGGTCGCAGCTTGAGGCGATCGCTGCATTGCGCTCTCTCCAGCCTGGACAGTGGACGGATCCGCCAGCCAGCAATGAAGCCGCCACCCGAGACGACACCCGACAACTGCAAATGGCGATTCCACCGTGGCTGCGTCAGGCTTCAGGCCCGGACATTCAGGACTACGGTCGCTACATCACCGGCCTCGGCAAACTCTATCGCAACCCCGAACATCACAAGACCCGCAACGCCCTCCCCGCCATGACTGCCTATGCCCTGCGCCTGATGAGCGAGGCAATCATCGCCGACAGCAGCGCCATCGCCGCGGCCGATCTGCCGTTTGAGCAGTTGCGGATCAACATCACCAACAGTTTTACCGCCGGCAACTTCACCTTGCCCAACCCGCTCGATCATCGCGTCGTCAACCTGGCCGAGTTTGCCCTGGAAAATGCCCCGCCCTATCAAGCGACGATTTCCTTCGCAAACGGTGTAAAGGTGCCGGCCTGGCTGACGCCTGCGTTTCTTACCCGCATCGCCGCCGCGGTCGACATCGGTCAGGCGTATCCTGCGCTGATCAAAAAAACCCTGATCGACGATACCGTCCAGGCCGAGCAGCAGAAAACGTTCTACGGCGAGCAGTTGAAATGGCTGCTGCCATTGCTCGCGCTGGAGTGCAAAGTCAAACACTCCGGCGGTGTCGATGAGCGAGGCTACGGCTATCTCTGTGATCTGCTCAGTCAGAACGACGCGACGCGACAAAGCATGGTGATCTGCCCACTCATCCTGACGCCGCAACACCGTGTGATCAGCAGCAGCGATACCGTCAGCAACATGTTTCTCATCTATTCCCGCCAGACACCTGATGGGGTTTGCCTGCTGTATCGACCGATGATGGATCAGGCGCTGATGCAGTTTCCTTCGCCGCCAAACCTCTTGTACGCCCTGCATCAACCCGGCGAACTGCGTGACTCGGTGCTGGCATGGCTGCCCGACAAAAACCTCAGTTTCGAATACGCCCAGTACGTGTTTCCCGTAGGAGTTCCCTCGCCATGGCTGGTTGCCGAGCAACTGGTCGATCCGAACATGCGCGCGGAAAACCTCGGAGAAGTGCTCATCGAGCGTGAAGAAATCAGCGATGACCTTCTGGCCACACTGTTCAGTCACAACGCGCAGGCCATGGCTGAGCTGGCCGACCGTAAATCCCAGTCCAATGCCGAGCGTCGCTGGACCCTGCTCAAGGACAGCGGCGAGGCGTTGCTGGCCGTCGCCTCGAACTTTCTCAGCGGCTCGGTAGGCGCGGCAGTGTGGGTCTGGCAGACCATCGATCAGCTCCAGCAAGCGCTCACTGCCCGTGAACGCAAGGACGCCTTCAACCAATGGACGGCAGTGTCGGACATTCTGCTGACGCTCGGCATGCTCCTCAGTCATCGCGCAGTTCAGCGCAATCGAAGTTTGTCGGCGGAGGTGCCGCTGAAGCCATCAGCCATGGAAAACGCCACAGCGCGCGAACGGGTTGTCACCGTCACTTACGATGCCGCGCGCTTGACCTCGACAACCACCCCAGAACACTTGTCTTCACTGGATTCCGCCGAGGCGGTGGCCCGTCGAACCCCGACGGCATTGGGTGTTTATCTGGACACCTTCAAGGTGTCTGCGCTCGATACGACCGACGAAGACGTGATAGCCGCCAGGTCCCAGGCCCCCTACATCTATCGCTACAACGAGAAAAGTTATGTGCAGGTCGGTGAGCGCTGGTTCCGGGTGCGGGAAACCTACCAGGGCGATGTTCAGATCATCGCCCTCGACGACGCAAAAAAAACCGGGCCTATGCTCACGCACAATCAGCAAGGTCAGTGGATCGTCGACGTGCGCTTACGCCTGCGCGGGGGTGGCGGCAACGCCCAGAGCAAGCTGGCGCTAGCCCCCAAGGAAATACGCTTCCAGGAGCTCGACGACTCCCTGCAAAGCTTCAAAAAACAGGATCGCACCACCCAAGAGCACCTGCGGATTAGGCAGGTCGCCATGAAAGACCTGGCCTCTGACGCCTTCGACAAGGAAGTGAAGGTCTACGTCGAAGAACTGGCGGCTTCGATCAAGGAGTGCCGACAGGCGCTGGAGCAGCTACGCGAATGGCGCACGTTGGGCGGCAAGGAAAACTATCGCGAAGACCTGCTGCGCATGACCTCCACGCAGGCGTTGAATCTGGCCCAGTGGCTGGTCATCAAGCAGTCGTATTACGCCGTGGCGATCACCACACTCCTGACCCGACATGAACCACCGCTGACGCGCCACGCCTATGTTTCGCTCATCGAAAATACCATCGAACTGTCGCAGGACATGGCTGACAAGCTGACACTGGCAAAGACCACCCTAATGGATCTGCAGGGCACAGGGAAAGTCGGCGCCGAGAAGATCTTCGACATCGGCCGGCGCCTGCCGAGCTTCACGGTGCATGAGCTCAAGGCCAACGAGATCGGTCTGTCCACGGAACTGTGTCTGCAGCAGACCGCCACCTCGCAGATGAGCGAGATGCGCGACCGGCTCAGCTTGATTGTCGGGCGTGCAGCCATTGCCGCACGCGAGGCGCTGGAAATGATCGACATCAGTGGGCCGCAAAGCCATACGTCCGCTCACATCGAAGGCTTGAACACGCTGGTTGAAACCCTGGCCGATGCCAATCAGCGCCTGCAGGAACAAGCGCAGAGCTACGCCGAACTGCTACAGCCGGAGCCGATCGAACACGTGCGTGGCCTGATCGACGAATTCATTCAACTGATTCAGGCACGAACCCTGGAGCTGGTGACAGAATTGCAATCCACCAGTCCGGCGTCGACCCAGGACCGCAAACCCTCGACCTCGGGCCGCGCAGCGGTGAAAGTGCACAAGAGCCGGCCGCGTGACAGCGCCAGCCATGAGCCGGCCCGGACCAAGGATGTACCGCTGACGCCGTTCATTCCGCCCATCCCCGCCCCCGCGCCAGCGGCTCCCCGTCTCAAGGATCTGGAAATCATCAACGAGGGGCTGGAGCTCAGTATCGATGCCGACGAATTCATCGAACGCTCCCGCAAGGACGCATTGCGCCCTCGACGATTGGCCAGCGAAATGCAGGATGTGTTCGAGCAACAGGCACTCAAACTGGCGCAATGTGCTGACAGCGTTGATCAGGCGATGAACCGGATCCGCACAGCCAAAGGCGATGTGCCCCCCGTCGCCGCACTGAGCAGTGAGCTGCGCGCCGCGGCTAAAAAAACCCGCAGTCAGGGGCTGAGCGTTCGCACTTCGCTTTACAAACTGCGCAAGCCAACGCAAAGCGCTTTCAAATGGATGAGCGATAACGGCCAAATCGATATCCGCCGTGACGACCGTGGACGCAAACAAACCAAGGGCCTGGGCGATTACTTTCAGGAGTACCGGATTCTCGACAAATCCAATAAAGACGCGCCAATGTGGCTGGCTCACTTTCATTACGCGAGCGCCACGAGCCCGGCGGATGAACCCACTGCGGCGCACTTGAAAGTCGCTGAGGACTATCTGGCAACGCTCACGGCCACTCAGAAACAAGCGCTCACTGCGTTCGAACCGATTGACGGCGTCCTGCGCAAAATCAGTGATCCGGCCCTGCGCAAACTGTTCCTGGACTTGGAACCCAAGTCACTCCGCTGATCAACAGCGCCAGGCTTTTTTCAACTTCCCGAGCGCGGCTTGGATCGCCGCCTCGGGCACTGCCGCAAAACCCAGCACCAGACCGGCCCGTTGATCCATCGGCGCGGTCGAGTCTGGCAGCCAATAACTGCTCAGCGCGTTGATTTCCACGTCCACGCTGTGCGCCTGTTCAATCAATTGCTGCTCGCGGGCCACGCTGTCCACTTTCACCGTCAAGTGCAGCCCGGCGGAGACGGCGGGCAGGCTGCCGACGCCGGGTAATCCCGCAGGCCAACCCTCCATCAAGGCATTGCGCCGACTGAGTGCCGCGCGACGCATGCGGCGGATGTGCCGCTGGAAATGCCCGGCGGCCATGAACTCCGCCATCACCGCTTGCGTACTGACCTCCGAATGCCGGACATCGACGGCCCGCCGTTGTGCAAAGGCATCGACCAACCCCGGTGGCAACACCAGATAGCCGAGGCGCAACGCCGGGAAGGCAATCTTGCCGAAGGTGCCGACGTACAGCACCCGCCCCTGCCGATCGAGCGCCGCCAACGGCGCCAAGGGTGCGCCGCTGTAACGGTACTCGCCGTCGTAATCGTCTTCGACGATCCAGCCTTGGGTGCGCTCGGCCCAGGCGAGCAATTCCAGACGCCGGGCCAGGCTCATCACCACCCCGGTGGGGTATTGATGAGACGGCGTGACGTACGCCACTCGACAATCGGTGAGGCCGGCCATTTCGGCGCAGTCGATCCCTTCGCTGTCGACCGCCACCCCGTGCAACCGCGCACCGGCCACGGCAAATGCATGACCGGCCGCGCGATACCCCGGATTCTCGATTGCCACGCCGTCACCCGGCGCCACCAGCAGCTGTGCACAAAGGCTGATGCCCTGCTGTGCGCCACTGGTGATCACAATTTGTTCAGCGGAACACTGCATGCCACGCGAACTGCGCAAATACGCCGCGATCATGCCGCGCAATCGGGCATCGCCCGCCGGATCGCCGTAGCACAATTGCTGAAGATCCGGTTTGCGCCAGAAAGCCGCATTCAGCTTGGCCCAAACCTCAAAAGGAAACAGATCAAACGCCGGAACGCCGACCCGAAAAGCGCGCGGCGGACCACTCGGCGGTGTGGCCAAATGATTGTTTTTGATCCGCTCAAAAGTGCCACTGTGGATAACTTTACTGGATGGAATCACAGGTAAATCCAGCCAATTTGTGGGTAAGGCTGTGGGTAAGCCTGTTGACAACCCTGTGGATACTTTTGTGGATAATTTTTTCTTCGGCGTCAGCGCCTGAGCCAATTGCGCGACATAAGTGCCATCGCCGACTTTGCCTTCGATAAACCCTTCGGCGTACAGCTGATCGTAGGCGCGCACCACGCTGTTGCGGGAAATGCCCAGCGCTGCGGCGAGGTCGCGACTGGCCGGCAAACGCGTGCCACTGGCCAGACGCCCGTCGAGCACGCGCAGGCGCAACGCCTGATAGAGCTGGCGGCTCAAGCCCTGACGGCGGTCCAGTTCGATACCGGCAGGGTTGAATGGCATGGACAGCGGTGATGAATCAGGCATGACAATGGACCTATGAAATTGGTCATCAATGGCTCTTACAACAGACCAATAGCCTGCCTACGATGCAGGCATTCGCCAAGGAAAATCTGTCCATGTACACGCCCCGCGCCTTCGCCATCGAAGAACTGTCCCAACTGCACGAACTGATCCTCGCCACCCGCCTCGCCATTCTTGTGACCCACGGCGAAAACGGTCTGCAAGCCAGCCATGTGCCAGTGCTGCTGCATTGCGAACAAGGCGAATACGGCACGTTGTACGGACACTTGGCCCGGGCCAATCCACAGTGGAAAGACCTGCGCGACGGCGCCGAAGCCATGCTGATTTTTGCCGGCGCCGACGCCTACGTCAGTCCGGGCTTTTATCCGAGCAAGGCCGAGCACGGCAAAGTCGTGCCGACCTGGAACTACATCGCCGTGCACGCCTACGGCCACGCTGAAACCTTCAGCGATGGCGGGCGCTTGCTCGATATCGTCAGCACCCTGACCGACCGTCATGAAGCCGGCCGCGCCCAGCCGTGGGCAGTGGCCGACGCCCCCGCCGATTACATCGACGGCATGCTCAAGGCGATTGTCGGTTTTGCCATTCCCATCGACCGTCTCGAAGGCAAGCGCAAGCTCAGCCAGAACCGCAGCGCCGAAGACATTGCCGGCGTGCGCGAAGGCCTGGCCGCCAGCCCCGAGATCAACGACCAAACCCTCGCCCAATTGATGCGCTAAGGAAATCATCATGAGTCAGATCGACATTCGCCAGGTCAGCGCCGCCGACCGCGACGCGTGGCTGCCGCTGTGGCAGGCGTACCTGCGTTTCTACAACACTGAATTGCCAGACGCCGTGACCGACAGCACCTGGCAGCGCTTTCTCGACACGAACGAACCGACTCACGCGGCACTGGCGTGGGCCGACGGTAAGGCGGTGGGCATGGTGCATTACATCTACCACCGCTCGAACTGGAGCATCGAAAACTCCTGCTACCTGCAAGATTTGCTGGTCACTCCAGCGACTCGCGGCACCGGCGTCGGCCGCCTGCTGATCGAACACGTCTACGCCACGGCCAAGGCTGACGGTTGCTGCAAAGTCCACTGGCTGACCCACGAAACCAACGCCACTGCGATCCAGCTCTACGAGCGCATCGCCGAACGCCCGGGCTTCATCCAGTTTCGCAAAGCCCTTTAAGGAGACGCGTACATGACCGCTTCACTCGCTGACTGGAAAGGCGTCCCCGCCCCTACCGCTACCCTGATCGAAGGCCGCTTCATCCGCTTGGAACGACTCGACCCGGCGCGTCACGGCGACCAGTTGTTCGCCGCCCTCGAAGGCCCCGGCGCCGACCCGAAACTCTGGGATTATTTGCCCTACGGTCCGTTCCCGGAACGCAGCGTTTTCGACGCTTGGTTGAACAACCACGCGGCCGCCAGCGACCCGTACTTTTTCAGCGTCATCGACCGCGCGACCAATCAGGTACAGGGCATCCTCAGCCTGATGTCGATTGTCCCAGCGCAGGGCCGCATCGAAATCGGCCACGTTACCTTCGGCGCACCGATGCAGCGCTCGCCGAAAAGTACCGAAGCGGTGTACCTGCTGGCCAAGCATTCCTTCGACCTCGGCTACCGCCGCCTCGAATGGAAATGCAACAACGGCAACGCCCGCTCCAAATACGCTGCCGAACGTCTGGGCTTCAGCTTCGAAGGTGTGTTCCGCCAGCACATGGTGGTCAAAGGGCAGAATCGTGATACCGCGTGGTACTCAATTCTGGATTCGGAATGGCCAGCGATTGGTGCCGGGTTCAAGCGTTGGTTGAGCGATGAAAACCAGACGCCGGATGGACAGGTGAAAGGATTGGTTGAGTGCCGTAGTTAAGGCACAAAGCAAAAGATCGCGGCCCCAAGCTGCGATCTTTTGATCTGTTTTTCACCCCAGCTTTTGCGCCAGCACCGCAATGTGTTCCGGCCCGATCCCGCAGCAACCACCCAAATGGCTGGCGCCGCGCTGCTGCCAATCAATCGCCCAGTGCAAGTAACCCGGTGGATCAAGATCCTCGCGCAAGGGATCGAGACCATCATTGGCGGTAGCCTCTTTTGGCTGTGGCGGAAACGCATTGGCGTAAGCGCCAATATGAATCTTCGTCCCCAGACGCTCGAAGGTTTCACGTGCAGCATCAATCGCCGCACCGATCACTTCCGGCTGACTGCAATTGAACAGCAAGGTCTCGACACCCAACTCAGCCGCAACGGCAGCCGCTTCAGCGACTGTCTCACCGGAGCGCAAACGCGGCACTTCATCGGTGTCTTCATCCTTCAAGGTGAACGACAACCAGAACGGTTTGCCATCCTTCGGCAAACCGGCGTGGATGGCTCGCGCTTCGATGATCGAACTCTGGGTTTCCGCCAGCCACAGATCAACGTGCGGTGCCAGGCCATTGACCAAGGGTTTCAGCAACTCAGTCACTCGGTCGGCGTTGAACAGATCCGGACGATAGGAGCCAAACAGCGGCGGCAATGACCCGGCGACACGCACTGACTTCCCCGAAGCCTGCACCGCCCGCCGCGCCAGCTCCCCGGCCAACGCCGCCAATGCTTGCCCTTCAGCGGCGAAGCGTTCTTCGCCGATGTGAAAAGGTACGACCGCGTAACTGTTGCTGGTGATCACGTTTGCACCACTGGCGATGTAAGCAGCGTGCACCGCCTCGACCGCCTGCGGCGCTTCGCTCAGCGCCAGTGCCGACCATTCAGGCTGGCGAAACGGCGCCCCGGCACGTTGCAACTCACGGCCCATGCCGCCATCAAGAATTACCGTGTTTGCTGCGCCCATATGCGTTTCACTCATATGCTTATGAAAATAACTCACTATCAGAGTCGTTCTTATAACTATTTAATACGCACCAATCGGTTAATCACAACCTATTTTTTTCAGGAAACGACTGTGAAACTGCAACCGCTACTGGCCTTGGGCCTGACGATTCTGGCTGCCTCCACCCAAGCCTTCGGCGGCGCGACGCTGGATCGCGTCGAGCAGAAAAAGGAGCTGGTCGGCGTGCTGATGGAAAGCTATCCACCGTTCTCGTTTCTCAACGATCAGAACCAGCTCGACGGCTTCGACGTCGATGTCGCCAAAGCCGTGGCCGACAAACTCGGCGTCAAGCTGCGCCTCGAAACCCCCTCTTGGGATGTCATCGCTGCCGGTCGCTGGAGTGGCCGCTACGACATCTGCATCTGCTCGATGACGCCGAGTAAAGCGCGCGCCGAAGTGTTCGATTTCCCGGTGGAGTATTACGCCTCGCCAGCCGTGATCGTGGTCAACGCCAAGGATGACCGGATCCACGACGCCAAGGACCTGAGCGGCAAGAAAGTCGGCCTCACCAGCGCTTCCAGTTACGAAAGCTATCTGAACAAGAACCTGGTGATCGAAGGCGCCGAAGACACGCAGTTGCAGTACCCGTTCGAAGATGTGCAGATCGCGCCGTACGATACCGACAACGTCGCCTTTCAGGATTTAGGTCTGGGAGCCGGTGTGCGCCTGGATGCAATCCTCACCAACCTCGTCACCGCGCAGCCACGCCTGAACCAAGACAAACGCTTCAAACTGGCCGGCGCACCGCTGTACTCGGAACCGAACTCAGTGGCCATCGAAAAAGGTGACGCGCAATGGGACGCCAAGGTGCGTGAAGTCTTTGCGCAACTGAAGCAGGACGGCACCCTCAGCAAGCTGTCGCAAAAATGGATCGGCGCCGATATCAGCCAATGACTTCTTTCCCGACACCTCCACAGCCACCGCAACCGGTGGCTGAATCTCGCCTGCAACGGATGTTCGGTTTTCGTACGCGGCTGTACCTGACCTGGGCAGCACTGTTCTGTCTGTTCGCCGGGTTCTTCCTGAGCTTCGACCTGAAGTTCTCGATCATCCTCGACAAACTGCCCAATCTGGTCGGCTTGCACTTGGCGCCCAACGGCTTTCTGCAAGGTGCGGCGCTGACGCTGTTCCTCTGCGCGTGCTCGATTGTTGCCTCGTCGTTGCTGGGCTTCATCACGGCATTGGCACGCCTGTCGAAAAGCGCCGTGGCGTTCGGCATCGCCAGTTTTTACACCTCGTTTTTTCGCGGTACGCCGCTGCTTATCCAGATCCTGCTGATCTACCTGGGCTTGCCGCAATTGGGCATCGTGCCGGGAGCCATCGTCGCAGGCATCATTGCCTTGTCATTGAACTACGGCGCCTACCTCAGCGAGATTTTCCGCGCCGGCATTCTCGGGGTCGACTATGGCCAACGCGAAGCATCGCTGGCATTGGGCATGCGCGATACCGTGATTTTCTGGCGCATCACCCTGCCGCAAGCCATGCGCACGATCATCCCGCCGACGACCAACCAATTCATCTCGATGCTCAAGGACTCGTCACTGATTTCGGTGATGGGTGTCTGGGAAGTGATGTTTCTCGCGCAGTCATATGGGCGATCGAGCTATCGCTACATCGAAATGCTGACGACGGCTGCAATCATTTACTGGCTGATGTCGATCGGGCTGGAGTTGATTCAGGCGCGGATGGAGCGGCATTACGGCAAGGCTTATGTGCGGCGTAGCTAGGGTAATCGGTACGTTAAACGGGACATTGGGGTTTAAGTGAGATCTCGGCGGATCCGCACCACGCCCATTTTCAGTCCAAACGGACGAAACACCGCATTCAACGATTTGAGTGTCTGATTGCCTTCGCCATGTTCGATATGCACCAGTGTGCGCACCGAGATTTTGCACATCTTCGCAAACTGCGTCTGGTGCAAACCGGTCACCTCCACGCGTAGGCGGCGAACGGCTTCACCGATCTGGATCCTCTGAATGCAAAATAATGCAATTCATCTTCCGACATCATTCTGTAAAAACCCCTCGCTATACAGGACGGCCCGCTTATAACAAAAAGGCCCTCCGCCCATGCCCTTCTCGCCCCAGCGTCTGTCCCTCACCATTGCTTTGCTGATCTCGGCGACCGCTGCCCACGGCAAAACCGTGCAGATCGACACCGCCACCACCACCTCGCAAACCCTTGGCGGCAGTGACACGTTGACGATTTCGGCGCCGGGCAGCATTACCAACAGCGGCAAGACAGTGAGCCTGAAAGACAGCACCACTGGCGCCGGTGTAGTGATCGATAACGCCGGGAAAATCATTTCCAGCGGTGGCCGGGCCATCGATAGCAGTGGCGACCTGACCCAGGCGCGCAATTACAAAATCTACAACCGCAGTGGCGGGCAGATTCTTGGCTCCAACGATGCGCTGCGCATCGACAGCAATTTCGTCAGCGGCAGTCTGCTGATCGATAACAGCGGCATCATTCGCTCGACCACCGGCCAAGGGCTGGATCTGGATGCCCTGCGCAGCGACGGGGTGAAAACCACGATCATCAACCGTACGGGCGGACTGATTCGCGGCGACGCCAGCGACGGTATGAAGACCGGAGCCAACGCGAGCATTAGTAACTACGGCGAGATCTCCACTGGCGACTCGCACAACGCCGACGAAAAATTCGACGGCATCGATATCGACTCGGCCACCGGCGTCAGCGTGACCAACTACGGGACGATCTCCGGCGGCCGCCACGGCATCACCACCGACCTCGGCGCGACACTGGTCAACTACGGGCAGATCACCGGACGCAACGGTTCGGGGTTCGGCTCTGATGGCGACGGCACGGTGATCAACCACGGCACCATCACCGGCGCCTATTCCGGCCTGCAAGCGAACGGTGACGGCGATGGCGTGGACATCGACAAAATCGCCCACATCGAAAACTACGGCACCATTCAAGGCGTCGGCGCCGGTGGCGTGGACAAGGGTGGTTTTGCCAACGGCAGTGAAGGCATCGCCCTCGGTGGTGGTTATATTCTCAACGCCAGTGGCGCCATGATTAGCGGGGCTGACAGCGCCATTCTGGTCGACGATGGCAGCGGCGGCTCGGGGCTGGCGGCGACCACGCTGGAGAACTTCGGCACCATTCAAGGCCTCAACGGTTTCGGCGTGAAGCTGGTCGGCGAGTTCGCCGACAACGTGATCAACGGCGGCACCATCAGCGGCAGCAACGGCTTGGCGCTGGACTTGGGCGGCGGCAACGACAGCCTGACCCTGCGCAATGGCAGCCGCTTCGTCGGCATGGTCGATGGCGGCAACGGTTACGACCGTGTGGTCATGGACGATGTGGCCGGCGGCAGCTTCGGCGCCAGTCGCAACTTCGAATGGCTGGAAGTCAAACAAGGCGCATGGACGCTGACCGGCAGCGGCGATTTCAGCGACGGCGGCGCGGTGCGCAACGGCGCGACACTGATCAACCAGGGCGGCATCGCCGGCAGCCTGACCGTCGACGCGGGCGGCGTGTATGCCGGTGGCGGTTCGGTGGGCAGCCTCAACGTCAACGGCACCTTGCGCACGGACACAGTCCTTGGCCGCGCGAGTATCGTTCACGACCTGAACATGAGCAGTGCGTCCACGCTGGCCTATGGCGTCAATGCCGATGGCAGCAGCGCGCCGCTGCAGGTCGGCGGCATCGCCAATCTGAACGGCGCGACCCTCGCGGTGAATCCCGGCGCCGGTACTTATCCGTGGCAGAGCCAATACACCGTGTTGCAGGCCGCGCAGGTCAACGGCACGTTCGGCACAGTCACCAGCGATTACGCGTTTCTCACCCCGACGCTTGCCTACACGCCGACCCAAGTCGATCTCACGTATACCCGCAACGACGTCGCCTTCAATCAATTCGCGGCGACCGGCAACGGCAGCAACGCCGCCAACAGCCTCGCCGCCATGGGCAAGAACAACGCGCTGTACAACGCGTTGCTCAACACCACGCAAAGTAGCGCCGGCGCGGCCATCGAACAACTGGCCGGCGCCAGCAACGCCAACCTGACCAGCGCCACCCTCGGCGCCAGCAGCCAGGTCGGCAGCAGCATGCTCTCGGCCATGCAGCAAATGGGCGGCAGCCCGGGCCTGATGGTCGGCCTCGATCAACGCGAGACGCCGGTGCTGGCAGCCAATGGCGTGCCTTCGGAAGCGCGCAACCTGAACGACCCGAATGCGCGCGGTCGCCTCTGGCTACAAGGCATCGGTGGCTACGGCAAGTTGGACGGCGAACACGGCAGCAGCGGTCTTGAACAACGCACCAAAGGCAGTGTGCTCGGCGCTGACTGGTCGCTGAATTCGGCATGGCGTCTGGGCGTGCTCGGTGGCTACTCGAAAACCGATCTAGACGCGACCGGTGTCGATGGCAACGTCGAAAGCTGGCACGCTGGCGTCTACGCACTGCGTCAAAAAGGCCCGATCTCTTTACGCCTCGGCGCGGCGTACAGCGGCCATCAAGGTGAAAGCAAACGCTCCATCGCCTTCAATGGTTTCAGCGACCGCCCCAAAGGCGACTACGACGCCGACAGTCAGCAAGCCTTCGCCGAACTCGGTTACGCCATGGGCAGCGGCCGCCTCAGCGCCGAGCCGTTTGCCAGCCTCGGTTACCAGCGCTACCACCGCGACAGCTATAAGGAAAAGGGAGACGCCGCCGCCCTGCAAGTCGACAGCCAGACTCAGGACAATTTCAGCAGCACCTTCGGCCTGCGCCTCGCTCACCTGAGCAGCCTTGATAACGGCATGAGCGTGACCCCGCGCATGGCCGCCGGCTGGAAACACACCTATGGCGATGTCAGCAGCTCGACGCGACAGGCGTTTGTGGTCGGTGGCACGGCGTTCAGTGTCGATGGCAGCTCGCTGGATCGGGACAGTCTGGTGCTGGAGGCTGGACTGGATATCGGCATTTCCGCGCGGCATACGGTGGGGGTCGGTTACAGCGGCGAGATCGGCAGCAACAGCCGCAACCACGGATTGATCGGGCAGTGGCAGATGAGTTTTTAAGGGTTGAACAGCTGACGGCTTCCTGTTTGGTTGTAGGAAAAGGAAGCCACGAGCGCGAGTAAAAACACCGCTTCGCGATACCAGCGTTTTTTTCTACAAAACGATCCGATGTCGCCTGCAAGAGTGCGGGAAGCAGCCGACATCGGATTTTTGGGTGCATCAATAGAGTTGGGTCTCCTTTCAGAAAAGGCCTAACCTCATGCCCCGTCAACACACTTTCAAACCAAAACACCTGGCTTTGGCAATTTCGCTGGCGCTGGCTTGTGCAGAGCTTGCCAACGCTCAGCAATCCTCTGAAGTCGCTGTTTCAACCGCAGTAGTGAATGCCACTGAATTGCCCGAAACCAGCGCTAAAGAAATGGCGCTTGAACGACTCAAGGGATTTCTCACCGACCCAAGTACAGTACCCATCGCTTTTAAAACCCCTGAAGAAACGTTTAAAGGTACCGCGGTAAACGATTTGATCACGCTCATGGACGGCGCAAGCTTTACCGGCCTGCTGGATGGTGGCGGGGGAGATAACGTCCTGTTCCTGGATGCAGCGGCAGGCGGCGAGCTGAAAGACACGCGTAATTTCAACGGGCTGTTCGTCAGCCGGGGCGAATGGACGCTGAGTTCGAAGGCAGACTTCCAGGAAGGCGTGCTGGTGAACAGTGGTAGCGCTTTGACCAACCAGGGGAGCATCAAGGGCGACGTTTATGTCGAAAGAGGTGGCAGCTTCGCAGGTAAAGGCGCTGTGGGGAGCCTGGAGGTGGCCGGCCTGCTCACCGTCAACGGAGTACTAGGCAGCCCGCGCGTGAAAGGCGACTTACGCTTGTCCCCAACCGCCGAACTGGCTTATGAGGTCACGGCCAGTGGCAGTCAAACGATCAAGGTCGATGGCACTGCCAGGCTGGAAGGTGCAACCCTGAACGTCGTTGCCGTTCAAGGGGAGTATCCGCAAAGTCGCCAGTACAAAATCATTGAAGCCGGCAAGGTAGAAGGCGAATTCGGCAAGGTCCTTAACAACCTCGCCTTTATGACCGCCACACCTCAATACAACAAAAAATCCGTCGGGCTGACTTACGCCCGTAACGGTGAGCCGCTGGCGAGCGCTGCCACGACAGACAACGGTCGTTCAGTTGCCGACAGCATTGTCGAACCACAAACGCCTGCGCCATTCGCAACGCCAACACCAACGCCATTGGCGGAATCCGCACCAGTTCCAGTTCCGCCATCGGCGCCGACTCTCGTTGCAGAGTCCGTCCCATCGCCAATGCAGGACGAACCTATTACTGCGCAAGTTAACGAGACCGCCGAACAGCCCGCCCCTGCGCCACTAAAACCCACAAACGCAGCAGTCGCCGCACTACTGGCCAGCGACAAAACCACCGCCCCCATCGCCATCGAACAACTCGCCGCCGGCAGCAACGCCAACCTCGCCAAAGCCACGTTGAGCAGCGTCACACCGGTAAGCGCGAGCATGTTGTCGGCCATGCGCCAACTGGACAGTCGTTCGGGTGCAGGCCATGACGCTGGCAACTCACCTCGCCGAGCCGCTGGCGGTGCAGATTCCGGACGAGTATGGGTTCAGGGACTTGGCCATGGCGGCAAGGTCGACCGCGACTTCGACAGCACACTGAAGCACGCCACCCAAGGCCTGGTCATGGGCGCCGACTGGCGTTTGAATGAGCAATGGCATGTCGGCTTGGTGGGCGGTAAATCCCAGACCAGCCTCGACGCCCGTCAATACGACGGCGATCTGGACAGCTGGCACCTCGGCGCGTACGCCGTGCGTCAGGACGGGCCGCTGGCACTGCGCCTTGGCGCCACCTACGCCAGTCACGACGGCAGCAGCAAACGTCGCGTCGCCTTCAACAGCTTCAGTGATCGCCTCAAAGGTAACTACAACGCCAATACCCAACAGGCCTTCGCCGAACTGGGTTTCAACCTCGGCCGCAACAACGTCACGCTCGAACCGTTCGCCAGCCTTGGCTATCAACGTTATCAGCGCGACAGCTACACGGAGAAAGGCGGCGATGCGGCGCTGAAAGTCTTCGGGCAAACCCGTGACAACCTCAGCACCACGCTGGGCTTTCGCGCAGCGAAAACCGGCCACTTGAACAACGGCATGAGCCTGACACCGCGATTCAGCGCCGGCTGGAAACACCTTTACGGCGAACTCGATGGCGACACCAGCCAGCAACTGGTCAAGGGTGGAAAGCGCTTTGCGGTGACGGGTGCGGAACTGGATCGCAACAGTCTGGCCGTGGATGCGGGTCTGGATCTGGGTCTGTCGGCCAACCACACGCTTGGTGTAGGCCTTACTGGCGAATTCGGCACCGAGAGCCGCACGCACGGCGTGATGGGCCAATGGCGCATGGCGTTCTAACTGACACAACGCTCACTGTAGGAACTGCCGAAGGCTACGACCTTTTGATGTTGTTTTGGGTTAATAAAAACAAAGATCAAGCGATCGCAGCCTGCGGCAGCTCCTACAAAGTAAAAACCCAGGCAAAAAAAAGGGGAGCACATGCCCCCCCGAGGTTTAAAGCGTTGGATCGCAGCCGTTATCTCAGCCTTCGATCTCGATCAGAATTTCGCCCGGATTGACGCGATCACCCTTGGCTACATGAATCGCCGTGACCTTGCCGGCAATCGCTGCCTGGACTTCGGTTTCCATCTTCATCGCTTCGGTGATCAACACAGCCTGGCCAGCCTTGACGGTATCGCCTTCCTTGACCAGCACATCGACGATGTTGCCCGGCATGGTGGTGCTGACGTGGCCCGGTGCCGACGCTTGCTTGCGCTTGCTGCTACCACCGCTGACGAACTCGTTGAGCGGCTCGAACACCACTTCTTCCGGCATGCCGTCGATGGACAGGTAGAAGTGACGCTTGCCTTCAGCCTTGACGCCGACACCGGTGATGTCGACGCGGTAGGTTTCGCCGTGGACGTCGATGACGAACTCGGTCGGCACGCCTTCGCCACCCGCCGACGCAACGCTGCCAGCCTCTGGAATCGGCAGCAGCACTTCCGGCGTCAGAGTGCCGGCGGCACGCTCTTCGAGGAACTTGCGGCCGATGTCCGGGAACATGGCGAACGTCAGCACGTCTTCTTCCGACTTGGCCAGTGCGCCGATGTCCGCGCGCAGCTTGGTCATTTCCGGCTTGAGCAGATCGGCCGGACGCACGTCGATGACTTCTTCACTGCCGATGGCCTGACGACGCAGTTTTTCATTCACCACGCCCGGCGCCTTGCCGTAGCCGCCCTGCAGGTACAGCTTCACTTCGTTAGTGATGGTCTTGTAGCGCTCGCCGGCCAGCACGTTGAAGAACGCTTGGGTGCCGACGATCTGTGAAGTCGGGGTCACCAGTGGCGGGAAGCCGAGGTCTTCACGCACACGCGGGATTTCCGCGAGCACTTCGGCCATGCGGTTCAGTGCGCCCTGCTCTTTCAATTGGTTGGCAAGGTTGGAGATCATCCCGCCCGGCACTTGGTTGACTTGTACACGGGTGTCGACGGCGGTGAATTCGCTTTCGAACTGGTGGTACTTCTTGCGCACGGCGTAGAAGTACAGGCCGATCTCTTGCAGCAGCTCGAGGTTCAGACCGGTGTCGAACTCGGTGCCTTTGAGTGCAGCAACCATCGACTCGGTGCCCGGGTGGCTGGTGCCTGAGGCGAAGCTGGAGATCGCGGTGTCGATGTGCTCGGCGCCGTTTTCGATTGCCTTGAGCTGGCACATGGTCGCCAGACCGGCAGTATCGTGGGAGTGGATGAAAACCGGCAGCGACTGCTCGGCTTTCAATGCGCGAACCAGTTCGCCGGTAGCGTACGGGGTCAGCAGACCGGCCATGTCCTTGATCGCCACCGAGTCGCAACCCATGGCTTCCATTTGTTTGGCCTGGGAGACGAACGCGTCGATCGTGTGCACCGGGCTGGTGGTGTAAGCGATGGTGCCTTGGGCATGTTTGCCGGCCGCTTTCACCGCTTCGATGGCCACGCGCAGGTTACGCACGTCGTTCATGGCGTCGAAGATGCGGAACACGTCGATGCCATTCACCGCAGCTTTGGCGACGAAGGCTTTGACAACGTCGTCGCTGTAGTGGCGGTAGCCCAGCAGGTTCTGGCCGCGCAGGAGCATTTGCAGACGCGTGTTAGGCAGCGCCGCGCGCAGTTGGCGCAGACGCTCCCACGGGTCTTCTTTCAGAAAGCGTACGCAGGCGTCGAACGTCGCGCCGCCCCAGCACTCCAGCGACCAGTAGCCGACTTTGTCGAGCTTGTCGCAGATCGGCAGCATGTCTTCGGTGCGCATGCGGGTGGCGAGCAGCGATTGGTGAGCGTCGCGCAGGATGGTATCGGTGACAAAGATCTTCTTGGACATTGTTGTATTCCTCACAGGCCTGCGTGGGCGGCGATGGCGGCGGCGATGGCCAGGGCCAGCTCTTCGGGTTTGCGCTTGATCGAGTAGTTGGTCAGTTCCGGGTGGCTTTCAACGAAGCTGGTATTGAACTGACCGCTACGGAATTCCGGGTTGCGCAGGATTTCCTGGTAGTACGCGGCGGTGGTTTTCACGCCTTGCAGACGCATGTCGTCCAGCGCCCGCAGGCCGCGATCCATCGCCTCTTCCCAGGTCAGCGCCCAGACCACCAGTTTCAGGCACATCGAGTCGTAGAACGGCGGAATGGTGTAGCCGGTGTAGATCGCTGTGTCGGTGCGCACGCCTGGGCCGCCGGGGGCGTAGTAACGGGTGATCTTGCCGAAGCTCGGCAGGAAGTTGTTTTTCGGGTCTTCGGCGTTGATGCGGAACTGCAACGCGAACCCACGGTGCTGAATGTCTTCCTGCTTCACCGACAGCGGCAGGCCGGAGGCGATGCGAATCTGCTCGCGGACGATGTCGATCCCGGTGATTTCTTCGGTGATGGTGTGCTCCACCTGCACCCGGGTGTTCATCTCCATGAAGTACACCTCGCCCTCGGCGAGCAGGAACTCCACGGTGCCGGCGTTCTCGTAACCCACCGCCTTGGCCGCACGCACCGACAGGTCGCCGATGTAGGCACGCTGTTCCGGGGTCAGTTGCGGGCTCGGGGCGATTTCGATGAGCTTCTGGTTGCGGCGCTGGATCGAGCAGTCACGCTCGAACAGGTGCACGACGTTGCCGAAGCTGTCGCCGAGAATCTGCGCTTCGATGTGCTTGGGGTTAACGATGCATTTTTCCAGGAACACTTCGGCAGAACCGAACGCCTTGGTCGCTTCGGAAATCACCCGAGGGAAATTCTGTTCGAGTTCTTCGCGGCTGTTGCAGCGACGGATGCCGCGCCCGCCACCACCAGAGGTGGCTTTGAGCATGACCGGGTAACCAATGCGGTCGCCCTCGGCCAAGGCTTCTTCGATGTCGGCAACGTTGCCTTCGGTGCCCGGGGTAACCGGCACACCGGCCTTGATCATGCTGCGCCGCGCTTCGGTCTTGTCGCCCATGCGGCGAATGACTTCTGCCGACGGGCCGATGAACTTGATCCCGCGTTCAGCGCAGATGTCTGCCAGTTCGGCGTTTTCCGAGAGAAAACCGTAGCCGGGATGCAATGCATCACAGCCGGTTTCAACCGCCAGATTCACCAGCTTGCGCGGGTTCAGGTAACCGGCCAATGGCTCGGCACCAATGCTGTGGGCCTCGTCCGCACGCTTCACATGCAACGCATGACGGTCGGCGTCGGAAAAAATCGCAACCGAGCGAATGCCCATTTCGGCGCAGGCTCGCACGATTCGTACGGCAATCTCACCACGGTTGGCGATCAGGATCTTTGTTATCACTTGGAGGTTCCCTTGAGCCGGTGGCACCACGACCTGCTAGACCCAGGTCGACGCGTGACCAAATGTTTCAATTTAGTCGCAGGTCCACACTAGCGCTCATGAGGGATTAACAAAAATGAATAAAAATTGGGTCAGCCATAAGTAAAGACTTATAGTTAAACGACAAGCCCGCCGTCAGAGCCTATAAAAATGCGTAAGTCCTTGATGCGTATGACATTGCGTCAATTGCAAATCTTCAACGAAGTGTGTGATTTACGCTCTTACAGCCGTGCAGCCGAAGAAATGTCGCTGACACAACCGGCCGTCAGCCTACAAATTCGTCAGCTTGAGGAGCTGATTGGGCAGCCATTATTCGATTATGTCGGTAAAAAACTCTACATGACCGAAGCCGCTGAAGCACTTCAGCGTGCCAGCCGGGACATCTTCGGGCGCCTGGAAAACCTCGATATGCAGCTCTCGGATATGCAAGGTTCGCTGCAGGGTCAGCTGAAACTGGCGGTGGAATCCAGCGCCAAATATTTCGTCCCGCACCTGTTCGCCGCGTTTAAACGTCAGCATCCGGAAGTGAATCTGCAACTGACCGTGGTCAACCGCGGCCAGGTCATTCGCAGGCTGTCGGATAACCGCGATGATCTGGTGATCATGTCGATGGTGCCGCAGGACATGGGCCTGGAATTCCTGCCGTTCCTCAACAATCCGATTGTTGCCGTGGCACGCCCCGATCATCCACTGGCGCACATGGGCCCCCTGCGTTTGCAGGATCTTGAGCCCTACACGCTGCTGATCCGCGAGCCCGGCTCGGGTACGCGACTGGCTTGCGAAGAGTATTTCAAAGAGAAACGTGTGCACTTCACCCAGACCCAGGAAGTGGCCTCGGCTGAAGCGCAGCGCGAATGCGTGCAGGCGGGCCTGGGCCTGGCGCTGTTGACGCGCCACGCCCTGAACCTCGAGCTGGCGACCGGCGGGCTCGTCGAGTTGCCGGTCGAGGAGTTGCCGCTGTTCCGTAGCTGGTGCCTGGTGCAAGCCAAAGCCAAACGCCTGTCACCAGTGGCCCACGCCTTCCTGGCGTTTATCCGCAGCGAGCGCGTGCAGATCAGCGCGCTGGTTGAGCGTTTCGACGGGAAGCTGCGGGTGCTGCCTGCCAGTGAGTGATGTCTGGAAAATCGCCGATCTCGGCTTGAAGCTGGCGAAGTTCGAAGCGATCTTCGATAGCGCGGCGAAACTCCATACGGCGCTGGTCTTCTTGCTGACGGCGGGTTTTCGCTGCGCTGTTGCGTTCTTCGTAGGGCTGAGCCATTTCGAGTCTCCCAAGGCGATGACGGGAGTTTCATGATAGGCGTGGGGGATGACGGTTTGGCTGCGCGAGGATGACAGTGTGATGAAACTTGCGGTGTTTGTGAGGACGCCATCGCGGGCAAGCCCGCTCCCACAGGGTTTTCTGTCGAACACAGAATTTGCGAACACTACCTACTACTGTGGGAGCGGGCTTGCCCGCGATTAAGGTCGGAACGACCTTGCTTCAATCATCCAGCGCTTTGGCAGCTTTTGGCGACAGGCGCAAGCTACGCAGACTGCGCTTCACGCTCTTGAGGTGATTGACCAGGCTCGGCCCACGCGCCATGGCCACGCCCATCGCCAGCACGTCGATCACCACCAGATGCGCGATACGCGAAGTCAGCGGTGTATAGATTTCGGTGTCTTCATGCACATCGATCGCCAGATTCACGGTCGACAATTCAGCCAACGGCGTCTGGCTCGGGCACAAGGTAATCAGCGAAGCGCCGCTCTCACGAACAAGGTTGGCGGTGATCAGCAAATCCTTGGAACGCCCGGATTGCGAAATACAGATTGCCACATCGGTCGGTTTCAACGTCACCGCCGACATCGCCTGCATGTGCGGATCGGAATACGCCGCTGCAGTCAGCAGCAAACGGAAGAATTTGTGTTGGGCATCAGCCGCGACCGCACCCGAGGCACCGAAGCCATAGAACTCGACCCGTTGTGCCTGCGACATCAGCGTCACCGCGCGCTGCAACTCAATGGGATCGAGCTTCTCGCGAACTTCCATCAGGGTGTGCAACGTGGTGTCGAAAATCTTCAGGCTGTAGTCGGCGACCGAGTCGTCTTCGTGAATCGCGAACTGGCCGAAGCTGGCACCGGCGGCCAGGCTTTGCGCCAGTTTGAGTTTCAGATCCTGGAAACCGGAGCATCCGATGGCGCGACAGAAGCGCACGATGGTCGGCTCACTGATACCGACGCTGTGGGCCAGGTCGGCCATGGAACTGTGCATCACGGCCGCAGGGTCAAGCAGCACGTGGTCGGCGACCTTGAGCTCCGACTTGCGTAACAGGTGACGTGACTGGGCGATGTGTTGCAGCAGATTCAAGGGGCTGGACTCTTCTTATGGGCAAGGATGTAGCACGCTTGTAGTTATACTACATGAATTGGCTTTTTGCCTGCTCAATGCGTAACTCCATGTCCCCATATCAGGCGCGATGAGCTGCATGTAGCCCTTAAAACGGTTTTTCCTGTTCGCGCAATAGCCCGGCCAGCACGGCAGCCTCTACCGGACGGCTGATCAGATAGCCTTGCACTTCATCGCAACGCTCGACGCGTAAAAATTCCAGCTGATCCTCACGCTCGACACCTTCCGCCACCACCTTCAGCGACAAGCCGTGAGCCATGGCGATGATCGCACGGGTAATTGCTGCATCCTCGCTACCCTCGCCCAAACCACGAATGAATGCCTGATCGATCTTCACGTAATCCACCGGAATACGCTTGAGGTAACTCAGCGACGAATAGCCGGTGCCGAAATCGTCGATGGCCAGTTTCACCCCCAGATCACGCAGCTGCTGGAAGGTCGCGATGATGTGTTCGACGCTGTCGAGCAACTGGCTTTCGGTCAGTTCCAGCTCGAGGTAGTGCGGCGCCAGTCCGGTTTCCTCCAGCACCTGGCGCACCAGACTGACCAACTTGCCCTGACGCAATTGATGCACCGACAGGTTCACCGAAACGCGGATCGGCTCCAGCCCCTGACGCTGCCATTCGCACGCTTGCCAACACGCCTGACGCAGGACGAATTCGCCGATCGGGCCGATCAAACCGGTCTCCTCGGCGAGCCCGATAAAGTCGCCCGGCGGCACCCGGCCCATGGTCGGATGATCCCAGCGCACCAGTGCTTCCGCCGCATTCAAACGCCCCGATTCCAGGCACAGCTTGGGCTGATAGAAGACCTTCAGCTGTTTTTCCTCGATGGCTTTGCGCAGCTGATTTTCCAGCTGCAAGCGCTCAAGGGTGCTGGCCTGCAGACTCTCGGTGTAGAACTGGAAGTTGTTACCGCCGAGGTGCTTGGCATGTTGCATGGCCATGTTCGATTGACTGACCAGCGCGGAAATTTCCCGCGCGTTATCCGGCAGCATGCTGATGCCCATCGAAGCACTGACCACCAATTCATGCCCTTCCACGGTCAGCGGCAAGCGCAGTTTGCTCGACAGCCGCGTGGCAACACGGGCCAGGCTCGACAAGTTGCCATAGGCATCGAACAGCACCGCAAACTCATCGCCGGACAACCGCGCAATGGTGTCGGCTTCCGGTAAGGCGTTAACCAGCCGGCGCGCCATTTTCTGCAGCAATTGATCCGCGACTTCATGCCCGAGGCTGTCATTGAGCAATTTGAACCGATCGAGATTGATGTGCAGCAGCGCCAGACTGCGTCGCCCGCCCTGCCGCACCCGTTGATGCGCTTCGTGCAGACGCTCGCGGAACAGCGAGCGGTTGGCCAGCCCGGTGAGCTCGTCGTAATGCGTCAGATAACGCATGCGCTCTTCGGATTCGCGCCGCGCCGAGAGATCAGCGAAGAAGCCGACGATATGGCTGACATTTCCCCGAGCATCGCGCACCGCATTCAATTGCAGCCACTGCGGATACAGCTCGCCATTCTTGCGCGTCTCTACCAGTTCGCCCTGCCAACTGCCATGCTGCTCCAGCGCGTTTCGAATCGC
This sequence comes from Pseudomonas sp. PB106, assembly GCF_009764645.1. Lineage (GTDB taxonomy): Bacteria > Pseudomonadota > Gammaproteobacteria > Pseudomonadales > Pseudomonadaceae > Aquipseudomonas. Next base: position 27,397 of record NZ_RWIM01000052.1, read on the forward strand.
CACGTAATGACGGCGGACATCGCGACTGCACGGCAGTTCAACGACGTTGCGCCCGAGCATGTCGTCAATGTCGTAACCGGTGACACGGCTGAACGCCTGATTGATCGCGATCAGCGCATAGTTCGGGTCGAGAATCACAATGCCTTCGCTGGCCGCTTCAAACACCGTCGCGGCCAGACGCTGCTGTTCTTCGAGGCTTTTGCTGGCGCTGATGTCGCGGCGGGTGCCGACCATGCGGATCACTCGGCCGCTGTCGCTGCGCTCTACGGCGCGGCCACGGTCTTCGATCCAGACCCAATGGCCGTCGCCGTGACGCACGCGGTATTCGATCTGATAATCCTCGGTGCGCCCCTTCAAATGCTCGATCAAGGCGTTCTTGAGCGACGGCACATCATCGGGATGCAGACGTGGTTTCAGGTCACGCAGGATTGCCGTGACGTATTCCGGAGCAAGACCGAACAGTTCCTGAATCTGCGTGTGGTGGACTTCGTCGGTTTGCAGGTTCCAGTCCCACAACCCCAACTCACTGGCCTTCAATGCCAGCGCCAGCCGCGCTTCGCTTTTGCTCAGGGCCTGATTGGCGGCGTCCAGTTCTCGGCTGCGCTGGGCGACACGGTCTTCGAGTTCGACCTGAGCCTGACGCAATTTGCCCTCGGCACAGCGCCGGTGTTCGATTTCCTTGGCCAGATCCTGATTGAGCTGCTCGCTGCGTGACTGGGTCTGCCGCAAGTGTTCGATCAGGTGCTGATTCTGGAAACGTCGCAGCAAGCCGCGATCGATCAGCCGATTGACCTGCCACGCGACCACGCTCAGCGAGCCGAGCAGGATCAAGCCGAGCCAGCCCCAACCGCGCGCCTGCTCGTCACCGCCCCAGAACAGATAGCCGATCGCCGGCAACAGACACGGCAAAGTAAACGACACAAACGCCGGCAGGCTCACCGCGTAGGCGACGCTGGCCGACAGGGTCGCGGCGCCGATCAGGCCGAACACCCAGGCTTGCTGCATGAAATTATCGGCGGGCACTAGCGCAATGCCGGCGCCGGCCAGGGTCAGGCCGGTCATGGTCGAGCCGAGCAAAAACATGCGGAACCAGATGGGGTGGGCCTGGCGATCTGGGATGGCGGAGTCGAACGCCGCCACCTGAATCACCCGTAACGCCACCAGCGACAGTAGCCACACCAGCCAGATGCTGACCACGAAGTACCGCTGCGGGCTCCAGAGCAGACCGGCGCAGACCAGACCATTGATCAACATGAACAGGGTGGGCAGTAAAGAACCCTGATACAGCAGGCGCGTGCGCTCGACCGCCATTTCGGTGGTGTAGTGCTTGCGGATAACCCGGGGTTCCACAGAGGGGCCCGACAGTTCGGCGCTGAGGGTCATGGGCAACGTTCTTGTTCTTATAAGGAGGGCGTGCGCCCGAAACGTGGACGGAGCATACACAAGCCGATCCCGTTGCCAAACTGCTCCTGATCATAATTTCAGCGAAACTTTTCCGCCCTTTGCCACCCGCGAAACCCTTGGAGCGCGGCGGGCCGATGCCTGTAGCCAGTGACCGACCAGTCGTCATCGGCAGCACTTTCATCGGCTAATGCAAAGCTCGGTTTGCCCGGGCCTGCGGCGCACCCTAGAATGCCCCGATGCGCGATGATCTCTCCCTTCTGCTGAACTCCCTCAACGATGCCCAACGCCAGGCCGTAGCAGCCCCCGTTGGCCGTCAGTTGGTCCTGGCCGGTGCTGGCTCCGGTAAAACCCGAGTGCTGGTGCACCGTATCGCCTGGTTGATCCAGGTCGAAAACGCCTCGCCCCACTCCATTCTGTCGGTGACCTTCACCAACAAGGCCGCTGCCGAGATGCGACATCGCATCGAGCAGTTGCTGGGTATCAACCCGGCCGGCATGTGGGTCGGTACCTTCCACGGCCTCGCGCACCGCTTGCTGCGGGCGCACTGGCAGGAAGCGGGCCTGAGCCAGACCTTCCAGATTCTCGACAGCGACGACCAGCAACGGCTGGTCAAGCGGGTGATCCGCGAGCTGGGTCTCGATGAGCAGCGCTGGCCGGCGCGTCAGGCGCAGTGGTTTATCAACGGGCAGAAGGACGAAGGTCTGCGTCCGCAACACATTCAGGCCAGCGGCGATCTGTATCTGGCAACCATGCGCGGCATCTACGAAGCCTACGAGGCGGCGTGTCTGCGAGCCGGCGTGATCGACTTCTCCGAACTGCTGCTGCGCGCCCTCGACTTGTGGCGTGACCATCCGGGCCTGCTGGCGCATTATCAAAAGCGCTTCCGCCATATTCTGGTGGACGAGTTCCAGGACACCAACGCCGTGCAGTACGCCTGGTTGCGCCTGCTCGGCAAGGGCGGCGACAGCCTGATGGTGGTCGGCGACGACGACCAGTCGATTTACGGCTGGCGCGGCGCGAAGATCGAGAACATTCATCAGTACTCCTCCGACTTCGCGGACTCGGTGACCATTCGTCTCGAGCAGAACTACCGCTCCACCGCCGGCATCCTCAAGGCTGCCAACGCCCTGATCGCCAACAACACCGGGCGCCTCGGCAAAGAGCTGTGGACCGATGGCGGCGATGGCGAAGCGATCAATCTGTACGCCGCGTTCAACGAACACGACGAAGCACGCTACGTTGTCGAAACAATCGAAAGTGCGCTGAAAACCGGCTTGGCACGCAGCGATATCGCGATTTTGTATCGCTCCAACGCCCAATCGCGGGTTCTGGAAGAAGCCTTGCTACGCGAGCGCATTCCGTACCGCATCTATGGTGGCCAGCGCTTCTTCGAACGTGCGGAAATCAAGAACGCCATGGCCTACCTGCGTTTGCTTGAAGGTCGCGGCAACGATGCAGCACTGGAGCGGGTGATCAACGTGCCAGCCCGTGGGATCGGTGAGAAAACCGTCGAGGCGATCCGCGAGCACGCACGCCACAGCGATGTGTCGATGTGGGAAGCGATGCGCCAACTGGTCGCCAACAAAGGCCTGACCGGTCGCGCTGCCGGTGCGCTGGGTGCGTTCATCGAGTTGATCGAGAACCTCGCCGCCAAGTGCATGGAAATGCCGCTGCACCTGATGACGCAAACCGTCATCGAGCAATCCGGCCTCATTGCTTATCACGAAGCGGAAAAAGGCGAGAAAGGCCAGGCTCGGGTAGAAAACCTTGAGGAACTGGTCAGCGCCGCACGCAACTTCGAGAACACCGAGGAAGACGAAGAACTGACGCCACTGGCGGCATTTCTCGGCCACGCCTCACTGGAGGCCGGCGACACCCAGGCCGACGAGCACGAAGACAGCATTCAGCTGATGACCCTGCACAGCGCCAAAGGCCTGGAATTCCCTTACGTGTTCCTTGTGGGCATGGAAGAAGGCCTGTTCCCGCACAAGATGAGCCTGGAAGAACCGGGGCGTCTTGAGGAAGAGCGGCGCCTGGCCTATGTGGGCATCACCCGGGCGATGCAGAATCTGGTCATGACCTATGCGGAAACCCGACGCCTGTACGGCAGCGAAACCTACAACAAGGTCTCGCGTTTCGTACGGGAAGTGCCGAAAGGTCTGATTCAGGAAGTGCGTTTGTCGAACAGCGTCAGCCGACCGTTTGGCGGCAACCAGTCGATGAGCGGCAGCAATCTGTTCAGCGGCAGCGAAATTCCGGAAACGGGTTTCAGCCTCGGTCAGGCAGTACGCCACTCGATATTTGGTGAGGGCGTGATCCTCAACTTCGAAGGCGCCGGCGCACAGGCACGGGTGCAGGTGAACTTCAGCGAAGGCAGCAAGTGGCTGATGCTGGGTTACGCCAAGCTGGAAGCTATTTAACGCCTCTCTTGCTTTTCTGTAGGAGTGAGCCTGCTCGCGATATCGGTCCGTCATTCAATGAGTTTATTGACTGACACTCCGACTTCGCGAGCAGGTGAAGGCCTTCAGGGTTCGTGGCTCTGAGCTACGAATCTCTCTGAACCAATCTCCTTTTCCTACAGCCAAAAGTACATACGCTGATTGCCTCGCGAAGCTGAACGCAACCTGTCAGGCAAAAGCCCGAAACACTCTCTCGCTAGCCAGTAACACTTCAGCTGTGCAACATGGCGCGCGTGTCTCCACAAATGGGAATTCCCTTTATGAAACGTTTTCTTAGCATCGCCATGGCGTTGTGCATCGGCCTGACGATGAGCCTCGACGCCAACGCCAAGCGCTTTGGTGGTGGCAAAAGCGCCGGCGCTGCGCCGTCGCACCAGACCAGCCAGATGGCTCCTTCCTCTCCAGGCGTGGGCGGCGCAGCAGCGACCGCGGGTGCTGCCGGTGCCGCAGGCGCTGCGGCCAAGGCCGGCGGTGCTTCGAAATGGCTCGGCCCTCTGGCCGGTATCGCCGCCGGTGGTCTGCTCGCTTCCATGTTCATGGGCGGCGGCTTCCAGGGCATGCAGATCTTCGACATCCTGATCATGGCCGTGATCGCGTTCGTGATCTTCCGCTTCATCGCCGCACGTCGACGCAAGCAGCAGGAGCAGTTCGCTCCGGCCGGCGCGCCAATGCAGCGTGAAGTGTTCGAGCAGAAGCCTGCTGCCATGGGTTCGATTTTCGGTGGTTCGGCTGCGCCTGCTGCCGCTCGTCCGGTGATCAACGCCCCAGCGTGGTTCAACGAACAGAACTTCCTTGAAGCCGCACGCAGCCACTTCCAGGCGCTGCAGCAGCACTGGGACGCCAACGAAATGGACAAGATCGCCGAGTTCGTGACCCCGCAAATGCTTGAGTTCCTCAAGCGTGAGCGTGCGGATCTGGGCGACGCATTCCAGTCGACCTACATCGATAACCTCCAGGTTCAACTGGATGGCGTGGATGACCGTGCCGACAAGACCATCGCCACCCTGACCTTCAACGGTGTGTCGAAGTCCTCGCGCTTCGATCAAGGCGAAGTGTTCAGCGAAAGCTGGAACATGGAACGTCCGCAGGGCGAGAATCAGCCTTGGCTGGTCGCCGGTATCCGCCAGAACGGCTGATCCCTTCGCACGGTTCACTTGCTGTAATAAAAACCCCAGCCTCGGCTGGGGTTTTCTATTTCGCGGTTGCATCTATAGCGAGCTACTGTATAAACCGGCCCATATAAACCGCGCCATTCAAGCAAGAGGATCCCGGACGTGGAAGAAATCATCGAACAACTGCGTGAAGCCAACGAACCCGTGCCGGTTCCTTTGGAATTGCCTGACGAAGACCAGCTGGTGGAAGTCGAAGAAGAACTCTTCATCAATATCCCGTTCGTCTTCAAAGAATTTTTGCTGACCGTCAGCGACGTGGTGTACGGCAGCCTGGAGCCGGTGACCGTTACCGATCCGCAATCGCACACCTATCTGCCGGACGTTGCAGCCAATGCCTGGGACATCGGCGTACCGCGTGACCTGATCCCGATTTGCCAGGACGGTGAGAACTACTACTGCGTCGAGGAAGACGGCACCGTGGTGCTGTGGTCCGGCGAAGAAGAGCTGATCACCGAAGAGTCCTGGGAATCGGTGTGGCACTGGGCGCGGGACGTCTGGCTGGAAAGCTGATCGGCCAAACGCCCCGGCAGGTCAATGCCCCGACGACTCCTTGTGGTTGTCGAGGGTTTCCAGCAGCGCCACCTGCATCCGCGTGTGCACGCGGATGAACCAGCGCCAGAGCAGCGCCGCCACGGCGGCCGCCACCACGGCGATCAGCACCAGCAACTTGTTGGTAGGCAGAATACTGGCCGACAAGGCTGCCAACAGCAGGAAAATCACCAGCAGCGAGAGAATCGGGATCACCTCGGAGATCACCCGGCGCACTCGCTGCGTGTGCCGCCCGGCCATTTCCGGCTTCACGCCCATCTCTGCCAGCAGCATCGACAGCGCCTTGAGCTTGCGATAGGCCGCTATCAAAAACGGCAGTGACAGCAGCAACGCCCCGCCCCAGATCAACGCCTTCTGCCAGCTCGGATCGCTGATCCAGTCCTGCAGCCACAGTGAAATGCGCTCGGCGAAATACGCCCCGGCGAAGAAGATTGCAATCACCAGCGCCAGATTGACGCCGACCTGCAACAGGATCTTGCGGATGATCGACGCCAACATCGCACCCTCGCCTTGCGGCTGAATGCTGCGCAGCCATTCGCCGTACATGCCGAGCACGCGACCGAGAGGCTTGGGCACTGCCGCAGACAACTTGATCGACAGTGGATCCGCCGCACGAATCAGATAGGGCGTCAGCAGTGTGGTGATCACCGACACCGCCACGGCGACCGGATAAAGGAAGTTACTGGTGACCTGCAGGGTCATGCCCAGCGCGGCGATGATGAAGGAAAATTCGCCAATCTGTGACAGGCCCATCCCCACGCGCAGTGAGGTGCGTCCGTCATTGCCGGCGATAAACGCCCCGAGGCCGCAGGACAACATCTTGCCGAGTACCACGGCGACGGTGATCACCGCGATCGGCCACGCGTACTCGAGAAGGATCAGCGGGTCGAGCATCAGGCCGATGGCGACGAAGAAAATCGCGCTGAACAAGTCGCGAACCGGCTCAATCAGACGTTCGATCTTTAGCAATTGCCGCGACTCGGCCATGATTGCGCCGATCAGGAACGCGCCGAGCACCATGCTGTATTCAAGCTTGACCACCAGCAGGCAGAAGCCGAAACACAGCCCCAGCACGGTGATCAACAGCATCTCGTTGCTTTCGAATTTGGCCACGTAAGCCAGCAGACGCGGCACCAGCAGAATGCCGATGACCAGCGCGACGATCATGAACAGCGAGAGTTTGCCGACTGTGGAAAACACTTCACCGGAGCTGACCGTACCGCTGACCGCGATGCTCGATAGCAGCGCGATGATGCCGATGCCAAGGATGTCTTCGACGATCAGCACGCCGAAGATCAGCTGCGCGAAGCGCTCGTTCTTCATCTTCAGGTCATTGAGCGCCTTGACGATGATGGTGGTCGAGGAGATCGCCAGAATCGCGCCGAGGAACAACGAGTCCATGGTGTTCCAGTCGAACCAGCGGCCGATTTCGTAGCCGATCCAGATCATCAGAACGATCTCGAGGAACGCCGCGATAAACGCTGTCGCGCCGACCTTGAACAGCTTGCGCAGGCTGAACTCGAGCCCAAGGCAGAACATCAGGAAAATCACCCCCAGCTCGGCAAGGGTCTTGATGGTTTCTTCGTCGTGGATCAGGCCGAACGGCGGCGTGTGCGGGCCGATGATGAAACCGGCGACGATATAGCCAAGCACCACCGGTTGCTTGAAGCGGTGGAACAACACGGTCACCACACCTGCGACCAACATGATCACTGCCAGGTCCTGAATAAAACTGATGGCATGCATGGCGTGGGCTCCTTGAATGACGAGGCTCGCGAGCAGACGTCTGAAAAGTCTGTGCGAGCGAGGTAAAAATCCGCTTTTCGTGTGGGAATTGCCCTTGGCGAGGGCTTTTGCAGGTTAACACCGCGACTTCCGCCTGAAAGGCGGTGCAATATATGGAAACAGATCGATCCCGGCGTGACGGCGGCCAGTCGCCCGGCGTCCCGATAACGGTGCTTTTGAAAAGCGACCAGGCACCCGCAGAGGTGCTTCCAGAAATCAGCCTTGATCCGTGAGAACGTTATGGAACCCGGAAACGCCCAGCTGTCGATGACGGTACTGATGACCCCCGACATGGCCAACTTCTCTGGCAATGTCCACGGCGGCACCCTACTCAAATACCTCGACGAAGTGGCTTACGCCTGTGCGAGCCGTTATGCCGGCCGCTATGTGGTGACCCTGTCGGTGGATCAGGTGATTTTCCGCGAGCCGATTCATGTCGGCGAACTGGTGACTTTCCTCGCCTCGGTCAATTACACCGGCAACACGTCGATGGAAGTCGGCATCAAAGTGGTGACCGAGAACATCCGCGAACGCTCGGTGCGCCACACCAACAGCTGCTTCTTTACCATGGTCGCAGTGGATGACCAGCGCAAACCGGCCCCCGTGCCGCCGCTGCAACCGCAGAACAGCGAAGACAAACGCCGTTACATGCAGGCGCAGCAGCGCCGGCAGATTCGCCAGGAGCTGGAAAAGCGCTATCAGGAAATCAAGGGCGACGCCTGAGATCAAAAGCAAAAGATCGCAGCCTTCGGCAGCTCCTACAGGTTTGATATTCCCATGTAGGAGCTGCGATCTTTTTTGAACGATAACGCGATTACAGACTGATCGCCGTCGCCTCGAACTTCACCCGCGGATGCGCAATCCGATCCTGCGCTCGCACCAGTTGCAGCTCATAACTGGCGCACGCCTGAGTCTCCAGCAGCACTTCATGCACCGCCGCCGCCGTGAATTCGAACGCCGCCACCAGGCTATCGCCCAACAGCACCCGCGCCAGGAACAGGCCGGACGTCAGATCGCCAACACCCACTGGCTGACGCGGAAACGCCAGCAGCGGGCGACGCAGATGCCAGCTACCGTCGGCTGTCACCAGCAACATCTCGAAGCCATCGGCCGGTTTGCCCGGATAATCCACATGTTTGACCAGCACGGCTTTTGGCCCGCGTGCCAGTAACGCTCGCGCCATCGCCAGGCAATCGAACAGCGACTGCGGCTTACGACCCGAGAAGCTGTCCAGCTCCAATTGGTTCGGGCACATGATGTCGGCCACGGCCGCCGCTTCTTCCAGGAGGAAATCGCTGACCTCGGTCGGGACGCTGCAGCCCTTCTCCGGGTGGCCCATCACCGGATCACACAAATACAAAGCCTTTGGGTTGGCCGACTTGATGCGCTCGACACCACTGAGAATCGCCCGGCCCTGCGCCGCACTGCCGAGATAACCGGACAGCACCGCATCGCAGTTGCCCAGCTCGCCAATCGCCGCAATGCCTTCGACCAGTTCGGGGATCTGCTGGGGCGCCAGCACTTCGCCGGCCCACTGCCCGTACTGGGTGTGGTTGGAAAACTGCACGGTGTTAAGCGGCCAGACATTGACCCCGACCCGCTGCATCGGAAAAACCGCCGCGCTGTTGCCGGCGTGGCCGAACACGACGTGGGACTGAATGGCGAGCAGATGAGGCGTACGTTTCATTCGGGTCATTCCGTAAAACGATTGAAATTCAAGCCGCGCAGTATGCGACGAAACGCAGCCTGTACGACAGACCGGCGACGCAGTTAAGCTGACGCTATCTTTTGGAGTTTGATGTTGATGCTGACCCTCGAAAACATCTTTGTGCTGATCCTGTTCGCCGCTGCCGGCGCGTGGCTATGGCACAACCACGGCCTGCGCGAGCGGGCGCTGGAACGGGTTAAACAGCATTGTCTGAACGTGCGGGTCGAGTTGCTCGACGGCAACGTTGCACTGAAGAAGATCGGTTTCATCAAAGACGCCAACGGTCGCCGGCGCTTGGCGCGGGTGTACAACTTCGAATTCACCGTGACCGGCGAAACCCGGCATAACGGCACCATCACCCAGTTTGGTGCGCACAGTGCGCAGATCGAGCTGGCGCCCTACCCGGCCCCATTTGACGATACGCCGCCGGTGGTTGAAGTGCACAAGCCGCGCGCCGAAGTCATTGAGCTGAGCCAGTGGCGGCAGGAACATACGAAGTGGAAGCCCTAAAGATCAAAAGATCGCAGCCTCCCGACACTCCGACAAACTCCGCTGCAACGCCTCAACATCCTGCGCCTCGCCGAAGATCAGCTCGATCCGCGAATCCCTTCGCCACTCACTTACCTGCCAAATCAGCTCGGCGTTATCCAAAGCATTCGCAGACACCCAGCCCTGCGCGCAGTGGATAACCAGTTTCGCCCGCTGCCAATTGAGGCTGGCGAGCCAGTCAGCAATGCGTTGCTTGTTGAATATCTGCCCCGGATGCCAACGCCAGCCAATGCTCCAGCCTCCCTCCTGCGCCTGACTCAAGCAAATCGGCAGCGTCGGATCACTCCAGATGGCCGGTATTTCCCCCAATCCCTTGGGTACGACCAGGTTATCCACACCGCTGACCGCTTGTGCAGCCAGGCCCGGCAGTTCGCTCAAGGGCATTTGCGCTTGCTGCGTCCAGATCAACGGAACTGGCGGCAAGAGGCTGGCGATTTTTCCCCGGGCCGGGTCATCCAGGTTTTCAGCCTTGTTCAACAGCAACAGGCCAGCGCTTTCTAACGCTTCTTGCTGCGCTACCGGCAACGCTTTCCCCGCCTGAAGCGCCTGAGCATCCAGCACCAACACACAAGGCTGCACCGCCAGCACACCCAGCCATGGCGCCTCATTCAATTGCTTGAGCAATTGCGCCGGATGCCCCAGCCCGGACGGTTCAATGAACAACCGATCAGGCCTTGCCTTGCGCAACAAACGCCCCAGGCCGATCTGAAACGGCGCGCCATTGACGCAACACAGGCAACCACCGGCCACTTCGCCCAGTGCGATACCATCGGCGTCACTCGTCAGCAGTGCGGCGTCGAGGCCGATCTGGCCAAACTCGTTGATCAACACCGCCCAGCGCTCACCAACTGGCCGCTGCGCGATGAGCTGTCGAATCAGGCTGGTCTTGCCGGCGCCCAAAGGGCCAGCAATGACATGGGTAGGAATGTTCTGCAACATGGCCGAGAGTTTTCTTGGGAGATTCAAAGATGCGTGGGTTGGGATGGTCGTTGCTGTTGATGCTGCTGTCGAGCGAAGTGTGGGCCCAGGCTTGCGTGGTGCACAGCCAAGGCGAGCGGCTCGACGTCAAGGTCTGTCAGCAGAACCGCAATATTCCACAGAAACTGTTCAACGACGGCTTCTGCCAGCCAACGCTGGCCGGGCAGAAAGTCGAGGTGCAATACGTCGATGAGTGCCCCAGCGGTGCGTTTGGCGTGTGCAGCAACGCGCAAGTCGCCAATATGCCTTATCGCCAGGACATCCACTATTACGGCGTGGCCACGGATGCGGCTTATTTGAAGCCGTATTGCGAAGGCCAGAGCCAGGGGGCGTGGCTCAAGCCTTGAGGCATCTTGGGGCGCTAGCCTAGCCAGTCGAGGGTGAGTATCAATCGACGCTCGCCAGCAGCCGGTTGTGGCGAGCGGTGAATCAGGCCGAAACCTTCATTGCCGAGCCATTTCTCGCCTTTCAATAGCGCGACTTCACCGCTGTTGAGTTGCTGGATTTTTGCTTGGGGCTCGGCGTTGGCCTGTCCCAGTTGCGTCCTGTCCATTGCGCCTTCCTTGAGCCACTGGCTGCCGACTCCGGCGTACGTGGTGATCAGGCGGATCGGCACGTGATCGACGTGAAACCGCGGGCACATGGCTTTATCCAGAACCCGCAGGCGCAGACCGATGCGTTTGGCGCCCAGCAAGCAGGCGAAGGCGCTGACCAGCCATTTCAGGTCGGCGATGAAGCCCTCGTACCCTTCCAGATCACGGAAGCCTGATGCCAGTCCGGCGAGATCAGGCTCTGCGTCTTCGTTCGGCAACTCCAGACACAACGATTCCGCCAACGGCTCGTTGAGCGACAGAAGTAACTGGGCGAATTCGCTGATGTGTAGAGGCAGTTGCCGCTCCCAAACGGCAAGGTTGGTGTCGTCTTGAAGAATTCGCGTCAGCGCTTTGGGTGACGGGCCTTGATACTGGTGGCGTGTGCGGTTTTGCTGAAGTTTAAGGGCGAGCATCACGCAGCCTCTTCATGCCAAGGACCGAATGGATCCGGCAGCGATCGCCAGCCCTCGACACCGAGGGCCATTTCCTCATCAGTCAGCAGACAGGTATCCAGTTCGGCAGAAAGCTGTAGGAAATCGATGTTCTGACCGATGAAAACCAGTTCCTGACGGCAATCTCCTACGCTGGGCGTCCAGTTTTCCATGATCGCGGCGGTGCTTTCTTCATCCTGCGGCCACTGGTTCTTCGGCACGAAACGCCACCAGCGTCCGGCGAATCCGTGGCGCATCAAACCGCCGGCCTGCGACCAACTACCGGCATCTGAGGGCTTACTGGCCAGCCAGAAGAAACCTTTGGAGCGCAGCAGTTTGCCGTTCAACCATGGACGATCAATGAAGCTGAAGAAGCGTTGCGGGTGAAAGGGCCGGCGCGCGCGGTACGCCGTGGATGCGATGCCGTATTCGTCGGTTTCCGATATGTGCTCTCCGCGTAGCTCCTGCAACCAGCCCGGTGCTTGCGCGGCCTTCTCGAAGTCGAAACGACCGGTATTGAGAATCTTCTCCAGCGGCACCTCGCCCATCACCATCGGAATGATTTCGGCTTGGGCGTTGAGGCGTTTGAGGATGGCGATCAATTCCTCACGCTCGGGCTGGCTGATCAGGTCGATCTTGCTGATCAACAGCACGTCGGCGAACTCGATCTGTTCTATCAACAGGTCGGTGATGGAGCGCTCGTCTTCCTCGCCCAGCATTTCGCCACGGGTAGCGAGGCTTTCTGCGGCTTGGTAGTCCGGAAGGAAATTCACACCGTCGACGACCGTGACCATGGTGTCGAGACGCGCAATATCGGAAAGGCTTTGGCCATGTTCATCGCGGAAGGTGAAGGTTTCTGCGACGGGCAGCGGTTCGGATATCCCGGTGGACTCGATGAGTAGATAGTCGAAGCGATCCTCACGGGCAAGCTTGCTGACTTCTTCCAGCAAGTCTTCGCGTAACGTACAGCAGATACAGCCGTTGCTCATCTCGACGATTTTTTCTTCTGCGCGGTTCAGGCTGACATCGCGCTGAACTTCGCTGCCATCGATATTGATCTCACTCATATCATTGACGATGACCGCTACACGAAGTCCCTTTCGGTTACGTAGTACGTAATTCAAAAGTGTACTTTTTCCGGCGCCTAAAAATCCTGAAAGTACGGTGACGGGCAATTCGGCTGACATTGGATAATCCTCATAAGAAGCAGCCGATTGGCGCTTTTACTAGCGCTTGGCGTTTATGCGCTTCTCACGAGGGTTCGCTGAAGGATAACGCTGGAAATCGGCCCGCTCAGGCTTGGCTAATATTTATGTTATAGTATAACAACATAAATAAACCAGCCCTCCGCTTGTCCTGAGCGACAAACCGCAGGAAGCTGAGCCAACGTCAATCCGGAAATCGTCATGAATACTGCGCTGAAATGCTCTTCGTTCGGCCTCGGCTTATTGATGTTCGGCAACGCATGGGCGCAGATACCGGCAATCGCGACCTGCACCCGTAGCGCCAACCTGCTCGCGTGCATCGACGCCGATGGCAATGCCTACAGCGTCAACACCGTCGGCAATACCCTTTACCTGCGCGGATTTGAAAAGAATGGCCAGCGCTATTGGGCGCAAACCAACAGCCGTTTTGGTCAACTAACGTTCTTCACGGGCATCGCCTCCGATGGTGAGGCCTGGGTGGGCTATACCCGACGCGTCGGCTGGACAACCATCAACCGTTTTTCAAGCTCGGGCGGCAGCAGTGCAAAGTTCACCTGCAGCCGCATTACCGGATGTTAAACCCGCGCTTTCTGTTGCTCCTGTTGCCACGCCAGATAGCTGCCGATCGGTGGATTTTTTTCGAAATAGCGCTGCAGACCTTCGAACAGGCCGTTTGCCACGGCTTGTTGATGCCGCGCGGTGACCAGTCGCTGACTGTCGCGCGCGTTGGAAATAAAGCCGGTTTCCACCAGTATTGACGGCACGTCAGGCGACTTCAGCACTGCGAATCCAGCTTGCTCCACGCGTTTTTGATGCAGCGTGGTAATGGCAGCCAGACTGCCAAGCACCGTGCTGCCAAGCTGCAAACTCGCAGCGATTGTCGCGTTCATCGACATATCGAGAATCACCCCGGCCAGCATCGGATCTTTATCCTTGAGATTGAGCAGGCTGGTAGCGCCGAGCAGATCGGCGCCGTTTTCTCGCTGCGCCATAAAGCGCGCCGTCGCCGAGGTCGCACCACCTTCAGACAGGCAGTACACCGAGGCTCCCGAAGCCGTGAGCCGTGGCGCCGCATCGGCATGCACCGAGATGAACATGTCCGCTTTATGCCGACGGGCAATCTCCACACGCTTACGCAAAGGGACAAAAAAATCGTCATTGCGCACCAGTTTCACGTCGAATCCTTTCTCTTTTTTCAGACGCTTGGCGAGTAGCTGAGCAATGGAAAGCACCACATCTTTTTCTCGTTCACCCTTGGCGCCGACTGCGCCCGGATCCTTTCCGCCATGTCCTGGATCGACGACTACGATGATGTCGCGCTTGGGGTGAGTATCGATTTGGGGTGTTTCACGTGGAACCATTGGGTCAGCCTGTGCCGATTTTTCGTTGACCAGATCCAGAACCAATCGATGACTTTGGCCATCCTGCGGCGCCAAAAGGAAGCTGTTCACCAGTACGGGGTTGCGCAAATCGAGCACAATCCGCGTATTTCCCTGCCCAAAAGTCCCGGACCGAATCGCACGAATCACCGTGCCATTCAATGCCAAATGAGTGAAATCGCCGCTCAAGCTCGTACCGGACACATCAATAATCAACTGCTCTGGAGCGCTGAGGGTGAAGGTTTTGTAATGCACTGGCCCAGTTAGATCCAACACCAGTCGGAGCTTTTCATCTGAGCGCCAAACTCGTGCGCTGCGAATTTGCGTGGCGGCGGAAGCACTGAAGGGAAGAGCAAAAGCCGCGCTGGCCAGAATCAGATTGAGCAGATGACGTCTGTGCATATGAAAACCTGTTCATGAAAAAGGCATCGTGATTTGAATTGTTATAATGTAACATTCAATTCATTCAACACGATGGTCCCCAACATGAATTCGCTGACACTTCCGGATATCGCCTCGCAGTCCGCTCGCCAAGCCCTGACACTTGAATGGGTAGGCATGCATGGCATTGCCTTGCCTGTTTTGTTGGAAGGCCAACGTCTGACCGCCAAGGTTGATGCGGGGGTGAGTCTTGATGACGGCGAGGCGCGGGGCATTCATATGTCGCGACTTTATCTGGCATTGGAAGCGCTCGAACAGGAGAGCCTTTCCCCTGCTCTACTGCACCAGGTACTCAAACGTTTTCTGGATAGCCACCAAGGCTTATCCAACTGCGCTTACCTGAATATCCATACCGATCTGCTGCTGAAAAGACCGGCGTTGATCAGTCCATTGGCGGGTTGGAAATCCTACCCCGCGACCATTTCAGCGAGCCTGAAAAACCAGATGTTCCACGTGGAACTCAAGATTGAGGTGCCCTACTCCTCAACTTGCCCGTGTTCCGCGGCCTTGGCGCGGCAGTTGATCCAGCAACAATTCGTCGACGACTTCGTCAACAAAGCCCTTCATCACGCAGATGTTCTTGCCTGGCTCGGCTCGACCCAAGGCATCGTGGCTACGCCTCACAGCCAACGCAGCACCGCCCAATTGCATTTACACCTGGACGCATTCATCGATGAATTGCCGCTGAGCGTAATCATCAATGATGCCGAAGCGGCTCTCGGCACCGCCGTGCAGACCGCTGTGAAACGTGCGGATGAGCAAGCCTTCGCCCTCGCCAACGGGCAGAACTTGATGTTCTGCGAGGACGCTGCCCGCCGGTTGAATCTCGCACTTCGCAGAACGCCCGGCATTAATCAGTTCCACCTACGCGTGATCCACGCCGAAAGTCTGCATGCCCATGACGCCGTCGCCGAAAGCCAATGGCAGCGTGAGCAAGCATGATTCGCTGCCAATCCCTGAGTTGGGGCGCACCCGGCCAACCGCTGACAGCGCCGCTAAATCTGGAATTAGAAAGCGGTAGCCTCACGGCAATCATCGGTGCCAATGGCTGTGGCAAAAGCAGCCTTTTGAAAGTCATTGCAGGGCTGCAAAAACCTTTGGCAGGCAGAGTCAGTCTGAGTGTGCCACGCCAAAGCGGATTGTCATTCCTGCCCCAGCAACAGCACCTCGACCGCCAGTTCCCTATCAGCCTCGAAGAACTGATCGCCGCCGGTTTCTGGGGACGCCGACTCTCAACCCAACTTCGTGCACAACGCCTCAACGACGCACTGGAGAATTGGCATCTGAGTGGCCTCGACCGACGGCCACTCATGGCCCTCTCCGGCGGAGAATTACAACGCGCCCTGCTCGCTCGCTTGAGTCTGACCGACGCCCCCGTCCTGCTTTTAGACGAACCCCATGCCGCCCTTGATGAACTTGGCCAGCAACTGCTTTGGCAACACATCCACGCTTGGCACAACGAAGGCCGAACACTCGTCGTCGTCTGCCACGACCTCGCCGCCGTTCGCCAACACATCCCGCAAACCTTGCTGATTAAAAACCGCGAGTGCGTGTACGGCGCCAGCGTTGAACTGATCCAGCAAACCCCTCACACGCAGGTGGCCTGATGCTCGCCATCACCCACTTGTGGCAGCCGTTCAACGAATTCGTGTTCATGCGCCGTGCCCTGCTGGGTGGGCTGGTGTTGGCCTGCAGCACCGCGCCTTTGGGGGTGTTTTTGATCCTGCGAAGAATGAGCCTGATCGGTGACGCAGTGGCCCACGGCATCCTCCCGGGCGCTGCATTGGGATTCTGGTTCGCTGGCCTGAGTCTCCCCGCACTGACACTCGGCGGTCTCGGCGCCGGCCTGAGCATGGCCGGTCTTGCTGCCTGGATTACCCGCCGCACCGGTCTTCGCGAAGACGCCAGCCTTGCCGCGATCTACCCGATCTCCCTCGCCAGTGGTGTGCTGATTCTCGGCATCGCCGGCAAACGCCTCGACCTTCTTCATCTTCTGTTCGGCTCGGCATTGGCTGTCGACGGCCCAACCCTCACCGGCATGTTGTGGGTCTCGGGATTCAGCCTGATCGCCATGGCACTGATCTACAAACCACTGCTACTGGACACCCTCGACCCACTGTTCCTGCGAACCGTCAGCCGACTCGGCCCACTTGCCCACGGCGTATTCCTGACTTTGGTGGTGCTCAATCTGGTGATCGGTTTCCAGGCCATCGGCGCGCTGATGGTCGTCGGCCTGATGATGCTCCCCGCCGCCGCCTCACGATTCTGGAGCCGCCGGTTACCGATCCTGATTGGCATCGCGGCCGCCATCGGCTGCCTCTCGGTCTGGCTCGGTTTGTTGCTGTCGTTCTACTACTCGCTGCCAAGCGGCCCAGCCATCGTGCTGGTCGCAGGCGTCGGCTATCTGCTGTCGGTGGTGTTCGGGCCGGTTCACGGTTTGTTACGCCGCCCGCCTTTGCTCACATCCCAATGAGGTGTTTCCCGATGCGCGCTCTCCTCGTGCTGTTCAGCTTGCTGCTGTCGATGTCATTGTCGGCGGCGGAAAAATTACCGGTGGTCACCAGCTTCAGCATCCTCGCCGACATGGTGCATCAAGTCGGCGGTGAGCATATCCAGCTCACCAACATGGTTGGCCCGGACGCCGACGCACACACCTACGAGCCGACACCGGACGATGCCAAAGCGCTGCTTGGCGCAAAGTTGATCATCAAGAACGGTCTCGGTTTCGAGCCGTGGCTGGATCGACTGGTGACCAGCACCGAGA
This sequence comes from Pseudomonas sp. PB106, assembly GCF_009764645.1. Taxonomy (GTDB): domain Bacteria; phylum Pseudomonadota; class Gammaproteobacteria; order Pseudomonadales; family Pseudomonadaceae; genus Aquipseudomonas. The sequence goes on from NZ_RWIM01000052.1 coordinate 44,814, forward strand.
CCAAAGCCACCGTCATCAGTGCGAGTCATGGCGTGATTCCGCGCTCGCTGGATGAGGACGGCGAGACCGTTCCCGACCCGCACGCCTGGCACAATCTGGCGAACGCCGAGTTGTACGTGGCGAATATCACCAAGGCACTGGTTGCTGCCGACCCGGCAAACAAAGCCGACTACGAGCGCAACAGCAAAACCTATCTGAAGCAGATTTACGCCCTGCTCGCCGAAGCGAAAACCAAACTCGGTTCGTTGCCACCGGGCAATCGCAAGATCGTCACCAGCCACGATGCCTTCGGCTACCTCGGTCAGGCCTACGGGATCGACTTCATGGCACCGCAGGGTTTGTCCACCGAACGTGAACCGTCGGCCGCCGAAGTCGCAGCGCTGATCACGCAGATTCGCCAGGCCAAGGTCAGAGCGGTATTCATGGAAAACATCAAGGATGCGCGTCTGCTCAAACAGATTGCCGATGAAAGCGGCGCACACATCGGCGGCACGCTGTACTCGGATGCCCTCGCCACGAGTGGTCCGGCCAGCACTTTCACTGGCCTGTTCGAATACAACCTCAACACCCTTTATGACGCTCTGAGCCGACCATGATCCGCAAGAATCCTTCAGGCGATTTACCGCAAATCGCCGAGTCGGCCTACGTCGATAAAACCGCGATCATCTGCGGCAAAGTGGTAATCGGTGAGAACGTCTTCGTCGGCCCCTATGCGGTGATCCGCGCCGATGAAGTAGATGCCTCGGGCGAAATGGAGCCGATCACCATTGGCGCCAATTCGAACATCCAGGACGGCGTGGTGATTCACTCCAAATCCGGCGCGGCAGTCACCATTGGCGAATTCACGTCCATCGCGCACCGCTCGATCGTGCATGGCCCGTGCGTGGTAGGTGACCGCGTATTCATCGGCTTCAACAGCGTGTTGTTCAACTGCGTGGTCGGTGACGGCTGCGTGGTGCGGCACAACTCGGTGGTCGATGGCCGGGATTTGCCCGACGCGTTTTACGTGCCCTCCACCACCCGCATCGGCCCGAACACCGATCTGTCGCAATTCCCGCCGGTGAGTGTCAGCGCCTCGGAGTTTTCCGAAGACGTGGCGCGCACCAATGTCGACCTGGTGCGTGGCTACAAAGCCTTGCAGAACGAGTTCTGAACCATGAGCAGCGTGCTGATTCGCAACGCGAGGCTGGTCAATGAAGGGCTCGAATTCGACGCTGATCTATTGGTCAGTAACGGGCGCATCGTCAAAATCGCGCGCAACATTGAAGGTGAAAACGCCACGATAGAAATCGACGCCAACGGCCAATGGTTACTGCCGGGGATGATCGATGACCAGGTGCATTTTCGTGAGCCGGGTGCGCCGGCCAAGGGAAGCATTCACACCGAGTCGCGCGCGGCAGTTGCCGGCGGCATCGCCAGTTTCATGGACATGCCCAACACCAATCCGGCCACCCTCACCCTCGAAGCCCTGGCGGATAAAAAGCGTCGGGCGGCGATCGGTTCGGTGGCCAATTACGGCTTTCACTTTGGTGTGAGCCAAGACAATCTCGACACGGTGGGCGCGCTCAATCCGTGCGAAGTGGCTGGGGTGAAAGTGTTCATGGGCGCCTCGACCGGCAACATACTGGTGGACGATCCGCAGATCCTCGAGCGACTGTTTGCCGAGGTGCCGACAATCCTGTTGGCCCACTGCGAACACACGCCGAGCATCGACGCTAACGCTGCCAATCTGCGCGAGCTGTTCGGCGATCGTATTCCGCCCGCCGCTCACCCACTCATCCGCAATGCCGAGGCGTGTTATCGATCCTCTTCACTGGCGGTTGAACTGGCGAAACGTCACGGCACACGCCTGCATGTTTTGCACCTGACCACCGCGCGAGAGTTGGCGTTGTTCGAGGACAAACCGCTAGCGCAAAAATGCATCACCGCTGAAGTCTGCCTGCACCATTTGCTGTTTGATGACCGCGATTATCCGAACCTCGGCAACCTGATCAAATGCAATCCGGCGATCAAAACCCAAGCTGATCGCGACGCTTTGCGCGAAGCGTTAAACGGCAATCGGCTGGATGTCATCGGCAGCGATCACGCGCCGCATACCTGGAAAGAAAAGCAGCGTCCTTATTCGCAGGCACCTTCGGGGTTGCCACTGGTGCAGCATGCATTGCCGGCGTTGATGGAGCTGGTTGCAGACAGTGTTCTACCGATCACAACGCTGGTGGCAAAGACGAGCCATCGCGTCGCAGATCTGTTTGCGATTCCTGATCGTGGGTATTTGCGTGAAGGGTATTGGGCGGATCTGGTATTGGTTGAGCCGCGGACAATGGAGGTGAGTCGGCAGCCGATTCTGTCGCAGTGCGGATGGACGCCGCTTGCCGGGCGTAGCTTTCGGCATCGGGTGAGTACGACAATTGTCTCGGGGCAGATTGCCTGGCGGGAGGGTCGGGTGAATGAGGGATGTCGCGGGCTGGCGCTACGATTTATGCGCTGATTCAAAAACCCTGTAGGAGCTGGCGAGTGCAACGAGGCTGCGATCTTTTGATCTTGTTTTTTACAATCAAGATCAAAAGATCGCAGCGTGCTGCAGCTCCTACAGGCGATGTTTTAGGCGCGAGGTTTAACGGCGCCGCAGTCTTGGCCGAGCCAGACAGCGCGGGTTTCCAGACTGCCCTTCTGGTTGATCCCGATTGCGTTGAACGTGCCGTTGGCCACGGTGGTGAACTCGCGGTCACTGAGGAAAGTCGCCACGCCGGTGCCTTGCGCTTTCGGGCAACTGAAGCGGAATTTCCACTGGTTGCCGGTGCGCTCGGTAATCTGCTGTTTGCAGCCCGATTGCGGATCGGCCAGCGGTATATCGTTGGTCGCCACCTGTTCAGGCGTCAGGCAGGCACGGATGCCCTTGCCACCGATATTGATGCCGTTTTTCTCCAGCGCTGCGCGCTGTTGCGGAGTCATCTGCCCTTGCAACTGACCGAGGATCGATTGCACATCCATCGGCTGGTCATCGACCTTGACGTTGCTCGATGTCATTTCCCACAGCCCCGGCTGCAGCATCTGCGCTTGCGCAATCACCGGCAATGCCAAACCCAGGCCCAGCGCCAAACTCAGCAGACGAACGTTCATCGAAAAACTCCTGATCAGTAGTGGCCGTTAGACGTCGGCCGGTTGCTTCGGTTCATGCCCCAATTAAATAGCGACATTCGCGACAGAACATGGTCTGTTAAGCATTGAATCTTCCGGAGCAAGGCTGCCCCATGGATTATTTTGGACCGCATATTTTCGGTTATCTGATTGCCCTGATACACACCCTCGGCTTGATCGCCGCCGTGCATGCGGTGCTCACCGTACGCACGGCACAAGGCTCGATCGCCTGGGCATTGTCGCTGATCTTCATTCCTTACCTCACGCTAATTCCGTACCTGGTGTTTGGCCGCAGTACCTTCGATGGTTATATCAAGTCGCGCCGCCAGGCCAACGAACAAATGCGCCAGGCCATCTCTGAACTGAACTGGCGCCCTTGGGTAGAAGAAGCCTTGGCCGCGCGCGCTTCGAACGCTTATGCGTCGTTGCGCGCGATGCCCAAACTGGGCCGCATGCCCTGCCTGGCCAACAACGAAGTGCAACTGCTGGTGAACGGCACCGCCACGTTCGAGGCGATTTTCCATGCCATCGATCAGGCGAATCAAGCGGTGTTGATCCAGTTCTTCATCATCCACGATGACCGCCTCGGCCAGCGTCTGCGCGATCTGCTGCTGAAGAAAGCCGCCGAAGGCGTGACCATTCACCTGCTCTACGATCGCATTGGCAGTCATGCCCTGCCCCACAGCTATGTGCAGGCGCTGCGTGATGGCGGTGTCGAGGTCAAAGCTTTCGCCACCCGCAGCGGCTGGCTCAACCGCTTTCAGGTCAACTTTCGTAACCACCGCAAGATTGTCGTGGTTGATGGCGTGGTCGGGTTTGTCGGCGGGCACAACGTCGGCGACGAATACATGGGCGAGAAACCACCGCTCGCACCGTGGCGCGATACTCACATCAAGGTGCGCGGCCCGGTCGTGGCGTGCATGCAGGAATCCTTTGCCGAAGACTGGTTCTGGGTGGCCCGCACGCTGCCGCCATTGATTCTGCCGGACGAGTACCCGGAAGACGGCGTGCTCTGCCAGTTGCTCGCCAGCGGCCCGGCTGACGCCTACGAAACCTGTTCGTTGTTCTTCGTCGAAGCGATCCATGCGGCCACCGAACGCGTATGGATCACCAGCCCCTATTTCATCCCCGATGAAGCTGTGTTCGCCGCACTGCGGCTGGCGGTGCTGCGCGGCGTCGATGTGCGTTTGCTGCTGCCGTCGCGACCCGATCACCGCATCGTCTATGCCGCTTCCAGTCTTTACGCGTTTGAAGCGGTGCGCGCGGGCGTGCGGGTGTTCCGCTATGAGCCCGGTTTCCTGCATCAGAAAGTGGTGTTGATCGACAGCGAAATCAGCGCCGTCGGCAGCGCCAATCTGGACAACCGTTCATTCCGTTTGAATTTCGAAGTAATGCTGCTCACCGTCGACAGCGACTTTGCTGCCAGTGTGGAACAGATGCTCAATGAGGATTTCGAGCAAGCCTATGAAGTGGCCAAAGAAGAAAGCCGGGAGATCCACCGCCTGCAACAAGTCGGCATGCGGATCGCCCGGCTGATTTCTCCGATTCTCTGAACTGCTCCCGCGATTGGGGGCTTCAGTACGAATCAAGGGTTATAGATGTCGTCGCGGGTCCACGGCAGTTCATGGCTGCCATCCGGATGCGCTTTCACCGCCAGGATCTGATGCAGATTGATCCAGCCGCGTGCGAACGCATAAGCGCAGCCGGCCAGGTATAAGCGCCAAATGCGCAGCGCTTGATCCGGCACCAGTTTGCCCGCCGCTTCAAGGTTGTCCTCCAACCGCTCGCTCCAGTGATCCAGCGTGCGTGCGTAATGCAGGCGCAGACTTTCGACGTCGACAATCTCCAGCCCAGCTTCGCTGATCTCAGCCGAGATCATCGACAGGTGCGGCAACTCGCCGTTGGGGAACACGTATTTCTCGATGAAATCCCCGGCACCGCGTCCCACCGGACGGCCATCGGTGTGCTTGGCGGTGATGCCGTGGTTCATCACCAGACCGCCCTCCTTCACCGCGCCGAACAGGGTTTTGCAGTACTCGGCCAGATTGGCGTGGCCGACGTGTTCGAACATGCCGACGCTGACCACCTTGTCGAAGCGTCCGTCCTGGGGCAGATCACGGTAGTCGAGCAGTTGCAGTTCGATCTGGTCTTCCAGGCCCTCGGCTTTGACTCGCTCGCGCGCCAGCTCCAGTTGTTCCTTGCTCAGGGTGATACCGAAGACCTTCGCACCAAACTCTCGCGCGGCATACCGCGCCAGACCGCCCCAACCACAACCGACATCCAGCAAATAGTCGCCCGGCTGCAGACGCAGCTTGCGGCACAAATGACGGAATTTGGCTTGTTGCGCCTGCTCCAGGGTTTCGCTGCCCGTTTCGAAATACGCGCAGGAATACGCCATGTCGCTGTCCAGCCAGAGCTGGTAGAACGCATTGGAAAGGTCGTAATGGTAGGAGATGGCTTTGGCGTCGGTTTCCTTGTCGTGCAAGGCCCGCACCGGCTGATTGTCGTCATCGTCACCGAGCAAGGCGTTGCTCAATTCGTCGCAAACCCGGATGACCTCGCTGATCGAGCCCTCCAGTTCCAGCTTGCCTTCAACGAATGCCGCTCCGAGCGCATCGAGGCTTGGATGGGTGAACTGGGTGACCATCTGCGGGTCCTTGACCACGATGGTGACGCTGGGCGTCGGCCCCAGATTGAACTCATGGCCGTCCCAGAGTCGCAGGCGAAGCGGAAGCTGCAGATTCTGTAAGGCCGGTGGAAGTTGCGCGAGCATGGAAAATCCCCCTTGTTTCAGACGTCAGATCTGAGGGTAGACCATCCTAGAAAAATAGCAGGCTATCGATTTGATTAGCCGAATCTATCGTTGCAGACGCTCCAACAAGCCTTCCTGAACCCACTGTTTCAACCACGTAACAGCCTGCAGTGGCGCGTCCTCACCACAAATGACTGCTAACTCAGCGCACAGTTCGGAGAAATTCCAGCCATCATTCAACAACCCATTCAACGCATTCGCCTCAGCGCTTTCCAGACTGCGGTAGTTGCACACCAACTCGTTACGCGAGATCACCCAGACCTGGGATGTTTCGAGTGCCACGCTGTGCGGGAAATCCGCTTCGTCCTTTACCGCGCGCCAGATCGCGACGCTGTTGAATTCGCACGCCAGCCATTGCAGCGAAGGCGTCGGTTTGAACTGCAAGGTCGGCCACTCTTCCGGCGCCAGTGTCGCCATGGCATTGATCGTCAGCGGCGCGCCGGCCGGGGAATCAAACGCCAGGGTGAATGCCCACTCCAGCGCGGCCAGTTCAGCCAACGGCGCACTTTGCTCGGGCACCAGTTGCTCGCGGATAAATGCTTCAAAACCTTTGCCCAGCCAACGCAGGCTGTAATGCGCCGACGGGTATTGGCGGATATACGCGGTTGCGAGCAGATCGAATTCTTCATCGCCCATCCAATAATGAATGGCCGGGAAATCGTGGGTCAGCACCTCCAGCAAACGCGCCGCGTAAGCGTTGTGATAAATCGCCAAGCCCGTACCGACGTCGAGTGTCGGCCCACCGATCAGGCTGCCGGCCAAGGCGCTATCCGCCGACGCGGCATCAAGCAGAAACGCTTCGAACGCCAGTTGCCATTCCTTCAAGCGCATTGCTGTCTCCCGGCCAGAACCGTATCACTCAACTCGCGGGCCTTGTGCAGTTCGGCGAGCAGTTCTTCGAACGGCGGGAAGTGATCATCGCGCTCCAGCAACGTCGCCACCGGGCCGATGTGTTCCAGCGTGCGCTGATACAGCGCCCAGACCGGATCGCTCACCGGATGGTCGTGGGTGTCGATGACGTAATCGCCGTAATCGTTGTGTCCGGCCAGATGCAGTTGACGCACTTTTTCTGTCGGCAAACCTTGAATGAACGCCCACGGATCGAAGCCGTGATTGCGCGAACTGACGTAGACATTATTAACGTCGAGCAACAACTCGCAGCCGCTCTCCCGGCTCAGGGCCGCGAGAAATTCCCATTCAGTGAACTCGTCCGACGCGGCGCGCACATAGCTGGAGACGTTCTCCAACACCAGTGGCCGCTGCAACACATCCTGAACCTGGGCCACACGGCCGGCGATGTATTCGAGGCTTTCTGAGGTATAGGGAAGCGGCAACAAGTCGTGCAACTGATGTGCGTTGCCACGGCTCCAGCACAGGTGATCGGAGACCCATGCCGGTTTGACCCGATCGGCCAGTTGCTTGAGTTGTTTGAGATAGTCCGGATCGAGGGCATGCGGCCCACCGATGGACAAGGACACGCCATGCATAACCAGCGGATAGCGCTCGGCGATGGCGTCCAGGTAATACAGAGCCTTGCCGCCCTGCACCATGAAATTTTCCGAGACCACTTCGAACCAGTCCACATCGGGCGACTGTTCGAGGATCTGCTGATAATAAGCGCTGCGCAGTCCCAGACCGTAGCCGAGGAAAGCATGAGAAACAGGCATGGGCGACCTCCTGATAAAAAGTGGCCGCAGTGGCGTCAACCACTGCGGCGGCACTTGCCGGTCAGTTACTCGCCGACCTTGCCACCTGCTTTTTCGCAAGCCGCTTGAGTCATCGCCTTGAAGCCCTGGCCTTTGCAGGAGCCCATGCCTTTGCAGGCGTGGTCTTTGGTTTTGCAGTCGTTCTGGCCTTTGCAGCCATTCACGCCATAACAGTGAACATTGGCATCGGCAGCCATCGCGTTGGTGGCAACACCGGCAAACATCGTGGCGGCGGCCAACGCGAGAGCGGCACCAGCAGCAGCGGATTTGATGGTCATTTTTCTTATCCTCGGTAATCGTCAGGGGTGTCGGCTGAAAGGTTGTTCAGTCCCGACATAGCACTAGAGAGCGCGACCCTGACGGCGTTACACGGAGGTCAGAAATATTGCTAAATATCTTCCTTGAGCTTCAACAGCGGTTCCTGGAAACGCAGCAGTCTCCCGGCGTTACCCAGCACCAACAACGTGCTGAGGTTGTGCAGCAGCGCGGCGATCATTGCCCCGGCAGCACCGAGCCAGCCGAAGGCGGCGAACACCACGATCGCTAGGGTCCAGCCCAGACCGATGATGACGTTGACCTGCAACGTCCGACGGCACTGACGACTGAGCCGCACACAAGTACCGAGACGGCGCAGGTCACTGCCGATCAACACGATGTCCGCCGAAGCCAGCGCGATATCGGCGCCGCCCGCGCCCATCGCCACGCCGACGACGCCGGCCTTGAGTGCCAGCGAATCGTTGATGCCATCGCCCACCACCATTGGCCGGAAGCCGTTATCGATTTCCTTGAGCACGCGATTGAGTTTGTCCTCGGGCAACGCCTGGGCTTCGACCTCGTGCAGGCCGACATCTTTGGCCAAGGCCTGAGCGACGCTGTTGCGGTCACCGGTCAGCAGCAGTTGCCGCCCAAGGCCCAGTTCACGCAACTCGCCAAGCGCGAAACGCGCCTCCGGTTTGACCGTGTCGGCCAGCAACAACCAGGCGAGAAATTCTCCCTGCAACGCCAGGCCAGCAATCGGCCCGTCGTGCTCCGGGACGGTTGTGGTGGTAATCCCGAGCTGCGTGAACAACTCCGGTCGACCAAGCGCGGCTTCGCCCTCCCCGGTCATGGCCACCACACCGAGGCCTTGGCGCTCGCGGATATCGCTCAGCGGCAGAATTTCTTCCTGACTGACCAGCCCCGCCAACGCCCGACTGACCGGGTGACTGCTCGCAGCACCCAAGCTGGCGGCGAGTGCGATGACGGTTGATGAATCCGCGCGCAAGCTGTTGATCGACTGCAACCGCAATGTGCCGAATGTCAGGGTGCCGGTCTTGTCGACGACCAGCGAAGTCAGGTCAGCCAGTTCCTCGAGAAACGCCGAACTGCGGATCAGAATCCCGTGGCGAGCCGCCACCGCCACACCGGCAATCGCCGTGGCCGGTGCCGACAACACCAACGCACACGGGCACGCCGCGACCAACACCGCGAGCATCGCTTGTGCGTTGTTGGTAACGAACCAAGTCACCGCCGCCAGCAACAACACCAGCACCATGTAGCTGCCAGCGTAACGCTCGAGCAAACGAGTGATCGGTGGTTTCGAACGCTCGGCGTTCTGCATCAGCGCGATGACTTTGCCGAGGGTCGACTCATCACCGGTGCGGGTCACTTCGATGCGCAGCAGGCCATCAAGGTTGATCGCGCCGCCAAACACCGTCATGCCGCCGCCCGCCTCGACGGGCACTGATTCGCCGGTAATCGAAGCCGTGTCGAGACTCGCCTGACCGGACAACACCCGCCCATCTGCCGGCACCCGATCACCGGCGCGCACCTCGACGATGTCGCCGGATTTCAACGTGCCGTTGTCCACTTCGATGATCGAGCCATCGGCCTGAACCTTGCGCGCGTGGCTGCGCGTCAGTTGGCCAAGCGCATGAATCGCTTCCTGTGAACCGATGACGCTGCGCTCTTCCAGCACGTGGCCGAAGATCATGATGATCGGCAACAACGCCGCTGTCAGCAGATCGCCAGTCGCCCACGCACCGAGCATGGCCAAGGCAATCAGTTGGTCGGTGATGCCGTGCAGGCTCGGATAGCGCAGGCTGTACCACGCCGAGCGCATCACCGGCACGGCAACTAATAAAGAAGCAAATCCGAGCAGCAACTGACTGACGCCGGTTTGCTCCGGCACCAGCCAACGCCAGATCAAACCCAGACCCAACAGGCCCAACGCAAGCATGGCGAGTGTCAGTTGCCGCGCAGCGCGGCGTTGTTCGGCCGAGGACAACAGGCTCGGTGCGGCGGTCGTCGCAGTCATTTACTGGCTCCCTGAATGATCAGGCGGGAATCGTCTTTCGGATCGACCGTGGTGACCGAACCGGCCTGACCGAGGATTTTCGGCATGCGCTCGCGATAAAGGCGCAGGAGCATTTGCGGGGCGGTGCTGCTCGCCAGGCTCAACACCGTGGCGGTGTCAGCCGAGGCTTTGGCCAAACGCTCACCGGCTTGCGCGTGAGCGACTTGCAGTGTGCGGTCGGCCTGTTCATTGGCGGTTTGGGTGAGTTTCTCGGCTTCCGTGCGCGCATTGGCCACGGCTTTGTCAGCTTGCTGACTGGCGGTCAGTACTGCGTTGAACGCGCTGACCGCCGGATCCGGCAGACTCGATTGCACATCGACCCGCGCCACTTCGATACCGATGCCCTGCCCACTTGCCTTCAGGTCCGCCAAACGTTTGTTGATGCCTTGCACCAGATCACCACGCAGCCGTTCACGCCGTTCGGCGGCCTGATTGTCGGCGCCGATCAACTCCGGGCGAGCGACCAGAATGGTGTCCAGATCCCGCGCAGCCGTCAGTGCCACGGCACTGCGGGTGACCAGTCGATCTAGTGCTGGCAGCACATGATCGGCCTGCAGAACGAAGTCGTAAGGGTCGGTGACTTTATAGAACACGCGCACATCCAGTTGCACCACGCCGGCGTCACCGGTCAATAAATAACCAGATCCGGCCAGCGCATCGCTCAACGGTGTGGCGAACGAAGCGACGCGATCAGCCTTCAGCGCTTCGTCGCTGCGCAGCAGGTTTTCCACTCGGCGTTCGATCACTCGATCCGCTGCAGGCAGCAAAATCACCTGTTCGAATGGCTGTGGCCACGCCAACAGCAGACCGGCGTTTTGAACGCGATCGAGTGCACCAAAATGCAAAACCATGGCGCGATTCTGCGGATCGATCTGTCGGACGTTGGAGAACGCCCACGCCAACGCGGCCAGTACTGTCACCGCATATAGGGCAAAAAATGCCAAACGCCCGGCTTGAATCCACGGACTGTTCAGCGCATGTGTTCCACGTGGAACTTCTTCACTCATGGCTGTGATCCGGATTTGCTGTCGAGTGTCGGCGGGCCGTCGACCAACACGCGGAATGGTGCGGCGTCGGTTCGCAGAATCAGTTTGGTGTCCGGGGTGACGATGGTGCCGAGGGTGTCCAGTGAGCGCAGCAAGTTGTACAACTGCGGTGAACTGGCGTAGGCACGACCGTAAATCTGCGCGGCTTCAACGCGAGACTGCGCTTCGATTTCTGCGGCTTTCACGGTGGCGTCAGCCTGGACAATTCGAGCATCGCGTTCGGCAGCGGAACGGATTTGCGCAGCCTCACGTTTGCCGATCGCCGTGCGTTCGGTGGCGATGGTTTCACGCTCGGCGCGCATACGATCGACCGTGGCAGTCAGCGTCACCGACGGCAAGGTCAGACGCTCGATGCCGACTTGTACGACACGCACGCCATAAGTCGCGAGCAATTGCTGATCAATCTGTTGGCGCAACTGCGCTTCGAAATCGGCGATGCGCACCTGGCTGGCATCGGTATTCACCAAGTTCGCCAGATCGAAACTGCTCGCCGTGGTTTCCAGTGCCGAGCCGACAAAGGTGCGAATCTGTCGTGCCGCTTCGTCCGGCTGGTTTTGCACCGCGCGCATAAAGCGCTGCACGTTGTTCGGATCACCTTGCACCTGCCACGCCACATAGGCCTGCACAATGATGCGCAAACCGTCGCGGGTGCCGACATCCTGCAAACCGCTGGATGTCGTACGCAAACGCAAATCCACGGGGATCGCCGCTTCGAACGGTGCCGGCCAGCGCCAGCTCAAGCCTGGCTCCAGCAATACCCGCGATGGATTGCCGAAGCGGGTAATGACCGTGGCTTCACCGGAGCGCACTTGCACCAGACTCGCCGCTGCAATGGCGAACGCCACCAGCAACGCTGCCCAACCCATGCGCCGCCACGGGAAAGGCCCTGCCTCTTCCGGCGCACCATGATGATGGTGATGATGCCCATGATGGTGGTGATGGCCGCCGTGACCATGATCGTGGCCGCTGTGATCGTGTGGTTCGTGAGTGTGCGACTGGCTCAATGGGCGACTCCTGGTTGAGCGGTGGTGCGCGCGGGCGTCGGGTCAGCCGGCAGCGTGAAGGTACGCAAATCGATGGTCGGCGCATTGCTGCTGCCACCCAGACGATGATCGAGCACCAGCAATTTGGCTTTGCTCAGGCCTTGGCTGAGTTGACCGAGGTACTGCTCCAGCACGAAGGCTTGACCGGCACTGGCGTAGGCTTTCTGTTCGGCGCTGAATTTCAGGTCTGCCGCTTGTGCGGTGGCACTGGTTTCGCGGGCGTTGGCGCTGGCCTGATCGCGGGCAAGGCTGGCCTGCAATTGCGCCTGATTACTGGCTTCGGCCGCCGCGCCGCGCTCGCGGGAGATCAAAGCTTGCGCGCCGATCTGCGCCGCTTGCACCGCGTGATAAGCATTGGCGGCACCGGCCGGCGGATGAATGGCTTCAACGACCGTGGCGAGAATTTCCACACCACTGTTGAGCTGTTGCAGATCGCCTTGCACCGCACGACCAATCTCCTCGCCCAGCCCTACCCGGTCTTCACCGAGCAAACCGTCGAGGGTGCGCGAGGCAAAGTCGCGCACCAGAATCCGGCTGGCGGTGCTGCGGATCAGCGTCGGCACATCGGCACTGTTGTAGGTTGCCGCCAGCGCAGCTTGATCCGTCAGGCCAATGCGATAGACAAAGCGCACGTCCATGTTGACGATCTGAAAACTCTGCTGCTCGCCACGGCTGCCGGCGATGACTTGCGACTTGTCATTGACGTGACTGGCGTCCCACAAGCGATTGGCGGTGAACGGCGCCGGACCTTCAGCGGGATCGGCTTGAGGCGGCGCCGGGTTTTCGCCGACGCTGGTTGCCAGTTCATGCACCACACCGTTTTCGACGATCAACACGCGGCCCAGTGGCCACGGCAAACCTGTGTGCAAACCAGGGCCGAACACCTGCACCGGTTTACCAAAGCGTTCATAAATGCCACGACCCTGCAGCGGGATTTCATGGATGCCGGTAAGCAACCAACCTACCGCAGCGACGAATGCCAGCACTGGCAGAAACGCGCGACGCATGTAGCTGAACGCCCATATCTGGCGGAGATCGATGCCAAAACGGTTGTGCAGTTCATGCTGTAATGCGAGCAACGGTTGTGGCGGCCAGCGCAACATGTCGGCGACAAAACTGCGCGCCAGCAGCGTCGGTTCAAGCTGCTCGCGGCGGGGACTGAAGGTAGAAAGAACCGCGCGCAATAGCAGCTCGATCGCCACCAATCCCGGCAAGATGCCGATGAGTACCCCCACTCGGACCGGCCAAACCGCGTTTTCGCCAGCAAACAACAAACACAGTGCACCAAGCACCAGGCTGATGATCGCAACGCGAGTAAGTTGCGCCAGTGATCCCGCTTCTGGCCATTGCGCCGGGTTTTCTTGAGCGAGTTGGCGCTCCAGCACCAGCAAACCGAACGCCAGCAGTAATGCCAACGCGGCACCCACCGTGGCGGACAACCCAACTGCAGCGGCAGGCAATGACAGGTTCCACACCTGTTCAATACTCAGCGACACCAGTACGGCCCAACCGCCCAGCCACAGCGTCGCAGCACCGATCTGGCCGAGCACGTGCAAACCGCGCTGACTGAGTAGATCCAGGAGCCGCTCGTACCAACCTTCAGGCGCAGGCTGCTCATCTTCGGCAACCGTTGTCAGCGCGACAGGATCTATCGCCCGCGCCCGCCACTGCGTCACCCACCATGCCGATTGCAGTCCGGCGACCAGCACTAACAGCGCCGCGCTCAGATTGACAAGCAATGGCAACCACAACGACTGCGGCGCGAACAACCCGACAAAAAACGCCGACACCCAACCGGCACTCGCCAATCCGCCAAGGCCATAGGCCCAGCGCCGCAGCCGCCTGCCCTGTGTGGCCGCCTGTTGAAAGCGCGGCAGTCCGGTCACTTGCGCACCCTCTACCTCCAGATCAACTTGCATATCACCCCAATGTCTTCAGCTCGCTGTGCATAGCGTTACGATATAACGAAAAGCGTGAAATATTCGTACACAATCATGGGTATTCAAAGACGCTCAACCTGTCGCTTGCCTGAAGCCTTGACCGAAATGTCCGGGAACGCACATATTACGTTCGTAATTTTTATCGACAGCTACTTTTAGCGATCCGCATCCATCAATCAGGAGCAAGCGCATGAGCAACTATGACGTAGTGATTCTGGGCGGCGGCCCCGGTGGGTATAACGCGGCGATCCGCGCCGGCCAGTTGGGCCTCAAGGCCGCTTGCGTGGAGGGCCGGGCGACGCTCGGCGGCACCTGCCTGAACGTCGGTTGCATGCCGTCCAAAGCGTTGCTGCATGCCTCGGAGCTGTACGACGCGGCGATGGGTGCGGAATTCGCCAACCTCGGCATTGAGGTCAAGCCGACGCTGAACCTCGCGCAAATGATGAAACAGAAAGACGAAAGCGTGACCGGCCTGACCAAAGGCATCGAGTTTCTCTTTCGCAAGAACAAGGTCGACTGGATCAAGGGCTGGGGCCACATTGATGGACCGGGCAAAGTCACGGTGACCGATGCTCAAGGCAGCAAAGTCGAGCTGACTGCCAAGGACATCATCATCGCCACCGGCTCCGAGCCCACTCCCCTGCCCGGCGTCGAGATCGACAACCAACGTATCCTCGACTCCACCGGCGCGCTGTCGCTCAGTGAAGTGCCCAAGCATTTGGTGGTGATCGGTGCCGGCGTGATTGGCCTGGAGTTGGGCTCGGTATGGCGGCGACTCGGCGCACAGGTGACCGTGGTCGAATACCTCGACCGCATCTGTCCAGGCGTCGATGCCGAGGCCGGCAAAACCCTGCAACGCTCGCTGAGCAAACAGGGGATCGCCTTCAAGTTGAGTTCGAAAGTCACCAGCGCAACGACTTCGGCCAACGGCGTGCAGCTCAGCGTCGAGCCCTCGGCAGGCGGAACCGCCGAATTGCTCGAAGCGGATTACGTGCTGGTGGCCATCGGTCGGCGCCCGTACACCCAGGGTTTGGGCCTGGAGAACGTCGGCCTGAGCACCGACAAGCGCGGCATGCTTGCCAACAAACAGCATCGCACCGAAGCCGCCGGCGTCTGGGTGATCGGCGACGTGACGTCCGGGCCTATGCTCGCGCACAAGGCTGAAGATGAAGCCATGGCCTGCGTCGAGCAGATCCACGGCAAGGCCGGCGAGGTCAACTACGACCTGATCCCCAACGTGATCTACACCAAACCGGAGCTGGCCAGCGTCGGCAAAACCGAAGAGCAGCTCAAGGCCGAGGGTCGCGCCTATAAGGTCGGTAAATTTCCGTTCACCGCCAACAGCCGGGCGAAGATCAACCATGAAACCGAAGGCTTTGCCAAAGTTCTAGCGGATGAGCGCACGGATGAAGTGCTCGGCGTGCATCTTGTGGGGCCGAGCGTGAGCGAAATGATCGGTGAATATTGCGTGGCGATGGAATTCAGTGCGTCGGCGGAAGACATTGCGTTGACCTGTCACCCCCATCCGACCCGCTCGGAAGCGTTGCGCCAGGCAGCGATGAATGTCGAGGGGATGGCGACGCAGATGTAGAAAATCAAAAGATCCCAGCCTTCGGCAGCTCCTACACGAAATGCGCCCCTCTGTAGGAGCTGCCGAAGGCTGCGATCTTTGCTAGTCAGGCCGGAAGATGCCCAAGCGGCAACGCCCCCGGCGTCTTCACCGTATGAATCGCGAAGTTGCTGCGAATGTCGCTCACTCCCGGCAACTTCAACAGGCAGCCACTGAGAAAGCGGTCATAGGCGCGTAGATCCGGCACCACCACTTGCAGCAGAAAATCCGATTCACCCGACACCAGAAACGCTGAAATTACTTCCGGCAATGCCGTCACCGCTGCGTAAAACGCTTCGGCCTGTGCATCGTTATGGCGCTCGACCTTGACCCCGACAAACACCGTCAGCCCCAAGCCGACTTCGTCGCGATCCAGATTGGCCTGGTAGCCACGAATCACCCCCGCCTCTTCCAGCATCCGCACCCGGCGCAAACACGGCGACGCCGACAGGCCGATTTCATCCGCCAGCTCGACGTTGCTCAACCGTCCATTGCGTTGCAGTGCGGCGAGGATTTTGCGATCAAAGGCGTCGAGTTTCATGTTTGGCAGATTCCGATGGATATGACTTCCGAAACTCGAAGGTTATGCCAAATTCAGCAGGTGTTGAAGCTGACTACGCAAGCACCTGCGGCACCCTCCGACCCTAGACTGAGCGCACCGAATCGACAACGAAAGGAGCGCAATGTGGCAAGTCTCTGGCTGTTTTTTCTGGCGCTGGCGGTGGTGTTTCTGTTGCCCGGCCCAGACATGATCCTGTTGCTGCAAACCGGTGCCCGGCAGGGAAGAACCGCCGCGCTGGCAACGGCCATCGGCCTCGGGATTGCCCGGGGCTGTCATGTGGCGTTAGCGGCGTTGGGGTTGGCGGCGCTGTTCAAGGCTGCACCGTGGACGTTCGACGTGGTCAGGCTGGCCGGCGCGGCCTATCTGCTGTGGATCGGCATTCAATGCCTGCGCAGCACACTGTTGCCAGATCTGCAGGCCGGCCAAATGGCCGACAGTCACGGACAATGGCGCGAAGCAGTGCGCCGGGGTCTGCTGACTAATCTGCTCAATCCCAAAGCGTTGTTGTTCTGCTCGGTGTTGCTGCCGCAGTTCATCATCAATGACGGCGCGCCGGTCCTGAGCCAATTTGCCCTGCTCGGCGCGCTGCTGGTCGGTATCGGCCTGCTGTTCGATTGCGCCTACGCCTTGACCGGCGCCGCGTTGGGCCGTTGGCTGCAACACAGTCCAACGGCGCAACGGGTGCAGCAATGGCTGTTCGGCAGCCTGTTGATCGGCTTTGCGGTGCGCCTGACCTTCGTCCAGCAGGCTTAGCCTTTACGGGCCTTGCGCTGGCGACGCGTGATCAACAACAACGCCGCAGCGCTGACCAGCACAATCGCGCCGATCTGCACCGGCCACTTGTACGGCCGTAGCGATGAGCGCACGTCATCGGTGACCTGGGTGACGTAGCGCTTATCGGCATTTTCGAAATCCGGATACGGGCATTGATTGCCGAAATCCACCGCCCACGGCACGAACGGGCCTTCCTTGACGTAACGCTGGTACAGCGCACTTTGATCTTCCAGGCTGCTGTTCCAGCCCGCTGCGTTGCACAACACGGCGGCAAACGCCTGACTGGTGTGCGGCAGATTGTCGGCGGCGCGACTGGCCAGTTCGGTGGCGACAAAGCGATAGTGATAACGCTGATCCGGTTTCGCTGCGCTGGCCTGTTGACGTTTTACTTCGGCCTCAGAAACCAGCGGGCCGACTTTCAGCTCGGCGCTTTCCAGTGAATAGTTGCCGCCGAACGTGGCGTAGTCCGGCGCCATCTCGTATCCAAGAATGTCCATGCCCCACTCGCGCGCCGTCCACGCCGCGTTATACAGCGCACTCGCGCGTTTGGTCGGCCACCACGCCGAGTCGGCTTTCAAGCGTTGCTGGCCGTAGAGCCGAGCCTTGTTTTGCAGATCAGGATTGTCGAAGTAAGCGACCGCTTCGGCGTAATGCCCCTCACGCAGCAAGCGCCGACCGAGCAGGTTGCGCAGGCTGGCGGCGACCGGCAGCGGCACGTAGCTGTCGCGTTCCTGCTGAGTCAGCACGGGCGGCGCCGGCACATTGTCGTCGACGTACTGCTTGAGTTCGTCGACGGTCAATACGCGCTCGGCCACCGTCGCTGCATCGAACCAATAAGTGCTGTCGCTGCGATACAACTGCACAAACGCTTGCAGGTATTCGCCGCGCTGCAGGGCGAGAATTGCGCTTTCGCCCTCGACCCGGCATTTCGGCTGCAGGCTTTCGTAGGCCCAATCCGGCGTGCGGCGATAACCCCAATCTTCCTTTTGGGGGAAGGCTTGCGCGGCTTTCGAGTAGGCCGCAGCCGCAGCATTCTTATCGCCGTCACGCACCGCCAGCTTGGCCCGCAGCCACCACGCCAGCCCGCCGTCACCGGCGTTCTCGAGGAAGGCCTTGGCGCTGGCGTAATCGCCCTGTTGATAACTCATCGCCGCCAGACGATCAGCATTTTCCAGGCTGCCACGGGTGCTGTTTTGCAGCAGCTTCACCAGTTTCTTTTGGTTCGGCGGCTCGTCGCCAAACGACCAGCCCTGGCGGCTGACCAAGGATGCCGTGACCAGTTGCTGCACCGATTTATGCTGGAGCAACTCGGCCAGTTCGGCCTCGGGCAACTCCGCCAGTTCATTCATCAATTGTTTGAGCGAGGTGTAACCGACTGCTGAGCCGTGCAGATTCTGCGCCTCATACAATTCGATGGCGCCGTTCCAGTCGCCCGCCGTACGCAGCACCCGCGCCTCTTCGCCGAGACTGGCGACACCCAGTTCCAGCGGATCGCTGAAACCGTCGATGCTCAGCTGCCGGGCCTGACGGAACGCGTCACGGGACTGTTCCAGCGCCGTCACCGCAGCGCCAGCCTCGCTGCTCATGGCAAACCAGGTTCGCCCCAGCGAATACGCCGCCCAGGTGCTGCGCAACGGTCGTTGATCCGCCGACAGCGCCAGCAGCTTGTTGAAATACTCGACGGCGAGTGGATGATCGCCGGTGGCGAACGCCACCGCACCGGCCACGTACAAGCGGATTTCCGCCGGCAGACTGGCGCCCTGCACCTCGACCTGATGCGCATCGCTCAGCCCGCGCAGTTGCTTGACCAGCGCTTGCTGCTCGGCACTCAGACCCAGCTGTTCGGCCTTTTCCCGCGCCTCGGCAGCTGCATTTTCATCGCCGTACAGGTCGCTGGGATTGTGCGTCGCAGCAGTGACGTTCTTCAGTCCAGCGATGGCTTGGCCGAGGCGGCTGAGTTCGAAATTGAAGTTGCCCTCCGGCAGATCGGCCAAAGTCTGCGCACGGTTATCGAGCAGGCGCATCGGGAAGTCCGGGCCGCAGGCCAGCGCCGACCCCAACGGCAAGCAGAGGCTCAGGCAGAGCAGATGGCGGGGCCAGTTACGGGTCAACATGCGAACCTCCTTGATCAATATGTGCACAACGCGCCCAACCGATGGCGCGTTGTCCGCCCGCCGGCATTCGGCCGTCACGCAGGCGGGTGAAGGTAAGCAGATCCGGGCCTTGTTGCAATGCATAACCGGCGAGCGCATCGGCGCCTTCGCAGCCTTGCGCCTGCAGGGTGATGCGCGCTGGCCAGGCACGGTCGAGGTTGCCGGGGTTGTCGAGTCTGATGTCGTAGAGACCGTTGTGTTCGCTGAACGTCACGCCGAGCCGGCTGCTCAACGCATCGCCCCGTGCCACGGCGCGCAAGGTGGTCAGGCTCCAGGCGCGACGGTCATTGGCCAGCGGCAGGCGAAACCAGATCAACCCGGCCAGATG
The DNA here is from genome assembly GCF_009764645.1 of Pseudomonas sp. PB106. Classification (GTDB taxonomy): domain Bacteria; phylum Pseudomonadota; class Gammaproteobacteria; order Pseudomonadales; family Pseudomonadaceae; genus Aquipseudomonas. Next base: position 64,260 of record NZ_RWIM01000052.1, read on the forward strand.
CTCTGGCGGGTCTTCGCGCAACACCTTGCCGAGTTGACGCAATTGCAGCGGATCGGCGAGCAGCTCCCGACGCGCGCCGCCCCGCTCAAGCTGCACTTCGCTTTCTACCAGCGGCGCCCCGCCGTCATCCGGCAACAGCGCGACACCGTAAGCCGGCAGCGCGAGATAAAACGGTTTATCGGTGATGCGCGCCCAAGCCTTGGCCCATTTCAACGCCTGATCAGCCTCGAACAGCCCCCGGCGTGGATCGCTGACGGCGTGGACTTGCAGCACGCTGCTGTCGACGGTTTGCAGAAGTGCAGGCAGTTGCGCACTGTCGAGCCAGGCCGGCAGTGCGGTGATGCTCAGCGGCAGGGTCGTTGGCAATGCCGAGCGCAGATGTTTGAGGAATTCAGCGTAAGCCGGCAAACGTGCGTTACCGGCATCGTGATCGATTTCGACGCCGCTCAGGGTCAGGCCTTGCGCTTGCCAGTCGTTGAGCAGCTGAAGGATTTGCGCGGTGACTTGATCCTGATCCAGCGACTTGAGCTGGCCGTCGAGACGGATCACCGCAATCAGCGGACGGCCATCGGCTTTCAACAGTGGCGCATCAATCAGCGCCCGGCTCCATCCGGCATTCGGGAAGGCTTGCAGCGCGAGCACGCGCAGTGTCGAGAAGTCATCGTGGCTGTCGCGCAACGCCGCCTCATGGGCCGGCGTCCATTGGCGTTGCCAGATATAGAGTTGTTGGTCGAGGGGCGGCGCGTCGTGTTGCTCGCAACCCGAGAGCAACAATCCCAAAAGCAGCCCGACAATAAAGCGCATACCTTCCTAATCCCTGACATCACAAGGCTGCAAGGTTACACAAAAACCCCGTAGGAGCTGTCGAGTGAAACGAGGCTGCGATCTTTTGATCTTGTTTTTAGAATCAAGATCAAAAGATCGCAGCGTGCCGCAGCTCCTACAGAGGTGTCGCGGGTTTACGGGCGATGATCACCTGGCTTTTCGCGACAACGGCATCCAGCGCCTGCTTGATCTGCGCGCCACGCGGCGAACTCAGCACCGCTTGCCAGGTATCGGCCCAGTGATTGAGCAGCGGGTGATCCGGGTTGCTGAAATCGACCTTGGCTTCCCAGAACAGCAGCATCCACATCGACCAGTAGAAACCGTACTGGCTGTGGCTGATGATCTCCAGCCCCGCCTCGCTGACCATCGCCTTGAACTGCTCTTCGCTGATGATGCGAATGTGGTTGGGCTTCTGGAAGTACTCGGCAGCGGCGATGTCTTTTTGCAGGTCTTCGGAGCTTGGGTGCGGCACGCTGAGCAAATACAGCGCGCCGGGTTTGCCCACGCGCACCAGCTCCGCGAGAAATTGCGCCGGATCATCGACGTGTTCGATGACTTCGGTGGAGACCACACGCGTCGCCGTGGCATCGGCAATCGGCAGCGGATTGCAGTCGGTGACGTGGCATTCGACCTCCCGCGCCGGCGTGTCGCTGAGCCGCTGGCGGGTTGCTTCGACCTTGGCGCCGTCGATGTCGGCGATGATGATCTTCGCCCCACGCATGCCGCAGAAATGCACATTGCCGCCGTCGCCGCAGCCGACATCGAGCAGCGTATCGTCGGCGCTCACCGGAAAGTCTTTGAACAGCTCGCCGGTTTCCTGGTTGAACCAGCCACTGAGCATCGCATCGTGCAGGCCGAGCATGTATGGATCGGTCTTCTCGGCAGTCGCGACAGGCTGCGCGGGGGCCGGTGCAGGCGTGCCCGCCGTGAGTTTCTTCAAAAGGCTCAGCATGAGGTGGCTCCAGAGGATGGGACGGCGGTTCGCGAAGTACCGAGGCGTTTGACCAGCGCGGCGCCGCGATTGCGCATGGGCATTTCGATGAAGCGATAATTCAGTTCACTGAGCAGCACGATCAAACCGAACGCCAGCAACAGCGTGAGGATCGGGTGCCCGGCCGGGCTCGGCAGGCCGGCGGTTTGCAAGCGGAAAATCAGTTCGCGCACCAGTTGATAGGCCGGAATATGGATCAGGTAGATGCCATAGGAGCGGCTGCCAATCCAGGCCAGCACACGCTGAACGCCACCGGCCGGCATCAGGTAATCGCGGTTGTACGAAGCAATCCACACCAGCAACGCGCTGAGCACGGCGATCACGCCGATGCGGTAATTGACGAAGGTAAAACGGTCGGTAGCCATGTAGCTCATGAATACGCCGATCACTACCAGCGCCGCAATCCCCGCCCACGGGCGTCGCAAGAACGTCGGCTGCCAGCGCTGATAGCTCGGCTGTGCGCTCCACATGGCGAGCAACACGCCGAGGGCCAGCGCATCGGTGCGCACCACCATCAGCAGCGGCGTGCGCAAGGTGAACAATTGCACCGCGACCAGCGCCAGCAGCGCCCAGACCAGATGCTTGCGGCACAGCACAATCAGTAGCGGGAACAGCAGGTAAAACTGCTCCTCCAGCGACAGGCTCCAATAGACGAAACTGCTGCCGTATTCGTAGTGAAAGAAGCTGTCGGCAAAGCGGAAGTTGGCGTACTGGAACACTCCCGCCAATGTCGCTTGCAGGTTGGCGGACAGCGTACCGAATGCCCCGGAACGATTGACGAACAGGCACGCCAGCAACATCAGCGCCAGCCACAACCACGCAGAAGGCAAGAGTCGAAAAGCCCTGCGCAGCCAGAAATTGCGCGTCTGCTGCCAGTATTCCTGCCGCGTGGTGCAGCCTTGCAGTGCCGGGATCAGGCTGCGAGCAATCACAAAACCGGAGATGGCGAAGAACAGATCGACGCCCCACCAGGGCTGCGCCCAGGCATGGATTTTTTCCAGCAAGGGCACCGCGTCAGTGAACAGGCTGCCCTGCAGGTGATGGAACAGCACGCCCAGTACCGCAATGGCGCGCAGGACTTCAATGTCCATGATCCGTCGGCTGTTCATGCTTGAGGTGTTTCCACGAGGGTCGCGTTGAGTTCGAGCAACTGCGCGAAGAACACCTGCAAACGCTGCTCGGCCACCGCTTGGCTGCAGAATCCTTGCAGGCTATGGACGGCTTGCGCCGACATCTGTGCGTAACGCTCAGGGTGATTTTTCGCCACGTCGTAACTGGCCTGATAGGCCTGGCACAACGACGCCCAGTTGGTCACATACCGTAAGGTACGGAAGGCCTTGCGCGGGTCGTGGGGCCAGGCGGTGAGTTCGTCGGTGGACTCGATCAGGAACGCGTTTTCGGCGCTCAGGTAATCGATCATCGCCGTAGTACGCGGAGCCACCGCCGGTTTGCCGCAGGACATGAACTCCATCAGCGGCAGGCACTGGCCTTCGCCGTAGGAAGTGTTCACCACGTAGCGGGTCGCTTGCACCAGTCGCTCGTAATCGGGGTCGGCGAGATAGCCGTAGATCAGCACGATGCGGCAGCGATAGGACTGGTTCTTGTACAGGTGATGGAGGATGTCACCGAGGGCTTCTTCGGCATCGTGATGGGTAAGCTTGAGCACCAGCGTAGCGTCGTCGACGTCGCGAAAACTCACGCAGAAGGCACTGAGCATGTCTTCCCAGTTCTTGCGCCCATCGCCGGGGTTGAACACCGAGGTGTACACCACACCGTCGAGCAGCAGTTCCTGTTCGGTGATCGGTGCGGCGAAATCGATGCCTTTGCCACAGCGCAGATGTTCCGGGCCGAACGCATTCAGGTCGAGGGTTCGGCTGTCGGCGACCAGCCCCTTGATCTTCAGGCGGAACGACTCGCCCGGCGCCTGCCCCTGCAACTGCGCGCCCCGTGCAGCGAAGCGATCCCACACTGGCGCAGGCACGGCGACGATCGGGTAATCAGCGCCCATCGCCTCACGCACGGCGTTGACGGTGTAGCTGGAATGAGTGATCGCCGCGCCACAGGCCCGCAGCACAGTACGCCAGTCATTGCGCGGTTCACCGGCGAAGGCTTCGTTGGGGATGGTGCTGAATTCCCAGGCAAACACCGGCAACGTCGGACAGGCCAGATGCACCGGGGTGCGATGCGGCGGCGAGAACGACAGAAACACGCAAGGCTCGCCCCGGCTCAGGCATTCCCGGTACAGCGCATCGACCTCGCGCTGCGGATCAACGACTTCCACCACCCGCCCGAGACGTTCGAGCACCGGCCGGTATTCCTTGAGCACGAAGTAATAGCTGTACTCCGAACGCCCGAGATTCTGCGCGATGGTGTGCTGGTTGGTTTCCGAATGGATGATGATCAGCATGAGGCGTTGTCCGTCACTGGCGCGGCATCGGTGGTGTTCGGTGCCAGCCCGAAAAAGTCCGACATGCGCGTTTGCACCGGAGCAAAGGCGCAGTAGTCGTGCATGCGCTGTACCGCGGCGGCCGACATCCGCTGGTAGTCCTGCGGTTGTGCCTTGGCCACCCGGTAGCTCTGCTCGTAGGCGTTTTTCAGCGAACCCCAGTCCGGACGGTAACGCAGGGTGCGGTAAACGATCCGCGTGTCCTGCGGCCAGATCGTCAGCTCCTCGCTGGACTTGACCACGAACGCCACCGACTCATCGATGTAGTCTTCCATCGCGGTGTGATCCGGTGCGATCACCGGTTTGCCGCTGGACATGAACTCCATCAACGGCAGACACAACCCTTCGCAGCGCGAAGCGTTGACATAGAAACTCGCGGCTTCATAGAGCTTCGCGTACTGCGCATCGTCGAGGTAACCGTGCATCACCACCACCCGGCAGGCGAACGGCGTGAGCTGCGCGAGCAACGTCATCATTTCGCTGTAGTAGGACGCCAGATCGTTCTGGGTGATTTTCAACACCAGTGTCGCGTCGGGGATTTCACGAAACGCCCAGCAGAATGCGGTGATCAATTGGTGCCAGTTCTTGCGGCCATCCTTGGGATTGAACACGGTGACGTAGATCACACCGTCGACCCGGGTTTCGACCACCGCGGTGGTGTCCGGCAGGTCCAGCGGCGGCGGTTCGATCACCGGCAGCGGTTGCGGACCGCAAATGGCCGGCAGGCGTTGTTCGAGCCAGCCGTGCAGGTTCTCCGAAAACAGATCGCGCAGGCCTTCCCAATACCAGTTGTGCAGAAACTTCACGCGCGGCACCGGCTCTGCCTGCTCACGCCCCAAGTCCAGCGCCCACAAGCGCAGGTAATGCCGGGCAATCACCAGACGTCGCTTGAATGTCAGCGGTGGCGGGCGCGCAGCTTCGAGTTCGGCCGCCAGCGCGGCCTCCTCTTCAGCCGTCAACGGCGGTGGGATCAACGCATCAGCCGACAGTCCCAGCGTGCGTGAATCAAAAATGCAGCCCTTGATCGCCAGCGTCGCGCCCGGGTTGATCGGCGCAGGTACATGCTGCTGACGAATGGCGGCGAAGTTCTCCCACAGCGGCGTCGGCAGCACCAACACCGGAAAGTCTTCGCCCATGGCGCGGCGAATGGCGCGGGCGGTGTGGCTCGACAGGGTGATCACGCGGCCCTGGCGGGCGAGCATCTGCGTCCAGTCCTGACGCGGATCGTTGTCCCACTGCTCATCGGGGATCGAATCGAACTCCCACGCCACCACGCAAATCGTCGGGCATTGCAGATCGAGCGGGGTTTTCTGCGGTGGCGTGAAGGACAGGAACACACTGTCTTCGCCGGCGGCGAGCAGTTGTTGGTAAAGCGCATCGACTTCGGCGGTGGACGCGACCACATGTACACGCCCAAGGCTTTCCAGCACCGGTCGATAGGCCTTGAGCACGAAGTAATAGCTGTATTCCGGACGCCCCAGGCTCTGGCTGATGGAGCTGTCGTTGACGTCCGAGTAGAGAATGAAATTCATGGCATCCCACGATGAAACTGCCGTCCTGGCAACTTCATGCTATGACGGTCAAGCCTCGGATCGAGTCGGCAGTGCCGTTCTCACCCTGGGTCCTGGAGCACGTCTTCGTTCTTGTTTTAGTGGTCGGTTTCACCCTGCGCCGCGCTCCCGTAATCAACCATCGGGGGATCGCGACGAGGGGCATTCTAAACACATCCGTTGAGGATTCGTGAACCGTCCGACGAGAAAAATCGGGCTACGCTGACGAGAACTGACCGGTCACGGTTGGACCTGTTGAAATTGCCGCGCAATTGGCACAGATTGGCAACCAAACAACTACAACAATGACTTCGCCTGCTGTCCTCCCGGTTTTTTCCACCGGTCTGACAGACTTCCCCTCAAAGCCTGTGGGAAAGTGGCGTAAGTTCAAGACCAAGGGGTCGCTGTTTGAAAAAGCGTCTGTTCGTCACGGGTCTCAGTGGATTCGTGGGACACCATATTCAGTCTCGTCTGGCGTCGCCTGATTCGTCGTGGGAGCTGCTGCCTGCCGCTACGCCCTACGACCTGACAGAGCCGGACAGCCTCATCAATGTGTGGCCGCAATTGCCCGATGCCGTCATTCATCTGGCCGGGCAGACCTTCGTCCCCGAAGCCTTTCGCGATCCGGCGCGGACCCTCGAGATCAATCTGCTCGGCACCCTCAATCTGTTGCAAGCGCTGAAGGCGCGTGGTTTTCAGGGCACCTTTCTCTACGTCAGCTCGGGCGACGTCTACGGCCAGGTCGGCGAAAATGACTTGCCGATCACCGAACAACAACCGCCCTGCCCGCGCAATCCTTACGCGGTGAGCAAACTGTCCGCCGAGTTTCTCAGCCTGCAATGGGGCTTGAGCGAAGGCTGGCCGGTGCTGGTCGCGCGACCGTTCAATCACATCGGTACTGGGCAGAAAGACAGCTTTGTCATCGCCAGCGCCGCACGCCAGATCAGCCGGATCAAGCAAGGTCTGCAAGCGCCGCAACTGGAAGTCGGTGACATCGACGTGACACGCGATTTTCTCGATGTCGGCGATGTCGTCTCAGCCTACTTCGCGCTGCTGGAAAAAGGCACGCCGGGACAGGTTTACAACATTTGCTCGGGCCGCGAGCAAAGCATCCGCAGCCTGATCGAACAGCTGGGCGATCTGGCCGAAGTCGAGATGCAACTGGTTCAGGATCCGGCACGCCTGCGTCGCGCCGATCAGCGCCGCGTTTGCGGCAGCCACGCAAGACTGGCGAAAACCACAGGATGGACGCCAGAAATCACCACACAACAATCCCTGCGGGCGATCCTGTCCGACTGGGAGATGCGAGTACGACAAGAATGACAAAAAGTGCACTGATCACAGGGATCACCGGCCAGGACGGCGCATATCTGGCCAAGTTGCTGCTCGACAAGGGCTACAAGGTCCACGGTCTGGTCGCACGGCGCAGCAGCGATTCGCGCTGGCGCCTGCGCGAGATGGGCGTCGAAGCCGACATCGTCTACCTCGACGGTGACATGGCCGATGCCTGCTCGGTGCAGCGCGCGGTCATCAAGTCAGCGCCGGACGAGGTGTATAACCTCGCCGCGCAAAGTTTCGTCGCCGCCTCCTGGGATCAACCGGTAACCACCGGCATCGTCGACGGTCTGGGCGTTACCCACCTGCTCGAAGCGATCCGCCAGTTCAGTCCGCACACGCGCTTTTATCAGGCCTCGACCAGCGAAATGTTCGGTTTGATCCAGGCCGAGCAACAGGACGAGAACACACCGTTCTACCCGCGCAGCCCTTACGGGGTGGCCAAGCTGTACGGTCACTGGATCACCGTCAACTACCGCGAAAGCTTCAACCTGCACGCCAGCAGCGGCATTCTTTTCAACCACGAATCGCCACTGCGCGGCATCGAGTTCGTGACCCGCAAGGTCACCGACGCCGCCGCCCGCATCAAGCAGGGCAAACAGCACGAACTGGCCCTGGGCAACATCGACGCCAAACGCGATTGGGGTTTTGCCGGCGATTACGTCGAAGCCATGTGGCTGATGCTGCAACAGGACAAGCCTGACGATTTCGTGGTCGCCACCGGCGTCACCACCACGGTGCGCGAAATGTGCCGCATCGCCTTCGATCACGTCGGCCTCAACTACCGCGATTACGTGAAGATCGACCCGGCGTTTTTCCGCCCGGCCGAAGTCGAAGTGCTGCTCGGCAATCCGGCCAAGGCCCAGCGCGTGCTGGGCTGGAAGCCGAAAACCGACCTGGATACCTTGATCCGCATGATGATGGATGCGGACATGAAACGCGTCGCCAAGGAGTAGGCCATGCTGATCCCCGTGATTCTGTCCGGCGGTGCCGGCACCCGTTTGTGGCCGGTGTCCCGCGAGGGCCATCCCAAGCCGTTCATGACCCTGCCCGACGGCCAGTCGCTGCTCGGCAAGACCTACCAGCGTGCCGCCGCGTTGCTCGACGGCTGGGGCGACATTGTCACGGTGACCAACCGCGAATATTACTTCCAGAGCAAGGATCACTATTGCGCCGCCCACGTGTCGCGCCATCGCGGGCACTTCCTGCTGGAGCCGACCGGACGCAACACCGCCCCGGCGATTGCTGCAGCGGCGTTGTCGCTGCAAGCGCTGCACGGTGATGACGCGATCATGGTGGTGATGCCCGCAGACCATTTGATCGTCAATCAGGACGCGCTGAAAACAGCGGTCGAGCACGCAGTCAACCTGGCGAAAGATGGTTACCTGGTGACCTTCGGGGTGATCCCGACCGCGCCGGAAACCGGCTTCGGCTACATCGAGACCGGCGCACCGCTCGACGCCAAAGGTGCGGCCAAGGTGCAGCGTTTCGTCGAGAAGCCTGACCTGCAAACCGCTACGCATTATCTGGAGAGCGGCAACTTCCTGTGGAATTCGGGGATGTTCTGCTTCACCACGGCGACCGTGATTGCCGAGCTGCAATTGCACGCGCCCGAACTGCTCGAACAGACCCGCGCCTGCATGCAAGCCAGCGCTCCGGTGGAAACCGTCGGTTGTCTGCAACAGGAACTGTCGCCGGCGCTGTTCGCGGAAATCACCGACATTTCCATCGACTACGCCTTGATGGAGCGCTCGGAAAAAGTCGTCGTGGTGCCCGCCGGATTCGATTGGAGCGACATCGGTTCGTGGGGTGCCGTTGCGGCGCTGGTGCCGGCCGATGCCGACAACAACCGCGCCAGCGGCGAAGCGATTTTCATCGACAGCCACAACAACTTCGTCCAGAGCGAAGGTCGTCTGGTGGCGACGGTAGGTGTGGATAACCTGATCGTGGTCGACACCGCCGACGCCGTGCTGGTGGCCCACGCCGACCGCGCCCAGGATGTGCGCCGGGTGGCCAAGCAACTCAAGGACAAATCCCACGAAGCCTATCGCCTGCACCGTACGGTCAGCCGGCCGTGGGGCACCTACACCGTTCTGGAAGAAGGCCCGCGCTTCAAGATCAAGCGCATCGTGGTCAAACCCGGCGGCAAGTTGTCCCTGCAAATGCACCATCACCGCAACGAACACTGGGTGGTGGTCGAAGGCATGGCCAAGGTCACCAACAACGGCACCGGTACGCACCTGGTGGCCAAGAACGAATCGACGTTCATCGCCGCCGGCCACAAGCATCGCCTGGAAAACCCCGGCGTGATCGATCTGGTGATCATCGAAGTGCAAAGCGGCGAATACCTGGGAGAGGACGATATCGTCCGCTTCGAAGATCATTACGGCAGGACGGTTTGAATGCTGCTTTCCCTGTATCGCTCGCTGCGCAGCTACCGTGGATTCATCCTCGGTAGCGTGCAACGAGAGTTTCAATCGCGTTATCGCAATTCGCTGTTCGGCGCCCTGTGGCCAATCTTCAATCCGCTGTCGATGATTGTTGTGTACACAGTGATTTTCTCGCACATCATGCGCGCACGCCTGCCGGGTGTGGACGACAGCATGGCTTACAGCGTTTACCTCTGCGCCGGCCTGCTGGCGTGGGGGCTGTTCTCCGAAATCACCCTGCGCAGCCAGACGATGTTTCTCGATAACGCGAATCTGCTGAAGAAAATCAGCTTCCCGCGGATCTGTCTGCCGGTGATCGTGCTGATCAACTCCGGGATCAACTTTGCGATCATCATCGCGCTGTTTCTGGGCTTCCTGCTGGTGACCGGACGCTGGCCGGGCATGGTCTTGCTGGCGCTGCTGCCGCTGGTCGCGCTGCAAATGATGTTTTGCGCCGGGCTGGGCATGGTGCTGGGTGTGCTGAATGTGTTCTTCCGCGATGTCGGCCAGCTTTTCGCGATCTGCCTGCAATTCTGGTTCTGGCTGACACCGATCGTTTACCCGATCACGATCCTGCCGGAATGGGTGCAACGTCTGTTGCAGCTCAATCCCCTGACCAACCTGTTCAGCAGTTATCAGAACCTGTTCCTCTACGGTCAGTGGCCGGTCTGGAGTTCGCTGCTGCCGATCTTCGTCACCGGCATCGTGTTCTGCCTGATCGGGCTGCGCCTGTTTCGTCAACGCGTCGGCGAAATGGTGGATGAACTCTGATGGGCCATATTCGTGTCACAGGGCTGAGCAAGGCCTATAAACAATACCCCAACCGCTGGGCCCGCCTGGCCGAGTGGCTGATTCCCTTTTCGCCCATTCGTCATCACCAGCACTGGGTGCTGCGCGATGTCGAGTTCGAAATCGCCCCCGGTGAAGCGGTGGGCATCGTCGGCGCCAACGGTGCCGGCAAAAGTACCTTGTTGAAGATGATCACCGGCACCACCCAGCCCACTGGCGGCAAGATCGAACTCGAAGGCCGAGTCGCGGCGCTGCTGGAGCTGGGCATGGGTTTTCATGCCGACTTCACCGGGCGCCAGAACGCAATCATGGCCGGGCAGTTGCTGGGCATGCAGCTCGAAGAAATCGAAGCGCTGATGCCCGAGATCGAACACTTCGCCGAAATCGGTGAAGCCATCGATCACCCGGTGCGCACCTATTCCAGCGGCATGCAGATGCGCCTGGCGTTCAGTGTGGCCACCGCGCGGCGCCCGGACATTCTGATCGTCGACGAAGCGCTGTCAGTGGGCGATGCCTATTTCCAGCACAAGAGCTTCGAGCGCATCCGCAGCTTCCGCAAGGCCGGCACCACCCTGTTGATCGTGTCCCATGACCGCTCGGCGATTCAGTCGATCTGCGATTCGGCGATCCTGCTCAAGGACGGCCGCATGGCCATGTACGGCAAACCCGAAGCCGTGCTCGATTACTACAACGCCCTGATGGCCGAGCGCGAAGGCCAGGTCGTGCGTCAGGAAATGCTCGCCGGGGGCGAAGTCCAGACTGTGTCCGGCACAGGCGAAGCGGCGATCCTCGGCGTGCGCATGCTCGACGAAAACGAGCGCAGCATCGACGCCGCCGAAGTTGGCCAATCAGTGGTCCTGGAGGTACAGGTTGAAGTGCGCAAGGACATCGAACGCCTGGTGCTGGGCTTCATCCTCAAGGATCGCCTGGGCCAGATGATGTACGGCATCAACACCCACCGACAGAACAAAGCCCTCACCGATCTGCACGCCGGCGAACGCTTTACCTACCGCTTCGCCTTCGTCATGGGCTTGGGCAAAGGCAACTATTCGGTGTCGCTGAGCCTGTCGCGTCTGGACTCGCATCTGGATCGCAACTTCGAGTGGCGCGACTACGGCATGGTGTTCCACGTCATCAACAATCGCCACGAGGATTTCGTCGGCTGCTCATGGCTCAACGCCCAGACAACGATCACGCGGCAAACCGATGTCACGCCTGTCGAGCGCACGCCATGACCCGCTTGCTGGTGGAATGCACGCATGTGTTCAAGCACCCAAAGGTCAACTCGGGCATCCAGCGCGTGGTGCGCAACGTCATCAAGCAATTACCTGCGAGTGCCGAAGGCGTCGAATGCATGCCGGTGATTCTGCTCAATGGGCAACTCTATCGCGTGCAGCGCCTGGCACCGTTGGACACCCCGTTGCTCAATGCCCTGGCGACGTTCAGCGAACGCCTGCAACGCTTGGCACATCGATTCTGGCAATGGCACCAGCGCCTCGACACCACGATCACCGTGAAACTGGCGCGGCGCGTTGTGTATGTCGCCTACCGCCTGATCTCGTTCGGCGTATTCGGTTTACCGCTGCGCTTGATGGGTGCCATCAATCACACTCAACTGCTTAAACGTTGCTCACCGCTGCAGCATCAGCCCGGCGATCAACTGGTGCTGCTGGATTCGTCCTGGCACTCGGATTTCTTTGCCCACGCCGAACAACTCAAACGCGACGGCGTCGGCCTGATTGCGGTGATCTACGACCTGATTCCGCTGACCCATCCGCAGTTCTACGACACACGGCTGGTGCAGGTTTTCAGCGAATGGTTCGACTGGATCACCCGCACCGCCGACGGCTACATGGCGATTTCCGCCACCGTGCGTGATCAGGTACGCGAGGAACTGCAACGGCGCATCGGTCCCGCACTGGCGGAAAAGCACTGGTTCGATTTCTTCCACCTCGGCTCCGAACTGGATCTGCACAACAGCGACGCCAGCGTCGAGCCGCGCCTGCGCCAACTGTTCGCAACGCCTGAGCCGGTGTTCCTGATGGTCAGCACCATCGAGCCGCGCAAGAATCACAGTTATCTGCTCGACGCCTTCGAACGCGCCTGGGCCGCCGGTTCGAACGCGCGGTTGTGCATCGCCGGGCGCATCGGCTGGAAGTGCGACGCCTTGCTTGAGCGGGTGCGCAACCACCCCGAGCTGAATCAACGCTTGTTCATGTTCAATGATCTAAGCGACACCAGCCTCGAACATGCTTATGCCCACGCCAGTGCACTGGTGTTTCCGTCGTTCGTCGAAGGCTTCGGCCTGCCACTGGTCGAAGCCATGCAACGTGGCTTGCCGGCGATGGGCAGCGACATCGCGGTGTTCCGCGAGATCGGCGGCGAATTCATGGCGTATTTCGATTTGCAGGATCCACAAAGCCTTGCCGATCTGATCAACGCTTTCGAAAACAGCGGCCAGTTCCCCGCCGCCCGCGATGTCGCGGACTGGGCCTGGATCGGCTGGCGCGAAGCCAGCGAGCAATTGGCCGAACGCAGTGTGCGTCATGTCCTTGAAGCGCCAGCGGCGCAAGCGAGGCAGCATGCGCATTGCCCTTAACGCCCGAATCCTGCTGGCGCCACGCACCGGCATCGGCCATTACGTCGCCGAACTGGTCAACGCGTTGCGCAGCGAAACCGATGTCGAGGTCACGCTGTTCCACGGCTGGGGCTGGAGTTCGGCGTTGCCGGAAGCGGCGATGCCCGGGTATTCGCGCCTGACCCCGCTGCTGCGGCAGATTCCTGGGGCCTATCAGGCACGACGTTGGCTGGAGCAAAGACGTTTCGATCAGGGCAGCGCACAAGGTATCGACCTCTATCACGAGCCGAGTCTGTGGCCGCTGGCCTTCAACGGCCCGACCGTGATTACCCTGCACGACCTGACGCACCTGCATTTCCCCGACACCCAGCCGCCGGCGCGGCTCAAGGAAATCGAGCGGCGCCTGGCCATCGGCGTAGAGCAGGCGCGGCTGATCCTGACTGACTCCCAAGCCATTGCCGACGAGGCGCAAGCCTATTTTGGTCTGCCTGCCGAGCGCTTTGTCGTGGCGCCGTTGGGCGTGGCGGAGCGCTTCCATCCGCGTGAACCGCAAACCATCGACGCGGTACTCAAGGCGCACGCCGTTGAGTTCCGGGAGTACTTTCTGTGTGTCGGCACCCTCGAACCGCGCAAGAATCTCGGCTTGGCCCTGCGTGCGCATGCCTTGTTGCCGGATGCCGTGCGCCAGCGCTTTCCTTTGTTGATCGTCGGTATGGCGGGCTGGGAGCGCGAACAGTTCAGCGAACCCTTGCGTCAGGCCTTGGCGAGCGGGCATGTGTGTCTGCTCGGTTATCTGCCGGACGAACAAGTGGCGCAACTGCTGGCCGGTGCCCGAGCGCTGATTTTCCCCTCGCTGTACGAAGGTTTTGGCCTGCCGGTGCTGGAGGCGATGGCCAGCGGCACGCCGGTGGTCATTACCCGCTCTTCAGCCATGCCGGAAGTGGCGGGGCCAGCGGGCAACTATATTGAAGCTGACGATGCAGACGGCTTGCGTGATGCGATGAGCCGGTTGATCGACGATCAAGCACATTGGCAGGCATGCCGAGAGGCCGGATTGCAGCAGGCACGGCTTTTTTCCTGGGAGCGTTGTGCACAGGCCACGGCCAGTGCCTACCGCCAGGCTATGGGAGGTTGAATGCGCGTACTTCATTTCTTCAAGACTTACCTGCCCGACTCGGTCGGCGGCATCGAACAAGTGATCTTCCAGCTGTGCGAGAGCGGCGCCAAACATGGCATCGACGGCCAAGTCCTGACCCTCAGCGCCGACCCGAACCCGGCTGTGGTGCAACTCGGTCACCACGAAGTGCACCGCGCCAAACTGGATATTCAGTTCGCTTCCACCGGATTTTCCTGGAGCGTGTTCAAGCAGTTTCGCGAGATGGCCGCTGAAGCCGACGTGGTCAACTACCACTTCCCGTGGCCGTTCATGGATCTGGTGCATTTCGCCAATGCCATGGGCAAACCGAGCGTGGTCACTTACCACTCGGACATCATTCGCCAGAAGCACCTGCTCAAACTCTATCGCCCCCTGATGAACCGCTTCCTCGCCAGCGCCGACCGCATCGTCGCGGCATCGCCGAACTACCTGCATACCAGCGATGTGTTGCAGCAGTTTCAGGACAAGACCCGGGTCATTCCGTATGGATTGAACAAGGCAGGTTATCCACAGGCCGATCGCGAGCGCATGAACCGTTGGCGGCAGCAGCTTGGGGATAAGTTTTTCCTGTTTGTCGGGGTGATGCGTTATTACAAGGGCCTGCACATTCTGCTCGATGCCTTGAAGGACGTGGACTACCCGGTGGTGATCGTCGGCGCCGGACCGCTTGAACAGGAACTGCATGCCCAGGCAGCAGCGCTGGGGCTGCGCAACATTCATTTCCTCGGACGACTGGGCGATGAAGACAAAGTCGCGCTGTTGCAACTGAGCTACGCGATTGTCTTCCCTTCGCACCTGCGTTCCGAAGCCTTCGGTATTTCGCTGCTTGAGGGCGCGATGTACGGCAAACCGATGATCTCCAGCGAAATCGGCACCGGCACCAGTTACATCAATATCCACAACGAAACCGGACTGGTCGTGCCGCCGAGTCATCCACAGGCGTTTCGCGAGGCGATGCGCACGCTGTGGGACGATCCGGTGCGTGCTGCGGCGATGGGTGTGAAGGCTGAGGCGCGATATCGGCAGTTATTCACCGCCGACGAGATGGGCCGCAAGTGGACGGAGTTGTATCAGGAACTGCTCGAAGAAAAATCTCTGTCCTACGCCTGATGAGGCTTAACCACATCTCCCTGTAGGAGCTGCCGCAGGCTGCGATCTTTTGATCTTGCGTTTATAGAATCAAAATCAAAAGATCGCAGCCTGCGGCAGCTCCTACAGGGGGGCTCGTTACAGGTCCAAAACCAATGGCTGGCTACTCTGCGCCGGCACCGCGCAACAAATCAGCACATGCCCCGCCTCCGGCATATCCGCAGGCACCTGTGGATAATTCACCGCACCGCTGACCAGTCGGGTCTTGCAGGTGCCGCAGGACCCGCCCCGGCAACTGAACTCCGGACGTAATCCACGACTTTCCGCCAGTTCCAGCAAACTGCCGCCATCCGGCTGCCAGCGCGCCTCTTTCGCCGAGCGTTCGAACACCACCGGCACCGACGTCGTGGCGGCGGGCGGTTGTTCGATGACGATGGCGTCCGGGTCGGCCTGACGTTTCAGGGTCGAAGGGCCAAAGGTTTCCGCATGAATCTGCGCATCACGCACATCCAGTTCGCGCAGGATGTCGTACAGCCCCTGGGTAAAACCACCGGGACCGCAGAGAACAAAATCCAGCTGGTCGAAATCCTCGGCATCCAGCAGGTTTCTCAGCACCGTGCCGTCAATTCGGCCCAGCAGATCAAAATCCTCGCCCTCATGCAGATCCGCTTCCGGTTGGCTGAGCAAACGCAGGACGCGTACAGAATCGCCTGACGTTTCGAGCAACCGGTCCAGCTCCTTGCGAAACGGCTGATCCGCCAGACTGCGCGAACTCTGCAGCAATAGCGTCGGACGAATCCCCCGCGTGCGTAAACCTTGGTACACCACCTCGCGCAGCATCGACAGCAACGGCGTGATTCCCACACCGGCCGCCAACAGCACCAAAGGTCGGTGCTCCAGCGGTGCCACGGTGAAATGCCCTTGCGGCGCCCGCGCTTCCAGCACATCGCCAATGCGAATCTGCTCATGCAGGTGCGACGAAATCAAACCTTCGCGCTTGACGCTGATCCGGTAGAAACCATCCGATGGCGCGCTCGACAGGCTGTAAGTGCGGATATGCACCTCGCCATCGATCGTGAAACGCAGCGGCAAATGCTGGCCCGCGAGAAACACCGGCAAACCGGCACCATCGGCGGGCTCCAGATAGATGGAACGGATGCTGCGACTTTCTTCCTCAATCTTCGCCACCCGCAGCGGTCGCCATTGGTTGCCCAGGGCCTGCGCCTGCAAGCGTGCGCTCGCCTCGGCCCAGTTGCCGGTCAACAGACTGGTCGGCGACATGCCGTCGAAGCGCCAGCGCAACGCCAACGCTGCCGGGCGCCGCACCAGTTGCTCCACCTCGAAAGTCCACAACCGTTCAGCCCCTTGAAACGCTTCGATCTGTGGGTCGTCGAGAAGGATCTCGGTGCGCCCGCTGAGTTGCAGCACATCGCCTGTGGAAAAGTCGATGAACAGCAATCCGGCCTTGGGATTGAGCAGCAGATTGCCGAGGGTATTGAAATGCAGATTGCCGGCGAAATCGGGGATGGTCAGACGATTGCCGTCCACCCGAACGAAACCGGCCTGACCACCGCGATGGGAAACATCCACCGCGCGCTCGCCGTCGGTATCAACATAGCTGGCGACAAAGAACGTATCGGCCCCGCTGATCAGCGCCGTGGCCGCAGCATCGAGCGCGTTCAGATGCTCAGCCGGCCGAGTGTGTGGATCCGTCAGCGGCACCCGCTGAAACTGCCGTAATTGAATATATTGCGGGCAATTGCCAAAGGCCTGATCCACGCTGACGTCAAAACCCTGCGCGCTGAGATTGCCAACATGACCATTGAGGCGATTGCGCCGGCGTGTGTGCAACTCAATGCCGAGCAAACCGATCGGCTCGCCATTGCGCAGTTGCGCCGGGTCGTCCGCTGCGACCTGACTGGCGAAGTGCAGATGTTCGGGATCGGGCGAATGGGCAAACCCCGGTACGCCTTCGAGCACACTGGCCCACGGCCTACCATCCGCATCGACTGCGCCGTACAGCAGGAAAGGCAATTGCTGATAGAACTCACGGTGCTGGTCCGGCATCCAGGTGCGAATTACCTTACGCCCGAAAGCTTCCATGCGTTCGGCGACGCCGACATGGGCCTGTAACTGTTGCTCGCCAGCGTGCCACGGTGAACGTTCCATCACGACCTCTCCCCCGCACCAGCGGCGCAGTGTGGATTGCGAAAATCAGGCAGTAGTTTGCAGGCCAGCGACAGTGCGCGGCATGCCGACAAAACCAGGCAAGGCTTCGACCCGGGCGAGCCAGGCGCGAACGTTGCCGTACTCATCCAGCGAGACGTTGCCTTCCGGCGCATGAGCGATATAACTGTAGGCGGAAACGTCGGCAATGCTCGGCTCGTCGCTGGCCAGATACGCGGTTTTGCCCAATTCGACGTCCATCACTTTGAGCAGGTTGTGTGCACGGGTAATCGCCTCTTCAGCATTCAGCTGTGCGCCAAATACGGTAACCAAGCGCGCGGCAGCGGGACCGAAAGCAATCGGCCCGGCAGCGGCGGACAACCAGCGCTGCACATGCGCTGCACCGACCGGGTCAGCAGGCAACCAACGACCGTTGCCGTATTTCTGCGCCAGGTACACCAGAATCGCGTTGGAATCGGCCAGTACCACGCCGCCGTCATCGATTGCCGGCACCTGACCGAAGCTGTTGATGGCCAGATACGCGGGCTGCTTGTGCTCACCTTTCGCCAGATCGACGAAGATCAGCTCGGTCGGCAATTGCAGCAGTGACAGCATCAACTCGACGCGATGAGCATGGCCGGAACGCGGGAAGTTGTAGAGTTTAATCGCTTGCATGGTCGACTCCGCTGAACAGGGGCGCCGCTGCGGGAGTGAGAGCGCCGATGCAGGCCATCATCTACTCACTTGGAAAAGAACAGAATCACCAGTAAATGCAATCGATTATTTCATCTCATGCAATAAAGCTGCATTTTTCAACGCGGGATGTTCGCGTAGAGCCGTTACCGTGAAGTCAACAAAGCTGCGGATCCGCGCCGGGGCCTTGCGCCCTCCCTGATACACCACGTGGATTGGCAGTGGCGGCAGTTCGAATTCAGCGAGGACGATTTCCAGCTCACCGGACGCAATTTTGCTCGCTACTTGATAGGACAACACCCGGGTCAAACCCAGGCCCATACAAGCCGCGGTAATGGCTGCCTGATTGGCGGTCACGATCAGGCGCGGCTCAGGGCGCACGCTGAGCGGTTCGCCCGCGTCGAGAAACGGCCATGTGCGTTGCTGACCGATCGCTGAAGTGGCCACCACCGGTGCTCCGGCCAATGCCAGCGGATGAACCGGCCGACCGTACTTGGCGAAGTAGACCGGCGAACCGCAGATAACCCGTCGAACCTCGCCAACCCGAATCGCGTGCTGATTACTGTCCGCCAGGTCACCGATGCGCACCGCCACATCAACGCCCTCTTCAACCATGTTGACGATGCGATCGACCAACACCGCATTGATCGTGACATCGGGATACTGCGACAGATAATCGGCCATCACCGGCGTGACGAACAAATCACCGAACAACACAGGCGCCGTCACCGTCAATTGCCCACGCGGCTGCGCATGACTGCCCGCAGCGGAATCCTCGGCTTCCTGCACCTCAGCGAGGATCCTGCGACAATCCTCCAGATAACGCTGCCCCGCTTCGCTCAAATGCACGCTGCGCGTTGTCCGAATCAGCAACTGCGTGCCGATGCGCAACTCCAGCGCCGCCACTGCGCGCGTGACGCTGGCCGCTGACAAACCCAGACGCCGCGCCGCCGCCGAGAAACCTTGCTCTTGGGCGACGGTGGTAAAGATGTGCATTTCCTGGAAGCGGTCCATCCATCAACTCCCTAATTCGCAGCGATCATTCGTTGATGCAAGTCCGGAAATAGAAGCTGTGCAAACCACACGGGCAACCCTGGATAAAGATCTCGGGCTTTAGGCGTGGCACTTTCCACGAGTCCAAGCTGCACGAGACTTCTAAGTTGATCAGTCGCGACCCGGTCAGACAGCCCGGTGAATATCTTGAAATCCGCCCGACTCAACACGCCCTGAGTTAGCAGAATATGCAACGCCCGGGCTGATTCTGGCTTGAGTCCTGCCCTTTTAACGCGCTCATCCCAAGCAAAAATTGTATGAAGTCTTTCACGCATGTTGGAGACGTTCAGTGCCTGCTCGGTATAGCGCATCTGATCCAGACAGGTTTCCAGCATGAACCCGACAAATTCGAAAAGTCCGGCTTGGGTGAGTTGGCCACGCCCATCCAGATCACCGCGACGCGATTTGTCCGCATTGGCCAAACGCGCGTAATAAGTATCCTGCTGGCGAGCAAGGCCTCGGGATAACGACCACAAGGGCGATACAAGTCCCAATTTCTGCAGTTGCAGGTGGGTGATCAGCCTGCCGGTGCGACCGTTTCCATCAACGAAAGGATGCACCCAAGCTAATCGATGATGATAAGCCATGACCGCGAGCAAGCGGCTTCGTGCATCGGGCAAGCGGCCGTAGACCTGCTGCATACGATTGAGCATCGGTGTTACGGATTGACTGGAGGGCGCGGCATGATTACCGACGAGAACTTCCTGGGCCGCGACATCACGAAGTTGGCCAGGTACCAATCGACTTGCGTCGCTCAAATGCAATTGGTCGCCGCTGGCCCCCTGAAACAGACGCTTATGTACCCGGGAAACAAATGCGCTGCTGAACATCGCCTCCCAAGGCAGTTTATCGTGCAGTGACAGTGCTCTTTCAAAGGCTTGCTGTGTACCGATATGCGTCACCGCCAATTCAGTCAGCTCTTTGGAATTACGTCTGGGAGCTGTCGGCGCAAGCGTTACGGGCTCGGTAAATTGGCCCTCAATCAAATTGCTGTAAAAGCTGCTGGTGACTCGCAGCAATCCACCCACTCGCCGAACCATTTGCGGAGCAACTATTGCGCTAAGTTTTCCTGCCTGAAATGGCACTTGCTCTGCCAATTGCAGAATTTCACTGGGAAATGTCGGAAGCAGCGGCTCCAGCCAATGATTCCCCAAGATAGCTTCAGCGCTCATTCGACCTCCAAGATTCGCGGATTTTTTCGCGGATTTCAGAGTACGCCACAACCCCCGGTTTACCTAGCTATAGGTGATGTAGGAATAGTCGGAAGTTCGAGTAGTACGCGGATTTATTTGCGGATTTTTTGAAGATAAATAGCGAGAGTTTGAAGCCTAAAAAGCAACGCAGGAGCAAGAAAATTCTCGCCCCTGCGTAAGACCAATTACTCCACCGTCACCGACTTCGCCAGGTTACGCGGTTGATCCACGTCCGTGCCCTTGAGCACAGCCACGTAGTACGACAGCAATTGCAGCGGGATCGTGTAGAGGATCGGCGAGAGGATGTCGTGGATGTGCGGCATCTGCACGACGTGGGTGCCTTCGCCGTTGGTCATCCCGGCTTTCTCGTCGGCAAACACGATCAGTTCGCCGCCACGGGCGCGGACTTCCTGCAGGTTGGATTTGAGTTTTTCCAGCAGTTCGTTGTTCGGCGCAACGGTAACCACTGGCATGTCGTTATCCACAAGCGCCAACGGGCCGTGCTTCAGTTCGCCGGCCGGGTAGGCTTCAGCGTGGATGTAGGAGATCTCCTTGAGTTTCAAGGCGCCTTCCATCGCGACCGGGAATTGCGCGCCACGGCCGAGGAACAGGGTGTGGTTTTTCTCGGCGAACAGCTCGGCGATTTTTTCCACGGTGCTGTCCATGGCCAAGGCTTCGCCGAGGCGGGTCGGCAGCCGGCGCAGTTCTTCGACCAAAGTGGCTTCAACGCCTTTGGCCAACGTGCCGCGAACCTGACCCAGCGACAGGGTCAGCAGCAGCAAGCCGACCAGTTGCGTGGTGAACGCTTTGGTCGACGCGACGCCGATTTCGCGGCCGGCCTGGGTCAGCAGGGTCAGGTCGGATTCACGCACCAGCGAGCTGATGCCGACGTTGCAGATCGCCAGGCTGGCGAGGAACCCCAGCTCCTTGGCGTTGCGCAGGGCGGCCAGGGTGTCGGCGGTTTCACCGGACTGCGAGATGGTCACGAACAGGGTGTCCGGCTGCACCACGACTTTGCGGTAGCGGAATTCGCTGGCGACTTCGACCTGGCACGGGATGCCGGCCAGTTCTTCCAGCCAATAACGCGCGACCATACCGGCGTGGTAGCTGGTGCCGCAGGCGACGATCTGCACGTTTCGCACTTTGGCGAACAGCTCGGCGGCTTGTGGGCCGAAGGCTTGAACCAATACTTGATCGTTGCTCAGGCGACCTTCAAGGGTGCGCTGCACAACGGCTGGTTGCTCGTGGATTTCCTTGAGCATGTAGTGACGGAATTCACCTTTATCGGCAGCTTCGGCACCGTCGGTGTACTGCACGGTCTGGCGCTCGACAGCGTTGCCGCTCACGTCCCAGATCTGCACGTTATCGCGGCGAATTTCGGCGATATCGCCTTCTTCCAGGTACATGAAGCGGTCGGTCACCTGACGCAGGGCCAGTTGGTCGGACGCGAGGAAGTTCTCGCCCAGGCCCAGACCGATTACCAGCGGGCTGCCACTGCGGGCGGCGACCAGACGATCCGGTTGCTTGGCGTTGATCACGGCCAAACCATAAGCGCCGTGCAGTTCTTTGACGGTGGCTTTGAGTGCGACGGTCAGATCAGCCTGATCTTTGAGTTTATGGTTGAGCAGGTGAGCGATGACCTCGGTGTCGGTGTCCGAGGTGAACACGTAACCCAGCGACTTCAGTTGCTCACGCAGGGCTTCGTGGTTCTCGATGATGCCGTTGTGCACGACAGCGATATCGCCGGAGAAATGCGGGTGGGCGTTGCGCTCGCACGGTGCGCCGTGGGTGGCCCAACGGGTGTGGGCAATACCGAGACGACCCACCAGCGGGTGCTCGGCCAACGCGGCTTCGAGCTCGCTGACCTTGCCCGGGCGGCGCATGCGCTCAAGGGTTTCGTCGTTGGTGTACACCGCCACACCGGCGCTGTCGTAGCCGCGGTATTCGAGGCGCTTGAGGCCCTCGAGCAGGATGGCAGTGATGTTACGTTCTGCAACTGCGCCGACAATTCCACACATGCTTATTTCTCCTGACTGACAGCCGCGCAAATCACGGTGATACCGCGGGCCTGTATCTGATCGCGTGCATCATTGGGCAGGCGATCATCGGTAATGAGGGTATGGACGCTGCTCCACGGCAGTTCCAGATTGGGAATCTTGCGACCGATCTTGTCGGCCTCGACCATGACGATGACTTCCCGCGCCACGTCAGCCATGACCCGGCTCAAACCGAGCAGCTCATTGAAGGTCGTGGTGCCGCGTACCAGATCGATGCCATCGGCGCCAATGAACAACTGGTCGAAGTCGTAAGAGCGTAGTACTTGCTCGGCGACCTGGCCCTGAAAGGATTCCGAATGCGGATCCCAGGTGCCACCGGTCATCAACAGCACCGGCTCGTGCTCGAGCTCGCTCAACGCGTTGGCGACGTGCAGGGAATTGGTCATCACCACCAGACCCGGCTGTTGACCGAGTTCGGGGATCATTGCGGCGGTGGTGCTGCCGCTGTCGATGATGATTCGTGCGTGTTCGCGGATACGCTTAACCGCCGCACGGGCAATCGCCTGTTTGTATTTGGAAATGCTCTGCGCGGTTTCCGCGACCAGTTCCTGCGGCATGGTGATCGCCCCGCCGTAACGGCGCAGCAGCAGACCATGGCTTTCAAGCGCGGCGAGATCCTTGCGAATCGTAACTTCAGAGGTTTCGAAGCGCTTGGCTAGCGCGTCCACACTGACTTCTCCCTGCTCATTGAGCAAGGCGAGGATGTTGTGACGGCGCTGCGGCGTGTTGCGTTTCGACATGGTGACTTAAGTTTCGATTCGAAAGATAACGGAAGCAATCAAAACCTATCGGGTCTAAATCGTCAACCCATTGTCCATAAAAAAATCGCAACCACCGACAATCCCTGTAGGAGCTGCCGAAGGCTGCGATCTTATGATCTTGAAAAGTCGCTGTGGATAACTCAGCCCTTCTTGATTTTCTCCGGCCGCTTCCAGCCGTCGATGTTCTTCTGTCGCGCGCGACCGACCGCCAACTGCGCGTTATCCACATTCTGCGTGATGGTCGAACCGGCCGCTGTGGTTGCACCGTCAGAGATATCCACAGGCGCAACCAACGAATTGTTGGAGCCGATGAACACATCGGCACCCAGCACGGTTTTCCATTTGTTGGCGCCATCATAGTTACAAGTGATGGTGCCCGCCCCGATGTTGGTGCGCGCACCGATTTCGGCGTCGCCCAGATAGGTCAGGTGACCGGCCTTGGCGCCCTCGCCCATGTGCGCGTTCTTCAGTTCAACGAAGTTACCCACATGTGCGCGTGCTTCAAGCACGGTGCCCGGACGCAGACGTGCAAACGGACCGGCGTCACTGCCTTCACCCAACACAGCGCCTTCAATATGGCTGTTGGCCTTGATCACCACGCCTTTGCGCAGGGTGCTGTCCTTGATCACGCAGTTCGGGCCGATCACCACGTCATCTTCGATGACCACGTTGCCTTCGAGGATCACGTTGATATCGATCAGCACATCGCGACCCACGGTGACCTCGCCACGCACATCGAAGCGCGCCGGATCACGCAGCGTCACGCCCTGCGCCATCAAACGACGGCCAGCGCGCAACTGGTAATGACGCTCCAGCTCGGACAGTTGCTTGCGATCATTGGCGCCCTGCACTTCCATCGCATCGTGGGGTTGCTCGGTGGCCACCACCAGACCATCGCTGACCGCCATTTCGATGACGTCGGTCAGGTAATACTCGCCCTGAGCATTGTTGTTCGACAGACGGCTCATCCAGTCGGCCAAGTGCTTGGCCGGCACGGCGAGGATGCCGGTGTTGCCTTCGGTGATGGCGCGCTGCGCTTCACTGGCATCTTTATGCTCGACGATTGCCGCGACCTTGCCGTCAGCATCGCGAACAATGCGGCCGTAACCGGTCGGGTCATCCAGCTCAACGGTGAGCAAGCCCATTTGCCCGGGAACGACTTGCTTGAGCAGGCGTTGCAGGGTTTCGACCTCGATCAGCGGTACGTCACCGTAAAGGATCAACACCGTGTCGGCGGTAATGAACGGAACAGCCTGGGCGGTGGCGTGGCCGGTGCCCAGTTGTTTGTCCTGCAGCACGAAGTTCAGATCATCGGCCGCCAGGCGCTCACGCACCACGTCGGCACCATGGCCGATTACGACGTGAATGCGTTGTGGATCGAGTTGGCGGGCGCTGTGGATAACATGGCCCAGCATGGAGTTGCCGGCAATCGGGTGCAGCACCTTCGGCAGGGCCGAACGCATACGAGTGCCTTGACCGGCCGCGAGGATAACGATTTCAAGAGACATGACTGGCTACCAATCCTGGGTGGTCAGCAACTGCGACCGGGGTTTGAATTCGGAAAAGAAAAAAGGGTAGCCGAGGCTACCCTTTTTTATCAATCGCACAACAAGTGGCTGACGGATTAACCGCCAAACTTCTTGCGGATCTGCTGGACGGTGCGCAGCTGAGCTGCAGCCTCGGCCAGACGTGCGGACGCAGCTCCGTAGTCGAAATCTGCGCTCTTCTCGTGCAGAGCAGCTTCGGCAGCCTTGAGAGCTGCTTGGGCTTGAGCTTCATCCAGGTCGGCGGCGCGTTGCACGGTATCGGCAAGCACCTTGACCATGTTCGGCTGAACCTCGAGGAAACCACCGGAGATGTAGAACACCTCGGCTTCCCCGCCTTGCTTGATCAGGCGGATCGGACCTGGCTTCAGATTAGTGATCAGCGGCGCGTGACCCAGAGCGATACCAAGATCACCCAGTGCACCGTGCGCAATCACCATCTCGACCAGGCCGGAAAAGATTTCCCCTTCCGCGCTGACGATATCGCAATGGACTGTCATAGCCATCTGATTGCCTCAAACTAAATTAGCGCCCGTTGCCGGGCGCCGGGATTACAGTTTCTTGGCTTTCTCGATCGCTTCTTCGATGCCGCCAACCATGTAGAACGCTTGTTCTGGCAGGTGGTCGTAGTCACCGTTGAGGATGCCTTTGAAGCCAGCAATGGTGTCTTTCAGGGAAACGTATTTACCCGAAGCACCGGTGAAGACTTCAGCCACGAAGAACGGCTGCGACAAGAAGCGCTGGATCTTACGAGCACGGTTTACCAACTGCTTGTCGGCTTCCGACAGCTCGTCCATACCCAGGATCGCGATGATGTCCTTCAGCTCCTTGTAACGTTGCAGAACGTACTGAACGCCGCGAGCGGTGTCGTAGTGGTCCTGGCCGATTACGTTCGGGTCCAGCTGGCGCGAAGTCGAATCCAGTGGATCTACTGCTGGGTAGATACCCAGGGAAGCGATGTCACGGGACAGAACGACGGTGGCGTCCAAGTGGGCGAAGGTCGTCGCTGGCGACGGGTCGGTCAAGTCGTCCGCAGGTACGTATACCGCTTGGATCGAAGTGATCGAACCTTCCTTGGTCGAAGTGATACGTTCTTGCAGAACGCCCATCTCTTCAGCCAGGGTCGGCTGGTAACCTACTGCCGAAGGCATACGGCCCAGCAGTGCGGATACTTCAGTACCGGCCAGGGTGTAACGATAGATGTTGTCGACGAACAGCAGAACGTCGTTACCTTCGTCACGGAACTTCTCGGCCATGGTCAGGCCGGTCAGTGCTACGCGCAGACGGTTACCCGGCGGCTCGTTCATCTGACCGTAAACCAGTGCCACTTTGTCCAGAACGTTGGAGTCCTTCATCTCGTGGTAGAAGTCGTTACCCTCACGAGTACGCTCACCCACACCGGCGAACACGGAATAACCGCTGTGCTCGATGGCGATGTTACGGATCAGTTCCATCATGTTTACGGTTTTGCCTACACCGGCACCACCGAACAGACCGACTTTACCGCCTTTGGCGAACGGGCAAACCAGGTCGATAACCTTGATGCCGGTTTCCAGCAGATCGTTGCCGCCTGCTTGCTCGGCGAACGAAGGTGCTGGACGGTGAATGCCCCAGCGCTCTTCGGTGTCGATCGGGCCAGCTTCGTCGATCGGGTTACCGAGGACGTCCATGATCCGGCCCAGGGTCGCTTTACCGACCGGTACGGAGATGGCTGCGCCAGAGTCGGTAACTTCCAGACCGCGCTTCAAGCCCTCGGTGGAACCCATCGCAATGGTGCGAACCACGCCGTCGCCCAGCTGTTGCTGAACTTCCAGAGTGGTTTCAGCCGCGCTCACTACTTTCAGCGCGTTGTAGATGCTCGGTACGCTGTCGCGTGGAAATTCCACGTCGATAACGGCGCCGATGATTTGAACGATACGTCCGCTACTCATAGCTGGATCCTCTGAATATTTGAACCGTTAAACCGCGGCAGCGCCGCCGACGATTTCCGAGATCTCTTGGGTGATCGCAGCCTGACGCGCCTTGTTGTAGATCAGCTGCAAATCGCTGATCAAATCACCGGCGTTGTCGGTAGCGTTCTTCATCGCGATCATCCGCGCAGCTTGTTCAGCCGCGTTGTTCTCGACCACCGCCTGGTAGACCTGCGACTCAACGTAGCGGACCATCAAGCCGTCAAGCAGCTCTTTGGCATCCGGTTCGTAGAGATAGTCCCAGTGGTGCTTGAGATCCTGATCCGGGGTGGCCACCAGTGGAATCAACTGCTCCACGGTAGGCTGTTGCGTCATGGTGTTGATGAACTTGTTGGACACCACGGACAGGCGGTCAATACGGCCGTCCAGGTAGGCATCCAGCATCACCTTGACGCTGCCGATCAGATCATTGATCGACGGCTCTTCACCCAGGTGGCTGATAGCTGCAACGACGTTACCGCCGAAGTTACGGAAAAAGGCCGCACCCTTGCTACCAACGACACACAGATCAATCTCGACGCCGTTTTCGCGGTTTACCGCCATGTCCTTGACCAGGGCCTTGAACAGGTTGGTATTCAAGCCGCCGCACAGACCACGGTCACTGCTCACCACGACATAACCCACACGCTTGATAGCGCGCTCGATCATGAACGGGTGGCGGTATTCCGGGTTGGCGTTGGCCAGATGCCCAATAACCTGGCGGATACGCTCCGCATAAGGACGGCTAGCAGCCATGCGCATTTGTGCCTTGCGCATTTTGCTGACCGCCACTTTTTCCATGGCGCTGGTAATCTTTTGCGTGCTTTTGATGCTCGCAATCTTACTGCGAATCTCTTTTGCGCCTGCCATGTAACACCTATCAGGTTAGCAAGCGGGAGCCTCGCGGCTCCCGCTGCGGCTTACCAGGTTTGGGTGGCCTTGAACTTCTCGATACCGGCTTTCATGCCAGCGTCGATTTCGTCATTGAAGTCACCTTTAACGTTGATCTTGGCCATCAAATCGGCGTGATCGCGGTTGAAGAAAGCAATCAGCGCTTGTTCGAAGCTGCCGATCTTGGCGATTTCAATGTCAGTCAGGAACCCACGCTCAGCGGCATACAGCGACAGCGCCATGTCAGCGATCGACATTGGTGCGTATTGCTTCTGCTTCATCAGCTCGGTAACGCGCTGACCATGCTCAAGTTGCTTACGGGTCGCTTCGTCCAGGTCAGAAGCGAACTGGGCGAATGCCGCCAGTTCACGGTACTGAGCCAGAGCGGTACGGATACCACCGGACAGCTTCTTGATGATCTTGGTCTGAGCGGCACCACCCACACGGGATACCGAAACACCGGCGTTCACTGCAGGGCGGATGCCCGAGTTGAACATGGCCGATTCCAGGAAGATCTGACCGTCGGTGATGGAAATCACGTTGGTCGGAACGAACGCGGAAACGTCGCCAGCCTGGGTTTCGATGATCGGCAGTGCGGTCAGGGAACCGGTTTTGCCGGTCACTGCGCCGTTGGTGAACTTCTCTACGTATTCTTCCGAAACGCGGGATGCGCGCTCCAGCAGACGGGAGTGGAGATAGAACACGTCGCCTGGGTAAGCTTCACGGCCTGGTGGACGGCGCAGCAGCAGGGAAATCTGGCGGTAAGCCACTGCTTGCTTGGACAGATCGTCATAAACGATCAGCGCGTCTTCACCGCGGTCGCGGAAGAATTCACCCATGGTGCAACCGGAGTACGGTGCCAGGAATTGCAGCGCAGGAGATTCCGAAGCACTGGCAGCCACGATGATCGTGTTGGCCAGGGCGCCGTTTTCTTCCAGCTTGCGAAC
Organism: Pseudomonas sp. PB106; assembly: GCF_009764645.1. Lineage (GTDB taxonomy): Bacteria > Pseudomonadota > Gammaproteobacteria > Pseudomonadales > Pseudomonadaceae > Aquipseudomonas. The sequence goes on from NZ_RWIM01000052.1 coordinate 92,702, forward strand.
CACGTTAGCGATGGTCGATTGTTTCTGACCGATGGCTACGTAGACGCAGAAAATGCCGCTGTCTTTCTGGTTGATGATCGCGTCGATCGCCAGAGCGGTTTTACCGATCTGACGGTCACCGATGATCAGCTCACGCTGGCCACGGCCGACAGGAATCATGGCATCGACCGCCTTGTAGCCAGTCTGTACAGGCTGGTCTACCGACTTACGCCAGATCACGCCCGGAGCAACTTTCTCGACCGCGTCGGTCTCGGTGTTGCCCAGTGGACCTTTGCCGTCAACAGGGTTACCCAGTGCGTCGACTACGCGACCCAGCAGTTCCTTACCAACCGGAACTTCGAGGATGCGGCCGGTGCACTTGGCGCTCATGCCTTCAGCCAGAGACTGGTAAGCGCCCAATACAACGGCACCTACGGAGTCTTGCTCCAGGTTGAGGGCCATACCGTAGACGCCGCCCGGAAACTCGATCATCTCGCCGTACATTACGTCGGCCAGACCGTGAATCCGCACGATGCCGTCAGATACGCTGACGACAGTGCCTTCGTTACGGGCTTGGGAGGTCACATCGAGCTTGTCGATGCGGCCCTTGATAATTTCACTTATTTCGGAAGGATTGAGTTGCTGCATTGCTCTGCTGCCCCTTCAAACTCAAGATTTCAATGCTTCGGCAAGTTTCGCGATTTTTCCGCGAATCGAGCCATCGATAACCAGGTCGCCGGCGCGGATAACGACACCACCTATAAGGGCAGCATCCTCCGCAACTTGCAGGCGCACTTCCCGGTTGAGTCGTGCACTGAGAACCTTGGCGAGTTTGTCTTGCTGTTCTTGGTTCAATGCAAAAGCACTGGTCACTTCAACGTCTACCGACTTCTCTTGTTCGGCCTTGTACAGGTCGAAAAGAGCGGCAATCTCCGGCAGAAGCGGGAGACGGTCGTTTTCGGCAACGACATTGATGAAGTTCTGTGCCTTGGCATCAAACTTGTCGCCGCACACGTCAATAAACGTGGCGGCCTTTTCTGCGCTCGTCAGTCGCGGGGCCTTGAGCACGCGCTGCATGGTGTCATCTTGTGACACCGCTGCAGCCAGGCCGAGCATGGCTGACCAATTGGCCAGTTGCTGGTGGGCCTGAGCGTGCTCGAAGGCCGCCTTAGCGTAAGGTCGGGCCAACGTGGTCAGTTCTGCCATGATCGCCCTCGCTTAGATTTCAGCAGCCAGTTGGTTAACCAGCTCTGCGTGCGCGTTTTGATCGATTGTGGCACCCAGGATCTTCTCGGCGCCGCCGACAGCCAGCAAACCCACTTGGGCGCGCAGCTTGTCTTTGACACTGTTCAGTTCCTGTTCGATCTCGGCTTGAGCCTGAACCTTCACACGGTCAGCGTCGACACGGGCCTTTTCAACGGCCTCTTCGACAATCTGGTTACCGCGTTTCTTGGCTTGCTCGATGATTTCAGCTGCCTGAGCTTTCGCTTCGCGCAGTTGCTGACCCGCTTTTTCTTGGGCCAACTCCAGGTCGCGAGCTGCACGGCTGGCAGCGTCCAGACCATCAGCGATCTTCTTTTGACGTTCGTGCAGAGCAGCGATGACCGGAGGCCATACATACTTCATGCAGAACAGTACAAAAATCAGGAACGCAACGGACTGGCCAATCAGGGTCGCATTAATGTTCACGCCAACACCTCGCAGTTACGTTGTCCATCACATCAAATTACTCGGAAAGTCCGAGTAATTAGCCAGCGATCTGACCAACGAACGGGTTCGCAAAGGTGAAGAACAGAGCGATACCAACACCGATCATGGTTACGGCGTCGAGCAGACCGGCAACGATGAACATTTTAACTTGCAGCATTGGAACCATTTCTGGCTGACGCGCTGCGCCTTCCAGGAACTTGCCGCCCAGCAGGCCGAAACCAATTGCGGTACCCAGTGCGCCCAGGCCGATCAACAGTGCAACAGCGATAGCGGTTAGACCAACTACAGTTTCCATCTTTCCTCCCGACTTTTACGTCGTATGGTTTAGGTTTTTTAGATTAAAGCGGTAAAACAAATCGTTTCAGGTGCCCTGTGAAGAGCCCCTTCCCGTTTGACCGGGAAGGACATCAGACTAGTCGAGACTGGTCTTAATGGTTTTCTTCGTGCGCCATCGACAGGTAGACGATGGTCAGCATCATGAAGATGAACGCCTGCAGGGTGATGATCAGGATGTGGAACACAGCCCAAGCCCACTGCAGAACAACGCCCAGGCCGCTCAGCCAGAGCAGGCCGCTGCCGAACATCACAGCGATCAGAATGAACACCAGCTCGCCGGCATACATGTTGCCGAACAGACGCAGAGCCAGAGAGATCGGTTTAGCGATCAGGGTCACGAATTCCAGCAGGAAGTTCACCGGAATCAGCAGGGCCTGAACAAAGATGTTCTTGCTGCCGAACGGGTGCAGGGTCAGTTCGCCGATGAAGCCGCCGATGCCCTTGACCTTGATGCTGTAGAAAATGATCAGTGCGAAAACCGACAACGCCATGCCCAGGGTCGCGTTCGGGTCGGTAGTCGACACGGCACGGAACGGGATGTGGTGGTCGCCGGTGATCAGGATGGCCAGCTGAGGAATCCAGTCGACCGGAATCAGGTCGACGGCGTTCATCAGAAACACCCAGACGAAGATGGTCAGTGCCAGCGGTGCGATCACCGGGCTACGGCCATGGAAGCTGTCTTTCACGCTGCCATCGACGAATTCGACCAATACTTCAACGAAGTTCTGCAAAGCACCCGGCTGACCCGAAGTCGCTTTCTTTGCCGCCATGCGGAAAAGAAAAACGAAGATCAGACCCAACGCGACCGACCAGCCGAGAGTATCGACGTGGAAAGCCCAGAAGCCCATTTCTTTGGCTTCTGCTGCGGTATGGGCAAAGCCCCAGCCGCCGTTAGGTAGCTGACCGAAGGTCAGGTTCTGCAAGTGGTGCTGGATATAGCCCGAAGCGGTTGTTTCTGCCATGGTTGCCTCAAACGCCCTAAGGTCTCGAAAGTCTTGTTCTCATCAGCAGGGGAGCGAACCAGCTGACCGACTGAGTCAGCACGAACACGCCGAATACAGCTATCGGCGCCAGTGGCTTCACACCTGCAAACACCAGCGCAAAAAGCACTGCTGTCAAAATCAGTTTGCCTGCCTCGCCGGCATAAAATGACCGGACGATGGACTGGGCTGCTCGGGCGCCGGAAAACCGAAATGCCTTGTGAGCGAAATAAACATTGGGCAGCAAGGCTATCAGGCCTCCGCAAAGTCCCGAGTATCCGGCAACGACTCCGTGCCATTGCCAGAGCGCCAAAGCGGCAATGAGCAAAATGACAAATTGAGCCATCAACACCGGAAAAACCGCCAGGCGATGGAACGGCAGGCGGTTTGGCTTGCGGGTTTCCATCACTATTGCTCTCCAATGGTCGGCTGCCAGAATTCAATAACTTGGCATAATTTGTGCCGACAAAATGCGCGCAGAGTATAGGGGCGGTTCTGCCCCTATTCAACTGTCAGGTAGTGATTTCCGACTGCGCGCTACATGAGGAAATGTTTCAGCGGATGTGTGCGAGCACACCTTGAAGCTCATCGAGGGAGTTGTAACCGATCACCAACTGACCCTTTCCCTTCTTGCCGTGGCGAATCTGCACCGCAGAGCCTAGGCGCTCGGCCAGACGCTGTTCAAGGCGGGCGATATCCGGGTCGGGTTTGGTGGCTTCCACAGGCTCCGGTTTGCCACTCAACCACTGGCGAACCAGTGCCTCAGTTTGGCGCACGGTGAGGCCGCGTGCGACAACATGTCGCGCCCCTTCCACCTGCTGATTGTCCGGCAGCCCGAGCAAAGCACGGGCATGACCCATTTCCAGGTCGCCGTGGGACAGCATGGTCTTTATGACTTCCGGCAGCGCAATCAGACGCAACAGGTTGGCCACTGTGACGCGGGACTTGCCCACAGCCTCGGCGACCTGTTGCTGCGTCAACTGGAATTCCTGCTGCAAACGCTGCAGGGCCACCGCTTCTTCGATCGGGTTGAGGTCTTCGCGCTGGATGTTCTCGATCAGCGCAATGGCGATCGCGGTTTCATCCGGTACATCACGGACCATCGCCGGGATGGTTTCCTGCCCGGCTTGCTGGCTCGCGCGCCAGCGGCGTTCACCGGCGATGATTTCAAAACGACCACCGCCAATCGGACGCACCACGATTGGCTGCATCACGCCTTGAGCCTTGATCGACGCCGCCAGTTCTTCCAGCGCCTGCGGATCCATGTCCCGGCGCGGCTGGTATTTACCGCGCTGCAGCAGGTCCAGCGGCAAGTGTTGCAATTCACGGGTATCAGCTTGCGCGGCTTGTTCTTCCAGCGCGCTGACGGTCGGACCACTCAGGAGTGCATCCAGTCCACGTCCGAGACCTCGTTTCTTGACGGCCATGGGGATTCCTTAAGTTGCCTGAGCGGCGGCGATGCGTGAATTTTTGCGCTGACGGCGAACCATCTCGCCGGCCAGGGCCAGATAAGCCAGGGCGCCGCGCGATTGCTTGTCGTAGGCCAGCGCCGGCATGCCGTAACTCGGCGCTTCGGCCAGGCGGATATTGCGCGGGATCACGGTGTCGTAGAGCTGCTCGCCGAAGTGTTCCTTGAGCTGCGCCGAAACATCGTTCATCAGGCTCAGGCGCGGGTCGTACATGGTCCGCAACAGACCTTCGACTTTCAGGTTCGGGTTCAGCAGTTCAGCGATGCGCTTGATGTTATCCACAAGGTCGCTCAAACCTTCGAGCGCAAAGTACTCGCACTGCATGGGGATAATCACCCCGTCAGCGGCGACCAGTGCGTTCAGCGTGAGCATCGACAGCGACGGCGGGCAGTCGATCAGAATGTAATCGTAGTTTTCGCGGATCGGCGCCAGCGCGCTGCGCAGACGACTTTCCTTCATCTGCATTTCCAGCAGCACCACTTCGGCCGCGGTCAGATCGCGGTTGGCCGGCAGCAGCTGATAACCGCCGTGCTCGGAATAGTGCATGGCCTGGGCCAGATCGCATTCGCCGATCAGCAGGTCGTAGACCGAATTTTCCAGACCGTGTTTATCCACACCGCTACCCATGGTGGCGTTGCCCTGTGGATCGAGATCGATCAACAGCACCCGGCGCTTGGTCGCGACCAGGGATGCTGCGAGGTTGATGCAGGTGGTGGTCTTGCCCACACCACCCTTTTGGTTCGCTATCGCGAATACCTTAGCCATTCTTGCTTGTGTTCCCAATCATGCCGTGCGGCGCAGTATCAGCAGATGGCGTTGGCCTTGGCAACCGGGTACGGCCAGGGCGTGTTCGCTATCGAGTTTGAAGTCTGCCGGCAATGCTACCAGCTCATCGGCCGGATGAACGCCCTTCATTGCCAGCCAGCGTGTATCGGCGTCGCCGAGGTGGCGAGTCCAATTGGTGAAGTTTTCCATGCTGCTGAACGCTCGGGAAATGATCCCGTTGAACGGTTCAGCGGGCTGGAAGGCTTCGACCCGACTGTGGATAACTTGCAGGTTATCCAGCTTTAGTTCGAGTTTGACCTGAGTCAGGAAGCGGGTTTTCTTGCCGTTGCTGTCCAGACAGGTGACTTGCGAATCCGGGTACAGGATCGCCAACGGGATCCCCGGCATGCCGCCGCCGCTGCCGACGTCGAGCCAGCGACCGTTTTCGATGAACGACATCACGCTCAGACTATCGAGCAAATGCCGCGAAACCATTTCGTCCGGATCGCGCACGGCAGTCAGGTTGTAGGCCTGGTTCCATTTGATCAACAGGGCCAGATAACCCAGTAGCAGTTCGTGCTGGGTTTCAGTGAGATTGACACCGAGCTCGCGGGCTCCTGTGGATAACTCTTCGGCGTGTTGCGAAGTGACCTTAGAACTCAAGCGCTTTGCTCCAACTGACGGCCCGCGCCGCGTTTTTTCAAGTGAATCATCAACAGCGAAATCGCTGCCGGGGTCACGCCCGGGATCCGCGAAGCCTGGCCGAGCGTCTCTGGTCGAGTCGCGCCGAGCTTGCTCTGGATCTCCTTGGAGAGACCGGAAATGTTGGTGTAATCGATATCCACAGGCAATTTCGTGTCTTCACTGGCGCGCAGACGGGCGATTTCGTCCTGTTGACGGTCGATGTAACCGGCGTATTTGGTCTTGATTTCAACCTGCTCGGCAACCTGTGGGTCTTCGGCGCCGTTACCGGTCACTTCGACCAGACCAGCGTAGTCGATTTCCGGACGACTCAAGAGGTTGAGCAGGTTGTATTCGTGAGTCAGCGGCGTGCCGAATTTCTCGGCAATCGCATCGCCCTGCTGCGTGTTCGGGCGAACCCAAGTGCTTTTCAGGCGCTGTTCTTCAAGTTCGATGCTTTCGCGCTTCTTGCAGAACGCCGCCCAACGCGCGTCATCGACCAAACCGAGTTCGCGACCTTTTTCGGTCAGACGCAGGTCGGCGTTGTCTTCGCGCAGAATCAGGCGGTACTCGGCGCGTGACGTGAACATGCGGTACGGCTCTTGAGTGCCGAGGGTGATCAGGTCGTCGACCAACACGCCGATGTACGCTTCATCACGACGCGGGCACCAGGCTTCTTTGCCCTTGGCGCGCAGTGCGGCGTTGGCCCCAGCGAGCAAACCTTGAGCGCCGGCTTCTTCGTAACCGGTGGTGCCGTTGATCTGCCCGGCGAAGAACAGACCGCCAATGACCTTGGTTTCGAGGCTGTACTTCAGATCGCGTGGATCGAAGTAGTCGTACTCGATCGCATAACCCGGACGCACGATGTGCGCGTTTTCCATGCCTCGGATCGATTGCACGATCTGCAATTGCACGTCGAACGGCAAGCTTGTGGATATCCCGTTCGGGTAAAGCTCATGGGTGGTCAAACCTTCCGGTTCGATAAACACCTGATGGCTTTCCTTGTCGGCAAAGCGGTGGATCTTGTCTTCGATCGACGGGCAATAGCGCGGGCCGATGCCTTCGATTTCACCGGCAGCGGAATACATCGGCGAACGATCGAGGTTCGCGGCAATGATTTCGTGGGTGCGGGCGTTCGTGTGAGTAATCCAGCAACTGACCTGGCGCGGATGTTGTTCTTTGTTGCCCATGAACGACATCACCGGGATCGGCGTATCGCCGGGTTGCTCGGTCATCACCGAGAAATCCACAGACTTGCCATCGATACGCGGCGGCGTGCCGGTTTTCAGCCGACCGACACGCAATGGCAGTTCACGCAGACGGTGCGCCAGTGCAATCGATGGTGGGTCGCCGGCACGACCGCCGGAAAAATTCTGCAAACCGATGTGGATAAGTCCACCGAGGAACGTACCGGTGGTCAACACCACGGAATCGGCGAAGAAACGCAGACCCATTTGCGTAACCACGCCCCGGACTTGTTCCTGCTCGACGATCAGGTCGTCAGCGGCTTGTTGAAATATCCACAGGTTCGGCTGGTTTTCGAGAATTTCGCGGACAGCGGCTTTGTACAGAATCCGGTCAGCTTGTGCACGGGTCGCCCGTACGGCTGGGCCTTTACGGCTGTTCAACACGCGAAACTGGATGCCGCCCAAATCGGTAGCGATGGCCATCGCGCCGCCGAGGGCATCGATTTCTTTGACCAAGTGGCTTTTGCCAATGCCACCGATCGCCGGGTTGCAACTCATGGCACCGAGGGTTTCCACGTTATGCGTCAGCAACAGGGTTTTTGCCCCCATACGTGCTGAGGCCAGTGCTGCCTCGGTACCGGCATGACCGCCGCCGATGACGATCACTTCAAAACGGGAAGGGAAATCCACCACGCACCTCGTGCCTGCTTAAGTAGGTAATTCAGGAATAGTTTGAGATCAGGTTTCTGGACCTGGTCGACAAGTATAGGGACTTCGCCCTTCCTAAAGAACCCTTTGCACAAAATTTAACCAGCTGTGGAGAACTCGAGGTTAAAAGAATAAAAAAGAGAGAAATTTATAAAACCTTTGTTTTTATGTTTATTCTTACTGAGCATTGTTTCTGTGGATAGATCGATACAGGCCTTTATATTCAATATGTACAGAGATTCAAAACCCTGTGTTCATGTGGCAATGAGCGCCTTGGATAACCAGTTTAAGCCTGTGGATTAAAGGGGGTGTTATCCACAGAGGGGTTTATATCCAGTTTTGACGCCCTGTTATCAACTGCCCTCAGTGGCAGTTATTCACAGGGCTTAATCCACAGAAAACTGATCAAATTGCATTTCGGGGCGTGGAAAAAAGTACCAGCGAGGGATCGCTGACGACGGGGACGCCGATAGAGGGAAGTGAAAGGGCTATTGTGAGAGAACGTAACAGAGGCTAATAATAGCCATTATCATTAACTCGCCAGTTTCTCTCTCATGCCGCTACCCGCCCACACTGCTGCGATCGAGCAAATCTACGAGCAACACCATTCGTGGCTATACGGGTGGCTCAAGGGAAAATTGCATGACGCCTGCGATGCGGCCGATGTGGCGCATGACACGTTTGTGCGAATACTGGCGGCACGCAACGCCGCGCAGATCCGCGAACCGCGTGATTATCTGGCAACCATTGCACGCGGCCTGGTCATTGATCGTTATCGAAGACAGGCCATCGAAGTTGCCTATCTGCAGACTTTGGCCGCTCGACCGGAAGCCACCGCCATCAGCGAGGAAGACAAGGCGCTGATCATCGAAACGCTGGTCGCTGTGGATAAAGCCTTGGCCGGTCTTGGCGCTCGCACTCAGCAGATCTTTATGCTTTCGCAGATTGATGGCCTGACGTATCAACAGATTGCCGTGCAGTTGAAGGTTTCCCTGACCACGGTGAAGAAGCACATGATCCGTGCCCTGACGGAATGTGCCCTGATCATGGCGCAACGTTGATGGCTATCGCTCCTCACCGTCAGGTGTTCGAAGCTGCCGCCAGCTGGTATGTGCAGTTTCAGGCCGATCCGCCGACACTCGCCGAACAGAAGGCTTGGCAGTTGTGGATAGACAGCGATCCGGCGCATCTGGCCGCATGGAATCAGATGGAACAACTGCAGCGCCACCTCGGCACCTTGCCGCAAGATCTGAAACGGCGCGCACTGAATAACGGTCAGCATCGGCGCCAGGTGTTGAAGTTGTTGTTGCTCGCGGCGGGAACAGGTTTTGTAGGCTGGAATGTTCAGCAACACACCTCCCTGGGGAACGTCTGGGCCGACTATAAAACCGGCGTCGGTCAGCGGCGCAGCATTGCCCTGGCTGACGGCAGTCGGATTCAGCTCAACACAGACACCGCGATTGATGTGTCTTTCGATGCGGCGCAGCGGCTGATTCGCCTGCGCATGGGAGAGATCCTCATTCAAACCGGCAAGCTCGGCGATCAGCGGCCATTTTTTGTTGAAACCCGTGACGGCCGGATTCAAGCGTTGGGTACACGTTTCTCCGTTCATCAGTTGGCCGGTTCTACCCGCGTGGGTGTGTTGGAACATCAGGTCAGTGTGCAACCGGGAGATCTATCCACAGGCGCAATCATTCTGAAAGCAGGTGAAGGTGCTGACTTCGATAGTCGGCATATCGGGCTCATTCATCCCTTCAAATCCTCGGAAGTGGCGTGGATCAACGGCCAGTTGATCGTCCTTGATGCCCGCTTGGGCGATGTGCTCGAAGAGTTGGGGCGTTATCGTCGGGGCATCCTGCATTGCGATAGCCGCGCCCGGGATCTGCGCGTCTCCGGCACTTTCCGCCTCGACGCCACTGACGCAGTGCTGGCCAATCTTCAGGCCTCGTTGCCGATCAGCGTCCGATACTTCAGCCGGTACTGGGTATCGATCAGTCATAACGTGTGAGCGAAAAACACCTGGGGAAAAATAAATCGAAGACAGGGTTATCTTTTTTTGCCCTGACCCGGCCCTAAAGGTAATCGCGATAAACGCGGCTCTTTGCCACCTTCAGGGCTTATCCACACATGCGTCTTCCCACGTTTCGTCAGCGTTTTTCCCACCACTGCATTGCCTATAGCTTACTGATGACCAGTGCGGCTTCCTGCCTGGTACTGAGCCAAAGCGCCTTCGCTGCGACAACAGCCCAGCGTTACACCATTGCTGCCGGTCCGCTGGACAATGCGCTGAGCCAGTTCGCCTCCGCCGCGAATGTGATTCTGTCGTTCTCGCCGCAACAGACCGGCCGCTTGCGAAGCACCGGGCTCAACGGCAATTTCACTGTCGATCAGGGATTCGCTCAGCTGCTGCAAGGCTCGGGTCTGCAAGCCGTGCCGCAGGCGCCGGGCAGCTACATTCTGCAGTCGCTGCCCAACAGCGATTCGCTCGAGTTGGCTCCGACCAACATCAACGGGCAGTTGGCTAATCCGATGAACCTCGATTATGCAGCTGACGTAGGGTACAAGGCGCAGAACAGCCGAATCGGTACGAAAACCAGTACACCGTTGTCGGAAACGCCGCGTTCCGTGTCAGTCGTCACCGCCCAGCGCATGAAAGATCAGAAATCTCAGACACTCACCGAGGTACTCGGCTACGTGCCGGGGATCTTCGCGCCACCATTTGCCGCCGGCGACAGCCTGGCCGGAGACCTCTTCTATATTCGCGGTTTCAACGCCACCGATTACGGCTACGGTCTATTGCGCGATGGACTACGCGTACAGGGCAACCGCTATGACACCAGCACCGAGCCGTACGGACTTGAGCGGGTAGAGATTTTCCGCGGCCCGTCTTCGCTGCTTTATGGAGAAAACGCGCCGGGCGGCCTGGTCAATCTGGTGAGCAAACGCCCGACTGCCGCACCGCAAGGTGAAGTGCAATTGGGTTATGGCTCGAACAATCGCCGGCAGATCGGCGTGGATGTGTCTGGACCACTCAATGACAGCGGCAATGTCCTTGGGCGAGTGGTGATGCTTGGACGCAAATCTGACACCCAGACCGATCACGTCCCGGACGACCGGATCTACATCGCACCATCCCTGACCCTGAATTTTGACGATTTCAACACCCTGACCCTGCTGGCCAACTACCAGAAGGATCACACCAACATGGAACTTGGCCTGCCGGCCGCGGGGACTTTGCTGACAAACCCGAACGGCAAATTATCCAAAGGCACCATGCTCGGCGATCCGGACTGGAACACTTTCGAACGGGAAACCTGGAGCACCGGTTACGAGTTCAGCCATGCATTCAACGATGACTGGCAGTTCCGGCAGAACTCGCGCTATATGCAGTCGCGCATTACACGTCACGAAACCTGGCCGGGAAACCTCAATAACGCCGGATTCGGCACGCGCCTGAACATGACCGCGTACGATCGATTCAACAAATCAATGGTGTACTCACTGGATAACCAACTGGAAGGAAAATTCCAGGTCGGTGGTCTGGAGAACACCGTGTTGTTCGGCGCCAGCTACGACCGTACTTCGTTCAACCAGGACTGGAACGCCGGCATCGTCGGGCCGATCGATGTGTATAACCCGGTTTATCTGCGCGATCCGACCACCCCGATCGCTGTGCAAAACACCTTGCTCGAGCAACAGATGAAAGGGGTTTATGCACAGATCCAGAGCAAGTATGACCACTGGCTGTTCTTGCTCGGCGGCCGTCAGGACTGGGTCGACAGCGATTTCCGCGACAAGGTGGCCCAGTCGAGCGACATCAGTTCCGAGGATAAGAAGTTCACTTATCAGGGTGGGGTGATGTACCAGTTCGACAATGGCATGACGCCGTATGTCAGCTATTCCACTTCGTTCGTGCCGGTACAGCAGATTTCCAACGCCGGCGCGCCACTTGACCCCATCACCAGCAGCCAATATGAAGTGGGCCTGAAGTACGAACCGATTGGCTGGGACACCGCATTTACTGCATCGGTGTATGACCTGCGCAAAAAAGACGACACCTACTTCGACGCCACCACGTCGAGCTACCGCCAAGTGGGCGAAAGCCGTTCCAAAGGCTTGGAACTGGAACTCAACAGCAATCTGACCCAGAACCTCAATGTCACGGCGGCCTACACCTACACCGATGCGCGAATCACCAAGGATGCCGCGACGTCATTGGTCAAAGGCCATCAAATGACCGGCGTGCCGCGTAATCAGGCTTCGGTCTGGGCGAAATACCGCTTTCTCGATGGCGACTTGAAAGGTCTGTACGTGGGTGGCGGTGTGCGTTACTTCGACAGTGCGTTCGCTTACACCTCGCCGTCTCTCTACGGCAAGCTTGATGCCGGCGACGTCACGTTGGTGGATGCGGCGATCGGTTATCAGATCGACACGCATTGGAGCGTCGACTTGAACGCGAAGAACCTGTTCGACAAGGAATATGTGTCTGGATGCAACGATGCCGGCCGCTGCTACTGGGGTGAAGACCGCACCCTGCTCGGTACGGTCTCTTACAACTGGTAAACGAAAAAGGGGCTGTGGATAAATTGTCCACAGCCCCTTTTTTATTTTCCGATACAGAAACTGGAAAAGATTCTTCCCAGCAGATCATCAGAGCTGAAGGCTCCAGTGATTTCCCCTAGAGAATGCTGGGCCTGACGCAAATCTTCGGCAAGCAATTCGCCAGCGCCTGCCAATGTCAGTTGGGCGCGACCGTGTTCCAGCGCCGCACTGGCGTGGCGTAGTGCCTCAAGATGACGGCGACGTGCACTGAAGCTGCTTTCCGATGTTTGCTCATACCCCATGCATGCCTTGAGATGGTCACGCAGCAAGTCCAGTCCTTCACCGGCCGATTTGGCGCTCAAACTGATTGTCACATGCCCGTCCTCACTGGTTTCCAGGGCAATCGCTTCGCCGGTCAGATCGGCCTTATTGCGGATCAAAGTGACTTTCGCCGGATCTGGACGGGTTTCGAGGAACTCCGGCCACAGCGCAAAGGGATCAAGCGCTTCCGGAGCGGTTGCGTCGACGACCAGCAACACTCGGTCGGCTTCACCGATGGCTTTCAATGCCCGTTCAACACCGATCTTTTCCACATGATCATCGGTATCTCGCAGCCCCGCCGTATCCACAACGTGGAGCGGCATGCCGTCGATGTGGATATGTTCGCGCAGGATATCCCGCGTAGTGCCGGCAATTTCAGTAACGATGGCCGCTTCACGTCCAGCCAACGCATTCAACAAGCTGGACTTGCCAGCATTCGGACGGCCGGCAATCACTACGGTCATGCCATCGCGCAACAACGCGCCCTGCCCGGCTTCGCGCAGCACTGTGGATAATTCATCGCGGACTTTATCGAGCATGCTCAACACATGGCCATCGGCGAGGAAGTCGATTTCTTCTTCCGGGAAGTCGATGGCGGCTTCGACGTAGATGCGCAGGCTGATTAACTGTTCAGTCAAGTTATGCACACGCTGGGAAAACGCACCTTGCAAAGAACGCAGGGCATTGCGCGCAGCCTGTGCAGAACTCGCCTCGATCAAATCGGCAATAGCCTCAGCCTGAGCCAGGTCGAGTTTGTCGTTAAGGAAGGCTCGTTCACTGAATTCACCCGGACGCGCCAGACGGCAACCCAATTCCAGGCAACGTTTGAGCAACATATCCAGAACAATTGGGCCGCCGTGGCCCTGCAGTTCCAGCACGTCTTCGCCGGTAAACGAGTTCGGCCCCGGGAAATACAGCGCCAGACCTTCGTCCAGCACTTGCTGGTCGTCACTGAAAAATGGACCGTAATGGGCATAACGCGGTTTCAGTTCGCGACCGCTGATGGCTTTTGCCGCAACGCTGGCCAACGGCCCGGAAATACGGACGATGCCCACACCACCACGGCCTTGAGCGGTGGCGACAGCGGCGATGGTTTCACGAGGTACGCTCATTAACCGGAATCCAGACAAAAATGACAGATAGCAAAACGCCCCACTAGGGGGCGTTTTGAGTGGTTATCCACAGTGTAAATCAAGCGGCTGCTTTGGTAGCCCGTTCGATCTTACGCGTGATGTACCACTGTTGGGTGATGGACAGGCAGTTGTTCACAACCCAGTACAGCACCAGACCAGCCGGGAACCAGAGGAAGAAGAAGGTGAAGATGATCGGCATCATTTTCATGACCTTCGCCTGCATCGGATCCGGAGGAGTCGGGTTCAACTGCTGCTGGATGAACATGGTTGCGCCCATGATGATCGGCAGAATGAAGAACGGATCCTTGATCGACAGGTCAGTGATCCACAGCATGAACGGCGCTTGGCGCATTTCCACGCTTTCCAGCAGAACCCAGTACAGCGAAAGGAAAACCGGCATCTGCACGAGGATTGGCAAGCAACCACCCAGTGGATTGATCTTCTCTTTCTTGTACAGCTCCATCATGGCTTGCGACATTTTCTGCCGGTCATCGCCATGTTGCTCTTTCAGAGCAGCCAGTTTCGGCGCAACAGCACGCATGCGCGCCATCGATTTGTAGCTGGCAGCCGACAGAGGGAAGAAAAGCCCCTTGATCAGCATGGTCAGGAAGATGATCGACCAGCCCCAGTTACCGACGATGGCGTGGATGTGTTGCAGCAACCAGAAGATTGGCTGGGCAATGAACCACAGAATGCCGTAGTCGACGGTCAGTTCCAGACCTGGGGACAACTCTTTCAGCACAGCCTGGCTTTTCGGGCCGGCGTACAGCACAGCGCTGGTTTCAACTTTCGCACCCGGTGCAGCGGTCAAAGTAGGACCGGTGTAACCGATGATGTAGTTGCCTTTGCTGTCTTTGCGGGTCTGAACGACGTTGTTTTCGCCCTTCGCAGGAATCCACGCGGTCACGAAGTAGTGTTGCAGCCAGGCTACCCAACCACCGGTGACGGTTTCTTTCAACTGCGCCTTGTCCATGTCCTTCATGGACACTTTCTTGTACGGCTCCGAACTTGTCCACAGGGCGGCGCCCAGGTAAGTCGCGGTGCCAGTAGCGGTTGTCGACGAAGGATCAGCGCTGTTGTCGCGTTTCAACTGAGCAAACATCGCGCCGTTCCAGGGCTGAGCGCTCTGGTTATCCACAATGTAGGAAACGGCTACGTCATACAGGCCGCGTTTCAGGGTGAAACGCTTGATGTAATTGACGCCGTCCTTGCTGAACTTCAGGTCTACGACCAGTTGGTCCTGACCGTCAGCCAGTTGATAAGTCTTCTTCTCCGAGGAGTAGACCGGGCGACCGGCCGGATTTGCGTCCGGGCCATTGGTGCCGATCAGACCGCTTTGTGCCAGATAAACACGTTCGCCGCCGTTATCGAACAGCTGGAACGGAACATCAGGACGATCCTGACGACGTGGATACAGAGGCAAGGTCAGTTGAGCAACATCGCCACCTTGTGGATCGATCGCGAGATCGAGCACGTCGGTTTTGATCTGGATCAGATCCTTGCTGGCGGCTACCGGTGTTTCGGCAGGTGCGCTGGTATCGCTAGCGGCGCGCGGAATATCGTCACTGGCGGCAGCATTATTGCCAGTGGCGGTGTCCGGCAAACCGGATGTAGTCGTACTGGAAGCAACATTCTGAGTCGGCAGGGCAGCTTGACCGTAGTCCTGGTTCCATTTAAGGACCATAACGTAGGCCACGATTGCCAGGGCGACGATCAGGATCGTGCGTTTGATATCCATGATTACTCGGCCATCGAAGAAGAACGGGAGGTAGGGATAGGTGGAACCGGGTCATAACCACCGGGATTCCACGGATGACAGCGACCTAAACGACGAAAGGTCAGCCAGCCACCGCGCAGAAGGCCATGATTTTCAATGGCTTCATACGCGTAGCAGGAACAACTGGGGTAGAAACGACAGTGGCTGGCCATCAAAGGACTAATGGCATAGCGATAAAACTGGATCGGAACGAGGGCCAGTTTACGCATCGGTACTGTCTACCCCTACAGTTTCGGTTTTGACTTCTGGAACTGGCTTGCTGCGTGCCAGACGCTTCCAGAGCTTGCCGAAATGCTGAATCAATTCGGGGTTTTCTACATCGCCCAGACCTTTGCGCGCGACGATAACGATATCCCAGCCGACCAGTGAATCCTGGTGCAGACGGAATGATTCGCGCATCAAACGTTTGAGGCGATTGCGCTCAACGGAGAGCTTTACGCTCTTTTTCCCGATAACCAGCCCGAGACGGGGGTGATCAAGATCGTTGTTGCGCGCAAGGAGCAGGAGATTTTTCCCCGGAACCTTGCCGGTAGGGGAGTCAAAGACTGCCTTGAAATGCCGGGGGGTAAGCAGACGCTTTTCCCGACTGAAGTCCTGACTCACCTCCAGTACCGGATTATCAAACTGCCAGACGCGCACGACCTTTGGCGCGACGACGCGACAGGACTGCGCGGCCGTTCTTGGTAGCCATGCGAGCACGGAAACCGTGGGTACGAGCGCGTTTGATAGTGCTTGGTTGGAAAGTACGTTTCATTGTCGTGTTACCTGGTTCGTCCACAACGGGCCGGAATGGCCCCCGTTTTAAGAGACCGGGGATTCTAGAGAAAGCAAGCCTTCAGGTCAATTTCCAACCAACGTTTCCTTATAAATAGATCTCGACGGCTTCTTGCCCTGATCACGTCCTTGCCATACATAAAAATAAAGAAGGGAATTATTTAAAGCTTTTCTGTAAAGCTTATAAAAGCTAGACCCGCCATGGTCTGTGGATAAGTGATCCCACCCCAGATGCCACGAGGTGTACAGAGAATGACAACTACAGGGGAAAACGGTGTTCAGCCTGTGCTGCGCTATCGGATAACCTGTGCGTGAAAGAGGTTGTTATCCACAGGCTGGTTATCCACCGAGTTCAACCCCCAGTTGTCCAGTGCCCTTAGAGGCGGTTATCCACAGAGCTTATTCACACACCGTTGGTCGCTTTTTCTGCGGTTAACGCATTGATAAATCATGCGCGCCGAGCAACCTGCATGTGGATAAGTGGACGTCTCGCCGCTACAATGGCCGCTTGTTTTTGCCTCACCGGCTTTCAACTTAGGGGATATCCGTGTCAGTGGAACTTTGGCAGCAGTGCGTGGAGCTTTTGCGCGAAGAGCTGCCTGCCCAACAATTCAACACCTGGATCCGTCCACTACAGGTCGAAGCCGAAGGCGACGAGTTGCGCGTCTACGCACCGAACCGTTTTGTGCTGGACTGGGTCAACGAAAAGTACCTGGGACGCGTCCTCGAACTGCTGGATGAGCACGGCAACGGCCTGGCGCCTGCGCTTTCCTTATTAATAGGCAGCAAACGCAGCTCGGCACCGCGTGCCGCACCCAATGCGCCGCTGGCGGCAGCGCAAGCTTCCCAGGCGCAGACCCATGCTGCGCCGGTGAACACGCCCGCTCCTGCGCAGACGCTCGCACCTACAGCCAAGCGCTCGACGCAGAAAAGTCCGGAAGTCAGCGATGAACCGTCTCGCGACAGCTTCGATCCGATGTCCGGTGCTGCTTCCCAACAGGCCCCGGTTCGCGCCGAGCAGCGCACCGTGCAGGTCGAAGGTGCGCTCAAGCACACCAGTTACCTGAACCGCACTTTCACTTTCGAGAATTTTGTCGAAGGTAAGTCGAACCAACTCGCCCGCGCGGCGGCTTGGCAGGTAGCGGACAATCCCAAGCACGGCTATAACCCACTCTTCCTTTATGGTGGCGTTGGCTTGGGTAAGACCCACTTGATGCACGCTGTGGGTAACCACCTATTAAAGAAGAATCCGAATGCCAAGGTCGTGTACCTGCATTCCGAGCGATTCGTGGCCGACATGGTCAAGGCGCTGCAACTGAATGCGATCAACGAATTCAAGCGTTTCTACCGTTCGGTGGATGCGTTGTTGATCGATGACATTCAGTTTTTCGCTCGAAAAGAGCGTTCGCAGGAAGAGTTTTTCCACACCTTCAACGCCCTGCTTGAAGGTGGTCAGCAGGTCATTCTCACCAGTGACCGCTACCCGAAAGAAATCGAAGGCCTTGAAGAGCGCCTCAAATCCCGCTTCGGCTGGGGCCTGACGGTCGCCGTCGAGCCGCCGGAACTGGAAACCCGCGTGGCGATCTTGATGAAGAAGGCCGACCAGGCCAAAGTCGACTTGCCGCACGACGCCGCGTTCTTCATTGCCCAGCGTATTCGCTCCAACGTCCGTGAGCTGGAAGGCGCGCTGAAACGTGTGATCGCCCACTCGCACTTCATGGGCCGCGACATCACCATCGAGCTGATTCGCGAATCCCTGAAAGACTTGTTGGCGCTGCAGGACAAACTGGTCTCTGTGGATAACATTCAGCGCACCGTCGCCGAGTACTACAAGATCAAGATTTCCGACTTGCTGTCCAAACGCCGTTCGCGCTCGGTCGCACGTCCGCGTCAGGTAGCCATGGCGTTGTCCAAGGAACTCACCAACCACAGCCTGCCGGAAATCGGCGATGTGTTTGGCGGCCGCGATCACACTACCGTGTTGCACGCCTGCCGCAAGATCAACGAACTTAAGGAATCCGACGCGGACATCCGCGAGGACTACAAGAACCTGCTGCGTACACTGACCACTTGATGAACACCAGCGCAGCTTATTAAGGCAAGGGACTAGACCATGCATTTCACCATTCAACGCGAAGCCCTGTTGAAACCCCTGCAACTGGTCGCAGGCGTCGTCGAGCGTCGACAGACCTTGCCGGTACTGTCCAACGTGCTGTTGGTAGTCGAAGGCCAGCAACTGTCGCTGACCGGTACCGACCTTGAGGTCGAGCTGGTCGGTCGCGTGCAACTTGAAGAGCCGGCAGAAACAGGTTCCATCACCGTGCCTGCGCGCAAGCTGATGGACATCTGCAAAAGCCTGCCTAACGATGCGCTGATCGACATCAAGGTCGACGAGCAGAAGTTGGTGGTGAAGGCTGGTCGCAGCCGTTTCACCCTGTCGACTCTGCCAGCCAACGATTTCCCGACCGTTGAAGAAGGCCCGGGCTCGCTGACCTGCAGCCTTGAGCAAAGCAAACTGCGTCGTCTGATTGAACGCACCAGCTTCGCCATGGCTCAGCAGGACGTGCGTTACTACCTCAACGGCATGCTGCTGGAAGTGTCCGAAGGCATCATCCGCGCTGTCGCCACCGACGGTCACCGTCTGGCCATGTGCTCGATGAAAGCCGATATCGGCCAGCCGGATCGCCATCAAGTGATCGTGCCGCGCAAAGGTATCCTTGAGCTGGCGCGTCTGCTCACCGAGCCGGACGGTAACGTCAGCATCGTGCTGGGTCAGCACCACATCCGCGCCACTACCGGCGAATTCACCTTCACCTCGAAACTGGTCGACGGCAAGTTCCCGGATTACGAGCGCGTTCTGCCGAAGGGCGGCGACAAGCTGGTACTCGGTGATCGCCAGGCCCTGCGTGAAGCGTTCAGCCGTACCGCGATTCTGTCCAACGAGAAGTACCGTGGTATCCGTCTGCAACTGGCCAGCGGTCAGTTGAAGATCCAGGCCAACAACCCGGAGCAGGAAGAAGCGGAAGAAGAAGTCGGTGTTGAATACAACGGCGGCTCTTTGGAAATCGGTTTCAACGTGAGCTATCTGCTCGACGTGCTGGGCGTGATGACCACCGAGCAGGTTCGCCTGATCCTGTCCGACTCCAACAGCAGTGCGCTGGTGCAAGAGTCCGACAACGACGATTCGGCTTACGTTGTTATGCCGATGCGTCTGTAATCAGCTGAACCTGGATGTCCTTAAGTCGCGTTTCGGTCACCGCGGTGCGCAATCTGCACCCGGTGACCTTCTCCCCCTCCCCCCGCATCAACATTCTTTACGGCGCCAACGGCAGCGGCAAAACCAGTGTTCTGGAAGCCATTCATCTGCTGGGGCTTGCCCGTTCGTTTCGTAGCACGCGGCTTTTGCCGGTCATCCAGTACGAACAACTCGCTTGTACCGTATTCGGTCAGGTTGAATTGGCCGAGGGTGGCCACAGCGCATTGGGCATCTCGCGCGATCGTCAGGGTGAGTTCCAGATCCGCATCGACGGCCAGAACGCCCGCAGCGCTGCGCAACTGGCGGAGATCCTGCCGCTGCAGTTGATCAACCCCGACAGCTTCCGCCTGCTCGAAGGCGCGCCGAAGATTCGCCGGCAGTTTCTCGACTGGGGCGTGTTCCACGTCGAGCCACGTTTCATGGCCACCTGGCAGCGTTTGCAGAAGGCCTTGCGCCAGAGAAACTCCTGGCTGCGGCATGGTACACTTGACGCCGTTTCGCAAGCGGTTTGGGACAGGGAACTGTGCCAGGCCAGCGCCGAAATCGATGAATACCGCCGCGCTTACATCAAAGCCTTGAAACCAGTCTTTGAACAAACCTTGAGCGAACTGGTTGAGCTCGAAGGTTTGACGCTCAGCTATTACCGAGGCTGGGACAAAGACCGGGAATTGAGCGCCGTACTGGCCGGTTCCGTGCAACGGGACCAGCAAATGGGTCATACCCAGGCCGGACCGCAACGGGCTGATCTGCGTCTTAGATTGGGCGCACACAACGCCGCGGACATTTTGTCCCGGGGTCAGCAGAAGTTGGTGGTCTGTGCGCTGCGGATTGCCCAAGGGCATCTGGTCAGCCAGGCCCGACGCGGTCAGTGTATTTATCTGGTGGATGATTTGCCGTCCGAGCTGGACGAGGGCCACCGTCGCGCGCTGTGCCGCTTGCTGGAAGACTTACGCTGCCAGGTGTTCATCACCTGTGTAGACCACGAATTATTGAGGGAAGGCTGGCAGACGGAAACGCCAGTCGCTCTGTTCCACGTGGAACAGGGCCGTATCACCCAGACCCACGACCATCGGGAGTGAAGGCATTGAGCGAAGAAAATACGTACGACTCAACGAGCATTAAAGTGCTGAAAGGCCTGGATGCCGTACGCAAACGTCCCGGTATGTACATTGGTGACACCGACGATGGCAGCGGTCTGCACCACATGGTGTTCGAAGTGGTCGACAACTCGATCGACGAAGCCCTCGCCGGCCACTGTGACGACATCAGCATCATCATCCACCCGGATGAGTCCATCACCGTTAAAGACAACGGCCGTGGCATCCCGGTAGACGTGCACAAAGAGGAAGGCGTTTCCGCCGCCGAGGTCATCATGACCGTCCTCCACGCTGGCGGTAAGTTCGACGACAACTCCTACAAAGTATCCGGTGGTCTGCACGGTGTAGGTGTGTCGGTAGTGAACGCACTGTCCGAAGAACTGGTACTGACCGTTCGCCGCAGCGGCAAGATCTGGGAACAGACCTACATCCACGGCGTACCTCAGGCACCGATGGCCATCGTTGGCGACAGCGAAACCACCGGCACCCAGATCCACTTCAAGGCTTCCAGCGAAACCTTCAAAAACATTCACTTCAGCTGGGACATCCTGGCCAAGCGCATTCGTGAACTGTCCTTCCTCAACTCCGGTGTCGGTATCGTCCTCAAGGATGAGCGCAGCGGCAAGGAAGAGCTGTTCAAGTACGAAGGCGGCCTGCGTGCGTTCGTTGAATACCTGAACACCAACAAGACTGCGGTCAACCAGGTGTTCCACTTCAACATCCAGCGTGAAGACGGCATCGGCGTGGAAATCGCCCTGCAGTGGAACGACAGCTTCAACGAGAACCTGTTGTGCTTCACCAACAACATTCCACAGCGCGACGGTGGTACTCACCTGGTGGGTTTCCGTTCGGCACTGACGCGTAACCTGAACAACTACATCGAGCAGGAAGGTCTGGCGAAGAAGCATAAAGTCGCCACCACCGGTGACGATGCCCGTGAAGGCCTGACCGCGATCATCTCGGTGAAAGTGCCGGATCCGAAGTTCAGCTCGCAGACCAAAGACAAGCTGGTCTCTTCCGAAGTGAAGACCGCGGTCGAACAGGAAATGGGCAAGTACTTCTCCGACTTCCTCCTGGAGAACCCGAACGAAGCCAAGCTGGTCGTCGGCAAGATGATCGATGCTGCCCGTGCCCGTGAAGCGGCGCGCAAAGCTCGTGAGATGACCCGCCGCAAAGGCGCGCTGGATATCGCCGGTTTGCCGGGCAAGCTCGCTGACTGCCAGGAAAAAGATCCTGCGCTGTCCGAACTGTACCTCGTGGAAGGTGACTCCGCGGGCGGCTCTGCCAAGCAGGGACGTAACCGCAAGACCCAGGCAATCCTGCCGCTGAAGGGCAAGATCCTCAACGTCGAGAAAGCCCGTTTCGACAAGATGATCTCGTCCCAGGAAGTGGGCACCCTGATCACTGCTCTGGGCTGTGGCATCGGTCGCGACGAGTACAACATCGACAAGCTGCGCTATCACAACATCATCATCATGACCGATGCTGACGTCGACGGTTCGCACATCCGTACCCTGCTGCTGACCTTCTTCTTCCGTCAGTTGCCGGAGCTGATCGAGCGCGGCTACATCTATATCGCTCAGCCGCCGTTGTACAAGGTCAAGAAAGGCAAGCAAGAGCAATACATCAAAGACGACGACGCCATGGAAGAGTACATGACGCAGTCGGCCCTGGAAGATGCGAGCCTGCACCTGAACGAAGAAGCCCCGGGCATTTCCGGTGAAGCGCTTGAGCGTCTGGTGAACGACTTCCGCATGGTGATGAAGACCCTCAAGCGTCTGTCGCGCCTGTACCCGCAGGAGCTGACCGAGCACTTCATCTACCTGCCGGCCGTGAGCCTGGAAACACTTGGCGACCACGCTGCGATGCAAGAGTGGCTGGCCCAGTACGAAACTCGTCTGCGCACCAATGAGAAGTCCGGTCTGGTTTACAAAGCCAGCCTGCGTGAAGATCGTGAGCGTGGCGTTTGGCTGCCAGAGGTCGAACTGATCTCCCACGGCCTGTCGAACTACGTCACTTTCAACCGCGACTTCTTCGGCAGCAACGACTACAAAACCGTCGTCACCCTCGGCGCTCAACTGAGCACCCTGCTTGACGAAGGCGCGTACATCCAGCGTGGCGAGCGCAAGAAAGCGGTCACCGAGTTCAAGGAAGCACTGGACTGGTTGATGGCTGAAAGCACCAAGCGCCACACCATTCAGCGATACAAAGGTCTGGGCGAAATGAACCCGGATCAGCTGTGGGAAACCACCATGGACCCAAGCGTGCGCCGCATGCTGAAAGTCACCATCGAAGACGCCATTGGCGCAGACCAGATCTTCAACACCCTCATGGGTGATGCGGTCGAACCTCGCCGTGACTTCATCGAGAGCAATGCGTTGGCGGTTTCTAACCTGGATTTCTGATCCCGGTCTGCGTCAAACAAAAAAGGCCAACGCATTGCGTTGGCCTTTTTTATTGGCAGATCAAAAGATCGCAGCCTGCGGCAGCTCCTACAG
>NZ_RWIM01000053.1 GCF_009764645.1 Pseudomonas sp. PB106
TGACGTATTCGGGCATGTACCTGGGCCTGTAATAAATAGCAGCCGGAAAAAGGGCGAAACGGAAAACGCACAGCGGGCTGATGGTTATCGTCGGAACAGGCTTGGGCGCAGATGACCCGGCGGCGCTGATCGTCTGCCGAACGCCATTCACGAATATCCTCGACATGGCGGAAACAGCCCAGGCAGACCTTGTGCTCATCCAGTCGGCACACGCCGCTGCACGGCGAAGGCACGGCCGGGCTGATGTTGCTGTAAAGCGGCTTCGGTGGACGAACAGGAGCGGCGTCAGTCACGGATTCACAGACCTTCGAAATCGAATTCGGCGCCGGCCTGCTGCTTGACGATGCGCTCGAGCATTTCGCCCAGCTGCTCTTCGCTCTTGTCGCACATCCAGCGCTCGCTCTCTTCGTCGTAGTCGAAGTGGAAGCCACCGGACACCGCCGCCAGCCACAGCTGACGCAGCGGCTCCTGACGGCTGAAGATCAGCTGCGAGCCGTTTTCGAACTTGACGGTGAGGACACCGGCCGAGTTCTCCATATCGATATCCAGATCGCTTTCGTCAAAGATGTCTTCCAGCTTTTCCTGGGTTTCATCGACCAGATCGTGGAAACGGGCTTCGGACAAACTCATTGCGGCAACCTCAAAAAATGTCTGATCAGGCTCAAGCGCCGAAAGATACGGACGCTTCGGGCCGATTGCAAAGATTAACGACCAAGCACCGATCGACGTAACAAACCTGGTCCCTGTGGGAGCGGGCTTGCCCGCGATGAGGCCGGCAAATTCAACATTGAGCTCGATTGAACCACCGTAATCGCGGGCAAGCCCGCTCCCACAGGGTTCTACATGCTGGCGAACAAGCCCCGCCGGACGGGAACCCCCTCGCATAGGCAAGCTGCCGGGTGGCCGGTATACTCCGGCGCAATTAACGCATTTTCAAGGATTTCGCCATGAAGCGCCTGATCTCTTCCCTTGCTGCGCTCGTCGCGGTTGCCTGCCTTGTTTCGGCCTGCGGTCAGAAAGGCCCGCTGTACCTGCCCGATGACGACCAGGATCCGGCCGAGCAAGCCAAATCGTCGCAACAAAAGCCTGCCTCCAAGGCGCACAAGCACGACGTTTACCAATAAGGGATCGCCATGGACGCTTTTAACTACCGTGGCGGGGAACTGTTCGCGGAAGGTGTGGCGCTGTCCGCCATCGCCGATCGCTTCGGCACGCCTACTTATGTCTACTCGCGCGCGCACATCGAAGCCCAATATCTGGCTTACGCCGATGCGCTGGCCGGCATGCCGCACCTGGTCTGCTTTGCGGTCAAGGCCAACTCCAACCTCGGTGTTCTGAATGTCCTGGCGCGTCTCGGCGCCGGTTTCGACATCGTTTCCCGTGGCGAGCTGGAACGCGTCCTCGCCGCTGGCGGCAGCGCTGACAAAATCGTCTTCTCCGGCGTCGGCAAGACCCGTGACGACATGCGTCGCGCGCTGGAAGTCGGCGTGCACTGCTTCAACGTCGAATCCACTGATGAGCTGGAGCGCCTGCAAGTGGTTGCCGCCGAACTGGGCGTTCGCGCACCGGTTTCGCTGCGGGTGAACCCGGACGTCGATGCCGGCACCCACCCGTACATTTCCACCGGTCTCAAAGAGAACAAGTTCGGCATCGCCATTGCCGACGCCGAAGACGTGTACGTGCGCGCCGCGCATCTGCCGAACCTGGAAGTGGTGGGTGTCGACTGCCACATCGGTTCGCAACTGACCACGCTGCCACCGTTCCTCGATGCCCTCGACCGCCTGCTGGATCTGGTCGATCGTCTCGGCGATTGCGGCATTCACTTGCGCCACATCGATCTCGGTGGTGGTTTGGGTGTGCGTTATCGCGATGAAGAGCCGCCGATGGCTGCCGACTACATCAAAGCCGTGCGCGAGCGTCTCAACGGTCGTGATCTGGCACTGGTGTTCGAGCCGGGCCGCTTCATCGTTGCCAATGCCGGCGTGCTGCTGACCCAGGTCGAGTACCTCAAACACACCGAGCACAAGGATTTCGCCATCGTCGACGCGGCGATGAACGACCTGATCCGCCCGGCGCTGTATCAGGCGTGGATGGACGTCACCGCCGTCAAACCGCGTGACACCGCTGCGCGCAAATACGACATCGTCGGCCCGATCTGCGAAACCGGCGACTTCCTCGCCAAGGATCGCGAATTGGCTCTGGCCGAAGGCGATCTGCTGGCCGTGCATTCGGCCGGCGCCTATGGTTTTGTGATGAGTTCCAACTACAACACTCGCGGCCGTGCCGCTGAAGTGCTGGTAGACGGTGATCAGGTTTTTGAAGTGCGCCGCCGCGAAACCGTGGCCGAGCTGTTTGCCGGCGAAAGCCTGCTGCCGGAGTAACCCATGCTGCTGCGTTTTACCAAAATGCACGGCTTGGGCAATGACTTCATGGTTCTCGACCTGGTCAGCCAGCACGCGCATATTCAGCCAAAGCACGCCAAGCAATGGGGCGATCGGCACACCGGCATCGGTTTCGACCAGTTGCTGATCGTCGAGGCGCCGAGCAACCCGGACGTGGATTTCCGTTATCGGATCTTCAACTCCGACGGCTCGGAAGTTGAGCAGTGCGGCAACGGCGCGCGTTGCTTTGCGCGCTTCGTGCTCGACAAGCGCCTGACCGCCAAACGGCAGATCCGTGTCGAGACCAAGGGCGGCATCATCGAACTGGACGTGCGTAACGACGGCCAGATCGGCGTGAACATGGGCGCCCCGCGTCTGGTGCCGGCGGACATTCCGTTCGACGCGCCAGCGAAGGCCATCAGCTATCAGCTGGAAGTCGACGGCACCACGGTCGAACTGGCTGCCGTGTCGATGGGCAACCCTCACGCAGTGCTGCGCGTGCAGGACATCAACAGCGCACCGGTACATGAACTGGGGCCGAAAATCGAACACCATCCGCGCTTCCCGGCACGGGTCAACGTCGGTTTTCTCCAGGTCATCGACCGCAACCGCGCGCAATTGCGCGTGTGGGAACGTGGCGCCGGGGAAACCCAGGCCTGCGGCACCGGCGCGTGTGCAGCGGCTGTCGCTGCGATCAGCCAGGGGTGGATGGATTCGCCGCTATTGATCGACCTGCCCGGCGGGCGTCTGTCCATTGAGTGGGCAGGCCCAGGCCAACCGGTGCTGATGACCGGTCCGGCAGTGCGTGTATACGAAGGACAAGTACGTCTTTGAGTGAGCAGAAACCATGACCGATAAGCCTCAGGTACCCGCCCGACAGTCCGACGAATCCGCGTCCGAGAGCCTGGAGGCGGCAGCGGTTGCCGCATACCTCGAGGCGCACCCGGACTTCTTCGTCGAGCACGAAGAACTGCTGCCCGCCCTGCGCATCCCGCACCAGCGCGGCGACACCGTTTCGCTGGTCGAGCGGCAGATGACCATTCTGCGCGACCGCAACATCGAGATGCGTCACCGCCTCTCGCAGTTGATGGACGTCGCCCGTGACAACGATCGGCTGTTCGACAAGACCCGCCGCCTCATTCTTTCCCTGATGGACGCCTCCAGCCTGGAAGACGTGGTGATCAGCGTCGAAGACAGTTTGCGTCAGGATTTTCAGGTGCCTTTTGTCAGCCTGATCCTGCTCGGCGACAACCCGGCGCCGGTCGGTCGCTGGGTTACTCACGCTGACGCCCAAGTCGCCATCGGCGGCTTGCTCACCGAAGGCAAAAGCGTCAGCGGCAGCCTGCGCGAGCACGAACTGGATTTCCTCTTCGGCGAAGAACAGCGCAAGCAGATCGGCTCCACCGCCGTGGTTGCGGTCAGCCATCAAGGTATTCACGGCATTCTGGCGATCGCCAGCCGTGATCCGCAGCACTACAAGAGTTCGGTCGGTACGCTGTTCTTAAGCTACATCGCCGAAGTCATGGGCCGCGTGCTGCCACGGGTCAACAGCTCCCTGCGCTCGGTGCGCTGAAATGGAACGACAACTGGACGCTTACTGCGAACACCTGCGCAGTGAGCGACAGGTGTCGCCGCACACGCTGTCGGCCTACCGCCGCGACCTCGATAAAGTCCTCGGCTGGTGCGTCAAACAGAACATCGGCAGTTGGGCCGCGCTGGACATTCAGCGCCTGCGCAGCCTGATCGCCCGTTTGCATGCGCAAGGTCAGTCTTCGCGCAGCCTCGCTCGCCTGCTCTCGGCGGTGCGCGGGCTCTATCACTATCTGAATCGCGAAGGCCTTTGCGACCATGATCCGGCGACCGGTCTGGCCCCGCCGAAAGGCGAGCGACGTCTGCCGAAAACCCTCGATACCGACCGAGCGCTGCAACTGCTTGAAGGCGCGGTCGAGGATGATTTTCTGGCGCGGCGCGATCAGGCGATTCTGGAGTTGTTCTATTCCTCCGGCCTGCGCCTTTCCGAACTGACCGGGCTCAATCTCGATCAACTCGACCTCGCCGACGGCATGGTGCAAGTGCTCGGCAAAGGCAGCAAAACCCGCCTGCTGCCGGTCGGTAAAAAGGCCCGCGAAGCGATCGAACAATGGCTGCCGCTGCGCGCGATGACCAACCCAGCGGACGACGCCGTGTTCGTCAGCCAGCAAGGCCGGCGCCTTGGCCCACGAGCGATTCAGGTACGGGTCAAACTGGCCGGCGAGCGCGAACTGGGGCAGAACCTGCACCCGCACATGCTGCGCCACTCCTTCGCCAGCCACTTGCTGGAATCCTCGCAGGACCTGCGCGCGGTACAGGAATTGCTCGGCCACTCCGACATCAAGACCACGCAGATCTACACGCACCTGGACTTCCAGCACCTGGCGGCGGTCTACGACAGTGCCCATCCACGGGCCAAACGTATGAAAGGCGACGATTCATGAGCATCCAGTTGATCACCTTCGACCTCGACGACACCCTGTGGGACACCGCCCCGGTGATTGTCAGCGCCGAAGCGGTATTGCGCGAATGGCTGAGCGAACATGCGCCGAATCTCGGCGCGGTGCCGGTCGAACATTTGTGGGCGATTCGTGAGCGTGTGCTGGCTAACGAACCGGGGCTCAAGCACCGGATCAGCGCGCTACGTCGGCGAGTGCTGTTTCATGCGATGGAAGACGCAGGATACGCCCATGGCGAAGCAACCGATTTGGCAGACAAGGGCTTTGAAGTATTCCTGCATGCCCGGCATCAGATCGAAGTGTTCCCTGAAGTCGAGCCGGTGCTGGAGATTCTCGCCAATCATTACGCCCTTGGCGTGGTCACCAATGGCAATGCCGATGTGCGTCGATTGGGGTTGGCGGATTACTTCAAATTTGCGTTGTGCGCGGAAGATATCGGCATCGCCAAACCGGATGCGCGGTTGTTTCACGAAGCTTTGCAGCGTGGTGGCGCCACGGCCGAAACCGCCGTGCATATCGGTGATCATCCGGGTGATGACATTGCCGGAGCGCAGCAGGCGGGGTTGCGGGCGATCTGGTTTAACCCGGCGGGCAAACCGTGGGAAGCGGATCGTCTACCGGATGCCGAAATCCGCAGCCTGACCGATTTGCCAGCGGTGCTCGCCCGCTGGAATGCCCAACACTGACCCTGAATTTACATCACTCCCTGTGGGAGCTGGCTTGCCAGCGATGAGGCCAGCACATTAAACATCAATGTTGTCTGACAGGCCGCCATCGCTGGCAAGCCAGCTCCCACAGGGTCTGCATCGCCTTCCAATATTTATTCCAGACATGAAAAAGCCCGCAGCGACGGCGGGCTTTTTCAGAAAGCATGCGGCACGCCTCAGATAGGGCGGCTGCCGTACTTGTTGTCCGGTTTCTTCGGTGGATCGGCGACCACATTGGCCTCCACTTCCTGAACCTTGCCGCCACGCGACAGGAACTCTTCCATGGCCTTGGCCAGGGCGTCGCGTTCCTTGTTCTTGGCTTCAATGCTCGGCAACTCGTCTACCGACACCGCAGCCTTGGCTTTGCCTTTGGCAGCCGGGGCCGGCGTGTCTTCGCCGCCATCGTCATCGGCAACGTCTTCCGCTGCCGCTTCCAGGCCTTCCCCGGCCTCGTCTTCGTCGCCTACTTCGAGGTCGTCGTTTTCCAGATCATCGTCGCTCATGTTCTACCTCATGACTTGCGAAAAGCAGATTAGTTATAGACCAGCTTTGGCAACTGTCGAAAGTCGCCGTTAAAAAATCAGTAACCATTGGTGACCAACGGTTTACGCCCCTTCACCGTGCAAGGTGGCGAGGACTTTTCGAGCACCGCCATGATCACGGTGCTCGCCCAGATAAACGCCTTGCCAGGTCCCCAGTGCCAACCGACCTGCCGAAACCGGCAGACTGATCTGGCAACCAAGCACGCTGGCCTTGAAGTGCGCCGGGAGGTCGTCCAGGCCTTCGTCGTTATGCTCATAGCCGTCTGTTCCTTGTGGGATCAGACGATTGAAAAATCGTTCGAAGTCGCGACGGACCGCCGGATCGGCGTTCTCGTTGATGGTCAACGACGCCGAGGTATGCTGCAGCCACAAATGCAACAGACCAACCCGGCACTCCCTGAGTTCAGGCAGGCCGGCGAGTAACTCGTCCGTTACCAGATGAAAGCCCCGGGGCCTTGCCCGCAGGGTTATCAGAGTCTGTTGCCACATACAGTTCTCCGCACGTTCGGGGCGCATTCTAGCGCGCTCTGGGAAAAAACAAAGGCCCTAATATTCGCTCAATGATGTAAGCCATTGGCGGCAGAAAAAGGCCCGTCGTAAACACGACTAAAGGCGTACGAAAAATCCTTTCAGCTGCTCTCTCAATGACAAATTCCAGACAAAAAAATGCCCGGCGAACCGGGCAAGTTTTTTACTGCGCGTACTTACAGGTTGTAGCCGCGTTCGTTGTGTTGTGCCAGATCGAGGCCGACCGACTCTTCTTCCTCGGTCACACGCAGACCCATCACGGCGTCCAGGACTTTGAGGATGATGAAGGTGACGATCGCGGTGTAGATGACAGTGAAGCCGACGCCTTTGCACTGAATCCACACTTGTGCGGCGATGTCGGTCACGGTGCCGAAGCCACCCAGCGACGGTGCAGCGAAGACGCCGGTGAGGATCGCGCCGAGGATACCGCCGATACCGTGCACGCCGAAGGCATCCAGGGAATCGTCATAACCGAGTTTGCGTTTCAGGGTGGTTGCGCAGAAGAAGCACACCACGCCTGCTGCCAGACCGATCACCAGTGCGCCCATCGGGCCCACGGTACCGGCAGCCGGAGTGATTGCGACCAGACCGGCAACCACACCCGAGGCGATGCCCAGTGCACTTGGCTTGCCGTGGGTGACCCACTCGGCAAACATCCAGCCCAGCGCGGCAGCAGCGGTAGCGATCTGGGTGACCAGCATCGCCATGCCGGCGGTGCCGTTGGCCGCTGCAGCGGAGCCGGCGTTGAAGCCGAACCAGCCGACCCACAGCATCGCCGCGCCCATCAGGGTGTAACCGAGGTTGTGCGGGGCCATCGGGGTAGTCGGGAAGCCTTTGCGCTTGCCCAGTACCAGGCAGGCAATCAGACCGGCCACACCAGCGTTGATGTGCACCACGGTGCCGCCGGCGAAGTCGAGCACGCCCCAGTCCCACATCAGGCCGCCGTTGCCGGACCAGACCATGTGCGCGATCGGCGCATAAACCAGGGTGAACCAGATGCCCATGAAGATCAGCATCGCGGAGAACTTCATCCGCTCGGCGAACGCACCGACGATCAGCGCCGGGGTGATGATCGCGAAGGTCATCTGGAAGGTGATGAACACCGCCTCAGGGAACAGCGCCGCAGGACCGGTCAGGCTCGAAGGCGTGACACCGGCGAGGAACGCCTTGCCCATGCCGCCGAAGAACGAGTTGAAGTTGACGACGCCCTGCTCCATGCCGGTAGTGTCGAACGCAATGCTGTAGCCATAAATGACCCACAGTATGCTGATCAGACCGGTAATGGCGAAGCACTGCATCATCACGGAAAGAATGTTTTTCGAGCGAACCATGCCGCCGTAGAACAGCGCCAGGCCCGGGATGGTCATGAACAGCACGAGGGCTGTAGAGGTGAGCATCCAGGCAGTGTCGCCGGAATTGAGGACTGGGGCCGCCACTTCGTCTGCCGCCATTGCAAGGCTTGGCATTACGATGGACAACAGGGCTCCTAGCCCTGCGAATTTACGCAGAGTCATATTGTTTTCTCCTGGGGCGTTGGGGTTTGTGGCGGCGTTTAAATCGCGTCGGTATCGGTTTCGCCGGTACGGATGCGAATCGCCTGTTCCAGATTGACCACGAAGATCTTGCCGTCACCGATCTTGCCGGTGTTGGCCGCCTTGGTGATCGCCTCGATCACCCGATCCAGATCCTTGTCGTCGATGGCCACGTCGATTTTCACCTTGGGCAGAAAATCGACCACATATTCCGCGCCGCGATACAGCTCGGTGTGACCCTTCTGCCGGCCGAAGCCTTTGACTTCAGTGACGGTAATGCCCTGCACGCCGATTTCGGACAGCGACTCGCGCACGTCGTCCAACTTGAACGGCTTGATGATGGCAGTGACTAGCTTCATGAAACTCTCTCCCGAATTGGTGGACTTGCCCCAGGAAAACAAACCCGACTCAAGTCTAAGCGCAGTGCCTGGCTTTGTAACGCATCGTCGGCCTTACCTAGCCGACTGACGCCAGCTAACCGCTGCTGACGAAACTCCCCGCTCCGTCTGCCGCACTGCATTCGTCACAGCGACTGCATCAGTGCATGGGTCGAAGGTGACTAAGCAGAAACCTTGCCATCTCGCCAAAACCCCCTGATTTCAATCCCTTGGCCGCTGCCGCAAGCCATTGCGCCCAAAACGCTATCCGGATACGCACAACAACGGTGCGCCGCCGTCCGTCCGCCTGCGCGAAAAGCGTGCATCCCTGACCACGAGATTGACAATAGACACTGCGTGATACACTGCCGGCCATTGTTTCCAGGACATCCACCATGCTCGCGCCCAAAGACTTCCTCGACGCCCTGAGCGGCACCGCCTCCCGCCTGTTCAACGGCGACACCCCGCTGCCGAAAGCCGAAATCGAAAGCCAGTTCAAGATGCTGCTGCAGAGTGCCTTCAGCAAACTGGACCTGGTGAGCCGTGAGGAATTTGATAGTCAGATGGTTGTGTTGGCGCGTACTCGTGCCCGACTGGAGAGCCTTGAAGCGAAAGTTGCTGAGTTGGAAGCGAAGCTGACCGCCCCTGATCAATAACAGGCAGCCGATCTGCCCCCGCGTCATGTTTGGATGCGGGGACAGAAAGCGGTCAGTTCAGTTGATGCAGTAGAGCTTCGAAAGCAAGTAATCGACCATGACCTTCAGTTTCTGTGAACCATGCCGGTTTGGCTGATACAGCAACCAGGCCATGCCTTGCGATGCCCCCGAATAACGCCAGTTAGGCAGAACGGAATACAGACGTTTTTCCCTCAGCGCCTGCTCAGCGGTCGCTGACGGTACACAGGCAATACCCAAGTCACTCATGGTTGCTTCGAGAACGGCCTCACTGTCATTTGAACAGTAACGTCCGCGCACACTGATTTGAACCCTGTCGTCACCGTTAACGAACTCCCATTTTTCGCCTTCCAGATTATCAGCCATAACAATACAACTGTGCTCGGCCAACTCTGCAGGGTGAAGCGGTATCCCACGCTCGGCGATATAGTCGGGCGACGCGCAGAGGGTGTAGCCAACCTTGAACAGCTTGCGCCCGATCAAGCCCAAGGGCGGTGAATCAGTAATCCGGATACTCAGATCAATTTCGTGGGAAATGAGGTTCAACTCCGAATTATCAAATATGAATTGAACATTGATATCCGGGTATTTTTTCAGAAACTCCGGCATCAGTTGATTGCAGATATTATTCATCATCTTCGGCGCAGAAACCCTGATAAGTCCCTGCGGACGTACCAGCTCTTCCTTTAACTCGAAGACTCTCGACGACGAATGCAGTAGCGCTCGGCAATGAGAGTATATTTTTACGCCATCTGCGTTGACTTTCAGCTGACGGGTACTACGCTCCAACAAACGCATTGACAACGCCTCTTCCAACTTTGAAATCTGTCGACTCACGGCTGAAGCTGACACACCAAGTTTAGTGGAAGCATCAATAAAGCTGCCCGTCTCAACAACAACTGCAAACGCAGCCATGCAGGGCAGCATGTCGATATGACCCTTATGCATATAGTTATTCTCAATCCTTCGGGAAGATGTTTTATTATCTCTAGACTGAAAAACCATGAACAAGGCACAGGGATTCAGTCATAACTATAGACGGTAAATGACGATGATGAAGTCTTCGTCGGCTGACAACTTTAACAACCAACTATCCTCTGTATTATTTTAAGTCCCGCCCCCTGTACAGGCTAATGAACAACAGGAGTTGATTCTTTTAATGCTGGACTTTTATCAGACCGGATCGTGTTTTTATTACTCGGCAAACGTTTGCATTCCTCCTTGAAAAAAATCAATGAAACAGATGAAGAATTACTGCCCCGACCAACACCAGACATATGCCACTCACCTGAATGGGCAACAGTCGCTCTTTGAAGAAAAGGTATCCCAACACTGCGGCGATGCCTCCTGACAAAGTACTGATAACGGTCACTACAGATACTGAGCCGTGAATGGCGCCAAATGAGAACGCCGAAAAACCACCCAGATTCAACAAGCTTGCGCTGGTCAACGTGCCAAAACTTTTGGCCGGTGGCAATTTCAAGCCTGAGTCGATTTTCAACACCATAAAGAACAGGATAAACAAGCCCACTGCGTAACCCACCCACAACATGGTAATAGGTCCTAACGACGGCAGCGTGTATTTACCTTGAATCCAGAAACTTGTGCCATACAGGATGGCTGCGAGCAGTCCATAAATGATTGACGCTTTGTTCTTGCGCTTTAATTCGCCCTCAGCACTGTCATGTGCGCTTGTGAGTAGAACACCAATCACGCAAACCCCGATACCCACAAACTGAGTGAGCACAATGATGTCACCGCTCGCCCATGCCAAGACAGTTGTGAATACGCCGTAAGAGGTTACGAGTGGCGCAACGATTGCAGCCTTGCCCAAAGCGAACGCCTTTGACAGCGCCAGTGCTCCTGCCACCGTGAATAGGGCGGCAATGCCCCCCAAGACCCAGACTTGTAGCGGTGCGGACAACGACTTGATGAGGTAGGCGGGGTAGATGAGCAATAGCGCACTCATCAAAATGAAGCCGAGTGCCTGACCAAAAAAAACGGCTCGCTTGACACCTACTGCCCTGGCGTTCAACCCGACCAGGAAGTCTGTTCCCCCCCAAAACAAAGCAGCAACAAAGCCCATCAATATGTCCATAACAAGTCCTTTTTATTGGATCCAATTCAGCCGCAAAATAAACCGATTTCAATAAAAAAGTCAAACTTTTGCTTCAACTGCACTTTTGGACATTCTACTTTCACACCTTGTTGAATATTGAATCCAAAGATTCAACATTGGCGTAGTCATAACGGTGGAGATTAAGGCCAGTACCAGAAGAACACTGTAAGTAGTTACGGAGAGAATACCTAACTGAAGACCTATACTTAGAACCACTAGTTCCACCAGTCCTTTGGTATTCATTAGAACGCCAACCTCCATTGCGGTCGACGGCTTAAGCCCACTGAGTCTGCCGCCCAAGTAAGATCCACCGATTTTTCCAACAAAAGCGCCCAGTATGAAAATGCCTAGCCATCCCCAGATACTGCCCTGCGAAAAGGCACCAAAAGAGGCTTGAAGTCCAGAAAAGGCAAAGAATAAAGGTGTCAGAAACACACTGGAAAATTTGCCGACCGTCTGGTTCCACTGTTGCTCGAGCCCAGGCATCTTGCAGAAAACATAGGCGGCCACGATTGCGCCGATGGCTTGGTGAAACCCCAACCTGCCGGTAATTTCCGCACTGACGAGACAATAACAAAAGGCCAGTGTGATTCTGAGGTGCTGGCTTCCGGTAGTTGAACCAAACTGAATTCTTAGTACTAAGGGCCTTACCAGGTAGAAAGATACTAAGAAAAACCCCAGCAATGCCAAAGTCTTGATCAGTGACTGTAGGAGATCGGTTTCGCTCATAGAGTGAAAAGCCACCAGAAGGGCAACGCCCAGCCAGGCAAAAATATCGGTATAAATTGCCGACGACAGCGCATAGGAGGCTGAATCAGCCTGAATATTTCGAGTGTCGGCAATGATTCGAACCAGCACGGGAAGCGCAGTCACGGACAACGCCAACCCACAAAAGAGGATGTAGGACCAAAATCCTTTATCCGGTGCCAAAGCCGTTTTCGAAACAATCGCGATGGCACAACCAATGACGAACGACGCCAGCATTCCGAACAGGGCAATGGTAATGGGTGCCAGCCTGGACGCCGGACGATGCGCTGTTTGTCCGACGGGAGCATGCCAGGCGATCTCAAACATCAGAAGGACCAGGCCAAGCTCGGCCAAAACCTTCAGATTACTCAATGAATCCGTATTGAACAGGAACCCTGACACCGCTGGAGACAGTGCACCTAACACGGAAGACCCCAAAAGCAATCCCGCAGCGATTTCTCCTATCACCCGGCTCAGCCCAAACTTCTCGGCCAATCGTCCGAGCAAAATCGCGACCATTAATATCAGACAAACCTGAAGCATCCAATGCGACATACATTCTCCTGGAACTACCTGGGTACTTTACCTGTTGGAACATGCAAGCTTGACGGTCGCCCACAGGCAACCGCGGCAGCCGGACTCAGATGTATTGCAAACGCAGGGTTTCATGGACGACTCTGGAATGCTCCGCGAGAACCTTTGGATCCTCATGCACCAGATAGACGAACCCCCAAGTGGACAGGAAGTCCTGGGTGTCCTGTACATGGTCGCCTTCCTTCACCAACAAGTTGATGTCGTGAACCGAAGACAGTTTTGACACCACGTCCAAGCCATCAATGGACTGGATCTGACCTGCCTCTGCGTTGATCAGGCAGCAAATACAGAAATGCTTTTGGTATTGCACCTCCGACACTGCGCGATCTGACTGGCCCAAAAAAATATCCAGATTCAGGTCATAACAATTGAGACCCGTGCACGCTTCAATGAGCGAAGGCACATTGGCGCCTGGCAAGCGTCCGTTCTGCTCAATGATGAAATGGCCCTTTTCATTGATCTTGAACTCGACATCGTTTATCCCGAAGTCAACGTCAAGCGCCTCGTTTACTTGCTTGATATAGCTGAAAGCCTGGAGGGCTTGCTCACTCAGGGGCGGAAGGGATCGAATGTTTTTATAGATGCTTGGGTTGTTTCCGATACTGATTTTTTCGTACTCGGCGAAGCAAAGAATCTGCTTTTTCTCATCTTTTCCAAAATTCGCCGTGGCAATAAAAAACTCAGGGCCTTCAATAAATTCTTCAATGAGCGCCCCTCGTTCCTCATCGACATGTCCGTCGTTGGCCGATTCGATCGCTGCCAATGCCTTATAGACCTCGCCCCGGTTGTGGCAGACCTTGACGTTTTTCGCTCCCGTGCCCTGACTGGGCTTAACAACCGCCGGGAATTGGAGCTCCGGCAATTCGCCCCTGATCATCTGATCCAGCGAAACCTGCACGGACGGAGTTGCTGGCACCTCACGCAGCCTCAATTGCTGTTTCATGGAGAACTTATTGGCGCGCGCCTGGCGAGTCGACAGCGGGTTGCCGACAAGGGAAAAATGAAGCGCAAGGCGATCAGTGAATTTCAGCGCAGAATCAGACCCGGGAATGATCGCCTGGACATTCAGGCCGCTAAGTTTTTCAACCGCCTCGTCAAAGTCATAGGCCTTGATCGAATCGCTGAATCCTTCACAACTGTGCAAACGATCAAGATTCCCTGGGAAACGATCACGTGTCGTCAGTGCGATAGAGCGGAAACCCTTTTTGGAAATTTCGAGTCCGTAGCGCCGCCCGGAACTTACCGGATCAATGACAACAATCGAGGGAAGGGAAGTCATGATCAGATCCCCCGCATCGCGTCATACATGTAATGGTAGTAGCGCACGGCAACGTTGTATCGAATGAGAACGCCCATCGCCAGTTCCTGAATGACCTTCGTGCCGCCTTGTGCGTAGTGCTCCAGGACGGTGTCGAGCCAGGCTTCACTGTGATGGGTATCAATGCCGATATGCGCCTTGTGATAAGCAATTACATCTTTGGGCTGGTTCAGACGCTCCAGCGCTCGCGTGGTGGCGCCAAATCTAGTCGGAGCA
Source organism: Pseudomonas sp. PB106 (assembly GCF_009764645.1). Classification (GTDB taxonomy): domain Bacteria; phylum Pseudomonadota; class Gammaproteobacteria; order Pseudomonadales; family Pseudomonadaceae; genus Aquipseudomonas. The sequence goes on from NZ_RWIM01000053.1 coordinate 14,225, forward strand.
GACCCTTCCACCAGGCCCATCGCTCCGATCAGGCGCATGTTGTATTCCCGGCGCACCGCCCACATCAACAAAATATTGCCATTCATCAGGCACTCTTTTGGCGGAATCTCAGGTGTTATATTTTTATGCGCCAGCACGTTACGCATGTAGGCAGATGACGTTTTGAACATCGTGGTGTGGACATATTCAAAATTGCCATTGCCCATTTCATCCCAATAGTTCTCGCCCGCTACCATCTTGCAATGAATGGGCATCCCCAACTGCACGACGGCCATGAGGTCGTCAAACGAACCGTCCACCATTTCTTCCATGCAGATGTAGTACGCAACCTGTTCTAGGGTTGCGGTGTTTCTCATAAAACCGATGAAAAACTCAATGTCTTCGTTAATCTTCTTTTCACAGTCCAGATACCACGTCAGAAAATCTTCTTTGGTGGTTGGCAATTCGCGCCTGTCAATTTTTGCTTCTTCAGCCGCCGTCCATTCATCTTCGATTCGTTCGACATCCTTACGCATCGCATGAATGTCTGCTCCTTGGTTCACCAACACTGCGGGGTCGTTCAGGAACAGTCGATAGTAATCGGCCATACGTTGCTGGCCACTGCGTTGTTCAAATTCCATTTCGCAACTTCCTATTAATAAATAACGATTGGCAATGCGCTATTTTTCAGGTCAAACGCTTGGTAAGAAGGCCCCACTTCATAAAGAATCTGTATCTTTTCGTGGGCTTCTTTCAGAGTTGGAATGTGTCCCTCCTCCACCCACCACATAACCACTCGCGGCTTACTGACAGGAAGGAACCATTCAGCGCCGCGCTTCCTGAACTCGTTATGGGGCGTCTTGTACAAGAAATCCTTTAGCGACTCGGGACTTGTCCAGACCGAAAGGGTATAGAGATAGCCTTTGCCCCATAACTCATCCAGTAATGCCTGGTCCTCGTTGAGTTCCCGCCATATGAACCCCGGATGTTGTTCTGCAAGATTGTTTACGTAGCGCGTGGACTCATAAAAGCTGTTCATGCGCGGATCAGTTTTCGGGTATCTCGGTTTTACCAGGTCGAACTGCGCCAGGACTGCCATCAATGGTGATCCCACATTTGGATTTCGATAATGTTTCGATCAGGATCCCGCACATATACAAAAGTACAGACTCCCACCCCTTCAACTTCCTGACGCACTAACTTGCCAAGCATCCAGCCGCCTTGCCGTATGACTTTCGCGCAGATCTCATCCATATTCGTTACCTCAAAGGCGATATGCGTCAGCCCCTTCGAATTGGCGTACGCCGTTTCTCGCTCAAGCGTTTCCTGATACTGGAATATCTCAAGTGTCGGCCCTTCCGGGCCAAACCCCGGAAATCTCAAATGCACACCTTCAAGGCGCGCGTTCTGGACTCCTGTCCCCCCGGAAACACCTAGCCCGGAAAGAGATCTGACTGGGCCGACCTGCTCGCAACCAAAAACTTCGGAATAGAATTTGGCGAGCTTTTTCCAGTCCGACGCTATCAGATTAGTGTGGCTATATTTGACTGTACTCATGATCAGGCACCGACTCACTTTCAGTCACGGAAAACAAACGTCTCATGTTCAACATGGCGATCACGGTCGCGTGCACGCTCCCAGGTAGTGTTCAGAATTATCCGTTGAACATCCTGAGTCAAAGGCTTGACCCGGTGCAGAGTGGTATCGGCTTTGAGCAGGTAAACATCGCCAGTCATGTGGAAGTACGAGTCAATGGTATTTTCGACGAGTAGATTTTCGACACGGGGATTTTGTTTGTCCCAGTTGGTGTGCGGTACACACTCAAGTAGACCGCCGGATTCAATACTCGGCGCTTCGACGATCCAGATGATGGTGTATGGGTAATCACCCCAATGCCAACCGTGCGTATCTCCGGACTTGTGCTGACTATTGATAATGTAGTTGTCCCACTTCCATGGCGTCGGAATGACTTCTTCCTTGACAATATTGCCAATCAGACTCATGAGATACTGCGAGTTATAAGCCAGCGGAATGTAACGACCAAACTCTTCAATATTATCCCGCGAAACATTGCTCAAGTAGCGAGGTGTATTGCCAGTGGATTCAATGAGAAAATCGCGGCGTTTGGCGTGATTGGCCATGAGGTACTTAACATCGGCCATGATAGCGTCACGAACCAAGGGATCAATCAGGTGATTGATCTTCAAATAACCATCCCGGGCAAATCGATGTTGTTCCCAGAAGAAGTCGCGATTTTCATAAGGATCGCTGTCCAGAATTTCCAAATGCATTTGATCGGCACTTACCACGTCCAGATTTACAGTCATGACTCATTCCTTTTCGGCTAATCAGAAAGTTAACAATTCGTTGCAGCGCTAGAGATCCTATCCAGCTTTGCAACGCTGATATACGCAAGTAAAGGAACTACAGTCATTCGCCAAATGAAGTAATTAGGTACGTTCGTACACAGTGCCGGTTGCCATCAGTGAGCCAGCCTTCGTCGAGTTGCGCGGGTAATATCTGGAGATATATCCAAACGTTTCAAGTTGCGCAGACTGCCCCTAATCGCTTCTACGCTGCTTGAACCGCAGGAAGCGGTTTGCGAACAACTCAAGGAACATCATGTCTCTCTCCATCGTCCACAGCCGCGCCCAGATTGGCGTGGATGCCCCCGCTGTCACTGTCGAAGTCCATCTCGCCAACGGTCTGCCTTCGCTGACCATGGTCGGCTTGCCCGAGGCGGCGGTGAAAGAGAGCAAGGATCGCGTGCGCAGCGCGATCATCAATTCCGGCCTGCAGTTTCCGGCGCGGCGGATCACCTTGAATCTGGCGCCTGCCGATTTACCCAAGGACGGCGGGCGATTCGATCTGGCGATTGCCCTGGGAATTCTGTCGGCGAGTGTGCAGGTGCCAACGTTGACCCTCGACGATGTGGAATGCCTCGGCGAGTTGGCGTTGTCCGGCGCCGTGCGACCGGTGCGCGGGGTGTTGCCGGCGGCACTCGCAGCGCGCAAGGCCGGGCGGGCGCTGGTGGTGCCGCGAGCGAATGCCGAGGAGGCGTGTCTGGCGTCGGGGTTGAAGGTGTTTGCGGTGGATCATCTGCTCGAAGCGGTGGCACATTTCAATGGCCACACGCCGGTTGAGCCTTACGTGTCGGACGGTTTGATCCATGCCGCCAGACCCTATCCCGACCTCAACGAGGTTCAAGGGCAGATTGCTGCCAAACGCGCGCTGCTGGTTGCGGCGGCAGGTGCACACAATCTGCTGTTCAGCGGGCCGCCCGGTACCGGCAAGACATTATTAGCCAGCCGCTTGCCCGGATTGCTGCCGCCGCTGTCCGAGAGCGAAGCCCTTGAGGTGGCGGCGATTCAGTCGGTGGCCAGCGGCATTCCCCTCACCCATTGGCCGCAGCGGCCGTTTCGCCAACCGCACCATTCCGCGTCCGGGCCGGCGCTGGTCGGCGGCAGTTCGAAACCGCAACCCGGCGAGATCACCCTCGCCCATCACGGCGTGCTGTTTCTCGATGAGCTGCCAGAGTTTGATCGCCGCGTTCTGGAGGTGCTGCGTGAGCCGTTGGAATCCGGCCATATCGTGATTGCCCGAGCCAAGGATCGGGTGCGCTTTCCGGCGCGCTTTCAATTAGTGGCAGCGATGAATCCGTGCCCCTGTGGATATCTTGGCGAACCGAGCGGCAAGTGTTCGTGCACGCCGGACATGGTTCAGCGCTATCGCAACAAATTGTCGGGGCCATTGCTGGACCGCATCGACCTGCATCTAACAGTGGCACGCGAACCCACCGCACTAAATCCCGTGGTCAAGCCCGGAGACGATAGCGCCAGCGCCGCCGTTCTGGTCGCAGAGGCACGTGAGCGCCAGCACAAACGTCAGGGCTGTGCCAACGCGTTTCTTGATCTGCCGGGTCTGAAGCGCCACTGCACGTTATCCACAGCTGATGAGAAATGGCTGGAGTCGGCGTGCGAGCGGCTGACCCTGTCCCTGCGCTCGGCGCATCGCTTGCTCAAGGTCGCACGCACGCTGGCAGACCTTGAACAAGTCGATGCAATCAAGCGCGAGCATGTGGCCGAGGCTCTGCAGTACCGCCCGGCTTCGCCTTAATGCACAGTCAAATCCACCAACGGCGTTTGCCGTACTTCGGTTTCCCGGCCTGCCTGAATCTCGCTGACGCGTTTCAACGCGTTATCCACAGCGCCCTTGTCTGCCAACAGGCTGTAGCTGATCTGAAACTGTTGGCTGGCTTTCGGCGCGATGGTCGGCACCAGGTTCAACGGCCGTTGATAGCGACGGTTATAGGAAAAACTGGTCCCCGGCTCAAGGCCCGTGACGTAGCCCTGCCCTTGGGTATCGGTGTTTTTCCACAGGGAAAACACCGGCAGCTGTTGAGTATTGAAGCCGACAGAAACACCCAGGCTCCCCGCCTTGTTATGCAGAACAGTCAGAGTCTGACCCTTGGCATCCGCATAGGGCACGACGTTATAAACCGTTTCGTCGTAATCCTTGGTCGGCGCGCGATAGGTCTGCCAGTAGGCCAGTTCGCCCTTGGCCTTGTCGTTGAACGGCGAGACCTGTTTGACCGGCGCTGCAAACCGGGCGCCTTGCTCGAGAAACGGCGTACTGAAATTACTGTGATAAAGCGCCTGATATTCCTTCGGATAGTCGCCATTGTTGGTCAGCGTATCGTTCAGCGCGAACGTTGTGCTGCCCGGCACCGTGACCAGTTCGGTGGCCACGGAGAAGTCGACCTTCTTGAATGCCTGCTCTTTCAACTCGCCGCGCAAGCTGATGGCATAAGGAGGCTGCTCGTCGATATGCAGGCTGACCCTGCTTGCCGGAATGTTAGCGGCGCGACCGTGCAAGGTCAGCAGCTCACCGTTGTCCATGCCCGGATGGCCGACCCATTCGTAACCACAGCGGGTCACCATTTCGTTGAAGCCTTCCAGCCAACCCAAACCGCCACGGCCATTGAGTTCGATAAAGGCCGGGTTGACCACTTCCTTGACCGGCGAATCCCAACCCATGCGCACATCGCCAACCGTGGCCTGCAAGACATTCATGCCACGGGTCGGCACCACCGAAAGCTTCATCGTGCCGTTATCGATGTCGACAATGCTCACACCCTCCTGCCGACCACCATGCAGGGTGCGCAGGGTCACGGAAAAGGCTTTGTCGGTTTTGACGCCCAGTTGTTCACTGGTCAGGGACCAGTTTTGCGCAGGCTTGTCGGTGTCGAGCAGGACATAATCCCAAGCCATGGCCTGGGAAGCCGCCGCCGTCGTGGCGAGGGCAACAGCGAGTTTAAGCGAAGTCATGGGCGTGCCTTTTATTGGATTTGTAGGGTTTTTATAGCGCTGATGAATCGTTTCAGCAAGCGTAGAAACCCCTGATCCAAATCAACCTTCAAGGAAAGGCAAATTAAACCCGAGCGAGGTTCGCAATCTTCAGCTAGCCTCGTTCGGTTTTGGCCTAACGGCTGATTGACGGCGACATCATAATGACATTAAGGTCGCCAGCTAAATGCAGGAGCAAGGCACAGGCATTTCCGCCTGTCATTGCGCAACGGAACATATGGAGTATGGATGCGCGGGGCACTACTACGCAGCGGTAAGAGCGGGTCATTCACTGCCTTGGGCGAAACAGGCCAACCGGTTTACCGGGCTGCCCTGCAATTGCGCGAAGCGATTCGCCGCAAGAATCCCGACCTGGTCGATCACCTGGCCATTCCTCAGAGCGATGAACTCGGTAACCAGATCGACTGGTACAGCGGTCTCGACGGCGATGTGATCCCATGGAGCAGCGCGACCGAAGAAGAGCGCGCGCCTGCACGCCGCCAACTGGAAGCGCTGAAGACGGCACTCGAAGAGCTGAGCCTGCGTTTCCTCGGCACTGATTCGGACGAGCCGCAGCAGGGCGACAAAGCCGTGTTCGGCAAGCTGCTCAAGCGCGTCATCCATTTCCCCGACGAAAACTTCGTCTACCTGGTGCAAGGCAAACCCGTGCTGACCTTCTGGGGTTTCGAGCACGCCGGCGCCGACCGCAACCGCGATCCGCTGCACTGCCTTTATCAGGTTCCGCCTGTTTTCACCTTGCCTCCCGAAACCCCAGCACCGGCAGTGGCCCCCATCGCGCCGGTGGTTCCGGTCGTGACGCGCCCTTGGTGGCGACGCTGGTGGTGGCTGTTGCTGCTGCCGTTACTGTTGCTGCTGTTGTGGCTATTGCTCGGCTTGCGCGGCTGCGTGCCGATTCCACTGGTGGCCGTCGACTTGCTGCCCGAGGGCGTCGTGCCCGTAGAAAGACAGGTTGAACCACTGCCCGTCGGCACCGCGACAACGCTCAATGGCGTCCCGGTAACCGGCACTGGCGCGAGCGTCGACACCGGCGCCGCCGTGCTCGAGACGCAAGGCGCAGAAGCCCCGGTTCTCGAAGGCGACCAAGCAGCTGCCGAGAACGCAGGCGTAACTCAGGATCCGGCGGCCGCACCCCCAGCCAGTACCCCGGAAAACCCGACGGCACCGCCTGCCCCACCATCGGCCGACCCTGACAAAGCCGCCGCTGCCAAAGCAGGTCCGGCGCTGAGCATTCCGCCCAATGCCGCTGACGGCGCCGCCGATTTCCTCGATGGCCAATACCGTGCTGGCGCCGGCATTCAAGACCGCCGCACCGGCAAGCCGTTGCGCCTGGAATACCAGTTCAAGGACGGCAAGGGTGAAGTGACAGTGCATCAGGCTGATGGCTCGAAATGCAGCGGCCCGGTCGCCGCCTCCATGAAGGGCGGCAGCCTCGCCATCGACAGTCAGGGCCAGGCCGTTTGCGGCGATGGCAGCACCTACGACATGCCCAAGGTCAACTGCCGCAAGGGAGCGACCACGGTCGCCGACTGCACTGGCGGTTATGGCAAAGATCAATTCCCAATGTCCATGCGGCAGATGGGCGAATAAGCACGGAATAACGCGAAATGTTGCCTGAAGTCACCCAGTTCGAAGACACCGTCACGCTCGTCAGCGACACCGGCATCCAGTTCATGGATTTCGCCCTGCGCCTGGATCCTCGCAAGGAGCCGGCGGGCGAGTTCGCTCAGATGATCAGCGGGCTGGTGTGCCGGTTGATGTACAACGAAGAGAAAGACTTCTACTTCTACGAGCCGGAACCGGAAAAGATCGAGAAGGCCAAACCGGCGTTCAGCCTCGACATGAAGAGCAGTCTCGACCTGCTCAACGGCGTCTGGCTGCCGATCCCGTTTTTCCGTTTCATGCCGCCGCACCGCTTTGACGAAGGTCCGAGCAACTGGTCGCGCATGCGCCTGGTCAAACTGGACTCGCCCGACATCGACGGCAATACCCATCGCCTGACCATGGCTTTCGACAGCCGCGTGATGCCCAAGCGTGACGGCACCGCGTACCTGGCGCCAAACGAAGAAGACATCAGCTCCGGCGTCTCCTTCAAACTGGCGACCAAGGCCAGCGAAACCCGCTGGTTCCTGGCTCAGCCGTGGGTCAACGAATGGCTGCTCGAACTGTTCAACGAGGGCAACAGCCATCGTTCGCGTGAAGAGCTCGACATCGACATTCGCGCCAACCATCACCTGGCGCATTATCTCAACGTGCTGAGCCTGCTGGGCAAGCCGTCCACCGCGATGCAGTCGACGGCGCGGCCGAAAGTCGATATCCCGGAACTGAAAGTGGTCGCCAACGACAGCAACGGTCAGCCGATCCTGGTGGATCTGGTGCTCGACGTCGGCAACTCGCGCACCTGCGGCATCCTCATCGAAAACCATGGTCAGGCCGGCTCCGGGCTCAAGCACAACTACGTGCTGGAACTGCGCGACCTGATCACCCCGGAACACACCTACAACCAGCCGTTCGAAAGCCGGGTCGAATTCGCCCAAGCGAACTTCGGCAAGGACCACTGCTCGGTCAAAAGTGGTCGGCACGATGCGTTCCAGTGGGCGACGATCGCCCGCGTCGGTAACGAGGCCGGACGCCTGGCCAGCCGCCGTCGCGGCACCGAAGGCTCGACCGGGCTGTCGAGTCCGAAGCGTTATCTGTGGGACGAAAAGGCCTACGCACCGGGCTGGCGTTTCAACTGCTCGTACGTCAAAACCGACAACGAGCCCTACGCCACTGCCGCACCGTTTTCGCACCTGATCAACGAAACCGGCGAAGCGCTTTACAGCCTCGACGAAGATGACCGTTTGCCGGTGTTCATGCCGCGCTATTCGCGCAGCTCGCTGATGACCTTCATGCTCGCCGAAGTGCTGGCGCAAGCGCTGTCGCAAATCAACAGCCCGGCTCAACGCTCGCGCCAGGGCCACACCCGCTCGCCGCGTCAGCTCAACAGCATCACCCTGACCGTGCCGCCGGGGATGCCACAGGCTGAGCGCAGCATCCTCAACGAACGCATGCTGCAAGCCATCGGTTTGGTGTGGAAAAGCCTCGGCTGGCACGCTGGCGAAGAGGATCCGCACCAGACAGAAAGCGCCAGCCCGCGCACGCCGATCCCGAGCATTCGCGTCGAATGGGACGAAGCGTCCTGCGGCCAATTGGTCTACCTGTACACCGAGGTCAACGAGAACTTTGCCGGTCACCCGGAAGAGTTCTTCGACACCATCGCCCGGCCTGACAAGACCGACCGCGAACGCATCACGCTGGCGACCATCGATATCGGCGGCGGCACCACCGACCTGGTCATCACCGATTATCGCCTCGACCGCGCCGGCAACACCGGCAGCGGCAGCAACGTGCACATCGTGCCCGAGCAGCGTTTCCGCGACGGTTTCAAAGTGGCCGGCGACGACATTCTGCTCGACGTGATTCAGGACTTCATTCTGCCGAGCTTCGAAAAAGCCCTGCAGAACGCCGGGGTGAAAGCGCCGGACTCGTTGATGTCTCGCCTGTGTGGCGACGAATCGGTCAGCGCCCAGGACGTGATCCTGCGCCAGCAACTGAACCTGCAAGTGTTCTCGCCCCTCGGCCTGGCGTTGCTCAAGGCCTACGAACACTACGACCCGCAAGTCCCGCAGGAAGTAACGCCGCAGAGCTATCGCCAGTTGCTCGGCGACCAGGCGATCAGCCTGACCGTGCTCGAATACGTGAATGCTGCCGTGCGCCGCGATGTTGGTGGTCAGAGCAATTTCGATCTGTACGAAGCGCAGATCAGCTTCGATCTGCAAAAGCTTCACGCCGCGTTCCTCAACGACCAGATCAACATCACCAAGATCCTCGGTGCGTTGTGCGAAGTAGTCGCGCAATACCCGTGCGACGTCCTCCTGCTGACCGGCCGCCCTTCGCGTCTGCCCGGCATTCAGGCGTTTATCCGCAAGGTCTTGCCGCTGCCTCCGGGGCGCATTCTGGCCCTGCAGAATTACCGTACCGGTGGCTGGTACCCGTTCCACAAAAACGGCCGCATCGACGACCCGAAAAGTACCGCATCGGTCGGCGCCATGCTCTGCCTGCTGTGCGCCAACCACAGCGTGCCGAACTTCTACTTCCGCTCTTCGGCGCTGAAACCGTATTCGACGGTCAAGCACATCGGCGTGATCGACCTGAACAACGTGATCAAGGATGCCGACGTGCTGTACCGCGACATCCAGTCCGAAGACTACAAGATCAAGTTGCCGGAAATCGGCGTCGGTGATGACGCCGACACGCCGCAGCTGGAAATGCGCGGCGATCTGCGTCTGGGCTTCCGCCAGTTGGCGGCTGATCGCTGGTCGGCCTCGCCGTTGTACACCTTGCGTTTCACCAAGAGTGGTCGGGAGAAGTTCTCCCGTGCGGTCGGTGAAAACGGTAGTGCGCCGTTGCTCAAGGTGCGCTTCGAGGTGAAGAGCGCCGATCAATACACGAAAAAACAGGATCTGGTCAGCGACCGCCTCTCGGTGCGGGCCATCGAATCCAACAGCAGCAACGTCAGCTTCAACCCGCGCAGCGACCTCGAGCTGGAACTCAACACCATGCTCGACGCCGGCCTGAGCGAGACCAAGTACTGGCTCGACAGTGGAAGTGTGAAACGCAAATGAACGACCTGACCCCCGAGCAACGCCAGCTCTCTGCCCAATGGGCTGCGGTTTACAAAGGTGCCGGTCAGGCACTGGACTGGATTGACCAGACGCGCGTCAACGCACCGCGTCTGGACAGCGAAGCCGACAACCTGAACATCCGCCTGCATCGCGCCCGCAACCTGGCCCACAGCCTCGGTCGCGTGGCCTGCACACCGATGACAATCGGCTTTTTCGGTTTGTCCCAGGCCGGCAAGTCCTATCTGATTTCCGCTTTGGCGGCGGGTCAGAACGGCAAACTGGAGACCGACTACGGTGGCCAGCGGCTGGACTTCATCCGCCACATCAACCCGGTCGGTGGCGGCAAGGAAGCGACCGGTCTGGTCACGCGCTTCAGCCGTCGCGCCACGCCGAGCCAGGACCCGCAGTTCCCGGTGGAGCTGACACTGTTCAAGGAAGTCGAGCTGGCGAAGATTCTCGCCAACTCCTGGTTCAAGGACTTCGACCTTGAGCGGATCTCCTACGAGATTGACGAAGAACGCATCCAGCGCGTGCTGAAACCGTTCGAAGGCCGCGAGAACGGGCCGCTGCAACCGGGCGTCAACGCCGACGATCTGGTGTCGCTGTGGGATTACCTGCGGGACAACTTCCGCAATTCGGTGAAAAAACTCGAACACCTGTACTGGCCGAAAGCGCTGCAACTGGCGCCACGCCTGAACTATCAGGAACGTGCCGAGCTGTTCGCCATCCTCTGGGGCGAGCAACGCGAGCTGACCCGCGTGTATCAACAACTGGCGGGCGCACTGCACAAGCTCGGCCTGCCCGAAACCGTGTTCGCCCCGCTGAAAGCCTTGGTGACGTTCGAGAACGACACCTACAGCCAGCGCGACAGCATCATGAACGTCGACATTCTCGAACGCTTCGGCAGCCCGGCAGACTTGCCGGTCGACGTGCGCCCGCAAGTCGGCGGACGCCTGCAAAACAGTCAGGGCATTCCGGTTGCGCAGCTGGCGGCGTTGACCGCCGAGATGACCTTCGGCCTGATCGAGCCGCCGGCGGACGACATCGTCAATCAGGTCGACTTGCTCGACTTCCCCGGTTATCGCGGGCGCAAGAAGCTCCACGAGATTGCCGACTCCAGCGACCCGGAATCCGCGACCAAGGACAACTCGGTCTCGCAGCTGATTCTGCGGGGCAAGGTCGCTTACCTGTTCGAGCGCTACACCGACAATCAGGAAATGAACGCGCTGGTGGTCTGCACCGGCTCGACCAAACAAAGCGACGTCAACGACGTCGGCCCGGTGCTGACACGCTGGATCGAAAAAACCCAGGGCGCCGATGCCGCCGAACGCAGCAAACGCGCGACCGGACTGATCTGGGCACTGACCATGCTCGACCTGCGGGTGACCAACTCGCTGAGCCTGACCGCCGATCAATACGACGAGAGCTGGAACGGCATGGTCAAGCTGACCATGCTCGAGCGCTTCGGCAGCCTCAACTGGATGAACGACTGGGCCGGCACGCCGTTCCAGAACACCTTCCTGGTGCGCAAACCGCGGATGGACGCGGCGTTTATCGTGCAGGACGCCAGCGGCGCCGAAACCGGCCTCAACAGCAATTATCAAAGTCGCGTCGAAGCGTTGGGCAGCAGCTTCGCCAGCAACGCGCTGGTGTGCAAACACGTTGCCAATCCGGCCAAAGCCTGGACGGAAATGCTGCACAATGACGACGGCGGCATTAGCCATTTCAGCGGCAGTTTTACTGGCGTGGCCAATATCGAATTCAAGTTGCAGCGCATCCGCGAGCAACTCGACGAATGCCTTGCAGGCCTGACCACTCACGGCCTCAGCACTTGGTATCACGCCGACGGTGACGGTGCGGCAGCCGCCAAGAAAGCCCAGGCGCAAATGATTCTGTCCGGCCTGGGTCGGCGTCCGGCGGTGCTCGGCGAGCTGATCGATCAGCTCGACATGAGCAGCGAAGAAGTCCGTGACCTGTACCTCAGCGGCGTCTACGAAACCGACGAAGAGCCGACCGCCAGCGATGAGCCGGTCAGCACGCCGCCGAGCCAGAGCCTGTACGGCAACGACGCTGGTTTCGATTTCGACTTCGGCGGCGACCTCGGCCAGGACAGTGCGCCCGTTAGCAGCAAAACCAGCAGCGCCGCGCCGGAACTGCAAAGCAATGAACACCGCTTTGCCAAAGCGGCGTTCAAAGCCTGGATCGCCCATTTGCGCGAACTGACCACCCGGCAAAGCCTGCTCAACCTGCTGGGTCTTGAGAAAGCCTTGCTCGAAGCTGTGGTCGATGAATTGATCACCGCCGGCTACCGTCATGATTTGCCGGGCCAACTGAGCCGCGCCGTACTCAAGCGTGCGCAGAGCGGCGCCCGTCGCGATCAACTGGTCGAGCGCCAGGTATTGGAAGTGCAGCGCGTGCTGCGCGATTTCGTCTCCTGGTTCGGCTACATCCAGAAACCGGTGAGCGAACGCCCGAACAGCCGGGCCGGTGCCAAGGCGCCGCTGTTTTCGTTCTATGCCGACATCGGTCCGGGACAAGTTCCGGTGCTGCCGGCACAGCCGTCGAACCAGGCGCAGCTGTTTTTGGGCGACTGGCTCTCGGGCCTGGCCTACATCACGCTGGACAACGCCGGCCATGGTGCCGGTCGCGAAATCACCCCTGAACAGAACGAACGGCTGGGCCAAGTGCTCACCGCTTTCGCAGCGAGATAAGCAATGCCAATTCGTGTCGACCTGCTCGCGTTAGAGCCCAATGTCCCTGGCCGCGCCTGCCTGACCGTAAAAAAATGGACAGGCGCCGAGGAACAGCTGGAGTTTTCCATTCAGCGTAACCAGGACAGTTTCTATCTCCAGGAAGGACAAGTCTGGAGCAATAACCCGTTCTGGTTTCAGGTCTCGCGTTTCGACGTTGCCGCCAGCGGTGAAGCGCTGGAAGCCCAGGTTGGCCCGGAAGTCGTCGACCCGTTGCTGGAAGGCGGCGCCAATTCGCAATTTCGCATCGAACTGCGCGAGCAGGGGCCGGGGCATACCGACGTTGGCGTGGTTCGACCGGGCGTGGGGCTGCTGCCTTCAACGGCCGGCGGTGAAACCCGCTCGACTTACGGCGCCGCGCAACTGAGTACGCCGAAAGCTCCGGAACCCGAGATTCCCGAGTTGCCTGAGCTGGTACTGCCCGACCTCGAAGCGCCCGTCGAGCCTGAGCCGGTTACGCCTGAGCCTGTCTACACCCCGCCGCCGGCGCCAGTGAAGAAGAGCAACAAGGGTTTGATCGGTCTGATCATTGCGGTGTTGTTGCTATTGGCAGCTGCCGCCGGTTTCTGGTGGATGAAGCGCACCCCGGAACCTGCCGCTCCGGCCGTCGCCGCAACGCCAACGGCGAGTGCCGATGCCGAGGCCTGCACCCTGGAAAGCATGAACAGCGTGCCCGAGCTGACGTTCGTGCAGACCTGCATCAAGGCTGCCCCCGACAGCGCCAAGCTGCTGGAGATCATCAACCAGGCCAAGGCCGGCAAGCACTGCGGTGTCGCCCAGCGTCTGTACGCCAACCGCGCCCAGGCCGGTGACGCCCTGATCGCCAACGCTTACGCCCATGAATACGATCCGAAGTACCTGAAAGCCAGCGACTGCTTCCCGACGGCAGACAACGCCACCGCCGCCTACTGGTACGAAACCATCCTGGCCCAAGACCCGAACAATGCCGAAGCCAAGCAGCGTTTCGAGGAGTTGCAGAAGTGATGCGCACCTCCATGAATCGTTTCCTGCTCAGCAGTGCCGCGCTGCTTGCACTGTGCATTGGCTCGTTGGCCCACGCCGATGACAAACCGTTGATTCAGGCCGGTAAAAAAACCCTGTTCCAGCGTGTGCTGACCACGCCGGGCTGCAAGATCAGCCCGACGGCGGGTGGTGCGGCCGGCGACGAGCAACCGGTGTTCAGCCGTTTCTACGTCTACGAGCGCGCCCAGGCGAGCAATGCCGAGTGGCTGAAAGTCGGCCCCGACAGCTATGGCAAAACCATCGGCTGGCTGCCCGCCAGTTGCACCACTGACTGGAAAATGCAGCTGACCCTGGCTTTCACCAACCCGGCCAACCGCGACCGACTGCTGTTTTTCAAAGAACGCGCCACGGTCGAAGGCATCCTTGATGCGCCGGACCCGGTGAGCAAAGTCGCGCCGCTGCGGGCCACACTGAAGAAAGGCCAACAGGCCCCCGGCGTGCTGGCCGAAGAACCTGAATATTTCGTCGACCTGCAAAAGCAGTTCTACTTGCTGCCGGTGCTCAGCGGCGAAGAAGTCATGACCGAAGCGGGTTTCCGCACGCGCCTGCTCAATGTCGCATCGGTCAGCAAAACCGAGGCAAAAGACGCCAAAGGTGCCGCCGCTGGTGGCGCCTCCGGCGGCAAGGACGCTGAAGACAAGGCCACCAGTCAACTAAAGGAATTCAGTGCGGCGGTGGTGTTTGTCATCGACTCGACGATTTCCATGGACCCGTACATCGACCGCACCCGCGAGGCGATCCGCAAGGTTTATCAGCAGATCGAATCGCAGAACCTCGGCAAACAAGTGAAGTTCGGTCTGGTCGCTTTCCGCTCCAGCACCGATGCGGTGCCGGGCCTGGAATACACCACGAAAATGTACGCCGACCCGACCAAGGTGAAGGACAGCGCGGACTTCCTCGCCAAGGTCGCCGACCTCAAGCAGGCCAAAGTCTCCAGCAGCAGCTTCGACGAAGATGCCTACGCCGGTGTGATGCACAGCATCGACAAGGTCGACTGGAGCCAGTTCGGCGCGCGGTACGTGGTGCTGATCACCGACGCCGGCGCCATCGAAGGCGACGACAAGCTGTCGAAAACCGGGTTGAGCGCTGCGCAAGTTCGTCTTGAAGCAGCCAATCCGGGCGTGGCGATTTACACCCTGCACCTGAAGACACCGGCGGGGGTCAAAGACCACGCCAAGGCCGAAGCGCAGTACCAGAACCTGTCGACGTACCCGGGCACCAATACCTCGCTGTACTACCCGGTCAACGCGGGCGACATTCAGGAGTTCGGGCGCAAGGTCGACACCCTGGCAGCGGCCATCACCTCGCAGGTGAAAGCCGCCTACATGGGCGAAGACGCCATCGGCAGCGCGGCGAACGCCAAGCAGGATCCAGCCGAGAAGAAGATGCTCGACGATGCCGCGCTGATCGGCCACGCCATGCAACTGGCGTATCTGGGCGAGAAGACCAACAGCAAGGCGCCGCCGGTATTCAAGGCGTGGATCACCGACCGCGACCTGATCAAGCAGAACATCCCGACCACCGATGTGCGCGTGCTGCTGACCAAATCCCAGCTCAGCGACTTGAGTGATGTGATGAAGCAGATCCTCGACGCGGCCAACGAAGGCCTGATTTCGCCGACGGAAATGTTCGATCGTCTGCGTTCGGTTGCCGCGACCATGGGCGCCGATCCCAATCAGCTCAAGCAGAACAGCAATGCCAAACTGGCGGACATGGGTGTGCTCGGCGAGTACCTCGAAGACCTGCCGTACCAGAGCGAAGTGTTGAACCTCGACGAGGAAACATGGAAGAGCTGGGACGGTCTGGCGCAAGAGAAATTCATCCGCACGCTCAACACCAAACTGCGCCACTACCAGCGCTACAACGCTGACGTCGACCGTTGGGTGGCATTGGCCAAGGACAGCGATGCGCGGGACAACGTATACCCCGTGCCTCTGGAAATGATGCCCTGACGAGACGCTGATGCTCGATATCAAAAACCTGCTGGTGCGCCGTGGTGAGGGCGCACTGGCGCATCACGTGCGTCTGCCGCAATTGCAGGTCGGTGCCGGGGAAATCCTCGCCATCACCGGTGAGAGCGGCAGCGGCAAAAGCACGCTGCTCGAGGCCATCGGCCTGTTGCTCGCACCGGTCGAGCTCGAACGCTTTCGCCTGGGCAAAACAGCGGCGGCCACACAGCCGGCGCAGGACATCGCCCGGCTGCTGGCCAGCAATGACCAGCCGGGTCTGGCGGCGGTGCGTTCGCGGGATTTGGGCTTCATCTTGCAAAGTGGCGGCTTGCTGCCGTTTCTCAGTGTGCGCGACAACATCAGCCTGCCGCGCCGTCTGCTGGGGATGCCGGCGCAAAGCGCTCACATCGACCACGCGGTCGAGGTGCTGCGCCTGCGAGGCTTGCTGGATAAAAAGCCGCAAGCCTTGTCGATCGGTGAACGCCAACGGGTCGCCTGCGTGCGCGCGATTGCCCATGAACCGCTGCTGCTGTTGGCCGACGAACCGACTGCCGCTCTCGATCCGCACAGCGCGCGACGTCTGTTCGAATTGTTGCTGAGCCTGGTGTCGAGTATGGGTTTGAGCGCCCTGGTGGTTTCCCATGATTGGGCGCTGCTCAAGGATTTCGGTTTGCCACGGCTCGGCGCCATCAGCCGTCAGGGAGAGACACTGTTTGAACCGATGGACTGAGCGCCTGCGCCTGCTGACCACGCTGGCCCTGCAAGACCTCTGGCACGACCGCAAGGTGTCGCTGTGCATCGCCGCCTCGCTGGTGGCGGTGATCGCGCCGCTGTTGCTGTTGTTCGGACTCAAGCACGGTGTGGTCAGCCAGTTGCAGGATGAGCTGCTGCGCGACCCGCGCAATCTTGAAGTGAAGATGCTTAGCAACGGCAACTACGACAGCGGTTGGATCGAGCGCCTGCGCCAGCGCCCGGAAACCGGTTTTGCCCTCGGCCAGACCCGCTCGCTGAATACCCAGGCGGACTTGTTTGTCGGCCTGCAAAAGTTTGTCGAAGGCGCGGAAATCATCGCCACCGAACCTGGCGACCCGCAACTGAGCCTGCCGCAACTCAACCCGGTCGGCAATCAAGTGATCCTCAGCGCCCGCGCCGCACAACGTTTGCAGGCCAAGGCCGGCGACCGTGTGCAACTGCGGGTGCTGCGTCGGCTGGAAGGCGTCAACGAGCGCGGCGAAATCAGCTTGAGCGTCCTCGCGGTGCTGGATGGCGCGCGATTCGGTCGCGCCGCCGGGTTTGTCGCGCCGCCGCTGCTGCTGGATCTCGAACGCTTTCGCGACGGTTATCAGGTCGCGGCGTTCGGCATCGCCACCGGCAAGCCGCAAGGCAATCTGCAACCGCTGTATGCGCGAGCCCGCGTGTATGCGCGTGACATCGATCAGGTTGCGCCGCTGGAACGCTGGCTCAACGAACAGCACATCGAAACCTCGAGTCGACTGGCCGACATCGACAACGTCAAAGCCATCAACCACGTACTCGGTTTGATCTTCGGCGTGATCGCCCTGGCGGCGCTGATCGGTTGCGTGGCGTCGATGGTCGGGGCGTTCCTGGCCAACATCGACCGCAAGCGCAAAAGCCTTGCCGTGCTGCGCCTGCTGGGGTTCAACCGGGCGGCAGTCGGCGGCTTCGTAATCACCCAAGCGCTGCTGCTGAGCCTCGCCGGCTACCTCGGCGGGCTGGGGTTTTATGCCGTCGGCAGCCATTTGTTCGACTACTTGCTCGGCAGCAGTCAGGCCACCGGCACGTTCGTTTGCCACATCACTTTCTGGCATGGCCTCGCTGCCCTGCTTCTGACCTTTCTGGTCGCTGCACTGGTGGCCGTGATCGGCGCCGTGCGGGCCATCAACATCCAACCTGCGGAGAGTCTGCGTGAGCTATAAACGTTTTGGCTTGCTGTTGCCCCTGAGCCTGGGCTACCTGCTCGACGCCTCGGCGGCGGGCTGGGAAGAGAAATATTACAACCCGATGCCCGAGGCCAGCGACGTTGTCCTGCCGATGCCGTGCGAGGGCTCGATGGTGTTTCGCAAGGTGTTCATTCCGGTCGCCGGGCCGCTCGATGACTACCCGATCAACATCGGTCAGGACGGCGCCGAGTACGGCTATGTCGAACAGACTCGGCCGACCTTCATCGCCGGCAGTTTTACCGGCGGCAAGAGCGATAAATCCCGTTACTACCTGATGGCCAAGTACGAAATGAGTCAGCTGCAATACGCCGCGCTGACCGAAGAAACCTGCCCCACCGCTGCGACCAAAATGCGCCTGCCGCAAGTTGCCGTGAGCTGGGTGCAAGCCATCGATGCCGCCGACAAATACAACCTGTGGCTGCGCAAGAACGCTGCCGACAAGTTGCCGAAAGAAGACGGCGCGCTAGGTTTCCTGCGCTTGCCGACCGAGGTCGAATGGGAGTTCGCCGCACGTGGCGGACTGGAAGTCGGCGCGGCAGAATTCCGCGATACGCACTATCCGATGCCGGACGGCATCAACGCCTACGAGTGGTTCGCCGGGGCACAATCGTCCAACGGCAAACTGCAACTGACCGGCCTGCAAAAACCCAACCCACTGGGCCTGCACGACATGCTCGGCAACGTCGACGAGATGATGTTCGAGCCGTTTCGCCTGAACAAACTCGACCGTCAGCACGGCCAGGCCGGTGGTTATGTGGTGCGCGGCGGCAACTACCTCACCGCTCAGGCCGACCTGCGCACTGCGCTGCGCAAGGAACAGCCGTACTACAACGCCGAAGGCCAGGTGAAGAACAAGACCTCAGGTCTGCGTCTGGTGATGGTCTCGCCAACCCTGACCTCGCGTGAACGAGTTGCCAGCATCGAAAGCAGCTGGAAGAAACTCGGCACCGGCAGCAAGGAAACCGAATCCGCCGATAAAGGCACGGTGCAATCGCTGAATAATCTGGCTTCGGGCGTCGAAGACAAGGCGCTCAAGGAAAAACTCCAGGCCCTGGAAAACCAGTTGCGCGCGAGCAATCAACAGCAGGAAGAAACCCGCGATCAGGCGATTCGCGCCAGCCTCAACCTCGGTGCGTTTCTCTGCACCAAGATGCTCGATGACGGCCAGTACGTGGATTTCCTGCAGAAAAACTACAAGCTCAACTGCGAGTCCGCCGACAAGGACGCCAGTTGCGACATGCGCAAGGGCAAGCTCGACGAGCAGAAGGATCGCCTGCACAAACTCAGCCGTTACTACGCCAGCAGTCTGGTGGAATCGGCGACGCTGTACGGCCAGCCGCTGCTTGAAGCACAGGTTCCGGTGATGGAAGAAATCATCACCCGCAACAAACAGCTGCAAGACCTCAAACCTTATTTGCGCACGCACTGGGCCAATCAGAAGACCTTCCTGCAAAAGCAGAAGATCGACACCGACGCTTGGCTCAACAGCTGCAAAACCGTATCCCAATAACAACGCACCACAACACTGTCATCAAGGAGCTTCACCATGTCGCGCAGCCTCTGGACTCGCTTCAAGCTACAAATCGCTTTCGTTGTCACCGGCAGCCTGCTGCTGACCGGTTGCGCCAACACTGGCAGCTCGATGCTCGGCGGCAGCGACGGTGCTGACCCACGCCTGACTCAGGGCAGTGACGCGCAGTTCTTCAGCAAGTCTGGTTATCAGGCCTGTGCCGTGGGTGCCGGCGTCGGCATCCTCGGTTGCGCGCTGTCTAACAGCAGCAACAAGGCTGTTTGCGCCATCGCCGCCGGTATCACCGCGTGTGGCGTGGCCATGGGTGCCAACTACTACCTGGATCAGCGTCGCAGCGAATACTCCGACACCACGACCCGTCTGGCGAAGATGAACAGCGATGTCGAGCAGGACACGCAAAACGTGGTTGCCCGTACTGCGACCGCGCAACAAGTGATCAACGACGATCAGGCCCGCATCGCCCAGATCAAGAAAGACATCGCCAGCAAGAAGGTCGACAAGACCAAGGCCCAGGCGCAAATCGCCGAGATCGACCAGAACATCGCGCGTCTGCGCAAAGACCTCGGCAACATGCGCACCAAGGTCACCGAGTACACCAAAGTGGCTGACGCCGAACGTGCTCAGGGTGCCAGCGCCGAGATGAAGCAGGTGGACGTGAACATCCTGAAGATGAACGAGAAAGTCGCCGCCCTACAAAAGGAAGTCGACGGTCTCTACAGCCAGCGCTCCGCGATCACCCTGGGCTAAGCACATGACCCTAAAACAGCTGGCGGTCCTCACCGCCATCCTGGCGTTGGGCGGTTGCGCCACCAAGCCGGGCGAATGCGATGCGACCAATCGCGACAGCAGCATGCTGACCAAGATGAACTGTGACTACTCCGGTGGCTACAGCGATCAGGTCAAGCAGAAGGAGTTGGCGTTGACCGAGTCGCGCCAGCAGAACGCGATGTTCCGTCAGGTCTACCAGAACATCCAGGCCCAGCAACTGAGCACTAAAACCGATCTGGCCAGCCAGCAGAAATCCCAGGCTGAGTTGAACCAGTCGCTGGGTAAGTTGCTGACCTCGCTCAAGGGCCGGCGCGGCAATGAAGGCTCGGTGCAGAAGCAGATTGCTGATCTGGAGCAGCAGCTCAAGGCCTCGCAGGCAACGCCAACCACCAAGGCTTCACCGGCGACCCTGGCGGCCAAGCAGGAACAGCTGAAAACGCTGCAGAAGAAGGTCAATCAGTTGCAGTTCAGTCTCGGTTACGAAGAGTAACTGTTCACCCCGCAGGCCTGCCGTCGCAGGCCTGCAGCTTTTTCAGGAATCGTCGTCATGCAGCGGGTCATCAGGGATGCGCACGCCACACCGGAGGGAATGAGTGCGCTGCAGGCCAAAGTCGCCCTCATTCAGAAACACTTTCCACCCAACACCGCGAGCCTGTTCGCCATCCCCCGGATGGGCAGTGGCGAGGTGCTGGAATGGTGGACCGAACTGGGTGGCCAGCCCACGCCCTATGCCGAGCTCAATGAAGACGCGCAGCGCCGCTTGCTGCAAACCTATGAGGTGCGCCAGACCTCCCTCGAACAATTGGCCGATGAATTGCAAAAACGCGGGCAGCCGAGTGTCGCGGATGATCTGCGCAGCCTGCTCGGCAGCCCGGAGCTGGACAAGCTCTACAGCCTCAACGGCGAGCCACTGGTGGTGCGCTGGAACCAGCGACCGCCCCGCCCGATCGTGCCGCCGGTTGTTCCGCCGGTGCCAATGGCGCCGGTAGTGCCGCCGTCACGCCGTGGCTGGTGGATTGCCGCTGCCTTGCTGGCGCTGTTGTTGCTGCTACTGGCGCTGTGGCTGTGGTGGTTTCTGCATCGTGAGCCTGCTGTTGTCGCGGTGCCACCGGCAGCACCAATCGTGGCACCAGTGGAACAACCGGTCGCGCCAGTGCCTGAGCCCGTCGTGGAACCGGAACCTGTTGCAGAACCAGAACCAGAGCCGGTACCCGAACCCGCACCCGTTCCGCCGCCAAAACCGGTGGTCGTCGCCCCGCCGCCGCCACCGACACTGGACAACTTCGCCTGCCGTAAAAAAGCACCGAATGCGGTGGTCCCGCAATTCGTCGTGGTCCTCGATACCTCGGGCTCGATGGAGCTCAACATCAAAGCGGTGAAAGCCGACGAAGATTGGTTCTTTGGCAACAATCTCAACAAATACACCGACCCGAGCCGCACCCTGCAAATCTTCGAGAAACCGAGCCGCATGAACGTCGCTCAGGACTCGCTGGCAGGGATGATCAACGCGCTGGATCCGAAGATCGACACGCGCCTGATCACCTTCGCCGGTTGCGAAAGCACGCCTGACCAAGGGGTGTTCAAATTTGCTGATCGTCAGCGCCTGATCAACGGGATCCGTGGCCTGGTGCCCAACCAGGGCACACCGCTGGCCGACAGTCTGGCCAAGGCAGCGAGCACCGTTGACGGGCGCAACAATGACGCGGTGATCGTGATGTTCGTTGACGGCGAAGACGGTTGCCAGAAGGACGTTTGCGCCGTGTCCCGACGCATTGCCCAAGAGCAGCCGCGGTTGCGAGTCAACGTGGTGAACATCGGCGCCGGCGGACCTTCGCAGTGCATTGCGAAAAACACCGGAGGCCGGGTTTACTCAAGCACCAACGCGGCCGAACTGGCCAAGCAGTTGAAACTGGCGAGCAAGGAAGTGTCGAGCAGCGCCAAATGTAACTGACAGCGTGTAGGAGCTGCGGCACGCTGCGATCTTTTGATCTTGCTTTTCAGAATCTAAAGATCGCAGCCTCGTTTCACTCGTCAGCTCCTACAAGGGCATTGGCGCATCAACGGAAGCGATCAACCTCAGAACGCAAATCCGCCGCCAGCTTCTCCAGCTCTTTCGCGGTGACCGCAAGGTTCGACACCACCTCACGCTGCTCACTGTTGGCCAGGGCAATGCTCTGCAGGTTGCTGCTGAGCAATGTCGCCGTGCTGCTCTGCTCCTGAGTCGCGGTGGTAATCGCGGCAAACTGCTGCCCCGCCGAGCGGCTCTGCTCATCGATGCGAGCCAGCGCCGAGGCGACATTGGCGTTGCGCGACAAGCCTTCCTGCATCAGCACATTGCCCTGCTCCATGGTGCTGATCGCATTGCCGGTTTCCTGCTGAATGCTGTGAATCATGCTGGAGATTTCATCGGTCGCCTGACGGGTACGCGAAGCCAGACTGCGCACTTCATCGGCCACCACAGCAAAACCGCGACCTTGTTCACCGGCACGCGCCGCTTCAATCGCAGCGTTGAGCGCCAACAGGTTGGTCTGCTCGGCAATCGAGGTGATCACGCCGACGATGCCGCCGATTTCCTGGGAACGCTGGCCGAGGGTGTTGATCACCGTGGCCGTGCTGTTCAGCGCGCCAGCGATTTGCTCCAGAGACGACGAAGCCTCTTGCATCGAGCTGCGACCGATCTGCGTTTGCTGGGCATTTTCCTGGGCCAGACGCTGGGTCGCACCCATGTTGTCGGCGATGTTCAGCGAAGTGGCGCTGAACTCTTCCACCGCGCCGGCCATGCTGGTGATTTCGCCGGACTGCTGCTCCATGCCTTCGTAAGCGCCACCGGACAAACCGGACAGCGCCTGCGCACGGCTGTTGACCTCTTCGGAAGAACGACGGATGTGCTCGACCATGGTCGACAATGCCTGACTCATCTGGTTGAACGCGCGGGACAACTGACCGATCTCGTCGTTGCTCGTCACGTTCAGGCGCACGCTCAGATCACCGGCACCCAGGGCTTCAGCCTGACGCACCAGATCACCCAGCGGTTGCAGCTTGGAACGCAGCAGCCACATCGCCGAACCTACGGCCAACAGCATCGCCAGCAGGCTGCCGATCGCCAGTTGCGTACCGACGCTCCAGGTCACCGCGCGAATCTCGGCCTTCGGCATGCTCGCCACGACCGACCACGGGCCACCGTCGAACGGCACGGCGACGCTGTAGAAATCCTCGGCCTTGTCGCCCCAGAACTGACCTTTGCCTGGCGTCTTCGACAAACCGTTGATCACCGGAATCGCCTGATCCAGCGCCTGCACACCCGCAGGTGGAACCAGCCATTTGTTTTGCTCATCGAGCAGCGCCAGCGAGCCGGTCTGGCCGATGCGGAAGCGCTTGAGGTTGTCGAACTGGGCGTTCTGCGCGTCGGTGTAGTCGAAGCCGACGAACAGCACCGCAATCACCTTGCCGCTGCCATCACGCACCGGGGTGTATTGGGTCATGTACGAACGATCGAACAGCAAGGCGCGGCCGACGTAGCCTTGCCCCGCCATCAACTTGGCGTAGGCCGGGTGCGCGTGATCAAGCAAGGTGCCGATGGCACGGCTGCCATCCTGCTTGGTCAACGAGGTGCTGACCCGCACGAAGTCTTCGCCGCTGCGCACGAACAGTGTGGCGACGCCGGCGGTCATTTGCTTGAACTCGTCGACTTCCTTGAAGTTGTTGTTCAACACTTCGCTGCCCAGGTGCAGGCCCGGGGTCTGGGTCCCGGCGACATTCACCGGCTCATCGGCGTGAATGCTCAGGCCAGCGCTGAAGCGCTTCTCGAACAACCCGCTCAGACGCTGGGTGCTTTCACGCAGCGTGCCGTGGAACGTGCTCAGTTGGTCGGCCAGCAGCCGCGCCTCACTGGCCAGATGCTCTTCACGGGTGGCGAGGTTGGCGGTATCCAGCGAACGCAGGGCGAACACCGTACTGCCACTGATAACTATCGCCAGTATCACAGCAAGGGCGAGGCCCAGCTGCGAGGCGATCCGAGCGCGAGGTTGAGACATGGACAGCTCCTGGCCGAGCGACGGGATCCTCCTTGATCTCGACTCGGATAATTTTCTAATAGTGGGGGTGAATCGTGGAGACCGGCACGACGGTTCCACATGCTCATAGTCGGCGGTGAAACCGAATACTTGAGCGCGCAACGTGGGTATGGCGCAAGGCCGCCATTGTGGCGGCTCCAACGTTTCAGCTCAAGCGCGTAACCGCCGGCAGCTCCATGGCGCGGACTTCGCCTTGCAGGAAGTCGCTGAGGCGGCGCAAACGTTCACCTCCCGGACGGGTTTTTGGCCACACCAGGTAATAATTCAGTCCGCTGGCGACGGCGGTCGGCCACGGCAGACTCAGCCGACCCTGCGCGACATCCTCGGCCACCATCAGCAGATCGCCCATCGATACGCCGTAACCGCGAGCCGCTGCAATCATGCCCAGTTCCAATGTGTCGAAGACCTGCCCGCCCTTGAGCGAGACCTGATCGGACAGCCCCATGTGCTCCAGCCAACTGCGCCAGTCGCGGCGATCCGGGGTCGGGTGGAGCAGTTCGGTGGACGCCAGCCGGGCCAGATCCCACGGCTGGTCATTGAGCAGGTTCGGCGCGCCAACCGGAATCAGTTCCTCGGGAAACAACTGGCTCGCTTCCCAGTCTGGCGGGAAATGCCCGTCGCTCAGCAACACCGCGCAATCGAACGGCTCATCGTTGAAGTCCACCGAATCGACGTCCATCCAGGCGCTGGTCAATTGCACTTCATTGCCCGGCTGCAAATGACGGAAGCGACTGAGCCGCGCCAACAACCAGCGCATGGTCAACGTCGACGGCGCTTTCATGCGCAGGATGTCGTCTTCGGCACGCAACGTATTGCAGGCCCGTTCCAGAGCAGTGAAGCCTTCGCGGATACCGGGCAACAGCAGGCGGGCCGCTTCGGTCAGTTGCAGATTGCGCCCGCTGCGATGGAACAGCCGGCAAGCGAAATGATCTTCCAGGGTTCGAATATGCCGACTGACCGCACTCTGGGTGATCGACAACTCTTCCGCCGCACGGGTGAAGGAGCTATGCCGCGCTGCCGCTTCAAATGCGCGCAGGGCATACAAGGGAGGAAGACGACGAGACATACAGAAAGCTCCTATAGCGGGATGCAGCCAGCCTGACAGAATCTGCTCAGGATGAGTTTTAATCATGCCATCCATCCTTTTTATCCCTTTGTGCAATGCCTGCCAAGCGCCGAGAATCGACGGTCTCCTGCTCCCTCTGAAAATTGAGTGGTGATGACCATGCAGCATCCTGTGCGTACCGAACTCTGGGCCATTCTGCGGCTGGCAGGGCCGTTGATCGCTTCACAGTTGGCGCACATGTTGATGGTGCTGACTGACACCCTGATGATGGCGCGCCTCAGTCCGGAAGCGTTGGCCGGTGGCGGTCTCGGTGCGGCGAGTTATTCATTTGTGTCGATTTTCTGCATTGGCGTGATTGCGGCGGTCGGCACGCTGGTGGCAATTCGCAAGGGTGCCGGCGACATTATTGGTGCAGCGCGACTGACTCAGGCCGGTTTGTGGCTCGCGTGGCTGATGGCGCTGGGCGCCGGCTTGCTGCTGTGGAACCTGAAACCGGTGTTGCTGCTGTTCGGCCAGACCGAAACCAACGTCAACGCTGCCGGGCAATTTCTGATCGCCCTGCCCTTCGCTCTGCCCGGCTACCTGAGTTTCATGGCTTTGCGCGGCTTCACCAGTGCGATTGGCCGGGCGACGCCGGTGATGGTTATCAGCCTGGCCGGCACGGTGGCCAACTTCCTGCTCAATTACGCGCTGATCACCGGCATGTTCGGTCTGCCGAAAATGGGTCTGACGGGCATCGGACTGGTCACGGCGATCGTCGCCAACTGCATGGCACTCGCGTTGGCGTGGCACATCCGCCGGCACCCAGCGTATGACGCTTATCCGCTGCGCGCGGGCCTGTCACGGCCGAACCGGCAGTACCTGAAAGAGCTGTGGCGCCTCGGCCTGCCAATCGGCGGCACCTACGCGGTGGAAGTCGGTTTGTTCGCATTTGCGGCGTTGTGCATGGGCACCATGGGCAGCACGCAGTTGGGCGCGCACCAGATTGCTCTGCAGATTGTTTCAGTGGCATTCATGGTGCCGGCGGGGATGTCCTACGCGATCACCATGCGCGTCGGCCAGCATTACGGCGCCGGACAATTGAGCGATGCGCGGATGTCCGGGCGGGTCGGGATCGTGTTTGGCGCGGTGGTCATGCTCGGGTTTGCCATGGTGTTCTGGTTGCTGCCGAATCAGTTGGTGGGATTGTTCCTTGATCACAACAATCCGGCGTTTGCCGAGGTGATCCGCCTCGCGGTGAGCCTGCTGGCCGTGGCGGCATGGTTCGAGTTGTTCGACGGCACGCAGACGATCGCCATGGGCTGCATTCGTGGACTTAAAGATGCGAAGACCACGTTTCTGGTCGGACTCGGCTGCTATTGGCTGATCGGTGCCCCGGCGGCGTGGTGGATGGCGTTCCACTTGCACTGGGGGCCGACGGGCGTTTGGTGGGGATTGGCGCTGGGGTTGGCGTGTGCGGCGGTGAGTTTGACCCTGGCGTTTGAATGGAAAATGAAGCGGATGATTCGGCTGGAGCCTGCTACATCACGCTTTGAGGTCGTTGGCGCGGATTAAGATCAAAAGATCGCAGCCTTCGGCAGCTCCTACAGGGATCGGTGTAGGAGCTGCCGCAGGCTGCGATCTTTTAAACGGCCTCCACAGCAGCCTGTTGGCTTGAGCCAAACGTCAGGTATTCAACCAGTTCCGCCAACGGCAACGGCCGGCTGATCAGATAACCCTGCACCTGATCGCAACCAAAGCCGCGCAGCAGTTCCAGTTGTTCCGGCGTCTCGACCCCTTCCGCCACCACTTCCAGGTGCAGGTTGTGCGCGAGATTGATCATCGCATGCACCAATTTACGGTTTTCTTCGCGCTGTTCCATGCCACCGACAAAGCTCTTGTCGATCTTCAGCAAAGTGATCGGCAAGCTGTTGAGGTGTACGAACGACGAGAACCCGGTACCGAAATCATCCAGCGAGAAACGCACGCCGAGGCGCCCGAGCGCATCCATGGTCTGCTTGACCAGATCGCTGCGGCGCATCACCGCCGTTTCGGTCAGTTCGAATTCCAGCCACTGCGCTTCAACACCGCGCTCAGCGATCAAGCGGCTGAGGGTCGGCAACAACTGGCTGTCCTGAAACTGGCGAAACGACAGGTTGATCGCCATGTGCAGCGCTGGCAACCCGCGCTCACGCAGCGCCTGCATGTCACGCAGCGCCCGGGAAATCACCCAGTAACCCAACGGCACAATCAAACCGCTCTGCTCGGCCAAAGGCACGAATTCGCTTGGCGGCAACAGACCGCGCTCGCCGTGGCGCCAGCGCACCAAGGCTTCGAGGCCGACGATCTGGCCGTCCTCAAGATTCAGGCGTGGCTGGTAATGCAGCTCCAGCTCATCACGACGCAACGCCCGGCGCAGCTCGCTTTCGAGGTCGGCCATGCTCCGTGCGTTGCGGTTGATACGTTCGTTGAAGATATGAAAGGTGCAGCCCTGAGTGCTCTTGGCCTGTTGCATGGCGATGTGGGCGTGCCACATCAGCGGATCGGCGCCGGCCTGTGCACGGGCATGGGCGATGCCGAGGCTGGAGCCGATCAACAGGCTCTCGCCATCCACCCAATACGGTTCGGCCAAGGCTTCGGTAATGCGTTCGGCCATCCATTCGGCGCGTTGCGGCGCGCGACGGGTGTCGATCAGCAAGGCGAATTCGTCGCTGCCCAGCCGCGCCAGTTGATCGCCGGCCTCCAGCTGACTTTTCAGCCGTGCGACGACTTGCAGGATCAAACGGTCGCCGGCCTGATGGCCGAGGGCGTCGTTGGCGTGGCGGAAGTTGTCGAGATCGAGATGGCCGAGGGCCAAGCCGCGACCGTCGTTTTCCGCGAGGCGCGCCGTGAGCAAGGTCTGGAAACCCTGGCGGTTGGCGATGCCAGTCAGCGGATCCTGTTCGGCGAGGCGTTGCAGGGTGTTTTCCAGAACGCCGCGTTCGCGCACATGGCGCAGGCAACGGCGCAGCATGCCGGCGTCGAGGGCGTCGAACACCAACCAGTCACTGACACCAACCGGCGCGGTGTCCGGTTCGTGCTCCAGCAGCAATACCGTCGGCAGGCTGCAACGGCCGGGTGCCGGTTGCAATGCCGGAATAGTCAACAACACCGCGTGGCGGTTGTCTTCGAACAAACTGCTGACCGACTCCCAGCTCGGCGCGCTGATCAGCACCGCCGCGCTCCCCATCGGAGCCAGACACTCACGCAATAACGCTGTCCACGCTGGCTCTTCGGCCAGTAGCAGCAAACGCAAGGGTTCGACAGGCGTAGACAAGCTAGCTCCCTAGACTCTGCAAAGATGTGGGCGGGGCATTATGCCGTTGCGCAGTTCAATGACCAAATGACAACGGTTATCAAAACGTTATTTTGTGTCACGAATGAGAACATTAGCCGCAAAATCACCGCGCATCCTGCGTGAAAGTAACAAAACCGGCAAATTTGAATCGCGTGGTACGTCACAAGTCGGACAGAGCAGCACAATTCTCTGAGCCTGTTAAAATGCCGGCCCATTTCGTCAACGACTCCCGAATTTTCGTATGTCCCGACTCAATCCCCGGCAGCAAGAAGCCGTGAACTACGTCGGCGGCCCTCTATTGGTGCTCGCCGGTGCTGGCTCCGGCAAGACCAGCGTGATCACGCGCAAGATCGCGCACCTGATCCAGAACTGCGGCATCCGTGCCCAGTACATCGTCGCCATGACCTTTACCAACAAGGCCGCGCGCGAGATGAAAGAGCGGGTCGGCACCTTGCTGCGCGCCGGCGAAGGGCGCGGTCTGACGGTCTGCACCTTCCACAACCTCGGCCTGAACATCATCCGCAAGGAACACGTGCGGCTTGGCTACAAACCCGGTTTCTCGATCTTTGACGAGACCGACGTCAAGTCCCTGATGACCGACATCATGCAGAAGGAATACGCGGGCGAAGACGGCGTCGACGAGATCAAGAACATGATCGGCGCCTGGAAAAACGACCTGATCCTGCCGCCTCAGGCGCTGGAGAACGCGCGTAATCCCAAGGAACAGACTGCCGCCATCGTCTACACCCACTATCAGCGCACGCTCAAAGCGTTCAACGCGGTGGACTTCGACGACTTGATCCTGCTGCCGGTAAAACTCTTCGAAGAACACGCCGACATTCTCGAAAAGTGGCAGAACAAGGTGCGCTACCTGCTCGTCGACGAATATCAGGACACCAACGCCAGCCAATACTTGCTGGTAAAAATGCTCATCGGCAAGCGCAACCAGTTCACCGTGGTAGGCGACGACGACCAGTCGATCTACGCCTGGCGCGGCGCGCGGCCGGAAAACCTGATGCTCCTCAAGGACGACTATCCATCGCTGAAAGTGGTGATGCTCGAACAGAACTACCGCTCGACGAGTCGCATCCTGCGTTGCGCCAACGTGCTGATCTCGAACAACCCGCACGAATTCGAAAAGCAGTTGTGGAGTGAGATGGGCCACGGCGACGAGATCCGTGTGATCCGCTGCCGCAACGAGGACGCCGAAGCCGAGCGCGTGGCCATGGAAATCCTCAGCCTGCACTTGCGCACCGACCGCCCGTACAGCGACTTCGCGATCCTTTATCGCGGTAACTATCAGGCCAAACTGATCGAGCTGAAGTTGCAGCACCATCAGGTGCCGTACCGCCTGAGCGGCGGTAACAGCTTCTTCGGTCGCCAGGAAGTAAAGGACTTGATGGCCTACTTCCGCCTGATCGTGAACCCGGATGACGACAACGCTTTCCTGCGGGTGATCAACGTGCCGCGCCGGGAAATCGGCTCGACCACCCTGGAAAAACTCGGCAACTACGCCACCGAACGCAAGATCTCGATGTACGCCGCCACCGACGAAATCGGTCTGGGCGAGCATCTGGACAGCCGCTTCACGGATCGCCTGGGACGCTTCAAGCGTTTCATGGACAAGGTGCGCGAGCAGTGCGCCGGCGAAGACCCGATCTCGGCGCTGCGCAGCATGGTCATGGACATCGACTACGAGAACTGGCTGCGCACCAACAGCTCCAGCGACAAGGCTGCGGACTACCGGATGAGCAACGTCTGGTTCCTGATCGAGGCGTTGAAAAACAC
This sequence comes from Pseudomonas sp. PB106, assembly GCF_009764645.1. Lineage (GTDB taxonomy): Bacteria > Pseudomonadota > Gammaproteobacteria > Pseudomonadales > Pseudomonadaceae > Aquipseudomonas. The sequence goes on from NZ_RWIM01000053.1 coordinate 44,459, forward strand.
CCTCGAGAAGGACGAAGAAGGCGAAATGACCGTCGAGGATGCCATCGGCAAGCTGGTCCTGCGTGACATGCTCGAACGTCAGCAGGAAGAGGAGGACGGCGCCGAAGGCGTGCAGATGATGACGTTGCACGCCTCCAAGGGGCTGGAATTCCCTTACGTGTTCATCATGGGCATGGAAGAGGAAATCCTCCCGCACCGCTCCAGCATCGAAGCCGACACCATCGAAGAAGAACGCCGCCTGGCCTACGTGGGCATCACCCGCGCACGTCAGACCCTGGCCTTCACCTTCGCCGCCAAGCGCAAGCAGTACGGCGAAATCATCGACTGCGCGCCGAGCCGCTTCCTCGATGAGCTGCCACCGGACGATCTGGCCTGGGAAGGCAACGACGACACACCGACCGAAGTCAAAGTCGTGCGCGGCAATAGCGCATTGGCTGATATACGCGCGATGTTAAAGCGCTAGAATTGACCACTTTTTTTACTAGACCTTCGGCGCACAAAGCGCCAAAAGAGGACAGCTTCATGGAAGCATTGCACCAGAAAATCCGCGAACAAGGCATTGTGCTTTCCGACCAGGTCCTGAAGGTCGACGCCTTCCTGAACCACCAGATCGACCCGGCCCTGATGAAGCTGATCGGCGACGAATTCGCCGCGCTGTTCAAGGACTCGGGCATCACCAAGATCGTCACCATCGAAGCCTCGGGCATCGCCCCGGCGATCATGACCGGTCTGAACCTTGGCGTGCCGGTGATCTTCGCCCGCAAGCAACAGTCCCTGACCCTGACTGAAAACCTGCTGTCGGCGACCGTTTACTCGTTCACCAAAAAGACCGAAAGCACCGTGGCCATCTCCCCGCGCCACCTGACCAGCAGCGATCGCGTGCTGATCATCGACGACTTCCTGGCCAACGGTAAGGCGTCGCAAGCGCTGATCTCGATCATCAAACAGGCCGGCGCGACCGTTGCCGGTCTGGGCATCGTTATCGAGAAGTCGTTCCAGGGCGGCCGCGCCGAACTGGACTCGCAGGGCTACCGCGTCGAATCGCTGGCCCGGGTGAAATCGCTGACGGGTGGCGTGGTCACCTTCATCGAATAAAGCCACACCGCAGATCTCCTGTAGGAGTGAGCCTGCTCGCGATAGCGTAGTGTCAGCTGATATTTTCGTCGGCTGATACACCGCCATCGCGAGCAGGCTCACTCCTACAGTTGTTTTGGGTCAGGCAGTTATTGCGCGGTGGCTTTTAGGCCGGTGAGGAGCAGGCGCTGGAAGAGGTCTTCTTTCAGACCTTCCGGGTTTGTCAGTTGCATGCGCTCAAGGTGCTCGGGATACAGCGATGCCTCCGGGGCGTCGAGGGCTGCTTTGCCCAGATCCAGAATCTCAGTGAGTTTGAACTTGCTCTTCAGCCAGTTCAGCGCACGTAGTAAATCCTTTTCAATCACTGTGAAATCACAGCCCAACGGATACTCCGGAAACAGATGCGGATGCCGTGCGGCAATCGCCTGCAAACGCTGCGGCGTGTTGTCGGCGAAGCGTGGGTCGAGGCGGAAATCCTTTGGCAGCTTGCCGACCTTTTGCGCTTGTTCGATCAAGCCCTGCTGGAAGCGTGAGTCGCTGATATTGAGTAGCGATTCAATGACCACCGCATCGGATTTGCCACGCAGATCAGCAATGCCGTACTCGGTGACGACAATGTCGCGCAGATGCCGTGGAATCGTGCAGTGGCCGTATTCCCAAACGATGTTGGAACTGACATCGCCACCCGACTCGCGCCAGCTGCGCAGAACAAGAATCGAGCGCGCATCGTGCAGTGCATGGCCCTGCGCCACGAAGTTGTATTGCCCGCCAACACCGCTGAGCACTCGGCCGTCTTCCAGTTGATCCGCCACACCGGCACCGAGCAACGTCATGGTGAACACGGTGTTGATAAATCGCGCATCAAGGCGTTGTAGGCGCTTGAGTTCTTCCTGTCCGTACAACTCGTTGATGTAGCTGATGCGGGTCATGTTGAATTCGAGGCGTTTGCTCTGCGGCAGCTCGCGCAGGCGCTCGTAGAAACTGCGCGGGCCGAGGAAGAATCCGCCGTGCACCGAGATGCCGTCAGGCTGCGCGGCCTCGTCGAGGGTGCCGGCGTTGGCCTGTTCCTGGGTCGGCACATCCGGATAGACCTTGCGCCGGATGATCCCCGCATCCGCCAACACCAGCAGGCCGTTGACGAACATTTCGCTGCAACCGTACAAGCCTTTTGCGAACGGCCCAGTGCCGCCCTCACGCTCGATCAATTGCGCCCATTGGCTAAGGTTGATGTCATCGAGCAACGCCTTGTACCCGGCGTTGTCCGCCTGACGTGCCAGCAATGCGGCGGTCAACGCGTCGCCCATCGAGCCGATGCCGATCTGCAGCGTGCCGCCGTCGCGCACCAGCGTACTCGCGTGCACACCGATGAAATGATCCTGAAAACCCACCGGCATGTTCGGCGTGGAAAACAGCGTGCTGCTGTCCTTCGCGTCGATCAGCAGGTCGAAGGTGTCGATGTCGACTTCGGCATCGCCCGGCATGTACGGCAGATCCGTGTGTACCTGGCCGACCAGCAAAATCGTTTCCCCGGCATCGCGGCGCTTGGCGATCATCGGCAACAGGTCGAGGGTGATGTCCGGGTTGCAACTCAGGCTCAAGCGATCCGGATGTTCGCTGCTGCTGGCGAGCAACTGCGCCACCAGGTTCAGCCCGGCGGCGTTGATGTCACGGGCGGCGTGACTGTAGTTGCTGCTGACGTAATCTTGCTGGGCCGGCGCGCTGTTGAGCAGGCTGCCGGGCTGCATGAAGAACTGTTCGATGCGGATGTTGGCGGGCAGGCTGTCGCGGTGCAGGTCGGCGAGAAAATCGAATTCCGGGTAGTCGCCAAACACGCGCTCGACAAAGGGTTCGATAAATCGCTTTTGCAAGCCATCGCCCAGTGCAGGGCGACCTAGACACAGCGCGGTGTAAATCGTCAGTTGGCGCTCGGGCAGCGCTTTGATTCGCCGGTACAGCGCGTTGACGAAGTGATTGGGCTTGCCCAACCCCAGCGGCATGCCCATGTGGATGTGCGCCGGCAAACGCGCCAGCACATCGTCCACTGCCTGTTCGATCGAACACAACTGCACCATCTGAAGCCTCCTGCCCGTTCCGTGAATAGAGGTAGACCGAGCTTGCCGCTACTTTGCTGCAATGAACAGCCTCCAGGCGCAAATCGCAGACACAAAAAAACCGTCCGGAGACGGTTTTTTTCGTTACAAGCGCGGCTTATTTCAGGCCGGACATCTTCTCGATTGCGCCCTTCAACTCGTCGTCCGAGCAATCGGCGCACGTGCCTTTCGGTGGCATCGAGTTGATACCGGTGATGGCTTTGGCGAGGATACCGTCGAGGCCGCCCTGGTGATCGGCGCGTTCTTTCCAGGCTGCGGTGTCACCGATTTTCGGCGCGCCCAACAGGCCGGTGCCGTGGCAAGCGTTGCAATGTTTGGCAATCACTTCGTCCGGGGTCTTGGCACCGCCACCACCGCCGGCAGTCGCAGCCACTTCCATCCCTTTGCATTCCTGACCTTGTACACACACCTGGCCGACAGGCTCGAGGCGTTTGGCAATGTCGTCATTCGTCGCAGCTTGAGCGCTGACAGCCCAGAGGGCCAATACGGTTGCTGGTGCAGCCAGCATTTTCATAATTAGATTCACGCGTTCACCCTCAATGGTGGCTATTCACGCCTGCGGCCACGGTTCGCAGGCGGGCGCAAGTATAGCGGGTAGCCCGCTACACTGAAACAACCCCATGATTAAAGGGGTCTTGTTGCGCATCGGTAAAACGGTCCGGGTGCCTTCGCCGTAGTGGCCTGACGCCTCTTGGTTTAGAAATTCGCTGGCGTGGCTGCGCTGATTAGTCGCGCAGGCAAGTCGAACGGATTTCGAAAACGATGCGGCTTGGTACTTTCAAAGTAGTAGCTGTCGCCGGCTTCGAGAATAAAAGTTTCCAGACCCACGACCAGTTCCAGGCGACCTTCCACCAGAATCCCGGTTTCTTCGCCTTCATGGGTGAGCATTTCTTCGCCGGTATCGGCGCCCGGCGGGTAGATTTCATTGAGGAATGCGATAGCGCGGCTGGGGTGCGCGCGGCCGACCAGTTTCATGGTCACGGCGCCGTCGGAAATGTCGATCAGCTCGTTGGCCTTGTAGACGATCTGGGTCGGGACTTCCTGCAGGATTTCTTCGGAAAAGAACTCGACCATGGACATGGGAATGCCGCCCAGTACCTTTCTCAGCGAACTGATCGAAGGGCTGACGCTGTTCTTTTCGATCATCGAAATGGTGCTGTTGGTGACGCCCGCACGTTTGGCGAGTTCACGCTGGGAAAGCCCTTTGAGCTTGCGGATCGATTGCAGTCGTTCACCGACGTCCAAGGCGCGAGCCTCCTGATGTTGTAAGAATATTGAGCGTTATCATGGCGACAGCGTTCAGTATTTACAACACTTGGCCCCCGCAGCGGCTTCAACCCTCGGAATAGAGCCTTGGCACCCGGCGCAGGTTGCAGAAGATCTGGTACGGGATGGTATCGGCCCACTGCGCCACTTCACTGGCGAGAATGTTTTTGCCCCACAGTTCGACGGTGGAACCCAAGCCTGCTTCCGGCACGTCAGTCAGATCGATGCAGAGCATGTCCATCGACACGCGACCGAGAATGCGGCTGCGCTTGCCGGCGACCAAAACTGGCGTGCCGGTCGGCGCCTGACGCGGATAACCATCGGCGTAACCCATGGCCACCACGCCGATGCGCATTGGTTTGTCGGTGACGAACTTGGCGCCATAACCCACCGGCTCGCCGGCGGGCAGTTCGCGCATGCTGATGACTTTCGATTCCAGGGTCATCACCGGTTGCAGACGATCAGCCACGGCGTTGGCTTCCTCGAACGGGGTCGCGCCGTAGAGCATGATGCCCGGACGCACCCAGTCACTGTGAATCTGCGGCCAGCCAAGCACGGCGGGCGAGTTGCGCAGGCTGAATTCCGCCGCCAGGCCCTGACGCGCCGCCTCAAACACGGCGACTTGCTCGGTACTACTCTGCGCGTGCAGCTCGTCGGCGCGGGCGAAATGGCTCATCAAGACGATTTTCGCCACTTTGCCGCTGGCCAGTAGACGCTGATAGGCCGTTGGATAATCCTTCGGATGCAGGCCAACGCGGTGCATGCCCGAATCGAGCTTCAGCCACACGGTGATCGGCTTGCTCAGCTTCGTTTGCTCAATCGCTTCGAGTTGCCACAGCGAATGCACTACCGTCCAGAAATCATGCTCGACGATCAGCGCCAGCTCATCTGCCTCGAAAAAACCTTCGAGCAACAACACCGGTGCGCGAATACCAGCAGCGCGCAGCTCCAAAGCCTCTTCGATGCAAGCCACGGCAAAACCGTCGGCCTCGGCTTCCAGCGCCTGGGCGCAACGGACCGCGCCATGGCCGTAAGCATCGGCCTTGATCACCGCGAGCGCCTTGGCGCCGGTGACTTCGCGGGCAATTCGGTAGTTGTGGCGCAGGGCTTGAAGGTCGATCAGGGCACGGGCAGGACGCATGGCGGCAGACTTCTAGGCGGACATGGGAATAAAAACCGGCGCCGACTGACGACGTGAACCGCCAACAGCGCCGGGAGAGGGATCTTTACAACGGTTTACGGCAGCGCAGCGACGATAGAGATTTCTACCAGAATGCTCGGCTTGGCCATTTTCGCTTCAACGGTGGCGCGGGCCGGAGCAGCGCCTTTTGGCAGCCACTGATCCCACACCGAGTTCATCCCGGCGAAGTGCTCATCGATGCCATTCAGGTAAATCGTCGCCGACAACAGGTGCTGTTTGTCGGTGCCGGCCAGATCAAGCAAACGCTCGATATTGGCCAGAACGTCGCGGGTCTGCTGTTCAATCCCGGCGTTGAAGTCGTCGCCGACCTGCCCGGCCAGATACACGGTGCCGTTGTGGCTGACGATCTGACTCATGCGCTCATTGGTGAGCTGGCGCTGGATTGACATGTTTTGCGGACTCCTGAATTTTGTTGCCATAACGGGAAATATCGAGGCCTTCGGCGCTGATCTGTGGCTTTTTCTTCGCCATCAGGTCGGCCAGCAAACGACCGGAACCGCATGCCATGGTCCAACCAAGCGTGCCGTGGCCGGTGTTGAGGAACAGGTTCTTGAACGGCGTGGCGCCGACGATTGGCGTGCCGTCCGGGGTGGTCGGCCGCAGGCCGGTCCAGAAACTCGCCTCGGCCAGATTACCGCCCTGAGGATAAAGGTCGTTGACGATCATCTCCAGGGTTTCGCGGCGACGCGGGTTCAGCGACAGGTCAAAACCGGCGATTTCGGCCATGCCGCCAACGCGGATGCGGTTGTCGAAACGGGTGATCGCGACCTTGTAGGTCTCGTCGAGAATGGTCGACGTCGGCGCCATTGCCGGGTTGGTGATCGGCACCGTCAGCGAGTAACCCTTCAGCGGATAAACCGGGGCTTTGATGCCCAGCGGCTTGAGCAATTGTGGTGAGTAGCTGCCGAGGGCCAGCACGTAGCGGTCGGCGGTTTCCAGCTTGCCGTCGATCCACACGCCGTTGATGCGATCACCGGCGTAGTCGAGTTTCTGGATGTCCTGACCGAAGCGGAATTCCACGCCGAGTTTCACCGCCATTTCAGCGAGACGCGTGGTGAACATCTGGCAGTCGCCGGTCTGGTCGTTCGGCAGGCGCAGGGCACCGGCGAGGATGTCGGTAACGCCCGCCAAGGCTGGCTCGACGCGGGCAATGCCAGCGCGGTCGAGGACTTCGAACGGTACGCCGGATTCTTTCAGTACGGCGATGTCTTTCGCGGCGCCATCAAGCTGTGCCTGGGTGCGGAACAGCTGGGTTGTACCGAGGCTGCGGCCTTCGTAGGCGATGCCGGTTTCGGCGCGCAATTCGTCGAGGCAGTCGCGGCTGTACTCGGACAGACGCACCATGCGTTCCTTGTTCACCGCATAACGGTTGGCGGTGCAGTTGCGCAGCATCTGCGCCATCCACAGATACTGATCGATGTCGGCGGTGGCCTTGATCGCGAGAGGGGCGTGACGTTGCAGCAGCCACTTGATCGCCTTGAGCGGTACGCCCGGCGCGGCCCACGGCGAGGCGTAGCCCGGCGACACTTGGCCGGCGTTGGCGAAACTGGTCTCCATGGCCGCAGCAGGCTGCCGGTCGACCACCACCACTTCAAACCCGGCACGGGCCAGATAGTAAGCACTGGCGGTACCGATGACGCCGCTACCCAAGACCATTACACGCATTTTGTATCCCTCATCGCGGCAGGGCCGCGCACGTCTGTTGTTAGAGCAATGATGCGCGCAGTGTAAAAAAGAAATGCCAGTGCTTTTCACTATATAAGCGCCTATATTTGGCGACAATTCTCGGCAAAAACCCTTTTCACGGAGGCGCATCCCCTATGCGTACCAACACTCAGACCAAACGTGAGCTGGACAAGATTGACCGCAACATCTTGCGGATCCTGCAGGCGGACGGGCGGATTTCCTTCACCGAACTAGGCGAAAAGGTCGGGCTCTCGACCACGCCGTGCACCGAGCGGGTGCGGCGTCTGGAGCGCGAAGGCATCATCATGGGCTACAACGCCCGGCTGAATCCGCAGCACTTGAAGGGTAGCTTGCTGGTGTTCGTCGAGATCAGCCTCGACTACAAATCCGGCGACACTTTCGAAGAGTTCCGACGCGCGGTGCTGAAGTTGCCGCACGTGCTGGAATGTCATTTGGTGTCAGGAGATTTCGACTATTTGGTGAAGGCGCGGATTTCCGAGATGGCTTCGTACCGCAAGCTGCTGGGCGACATTCTGTTGAAGCTGCCGCATGTGCGGGAGTCGAAGAGTTATATCGTGATGGAAGAGGTGAAAGAGAGCCTGAACCTGCCGATTCCGGATTGAGCACCGAGATGATCGTTCCCACGCTCTGCGTGGGAACGTTCCATTTCTCTGTAGGAGCTGCCGAAGGCTGCGATCTTTTAAACCAACACCTGCCGATTCGCTGCCATGTACTCGAATATCTGCTTCTCGACCCGCGGATGAATCAACTCCACAGGTCGCCGCTCATTTGGGCAAGGCAAGGTTTTGGTGGTGCCAAACAATCGGCAAATCAGCGGCCGCTCTTCATACACCGTGCAACCATTCGGCCCCAGATGCACACAGTTCAGCTCTTCCATCGCCGCATCCTGTTCAGCGCGGGTCTTGCGCGGCAGGCGGGCCATTTCTTCCGGCGAGGTCGTCACCGGCCCACAGCAATCGTGGCAGCCGGGCACGCACTCGAACGAGGGAATCTGCTGACGCAAGGTGCGGATTTTCTGGCTGTTGCAGCTCATCGAAGCGGTGACCGAGGTGAATTAGGCGACAATTGTGCCGCAAAAGCCGCGATCCAGACACCGCAGGCCGACCAGTGTTGCCCCGGTTCGGGCGTGCGGCTTATGCTCCGTCAAATTTTCTCGACACCCCCGTCTCAGGATGACGCCCATGACTGCCCGCGCCCACTCCCCCGCGAGCCAACCCCACGTTGCCTCTTACTACGCCGCCAGCAGCCTGCCGCAGCCGGATCATCCGCTGCTGCAAGGCGAAGTGGTGGCCGACGTCTGCGTGGTTGGCGGTGGTTTTTCCGGGTTGAACACGGCGCTGGAACTGGCCGAACGCGGGCTCAGCGTGGTGTTGCTCGAAGCACACAAGATCGGCTGGGGCGCCAGCGGTCGTAACGGCGGGCAGCTGATTCGCGGCGTCGGGCATGGCCTCGATCAGTTCGCCAACGTCGTCGGCAGCGACGGCGTGCGCGAGATGAAACTGATGGGCCTGGAAGCGGTGGAAATCGTTCGTCAGCGCGTCGAGCGCTTTCAGATTGCCTGCGACCTGACCTGGGGCTACTGCGACCTCGCCAACAAACCATCCGACCTCGAAGGTTTTGCAGAAGACGCCGAAGAGTTGCGCAGCCTCGGCTATCGCTACGAAACCCGTTTGCTGCAAGCCAACGAAATGCACACGGTGGTCGGTTCCAAACGCTACGTCGGCGGCTTGATCGACATGGGCTCCGGCCATCTGCATCCGCTGAATCTGGCCTTGGGCGAGGCGGCAGCGGCGCAGCAACTGGGCGTGCAACTGTTCGAGCATTCGGCGGTGACGCGTATCGATTACGGCCCGGAAGTCAAAGTCCACACCGCGCAAGGTTCGGTGCGGGCGAAGACGTTGGTGCTTGGCTGCAATGCCTATCTGAATGATCTGAATCCGCAACTCAGCGGCAAGGTTCTGCCCGCCGGCAGCTACATCATTGCCACCGAACCGTTGAGCGAAGAGCAGGCGCACAACCTGCTGCCGCAAAACATGGCGGTCTGTGATCAGCGGGTGGCGCTGGATTACTACCGACTCTCGGCAGATCGTCGCTTGCTGTTCGGCGGTGCCTGCCATTATTCGGGGCGCGATCCGAAAGACATCGCTGCGTACATGCAGCCGAAGATGCTTGAGGTATTCCCGCAACTGGCCGGGGTGAATATCGATTATCAGTGGGGCGGAATGATCGGCATCGGTGCCAACCGCTTGCCGCAGATCGGTCGGCTCGCTGACCAGCCGAATGTGTATTACGCCCAGGCTTATTCCGGGCATGGTGTAAATGCCACGCACCTAGCGGGCAAGTTGCTGGCCGAGGCGATCAGCGGGCAACACAGTGGCGGGTTTGACCTGTTTGCCAAGGTGCCACACATCACCTTCCCGGGCGGCAAGCATTTGCGCTCGCCGCTATTGGCGCTGGGGATGCTGTGGCATCGTCTCAAAGAACTGGTCTAACTGATCGTTCCCACGCTCTGCGTGGGAATGCATCCAGCGACGCTCTGCGTCACAGCGGACGCGGAGCGTCCGTAGCGGAGTTCCCACGCAGAGCGTGGGAACGATCAGTGGAGAACCATACAGATCTCAGATCCGCCAGAACGGCTTCAACCCTTCCTCCTGCGCTTGCTCACGCGTCAGCCCGATGTCCTTGAGCTGATCCGCGGTCAACGCCAGTAACGCCCTGCGCGTGTGCAGACGATGCCACAGCAGATCCCAGCGACTCAGGCCGGACGGTGCGTTGCGCATAATCTCATTGCGCGCACGATCCTTCTGCCCTGCCGCCAGTTCCTGACTGTGTAACGTCAGCCGCACATCGCTCAAGCCGTTCATTTTCGATACTCCTGTTTACTTGGGTAGCCAGAGATTCCATGATGCGCGGACGACAAAAATCGTTACAGATTCACAGTAACTGTATTAACTCCATACAGATTTGCCGCTCTGAAGACTGAATTGTCGATTTTTGCCGCATCTGTACTGGTTTAACGAATCATCTGCACCGAGGCAGCGCCATGACCCTCTACGTAAACCTCGCCGAATTGCTCGGCACGCGTATCGAACAAGGCTTCTATCGCCCTGGCGACCGACTGCCGTCGGTGCGCGCCTTGAGCGTCGAACACGGGGTCAGCCTGAGCACGGTGCAGCAGGCCTATCGCATGCTCGAAGACAGCGGCTTGGCCACGCCGAAACCCAAGTCCGGCTATTTCGTCCCGGTCGGGCGCGAGCTGCCGGAGCTGCCCGCCGTCGGCCGACCGGCGCAACGGCCAGTGGAAATTTCGCAGTGGGATCAAGTGCTGGAATTGATTCGCGCGGTGCCGCGCAAGGACGTCGTGCAACTGGGGCGCGGCATGCCCGACATCAGCTCGCCGACCATGAAACCGTTGCTGCGTGGGCTCGCGCGTATCAGCCGCCGTCAAGACATGCCCGGCCTGTATTACGACAATATCCACGGCACCCTCGAACTGCGTGAGCAGATCGCCCGATTAATGCTCGACTCCGGCTGCCAGTTGAGCGCCAGCGATCTGGTGGTCACTACCGGTTGCCACGAAGCGCTGTCCACCAGCATCCACGCGATCTGCGAGCCGGGCGACATCGTCGCGGTGGATTCGCCGAGTTTCCACGGTGCCATGCAGACCCTCAAAGGTCTGGGCATGAAAGCCCTGGAAATCCCCACCGATCCGCTCACCGGCATCAGCCTCGAAGCGCTGGAACTGGCGCTCGAACAATGGCCGATCAAGGTCATCCAGCTCACCCCCAACTGCAACAACCCGCTCGGCTACATCATGCCGGAGTCGCGCAAACGCGCCCTGCTCAACCTCGCCCAGCGCTTCGACGTGGCGATCATCGAAGACGATGTGTATGGCGAACTGGCCTACACCTATCCGCGTCCGCGCACGATCAAATCCTTCGACGAAGACGGCCGCGTGCTGCTGTGCAGCTCGTTTTCCAAGACGCTCGCGCCGGGGCTGCGGATTGGCTGGGTTGCACCGGGTCGTTATCTGGAACGAGTGCTGCACATGAAATACATCAGTACCGGATCCACCGCACCGCAACCGCAGATCGCCATTGCCGAATTTCTCAAGTCCGGTCATTTCGAACCGCATTTGCGGCGGATGCGCACGCAATATCAACGCAATCGCGACATGATGATCGACTGGGTCACTCGCTATTTCCCCGCAGGAACCCGCGCCAGTCGTCCGCAGGGTAGCTTCCTGTTGTGGGTGGAATTGCCCGAAGGATTCGACACCCTGAAACTGAATCGCGAGTTGCTCGATCAAGGCGTACAGATCGCCGTCGGCAGCATTTTTTCCGCCTCGGGCAAGTACCGCAATTGCCTGCGGATGAACTACGCTGCCAAACCTACGGCGCAGGTTGAAGAAGCGGTGCGCAAGGTCGGTGAAACCGCGATCAGATTGTTGGCCGAAGCCGACTGACCTTTTTCCACAGACCAGCGTCCATATGCCGACCTTTGCCGCCAACCGGAACGATTCTACGTGAGCTTCAGACAGCCCCTACTCGCTTTGCTGTTATTCACCTCGTTCCTCAGCGGCTGCGCCAGCCTTGATGTGCCGCGTGAGCCGAGCCAGGCGTTGCCTCCGTCGAGCTCCAGTTTCGGCCGTTCGATTCAGGCGCAAGCCGCACCGTACAAAGGGCAATCCGGCTTCCGTCTGTTGTCCAACAGCACCGAATCTTTCACCGCCCGCGCCGAGTTGATCCGCCATGCGCAGGTCAGCCTCGACTTGCAGTACTACATCGTTCACGACGGCATCAGCACACGGATGCTGGTGGACGAATTGCTCAAGGCTGCCGACCGCGGCGTGCGCGTACGCATCCTGCTCGACGACACCACCAGCGACGGCCTCGACCTGATCATCGCCACGCTGGCGGCGCATCCGCAGATCCAGATTCGCCTGTTCAACCCGCTGCATCTGGGCCGCAGCACCGGCGTGACGCGCGCGGCGGGAAGGCTGTTCAACCTGTCGCTGCAACACCGACGGATGCACAACAAACTGTGGCTGGCCGACAACAGCGCGGCCATCGTCGGCGGGCGCAATCTGGGCGATGAGTATTTCGATGCCGAGCCGAACCTGAATTTCACCGACATCGACATGCTCAGCATGGGCCCGGTCGCCGAGCAGCTTGGGCATAGTTTCGATCAGTACTGGAACAGCGCGCTAAGCAAGCCGATCGACGAATTTCTCTCGAGCAAACCGACTGCCAAAGATCTGCAAAACACCCGTACGCGCCTCGAGGAATCGCTGGAAGAAACCCGTAAACAGAATCACGCGCTGTATCAGCAGTTGATGACTTTCACCACCGAACCGCGCATGGACATCTGGCGCAAAGAGCTGATCTGGGCGTGGAATCAAGCGCTGTGGGATGCACCGAGCAAGGTGCTGGCCAAGGATGAACCGGATCCGCAATTGCTGCTGACCACACAACTGGCGCCGGAGCTGCGCGGCGTGAGTAAAGAGCTGATCATGATTTCGGCGTACTTCGTGCCGGGTCAGCCGGGGCTGGTTTACTTGACTGGCCGCGCTGATGCGGGCGTCTCGGTGAGCCTGCTGACCAATTCGCTGGAGGCCACCGACGTGCCGGCGGTGCATGGCGGGTATGCGCCGTATCGCAAGGCGTTACTGGAGCACGGTGTAAAACTGTATGAACTGCGGCGCCAGCCTGGGGATAACTATGGCAGCGGGCCGCATGTGTTTTACAGCAAGTCGTTTCGCGGCTCGGATTCAAGCTTGCACAGCAAGGCGATGATCTTTGATCGGCAGAAATCATTTATCGGCTCGTTCAATTTCGACCCGCGCTCGGTGCTGTGGAACACCGAAGTCGGCGTGTTGGTGGACAGTCCTGAACTGGCCGAACATGTGCGCGAACTGGCCTTGCAGGGCATGGCGCCGGCGTTGAGCTATCAGGCGAAGTTGCAGGATGACCACATCGTCTGGGTGACCGAAGACAATGGCCAGATGCATACACTGACCAAAGAGCCGGGGAGTTGGTGGCGACGGTTCAATGCGTGGTTCAGCACCAGCGTGGGCCTTGAACGGATGCTTTAAAAAGCAAAAGATCGCAGCCTTCGGCAGCTCCTACAGGAGGAATGCATTTCAACTGTAGGAGCTGCC
>NZ_RWIM01000054.1 GCF_009764645.1 Pseudomonas sp. PB106
ATCTTTTGCTTTTAAAGATTTAAGATCAAAAGATCGCAGCCTGCGGCAGCTCCTTCAGGGTTGGCCGGGTGGGTGACTTGTATATTTTTTGAGCTGTGATAGTGTCCGAATACGCCTCAACCCATCGAGGCCTGGTGAAAACCCCGTCTTTTTTGGCGGGGTTTTGCTTTTTTTGTGTGCAGAAGAAAGGAGTCTGCCCGGATCATGACCGCACCTTCCATCACCCTTACCCGTCTGGACGTGCAACGTCTGGAGCGCCTGATCGACAACCTGAACGAGAAAGACCAGGCTGCGCCGGGCGTGATTGCGCTGCAAACCGAGCTGGACCGCGCCGACACCGTGGTCGGCCACGATGAAGTGCCCGCCGATGTCGTGACCATGAATTCCCGTGTGCATTGCCGCGAAGAAGGCAGTGGCAAGGACTACCACCTGACGCTGGTCTATCCCAAGGACGCCAACGCCGATGAAGGCAAGATCTCGATTCTGGCGCCCGTCGGCAGTGCATTGCTGGGCTTGAAGGTCGGTCAGCACATCGACTGGCCGGCTCCGGGTGGCAAGACTCTCAAGCTGACCTTGCTCGAAGTCGAGTCGCAGCCGGCCAACGGTGGCGCCTTCCCCGAGTAATCCCGCCTCAGACCTGTTCGAGCGCCTCGTTCAGGGCGCGCTCCAGGTCAGCCTTGTAGCGCAGATACAGATTGCTTGAACTCTGCCCATCACCGAGCAGGCCCGACAGGTCCAGATCGGTGATGTAGCAGCGATAGCGTTCGCTGTCGCGGCGCTGCTCGACGATCTCCCGGGCGACTACGCTGAACAGCTGGTCGCCATGTTCCAGCTCGCTGAATTCCCGTTGATTGCAATACAAAGTGACCTGCACTTCGCCCGGTGCGGCTTTGCCGACGATCGCTTGCACGTCGTAGAACGGCTTGTTCACCGGCGTTTGCGGCGCTGGCCGCGCTTCGACCCGCCGTGCGCGTCCCGGACCCGAAGGCAATAACTGGTAATACAACGTTTCGAGACGCACCTCCGGGCTCGCGTCCATCGGCAGCACCGCTTCGCGGCGGAACAGGATCGATTGCAGGAAGCGCTGCAGCGGCACCAGCAGACTCTGCTCGTCGTGGTACGGCAAATGCTGCTGCCACAAAGCATTGAATTCATCCAGCACGTACAGCTCGGCCTGCTGCTCGGTGATCCGGTAAAACACTTGAATGCATTCCGGCTGGCCCATCGGCAGGATCAGCGCGAGATCGTGTTCTTCCAGCGCCATCGGGTCCAGGTGCAGCGGGCTGTAGCGCGGCTGCTCCTCACCGAGGTAATCCAGCAACGCCGGCAGCGTGGCGAGGGCAACATGGTTGACCTGGCCCGGCACCAATTCCAAAACGTGATAGTGCTGCTGCACCTGAATCAGATAGCGGTGATTCAATTCGCTTAACAGCAGATTCTGCGCGGTGTCGACGATTTCCTCGACGCGACGGGCAATGAACTGCGCGCGGTTGTGGCAGAAACAGCGCACCTTCAACGACGGTTGCAACGGCCCGCGTGGCAGGTTGTTGAGGTAATCGCGCAGGCAATCGAGCAGGGCGTGCGGGCCGTCGAAGCGGTTGACCAGCACCTCGTTCCAACTGTTGAGCGTGACTTGATCGAGGGTCAGCACGAGGTTTTCGCGCACACCGGCGTAGCTCAATGAGTCAGTGCGCTCGGTGGTCATCAGAATGTTCAGGTCGCGGTGATGCTTGAGCGGGTCGACCCCGACGTTGACCAGCATCAGCACTTCACTCGGCACGGCGGCGCGCAGCAACGGCTCTTCGGCCACGGTGGCCAAGGGCAGGGCGATGCACTGTTGCAGGCTGCCGAGCAGGTTGAACAGCTCGAATTCGCTCAGATCGCTGGTGCCGGGATGCAGGGCCAGTCGCGTGCTGCTGTCGATCACGCCGTTGCGGTGGCACCAGGTCAGCAGTTCGAGCAGCTCGCGACTGCGCTTGATCGGTGCGAAGTGTTCCCACTCCAGCGCGGTCAGGCTGCCGTTGTACAGACCCCACTGAGTTTGCCCGGGCTCCTTTTTATTGCGCGACTGCACCAGGGTCAAAGTGTCTTCAGCCAGATCCGGGGCGATGCCGGGATTGATGAACTCAACCTTGTCGGCCTTGCGTTCGAACGCAGCGTAGAGACGACGGCCGAGGACGTTGAGATCACGCTTGTTGATCAGGCTGACGGTCTGCTCGGTGCGGGCAAACTGGGTCAGGAAGCGGTAGCTGTAATTCAGCTCATTGACCAGCGCGCGGCGCTCGGCACTGACCTGACGGACTTTCCACTGGCTGCGGCTGTCGAGCAGGGCGAGCTGGCGTTGATCCCAATGCCATTCGCCGGCCAGTCGTTCGAGCAGAGAACGTTGCCAGCCTTGGGTGCGGCTGTTGCCGGTGAGCTTGCGATTGACCTTCAGGTACAAAGCGCGGCGCACCAGTTCCAGGCGCTCCGGCTCATTGCGCGCAGTCAGATATTCCTCGATGCGCCGGTACACGACCATGTACGGATCCAGCTCATCGAGATCGAGCTGATTGGCGAACACGGCTTTCTTGAAGCGCAGGCTCAGGCACTGCACGTGCGGGTGTTCGCTGGCATAGACCTCGGTCAGCAGCAGTTTGAGTACTGATTTGTACGGTGACTCGATGCCCTTGAACAGCTGCCACAAACCGGCGCCGATGAACTCGCCCGGTGGAATCGTCGCCAAGTGGCCGAGGTCGAGGGTTTCGTCGGCGCGAATAAAACGCTTCGACAGCAACGTGTGGGTGTACTGGTCATAAGTGGTTTCCTCATAAACCGGCACCAGCCACCAGATCGGCGTGCGCCCGGCGAGCCAGATCGCGGTGCGGTAAAACTCGTCGAGGAGCAGATAGTGCTGAGTGGTGCCGCAGTTTTCCGAACTGAGCTGGGTGTCGCGTTCACCTTTGACGAAGCGCACCGGGTCGATCAGAAAGAAATGTGCTTCGGCACCTTGGCTGGCCGCCCAGGTTTCGAGCAACTGGCATTTTTTGCTCAGTTCAACGAGTTCGCTTTCGCTCAGGTCTGGGGCGTGGCAGACCCACACGTCCATGTCGCTCTGATCGGCCTGCGCCAGCGTGCCAAGGCTGCCCATCAGGAACAGACCGTGAATCGGACGCGGCGGATTACTGCCATGGCGCGGCTTGTAGGAAAACGAACGGGTCAGGCGCTGGGCTTCGGCAAGCGCATCGGTGTCCGGCTCGTAATTGGACACTCCGGCCGGTGTGCTGCCCGAGACATAACCCGGCAACAGCGGATGATTGACGTGAAAGAACAGCGGCAGCAGCGTCAACACGCTTTGCTGGCGCGTCGACAAGCCTTCAAGGGCACGGCCGAGGCGGCCTTCATTGAGTTTGAGAAACCGCGCGCGCAGTTGGCTGAGGACCTTGCGGTCAATGCCTTCGTCCAGGTCGGGGCGGATTTCGTGGGTGCGCGTCATGTCAGCTCAAACCGGCTCGCAGGCTCGGACGAAGAGGGTCTCGGAATGGGAGGCAGTTTAGCCTTAGCGCAGCGGGACTTTTAAGCTGAATTTGTTTTTTGACGTCAGATTTCTATCGCGGACAAACAGGCAGGCCCGCGGAAATCCCGTGGCAGGAGTTCCCGTGGGCGAAGTCAGGGTGGATCAGGCGGTTTCCTGCTCTCTCAGAATGGTCAGCACGGTTTGCACATTTTGTGCAGCGTCGCGACCGAGGCTGGTCAGATAACCGCCATCGGGCTGATCGGTCAGGTCTTTTTCAAAGAGGCGTTTGGCGGCAGAAATATGTTTCGGGGCAGCGGTCTGATGAATTTTCAAACCTTCCTGGGAACTGTCCAGGGGAAAGAGTGCGAGGACTTCCAGTTCGGCAACCAACTCAGGGGTAAGCGACATAAGGACTCCAGACTTTCTAGGAATTGGACGACAGCGCCCCTAAGGTGAACCCGCTTTTGCGGCATGTCCAGTGCTCAGATCAGGGATTTTGTCTTGAGGCGAATTCCAGTGTAGTCCCCATAAAAAAGATCGCAGCCTTCGGCAGCTCCTACAGGGGATTTGTGTAGGAGCTGCCGAAGGCT
>NZ_RWIM01000055.1 GCF_009764645.1 Pseudomonas sp. PB106
TGCGATCTTTGATCTTGATCCTGAAAAAAGATCAAAAGATCGCAGCCTTCGGCAGCTCCTACAAAAGGCAATCAATGCATCTCGGTGAACGCGATTTTCACGCCGAGAGCAATCAGCACCGCGCCCATGGTGCGGTCGAACCAGTGGCCCATGCGGGCGAAACCGGCGCGCACGCGTTGTTGGCTGAAGAGCATCGCCACCAGGCAAAACCAGAGGGCGGTCGCGACAGCCAGATAAACCCCGTAACCCGCCTGGATCGCCAGCGGCGTGTGCGGGTTGATCACCACGGTGAACAACGACAGGAAGAACAGTGTGGCTTTCGGATTCAAACCATTGGTCACGAAACCCGAGGTGAACGCGCCGCGAGCCGTGCGTACGCCGGCCTCCTTGTGCAGATCGTCAGTCACGGTTTTCGCCGGTTGCGCCCGCAAGGCTTTGAAACCGATGTACAGCAGATAAGCCGCAGCCGCCCATTTCAAAGCGTTGAACAGCACAATCGATTGCGACACGATCAGACCGATGCCGAGCAACGAATAACCGACATGCAGGAAAATCGCCGTGCCCACCCCCAGCGCCGTCCAGGTGCCAGCGCGGCGACCGTGGGTCACGCTTTCGCGCACCACCACGGCGAAGTCCGGGCCGGGGCTGGCGACGGCCAGCAAGTGGATCAGTGCAACGGTCAAGAACTCGGTCCAGTACATGGGGGCTCCTTTCGGCCAAGCGTATCAATTTGTTTCATCTGTTAGGCTCGGCAGATTACGCCCAACGCTTACAGCACAAAAGGTACAGTTGATGACGAACACGCGCCGCGCGGTATTCCTTGATCACCCTTCGCTGGATCTCGGCGATCTGGACCTCAGTCCGTTGCGTGATTGTTTCAGCGATCTGCAACTGTTCGCCCAGACCTTGCCCGAGCAAGTCAGCGAACGCCTGCGCGGCGCCACCGTCGCCATCTCCAACAAGATCTTGATCGACGCCGCCGCCATGGCTGCCAACCCCGATCTGAAACTGATCCTGATCACCGCCACCGGCACCAACAATGTCGACCTCGCCGCCGCCCGCGAGCGCGGCATCACTGTGTGTAACTGTCAGGGTTACGGCACGCCGTCGGTGGCGCAACACACGATCATGCTGCTGCTCAACCTCGCCACCCGCCTGGCCGATTATCAGAAAGCGGTGGGCGAAGGTCGCTGGCAGCAGGCCAAACAGTTCTGCCTGCTCGACTATCCGATCGTTGAGCTGGAAGGCAAAACCCTTGGGCTGCTCGGCCACGGCGAACTCGGCGGTGCCGTGGCGCGACTGGCCGAAGCCTTCGGCATGCGGGTTTTGCTCGGGCAGATTCCTGGGCGCCCTGCTCGCCCGGATCGTCTGCCGCTGGATGAACTGCTGCCGCAGATCGACGCCCTCACCCTGCATTGCCCGCTCAACGAACACACCCGCTACTTCATCGGTGCCCGCGAACTGGCGTCGATGAAACCCGGCGCCTTCGTCGTCAACACGGCACGCGGCGGGCTGATCGATGAACAGGCGCTGGCCGATGCCTTGCGTAACGGTCACCTCGGCGGCGCGGCCACCGATGTGTTGAGTGTCGAGCCACCGACTCAAGGCAATCCGTTGCTGGCCGCCGACATCCCGCGCCTGATTGTCACGCCGCACAATGCTTGGGGCAGTCGCGAAGCACGCCAGCGTATCGTCGGCCAATTGACCGAAAACGCTCAGGCGTTCTTCAGCGGTAAGGCGCTGCGGGTCGTCAGTTGATAAACTGCGGCACTTTTTTTTGAGGAGCAGTTATGGATCCGCGCAGTGAAGTACTGCTTCGTCAGCCCGAGTTGTTTCAAGGTTCGTTGTTGCTGGCCGGTTTGCCTGCCGATGATTTGCTTGGCCGTCTGCCCAACGCGTTCGGCTGGTGCTGGCATGCCGGCGATCAAGCCGCGCTCGATGCCCGTTTCGAAGGCCGCAGCCATTTCGGCGTGAACGTGCCGGAGCGCGAGTTCGACAGCGCCGTGGTGTTCCTGCCCAAGTCCAAAGACCTGACCGATTACATCCTCAACGCCGTGGCATCGCGCCTGGCCGGTCGCGAAGTATTTCTGGTCGGGGAAAAACGCAGCGGCATCGAAGGCGCGTCCAAACAGCTCAACCCGTTCGGCAAGCCGCGCAAGCTCGACAGCGCGCGTCACTGCCAGTTGTGGCAAGTGACGGTGGCCAACGCCCCTGAGGCGAAATCCCTGGAAAGCCTGGCGCAGACCTACGAACTGCCACTGGCCGAAGGCCCGTTGAAGGTCATCAGCCTGCCGGGCGTGTTCAGCCACGGTCGCCTGGATCGCGGCAGCGCCCTGCTGCTGGAGCATCTGGACAAGTTGCCGAGCGGTCACCTGCTCGACTTCGGTTGCGGCGCTGGCGTGCTGGGCGCTGCGGTGAAACGTCGCTATCCGCACAATCAGGTGACCTTGCTCGACGTCGATGCGTTTGCCGCTGCCAGCAGTCGTCTGACCCTGGCAGCCAACGGTCTGGAGGCTGAAGTGCTGACCGGTGATGGAATCGATGCGGCGCCGATGGGTTTGAACGCGATTCTGAGCAACCCGCCGTTCCATGTCGGCGTGCACACCGATTATTTCGCCACGGAGAACTTGCTGCGAAAAGCAGCGAAACATCTGAAAAACGGCGGCGAACTGCGCTTGGTGGCGAACAGCTTCCTCAAGTATCAACCGCTGATCGAAGAGCATCTGGGCGTCTGCGCCATCAAGGCCGAGGGCAATGGTTTCCGCATCTACCGGGCCAAGCGCGGCTGAAACTTCTTTTCAAAAAGAGGCTTGCTCTATCGGTTTTGCGAAGGCAGAATCCGCTCCGTCCTAGGGGAGTAGTCTCCCACGAGCGCCAAGCTCGTCCGGCATACGTCAACATACTTGATCCTCAGATCATGGCGTATGCGACCCAAGCGTCCGCAGCAGACGGATCGCAGGGTTTGACAAGACCTATGACACGCACACCTTACCCGGGGCGGGAAGGCTGTACGTGTCATAGCCGTGTCGACCCGCCCCTTAGGAAATCCTGATGCTGGACTCGTTACTCGTTCCCACCGCAATCGTTGCCTTGGCCGAAATCGGCGACAAGACGCAACTGCTCGCGCTGATTCTCGCCGCTCGCTTCCGCAAACCCTGGCCGATCATTGCCGGTATTGTCGCTGCGACCCTGGCCAACCACGCAGCAGCCGGTGCGGTAGGCGCCTGGTTCGGCAGTTTCTTCTCGAATGCGACGTTGCACTGGATTCTCGCCGCGAGCTTCACGGCCACCGCACTGTGGACGTTGGTCCCAGACAAAATGGACGACGATGAAACCAGCACCGCACGCAAGTTCGGGCCTTTCCTGACCACACTGATCGCGTTCTTCCTTGCCGAAATGGGCGACAAGACTCAGGTCGCCACGGTGATGCTGGCCGCGCAATACCCTGACTTGTGGCTGGTGATTATCGGGACGACGGCGGGCATGTTGATTGCCAACGTGCCGGTGGTGCTGGCCGGTAACTTTGCGGCGGACAAATTGCCGCTGACCCTGATCCGTCGCCTCGCGGCTTCGGCGTTCATGATTCTGGCAATTGTCGCGGTGTACAAGGCGATGCAGAGCAGTGGCTGGGTTTAGCCCTGAGAGAAGGATCGTTCCCACGCTCTGCGTGGGAACGATCACCGACTCAGGACTTCGGCGCCTGTTCGTACAACGGCATGACCTTCGGAATCGCTGCCTGCAACGCAGCAATCCGGCTGGCCGAAGCCGGGTGAGTGCTCATGAACTCTGGCGGTGAACCTTCCGAGGCCTTGCTCATTTTGTTCCACAACGTGATCGCCGCGTTCGGGTTGTACCCGGCGCGTGCGGCCAGCTCAAGACCAATCAGATCCGCTTCGTTTTCATTGGCGCGGCTGTTCGGCAGCGTCATCCCATAGTTGGCCACGGTATCGGCCAGCGCCAGACTGTCCTGCCCCAGACCGAGCAACGCACCCGCGCCCTGCTTGGCCATTTCAATCCCGTAGGCCTTGGACATCGCTTCACGACCGTGCTCGCGCAAGGCGTGGGCGATTTCATGGCCCATGACCGCAGCGATTTCATCGTCGGTGAGTTTCAGGCTGTCGATCAGCCCGGTGTAGAAAATGATCTTGCCACCAGGACCGCAGTTGGCGTTGAGTTCATCGCTCTTGATCAGATTGACTTCCCACTGCCATTGCGCCGAATCCGGGCGGAAGTTCGGCGCTTGGGCGATCAGGCGGTTGGCAATCGCCTGTACCCGCTTGGCCTCAGGACTGGTCTTGTCCAGCACGCCTTTGCTGGAGGCTTCACCCACGGTCTTCTGATACGACTGGGCGTACATCTGGTCGACCTCTTGCGAGGACAGCATGCTGAACATGTACTGCTTGCGCTCCACACCCACGGCACCGCCGCTGGTGGTATTGACCGACTGACAACCGGCCAGCAACAGCGCTGCGCTCAGTGCACTTACAACCAATGTCTTGTTCATTCAAAAGCTCCCTGAAAACCTGCCGCGTATCGTAGGCGGGTAATTGTATCGACACCAGATACAACGGACGCGTTGCAGCACTTTCAAACTCTTCCTCCCCGACTGTCGTAAAAAATTCACGCCCTGCGCCTACCTCTTTGCCACTGCGTCGCGCACCGATCCATTTGCGACATGCGCTTCCAATTACACCCGATCCCATTCATGGCCCGATACCCCCTGCCGATACATCACCGCAGACGTCCTCTCGCGTGCGGAGCTCCCATGAAGTTCAAGTCGATCCAGTTTTCCGTGGCCGCCCTGGCCGGCGCCATCGTGCTCAGCGTGGTGGCTGCGCTGGTGCTGTACGCGCTGTTTTCCGGCGCGCGCACGCAAGAAATGGTGCAGCAGCGCACCCAGACCCAGTTCGAGCAAGTCATCGAACAGCGCCTGACGTCGCTGGCGCAGACCCAGGTCAGCCAGATCCAGCGCGAACTCGAAGCGCCGCTGCTGATTGCCGGCGGACTGGTGCGGGTCAATGCCCTGCTCGGCACGCCGGGCGCCGATGGCCAACCGCGCCTGAGCGTCAGCCGCGAACAGCTGATTAGCCTGATCAAAGAGAACGTCGAAAAGAACCCGAAAATTCTCGGCACCTACATCGGCTGGGAGAAGAACGCACTCGACCACAATGACGCGGCCTACGTCGGCACTAGCGTTGTCGGTATCGACAGCACCAACGGGCGATTTCTGCCATGGTGGTTCCGCAATGACGATGGCACCCTCGGCCTCGACAAACTGGTCGACGTCGACGATGAGAAAACCCTGTCCACCGGCGTGCGCGCCAGCGAGTACTACTTGTGCTCGAAGGAAACCAAAAAAGCCTGCGTGATCGATCCGGCGCCTTATAAAGTCGGCGACAAGGTCGTCATGCTCGCCTCGTTCATTGAACCGATCATGCTCAACGGCACGTTCCAGGGCATCGTCGGCGCCGACCTGTCGGTGAACTTCATCCAGGAAATGCTCCTCGCCGCCAACCAGAAACTCTATGGCGGCGCCGGGCAAATGGCCCTGATCGGCGGCAACGGCCGGATCGTCGCGTACACACAGGATCCGAGCAAATTCGGCGAGAAAGTCAGCGACATCCTCGACGCTGAGCAGATTGCCAACCTGGCCAATCTCAAGCGCGGCGAAGTCACTTATTCGGTCAACAAGGACAAGGGTCGCATCGAGTTGTATCTGCCGTTCGGCATCGGCCAGACCGACGCACGCTGGACATTGATGCTGCAATTGCCGCTCAACGCGGTGATGGCCGACCTGCAAAAACTCCGGGGCGATCTTGAGGCGCAGCGCAAATCCGACACCTTCGGCATGGCCATGGTCGGTCTGATCATCGCCGGCCTCGGCCTGCTGGTGATCTGGCTGGTCGGTCATGGCATCGCCCGTCCCTTGAAGCAGATGGTCGCCATGCTCAACGACATCGCTCAGGGCGAAGGTGATCTGACCCGACGCTTGACCAGCGACCGCAGCGATGAATTGGGTTCGATTGCCAAGGGCTTCAACACCTTCCTCGCCAAGTTGCAGGCGATGATCACCCAAGTGGTGACATCGGTGCAGAGCGTCAGCGACTCCTCGGAACACACCGCCGACATCGCCATTCGCACCAACATCGGCATCCAGAAACAAATGGCCGAAATCGATCAAGTGGCCACAGCGGTGCAGGAAATGACCGCCACTGCACAAGACGTGGCGCGCAACGCGACCCAGGCTGCGCAAGCGGCCAGTCATGCCGATCAAGCGGCCAGTCAGGGCATGCAGATCGTCCGCGACACGTCCAATTCGATTGGTGTCCTGGCGCTGGAAATCGGCAAAGCGGTGAACGTGGTGCAGACGCTGGCCAAGGACAGCGAGAACATCAATGCCATTCTCACGGCGATTCGCGGAATTGCCGAGCAGACCAATCTGCTCGCGCTGAACGCCGCCATCGAAGCGGCGCGTGCCGGCGAGCAAGGTCGCGGCTTTGCTGTGGTGGCCGACGAAGTGCGCAATCTGGCGCAGAAAACCCAGAAGGCCACTGAAGAAATCCAGTGCATGATCCAGCAACTGCAACAAGGCACCCGCGATGTGGTGCGGGTCATGGAAGACAGCCAGAACCGCACCGACGAAAGCGTGCAACACGCGGCGAAAGCGGCCGAGGCGCTGGAGACCATTACGCAAGCGGTGTCGGTGATCAACGACATGAACACGCAGATTGCCAGCGCAGCGGAAGAGCAGAGCGCGGTGGCGGATGACATTAACCGCAACGTGATCAACATCGGCCAAGTGGCAAATGAAGTGGCGGGCGGTGCGGATGAATCGAGTTCGGCGAGTGCCGATTTGACCAAACTGGCGGAGCAGCAGCGGCGGTTGATCAATCAGTTCAAGGTATAAGGGCAAGATCAAAAGATTGCAGCCTTCGGCAGCTCCTACATGGATATGTGCGTTTCCCTGTAGGAGCTGCCGAAGGCTGCGATCTTTTCGCTTTTCAAATTAACCCGGGGTCAGACACTCCGGCCCATTGAGCTTCGGATCATTGATCAGATTCGCCAACACCCGCTCGCGCAACGCCGCTGGTTCACTCGCCAGCAGCCCCTGCAATACATGCAACGGCGTCTCGGGATCCAGCCATGCCGCCTGCCCTGCTTCATCGAGAATCAGCGGCCGGCGCTGACTCGACGCCGGTTGCGTGATCACCGCCGTACTCAGCCAGACCTGCTCCTGCACCGGATATGCCTCCCAGATCGCCGCGAAAAACAGCGAAGAGCCCTCCCCCGGCGTCAGCCAGTACGGGCGTTTGCGCTGGGTGCCGCGCCATTCGTAGAAACCGTTCGCTGGCAGCAGACAACGACGCAGGCGCAGGGCCTCGCGGAACATCGGCTGCTCGGCCACGGTTTCCGCCCGGGCATGCGCCGGGGTCTTCGACAGATCGGTCAGCCACGGCGGCGTCAGCCCCCAACGGGCGCGAGCCAATGTGCGCTCACCGGTTTCACCGGCACGCAGCATCAACACCGAATCATTGGGGGAAATGTTCCACTGCGCCTGCTGATCGGCGGGAAAACCTGGCAGGGCGGCAAACTCGCGGTTCCAGCGAAACAGGGCATAACGTCCACACATGGGGCAACACGACTCTCAAGTAAAACGAAGCTCAGCCTAACAGACCAGCGTTCCGGGGAAGCTCTCCGGTTCATCGCCGGGCAGCGGCAGCGCGGCATTGTACGCGGTGATCAGCTCGCGAGCGTATTCGGCCTGATCGTTATCGACCGACAGCCCGAGCAGGCCGAAGATCGGCAGTTCCCCCGTGCCACCGAGCAAATCGCGGCCAATCAAGTGCGCCTCGATGCCTTCACTGGCGAGCATGCCTTTGAGCATTTCACCTTCCATCAGGTTTTCCGGCTCATAGATTCGCTGCATACGCGGCCCTCACTCGTTTTCGCTGAAGACTTCCAGAAACCAATCCTCTTCGTGTACCTGCAAGACAAACTTGATTGGCTTACAACACACCTGACAGTCTTCGATATAGCTCTGATCGCCGCCGGACAGGTCTACGGTCGTTTCGACTTCCTCACCACAATACGGACATTCGTACAGTGCGCTCTCCAGCATCGCGGTCTCCCAAGTGACTTGTGCGTATAATCGCCGGTCTATTTGCAGGGCTATTTTTGTCTGGCTACTTTTTCAGACCGTGCCCCGCGGGTTTTCGATCAAAACCTTTACTTACCCTAGCCGTTTCCAACAAGAGAGCATGATGGGCGAATTCGATGCCATCCGACCTTACGACGACAGCGAAGTACCTGTGGTACTGGCAAGACTGCTCGGCGACAAGGCGTTTCTAGATATCCTCACCCACTTCCGCTTCCCGCGTTTTGCCGGTGCCTTCGGCTGGATGCTCAAACCACTTATAGCCCATCGGCTGCGTCGTGAGTTCGCCGACGTGACGTCGGTGGCGACGTTGCAGGACAAGGTCGAGTCCTACGTCGACCACACCATCGAGCGCGCCACCGACGGCGTGACCTACACCGGGGTCGAGCAATTCAAGTCCGGCAGCGCCTATCTGTTCATCGCCAACCACCGCGACATCGTGATGGACCCGGCCTTCGTCAACTACGCCGTGTACCACGCCGGCCTGCCGACGCCGCGCATTGCGATTGGCGACAACCTGCTGCAGAAGCCGTTCGTCAGCGACCTGATGCGCCTGAACAAGAGCTTCATCGTGCACCGTTCGATTACCGGTCGTCGCGAAAAAATGGCCGCGTATCAACTGTTGTCGGCCTACATCAACCATTCGATCCGCAACGATTGCGCGTCGATCTGGATTGCTCAGGCTGAAGGTCGGGCGAAGGATGGCGACGACCGCACCGAGTCGGCGATCCTCAAGATGTTCCACATGAGCCGCAAGGACGAGCCGTTCGGCGAAGTCATTCGCTCGCTGAACGTCACCCCGGTGTCGATCAGCTACGAATACGACCCGTGCGACCAGGCCAAGGCCCGCGAGCTGTACATCCGCGCCACCACCGGCACCTACGCGAAAGCGCCGGGCGAGGATGACGTGAGCATTGCCAAGGGCATCACCGGCTACAAGGGCCGCGTGCACGTGAACTTTGCCGCGCCGATCACCGAGCTGTTCGAAGACACCAAGCAATTGGCAGTCGAGATGGACAAGCAGATTCTCGGCGGTTACCGCTTGTTCCCGGTGCATTACCTGGCGTATGCACAGTGGGCCGATGCCGATCCACAACTGACTGTGCCAAAGGCTGCCGAGGTGTTCCCGGCCGATGAACTGGCCAAGACGCAGGAAGAGTGGCAGGAACGACTGGATGCTTGCCCCGAGGAGCATCGTCCGTATCTGGTGCTGCAATATGCGACGCCAGTGCGTAATCAGTACCGCGTGAAAGCCGGGTTGCCGTTGTAAGCGGTTATCAGCAGACGCAAAAACGGCGCCCTCGGGCGCCGTTTTTTTATGCCAGACGCTTTAGAAGCGGGTGCTGATCCAGGAAACGATCAGGGCCAGAGCCAGGCAGGCGAAACCGAAACGATAGAAAAAGCGGTTCATGCGCAGGGTTGCCCAATCCAGCAGCGGCTCGGCATTTGGCTGCGCCTGGCGCTGCGCGGCAATGCTGGCCAGCGCACGCTGCTCACGGCGGCGGGTCGCGTGCAGCAGCCAACTGCCGGGAAACGCCAGAAGCAGCGCCAGCAGGTTGATCAATTTGGCGGGATGGGCGGTAAACAGCGTCATCAAGTGCAGCGACATCACAGACCTCTATCTAAACCGGTATGGCAGGCGCCAGACCGACGACCGCGCGCGGATTCTACCCAAACCCGAGTGCCCTGCCCCAGCCTTTGCGACAAATTACATGACAATCGACCGATGGCTGTCCTGTGTCACGGCTTCGTCATGTGGATGCACCACCATGCGCGCCTCGAAACGCACATGGAACGCGACATGCTTCACGCTGAAAACCAGGATCGCCTGTACCTCATCACCCCTTACGACGAACAGCAAAGTCTGGTCGGCAGCCTTGCCTTCAATGTTCAGGATCGCCATTGGCTGGTGTATTGCGCGCTGGGCGGGCATCAGCATGCCGATTTGCCCGAGACGGATTTGCTGACGGGCGTTAGCGTGTTGGATTTCTACTCCCAAGCCGCCTGAATGAAATCCCCCTGTAGGAGCTGCCGAAGGCTGCGATCTTTTGATCTTGAAACCAACATCAAAAGATCGCAGCCTTC
>NZ_RWIM01000056.1 GCF_009764645.1 Pseudomonas sp. PB106
GAAGGCTGCGATCTTTTGATCTTCAAAAGCAAAGTCAAAAGATCGCAGCCTTCGGCAGCTCCTGCAGAATGTTCGGCGGTGGTGAAGAGAGAGTCGCATTCGGTGTAGAGCCTCGCGCCGATGTCGGGTACGGTTAAATCCCCCGACGCGAAACAAGGATCGCTTCATGACGTTCGCATTTCCCCGCTCCCTGTTGGCCGCTAGCCTCGGCGTGTCTTTGACCCTCGCAGCCGCCAGCGCCTTTGCCGAACCGCACAAACAAGTGCTCGCCGATGCCGAGCAATACCAGCCTGAAGCCCTGAAACTGCTGGAGCGATTGGTCAATATCGACTCCGGTTCAGGCTATGAGCCGGGCCTCAAGCAAGTCAGCGACATCGCCATCGACGAACTGAAAAAACTCGGCGCCACCATCGAACTTGTGCCCAACACACCGGAAAAATCCAACCATGTGCTGGCCACGTTCAAAGGCACCGGCAAGGCGAAAATCCTCTTGATGGCGCACATGGATACGGTGTTCAAGGAAGGCTCGGCTGCCGAGCGGCCATTCCACATCAAGGACGGCCGGGCTTACGGGCCTGGGGTGATGGACGACAAGGGTGGCATCGTCGCCGGGATCTACGCGCTGAAAGTCCTGAAAAATCTCGACTTCAAGGACTACGCGCAAATCACTTTCCTGCTCGACGCCAGTGAAGAAACCGGCTCGGACGTCGCCACCGACCTGATCAAGAAAACCGCCAAACAGCACGACGTGACCCTCAATCTTGAGCCGGGTCGCCCGGCCGATGGTTTGGTGGTGTGGCGCAAGGGCAGCGCGACGGCGCTGGTCGAGGTCAAGGGCAAAGCTGCCCACGCCGGCGTCGCGCCGGAACTGGGGCGCAACGCCGCAATGGAGGCGGCACACCAGATTCTGCAACTGGGCAAACTCGGCGACGAGGCGAAGAAAACCACCATCAACTTCACCGTGCTCAAGGCCGGTGACCGCACCAACGTGATTCCCGACCAAGCCACGGCCAAGGCTGACGTGCGCGCGGCGGTGCCGGAAGAATTCGACCGGATCGAGAAAGACTTGGCGCGGGTGTCTCAGGACAAGCTGATTCCAGAAACCGAAGTGAAGACTTCACTGCAGCGCGGTTTGCCACCAATGCCGCAGACTGCCGAATCGGATCGTTTGATGGCCATGGCCCAGGGGATTTATGGCGAGATTGGCCGCAAGTTGACCGAGGAGGGCAGTGGTGGTGCCGCGGATGCCAGTTTGTCTGCCGGGGTGGGCACGCCGACGCTGGATGGTTTCGGGATTGTCGGCGGCAATATTCATACGCCGGAGGAATACGCCGAGGTGGCGAGTGTGGCGCCACGGATTTATCTGTTGTCGCGGATGATTATGGAGTTGTCAGCCAAGTAATCGCGGATTGTGATCGTTCCCACGCTCCGCGTGGGAATGCATCCACGGACGCTCCGCGTTCGGCTTTGGATGGGACGCGGAGCGTCCCGGGCGGCATTCCCACGCAGAGCGTGGGAACGATCATGCACCCGATCAACCCATCACTCCTTGACGCTCATGTATTCCTTGGCCCAAAGGATGTATTCCTCCGGCTGGGTATAGGTGTGCGTCAATTCAGTCGCGCTCAGGTCGGACGCCTGAGTGAAGATCTGCCGCTGTTCGCGCAGGCTGTCGTAAGTGGCTTTGATCGCGGCGAAGTAAGCGCCGTGGCCATCGATGGTCACGCGCACGCCGAGTTCGGCCAGGCGTTTGTCGTCGCGCAGCGCCGGGTTGCCGTAGGTCACCAGCATCAGCGGCACGGTCAAATGTTCGGCGATTTGCTCGAGCTGATCAAAGTCCTGAATCCCGACCATGCAAATACCATCCGCGCCTGCGGCCTGATACTGGCGAGTACGGCTGATGATTTCCTGATTCGGCAGGATGCCGGCGTTGGTGCGGGCGATGATCGCCATTTCCGTATCGACGCGGGCTTCCAGCGCTGCACGGATCTTGCCGACACCTTCGGCAACCGTGATTAAGTCAGTCGATTTGCGGCCGAATTGTGCTGGCAGCAAGGTGTCTTCGATGGTCAGGGCGGCGACGCCGGCGCGTTCCAGTTCAACGATGGTGCGCATCACGTTGAGGGCGTTGCCGTAGCCGTGGTCGGCGTCGGCGATCACCGGCAATTGGGCGACGCGGCCGATGCGGGTGGCCTGTTCGGCGAACTCGCTGAGGGTGATCAGGGCAAAGTCCGGTGCACCCAGCACCTGCAACGACGCCACCGAGCCACCGAGAATCCCCACTTCAAAGCCCAGATCAGCGGCAATGCGGGCGGACATCGGGTCGAACACCGAGGCGGTGTGATAACAGGTGTCGGAAGCCAGCAGCTGACGGAAATTACGGCGCAAATCTTGATGAGAAAGCCTGGTCATACGAGTTCCACCAATACAAAGGAATGGAACGGCTTGAGCAAATGTGTCAACGCCGAAGAATGAAAAGGCTATCACGCGAATGGGTCAAGGATCATGACGAATTTACGCCGTGACGCTCGATGCGCTGAAAGGGTTCATCTAAAGCAGCGCAGTCAGGCCGCGACGGCCTGCTGCTGTTGATTCGGTAACATCACCGCCCGCACCGAGTTGCCCGGCTGCAGTTGCAGACGCTGCGCGGTTGAGCGGTCGATCGCCAGGCTGCTGCCGACCCGCCGCGCGCGGGCGACGGTGATGCGGCAATTCTCCAGACGGCGATTGTGGATCAGCCACAGTGGCGCCTGTTCGTCCGGACTGCCAAGGCTCAGGGTCAGCTCAAGGCTTTCGCGTACGGTGCGGATATTGCGCACGGGGGCTTCGATCACCGGGCCACCGTCGAAGATGTCGATGTAGCCTTTGTGGGCAAACCCCTCAGCCTGAAGAATTTTCAACGCCGGTTCGGTATTCGGGTGCGCCTGACCAATCGCCGCTTGCGCCTGTTCGGTGAGCAGGCAGGTGTACAGCGGTTGACGCGGCATCAGTTCGGCAATGAACGATTTGTTGCCCAGCCCCGACAAGTGATCGGCATGGCTGAAATCCATCTGGAAGAAGTGCCGGCCCAGGCTGTCCCAGAACGGTGAACAGCCTTGTTCATCGGCGCTGCCGCGCAGCTCGGCGATCATTTTCTCGCCAAACAGGTGGGGGAATTCGGCGACGAACAGCAAGCGCCCCAGCGACAGCAGGCGACCGTTGCTGCCGTGACGATGATCATGGCCAAGAAACAGCGAGCACAGTTCCGATTGGCCGGTCAGTTCATTGTTGAGGAACAGCGTCGGAATCTGCCGCTGAATGCCCAGATCCGGTGCCGAACTCACGGTCAGCCCGACACGATAGTTGTACCAGGGCTCACGCAGGCCCACCGCGCCGGATAACGCGCTGACACCGACCACGCGCATGTCGTCGTCTTCGAGCACGAACAGGTAATCGGCATCGGCGCGCTCCACCTGCTCGGCGAATGCCCGATGCGCCCAGCGCACCCGATGGGCGAGGCGATCTTCGTTGACCGGCAGGGTGGTGAACCCCGGCCCGGCCTGTTGCACCAGCGTTATCAAGGCGGGCAGGTCGCTGACTTTGACCGGACGGACAATCATGCTGGAACTCCTTCTGCGCGCCTGTTCGGGCACTGTCGTGGGGGGCAGAACCTTGCGCGGTTCATAGCGCAATCAGCCGGATCGGGCTGCCATCGGTCACGTTCAGCGCCGCACACATTGCAGGGGTGAGGGACAGCGGTTGATCGGGTTGGTAATCCAGCTCGGCGACGATGGCGCGGTAGCCATGCAACGCATCGTTACTCAGCAGAAAGCGACCTCGGCTATCGATCAGCGCGTGCTCGCGGACGGCGACGGTCTGGCTGCGGGCGATCGAACGAATGTTCGCCGTGCGCGCATACAGGGTCGGGCCGGCGTCGAACAGGTCGATGTAGCTGTTGGTTTCAAAGCCCTCGTGCTCAAGGATGTCAAAAGCCTCCTGACCGTCCGGGTGAATGCGCCCGATGCATTGCTGTGCGGCCAGCGGCAGCATCGGCACGTAAATCGGGTACTGCGGCATCAATTCGGCGAGAAAACTGCGGCTCCGCAACCCGCACAGACGCTCGGCTTCGGCATACGGCAAGTCGAAGAAGTGTTTGCCCAGCGCATCCCAGAACGGCGAATGGCCGTTTTCGTCGCTGTAGCCGACGATCTCGGTAATCACCGCTTCAGCGAAGCGCGGTGCATGGGCGGCGATGAACAACAGTCGCGCGCGTGACAGCAATTCGGAAAACGCGCTGCCGACCAGCGCCGCATCAATGTGAAAACCGCGCAGCAGGGTGTGGCCGCTGAGGTCATGGCACAGCGACAACGCAGGCACGCCGTGTTCGATGTTGAGCTCGCGCGACGTGCTGGTGAAGTGGCGGTTGCGCAGGCTGTAGAACGGCTCGTCGAAACCGGCGGTGGCGAGGATTTCCGAGCAACCGACCAAACGTTGGTTGTCGAGGTCTTCGAGCACGAAGAAATAATTCTCCGGGCCGTGCGCCGCCGCCAC
Organism: Pseudomonas sp. PB106; assembly: GCF_009764645.1. Classification (GTDB taxonomy): domain Bacteria; phylum Pseudomonadota; class Gammaproteobacteria; order Pseudomonadales; family Pseudomonadaceae; genus Aquipseudomonas. The sequence continues at coordinate 4,531 of NZ_RWIM01000056.1, forward strand.
GCTGTCGAACGAGACGACGGAGGCGGCGATTTTCGCTTGCAGACGTTCGCTGTCATCCGGCAGCGATGTCACGCCGACCAGGCTGTCGCGGGCCAGCTGTTGCAATTGCGGCAGGTCGGTTGGCTCAACTGGGCGTAAGACCAGCATGGATGCACTCCTGTATCAAAGGGTTCGGCGTCTTGGCCGAACCTGACTATCACTGTCGGTTTCCACGCGTTAAATCGGCGGTCGCCTGATTTGTTGTCAGACGCCGCTCTTTTTCTTGTCAGCCGTTGCTCGGGTCAGGCAGCGCGGTACTGGCGCCGAGCTTGTTGAGGAAAAACAGGTACACCAGGCCCAGAGCGATCCAGATCAGGCCGAGTTTCTGTGCATCGACGCCCATGTTGTACATGATGGCCGCGACGATGATGAAGCCGATCACCGGGCAGATCAGATGGCGTACCACCTGACCGGACTTTTGCCGACGCCAGTAGTAGTTGATCACCGTCAGGTGCAGCAGCATGAAGCCGCTGAGGGCGCCGAAGTTGACCAGCGAGGTCAGGGTGTCGACCGAGTTGATGAACAGGTAGCAGATCACCAGCGACAGCACGGCAACCAGATAAATGCTCAGGTACGGCGTGTTGTGTTTCGGATGCACCTTGGCCAGCACCTTCGGTAACTTGCCGTCGCGGGCCATGCCGAACAGCAGGCGCGACACCGCCGCTTGCGAAGTGATCGCCACGGCCACGCCCCAAGCCAGCGCAGTGGCTACGCCAGTGACGGTGGCCAGCCAGCTGCCGGCGGCGATTTCAGCGATTTCATAGAACGCCGTGTCGGCGGACTTGAAGCCCATGCCCGCCGCCAGATCAGTGGCGATCCAGGTTTGTGCCACGAAAATCACGCCCATCACCACCAGTGTGATCAACGCGGCTTTGCCGACGCTCTTGCCCGGATCACCTTTGATTTCTTCGGCGAGTGTCGAGATTGCATCGAAGCCGAGGAACGACAGCACCGCAATCGACACCGCTTGCATCAGCAGCGCGAAATTGAACGTTTCAGCGTTGTACAGCGGCGCCAGGGTCAGCTCGCCGTTGCCGCCACCATTGTGCAAAGCGTTCCAGGCGTAGAACAGGAATATGCCCAGTACGACCAGCTGCGCCAGCAGGAAAATGATGTTCATCCGTGCGGTGAAAGTAATGCCGCGCAGGTTGACGAATGTCGCGCTGACGAGGAACGCCAGAATGAAGCCGACCTTGGGAATGTCCGGGTACAAATGGTTGAGCGCCATCGCCGCGTATACATACAGCAGCGGCGGAATCAGCAGGTAATCCAGCAACATCAGCCAGCCAGCAATGAAGCCGACATGCTGATTGAGGCCGCGTTGCGCGTAGGAGTACACCGAGCCTGCAATCGGAAAAGCCTTGGCCATGCTGCCGTAGCTCAGCGCGGTAAACAGCATCGCCACCATCCCGATGATGTACGCCAGCGGCACCATCCCCGGCGCTTCGGCGTTGACGTAGCCATATACGCCGAACGGGGCGATGGGGATCATGAAGATCATCCCGTACACCACCAGGTCGGTGAGGGTCAGGCTACGTTTCAACTCTTGCTTGTAGCCGAATTCTTCAATTTCCATGAAGCGCAACTCCTTGTCAGCCAATCGGTCGTTTTAGTTGTTATATCGGTCCATCGTTTACAGCTTCAGCCATCTTCGTTACAGCAATGGCGCGAGGTATCCGGCCCAGCGCGAGATATCTTCGCGACTGCGCAACAAGTCGTTGCGCACCTCGATCAGCACCGAGTCCAGGCCACGGGCATCGCCGTGCACCGGCACGGTCATGTCGCCCAGCGGGTCGATCTTGTACGGCTGATTACCGGCAACCTTCAGCGGATGCTCGCCGAGACCATCGAGCAGGCGCTGCGCGTAGTCTTTGGCCTGCCCGAACAGCACGCCAAGCTCCAGAGGGCGCGGCTGGCCGTAATACACCGGGGTAAAACTGTGAATTCCCACCACTCGCACGGGTTGACCCTGAGCGATGCGCTCGTCGATCAAGGTCTGCAAGCGGGCGTGAAACGGTTTGAACAGCGTCTGACGGCGGTATTCGCGTGTCGCTTCATCCAGTTCGCGGTTGCCCGGAATCTGATAAATCTCGCTCTGCGCCGGGATGCTGTCCGGCGCATGCCGTGGCCGGTTCAGATCGATCAGCAGGCGCGAGTAATTGGCGCTCAGCAGCGTGGCGCCGAGTTGTTCCGACAGTTGCTCGGCCAACTGCAATGCGCCGATGTCCCAAGCGATGTGCTCACGCGCGGCGGCCTCGTCCAGGCCCAGATTGTTCAGGGCCTCGGGGATGTAGCGACTGGCGTGCTCGCACACCAGAATCACCGGGTGAGTCGAGTCGGCGCGGCTCAGGTTGTAGACCGGGCGGGTGTACAACCCAAGCTCGGCGGATTCAGTACAGGCGTGCATAGTGCTCACACAAGTCAGCGGGCGAGAGCTGTTCCGTCAGCGCCAGTTCCTCGGTTTTAAGGGCGTAATAGGTGTCGAGCAACGGCTTGGGCAGCCATTCGATCAAGGCAGCACTGTCGCGCAGGCAATCCAGTGCCTGGCTCAGCGAGACGGGCAGGGCGACGATGCCCCGCGCCTTGCGTTGCTCGTCGTTGAGTGAATCGGGAATTTCATCGGTGATCGCGTTCAGCGCCAGACGCTGCTCGATGCCCAGGCGCCCGGCGATCAATAGCGCGGCCATGGCCAAATGCGGCGAGGCGGTGGCGTCCATGGCACGGAATTCCAGGTTGAACTGGTTCGCCACGGATTTGCCGCCGAGGGTCACGGTCGGGCAGATGCGCAGCGCCGCTTCACGGTTCTGTTGGCCGAGGCAGGCGTAAGAGGCGCTCCAGTGGTGCGGTTGCAGACGTTCGTACGACACCGGTGTCGGTGCGGTGAACGCGCACAGTGCCGGCAAGTAATGCAGGATGCCCGCCGCCCAATGTTGGCCAAGCGTCGACAGACCATTGCTGGTGCCCGCGTCGTAAAGCATCGGCACACCGCCCAGATCGAGCAGGCTGACGTGCAGGTGCACGCCGTTGCACACCGCGTCCGCCGCAGTCTTCGGGGCGAAACTCAAATCCAGGCCCATTTGCCGGGCGATTTCGCGGGTAATCTCGCGCACATTCACCGCGCGGTCCGCTGCCGCTACGCCAAGCGTCGGGCGGCAGGTGATTTCGTATTGATGCTTGCCGTATTCGGGCAGAAACATTTCCGGCTCGACCCCGCCGGCGCGCAAGGCGCTGAGCAACCAGCCGCCGAACTCGGCGCCTTGGCGTTGAGCTTCGAGGGAGAAGGCCAAATGTTCGGCGAAACCGGCGTGCAGATTGAATTCGTGTTCGAACGCGGCGTTGACCTGCAAGCCCAACGTGTCGCGATAACGCTCGATTTCATCACGCAACAGCGTGCGCGGGCAGGCGCCCCACGGACGGCCATCGGTCTCGCGGATGTCGCCGTGGATGAAGTCCAGCGCTGGCGCATTGGCGTCCGGGCCATTGCTGACGGTGACACGGCTGCCCATGTCGGGGATCAGGCGCAGATCGCCATAGGCGCCCCACGGATTGGTCGAGGCAATGATGTCCTGCGGCGTCAACGCGCTGTTGGCGGGCACCCAACCGCAACCGGCGGCTTGATAGTTTTCCAGCTCATCGGTGGGAAACGAGCGGCCCCGGGTAATGCCAATCAGGTCAGTGGTGACCAGCGTGGTCATCGGCAGCGGCGTCAGGCGTGCGCTCATGGCTGCATCTCCTGCAAGCGACCGAGCACAGTGTCGGTGTCGGTGATCCAGCAGTAACCCTTGATCGCGTTCAGGCAGGCGTGATGACGCTCGGCGCTGTAGGTGGCGCAGGCGTCTTCGACCAGCGTGACCAGATAACCGCGATCGGCGGCGTCGCGCACCGCCATGTCGACGCACTGGTCGGTGACGATGCCGGCGATGATCAGATGACGGGTTTCCAGGTTGCGCAGCACGTAATCGATGTTGGTCGAATTGAACACGCCGGACGACGTCTTGGGCAGGACGATTTCGTTTTCCACCGGGGTCAGCTCGGCAATGACCTGCGCCTGTGGGCTGCCCTTGGGCAAGTGCATGTCCGACAGTTTGTGGTCGAGGGAGCGGTCGCGGCCGTCGGCGGTCAGGCTTTCGATAATCGTGTGCAGCACGTTCTGCCGCGCCTCGCGAAAGGCGCTCAGCAGGCGTTGTTGATTGGGGATCACCTGCGTGCGGGCGCGGTGGAGGAAGTACTCGGCGTCAGGCCCGGTGAGGTGCGGGTCGAACTGCGGTTCAAGCCAGGCCCGCTGCATGTCCACCAGCAGCAGAGCGCTGTGGTCAGTGACAAACGGCAAGTCCCGCGGCGAGCGGTGGGGAAGGCTGAACATCCTTATTTATCCTCCAGCAGGTGAGTGGCGAAGTCGTTGCGCAGGGCGTCGATGCCTTCCAGGCGATCCGCCAGATCCGGGCCACGCAGGGTCAGGCAGGCAATCAGCGCCTCGACCTGAGCCAGCGCCGGCACCATGGTGTCGAACGCGGAAGCCGATTCCACCGGGGCGCTAATGATCAGGTCGGCCAATTCGCGCAGGGGCGAGGCGTAGATGTCGGTAAACAGCACCACGCGCGCGTTATTGCTTTTTGCCGCGCTGGCCACGCGCAGGGCCTGACTCTGGTAGCGGCGATAGTCGAACACCAGCACCACGTCCTGGCGTTGCAGGTCGAACAGGCGATCGGGCAGCAGCGCGTTGTCTTCCAGGGCAAAACAACCGGGACGCAACAGGCGCAAATGGTTGAGCAGGTAGGTGGCCATCAGGCTGCTGAAGCGCCCACCGAAGCAGTACACCTGATGGCGGGTATCGAGCAGCCAGTCGGTGAGGATGCGCACATCTTCGGGTTGGGTCAGCGATTGGGTTTCGGCCAGCAAACGATGGCTCTCGCCCAGATAGTGGCCCCAGGCGTCATCCTTGTTTTGATGCGCGCGTGGTTGCAACAGCGTGCGCGGGGAACGCAGGCGATGGTCCATGTCGCTGAGCAGGGCGTCCTGGAATTCGGCATAACCGCCGAAACCGAGTTTCTTCACCAGCCTGACGATGGTCGGGTCACTGACGCCGGCGTGCTCGGCCAGACGTGCCATCGGGCCGAGGCCATTGCGCGGGTACTGATCGAGCAAGGCGCGAACGACTTTGCGCTCCGACGGCGTAAGATCCAGGCCGGGATCGGTGATCAGGTCTCTGAGAGGGGGCATCCGGGCTCCTGCTGGATGGGGTGTTGAATTCGCTTCACAATCCGTTAAAACAGTATTTATGTAACTGACGCTACATGTCTAGTTAATTTTTTGGGTTGTTTATGAGCGGTCAGATCGCAGCGAGACGCCCGTGTAACAAGGGCTACACGGAAGTCGATCTGTCTTGTAGTCCGTTGCCCCGGGTCGTGTCAGACATTGCCGATTTTTTGAAGGATCACACTGGTTAAGCGCTACGGCTATACACCCTGAAACCCACGGTTTACGGCACAATTGCCGGCAGGGCGGCACTGCGCCGCTGTATTCAAGACTCTCGACAGAGTGATCTCCTCGTGCAAACGACCCGTTTGACTCTGATTTGCCACGCGCGAACCGTCGCACAAAAATTGGCGCGTTTTCCTACGAATGAGCCTGTTGAAGATTCGCCCTCGGTGGCTGACACGCTCGGCATGCGTTTCGGCGCCGGGATGCGCCTGCTCTGCGGCCCGGAATTACGCACCCGACAGACCGCCGCGTGGTTCGGCGCCAATGCCGAGGTCGATGAGGCGTTGCGCGATTGCGATTGGGGGCACTGGCACGGCAAATCGATCAAGGATCTTCAGCGCGAAGAGGCTGACGCGCTGCAAGGCTGGCTCAGTGATCCGCAGGTTGCGCCGCCGGGTGGCGAGTCCGTTGTGCAGCTGGGCGCGCGGATGGGCGCATGGCTGCAGACGTTGCAGGCTGTGCCGGGCCATGTGCTCGCAGTGACGCATCCGTTCGTGATTCGCGCGGCATTGATGCACGTGGTGCAAGGCGCGGCTTTCAATGCCATCGATGTCGAGCCGCTGGCGATCATCGAGCTACGCTTCAACGGCATCTGGCGACTACGCTTGCCCGGTCTCGAACGTGAGGGCGCTGTCTGATGAAACAGTTACTGGTGATTGGTATCGGCGCCGGCAATCCGGACTACATCACGATGCAGGCCGTCAAAGCGCTGAACCGCGTCGATGTGTTCTTCCTGATGGACAAAGGTCAGCGCAAGGACAAACTGATCGATCTGCGCCGCGAGATCTGTGAACGCTACATCGATGATCCTGCCTATCGCTTTGCCGAAGCGCACAGTCCGGAGCGCGAGCGGGGCGATGTCGACTACGCGGCCAGCGTCGATGACCTGAACCGCGCCAAGCAGCAGACCTTCGAACGGTTGATCAATGACGAATTGTCTGACGGCCAGTGCGGCGCTTTTCTGGTGTGGGGCGATCCGGCGTTGTACGACAGCACGGTTCGGATTCTGCGGGCGATTCTCGATTCCGGTCGCTGTGCGTTCGAGTTTGAGGTGATTCCGGGGATTACCAGTGTTCAGGCGCTCGCCGCGCAACATAAAGTGCCGTTGAACAGCATTGGCCGCTCGGTTGAAATCACCACGGGGCGGCGCTTGGCGGCAGGGCAGGTGGGTGATGCCGACAGTCTGGTGGTGATGCTGGATGCCGAAGACGCTTACCAGCGCGTGGCCGATCCTGAGACCGAGATTTATTGGGGGGCTTACCTGGGCACGCCGGATGAGATTCTGATCAGCGGCAAGCTGGGCGATGTGGCGGATGAGATCGAGCGGGTGCGCAAGGCAGCCCGGGCTGAGCATGGGTGGATCATGGATACCTATTTGTTGCGCAAGCCTTAGGTTTGCGACGTCCCGACTGGCCCCATCGCTGGCAAGCCAGCTCCCACAGGTTTTTGCGCTGTTTGCAGATGTTGTAAACAACACAAATCACTGTGGGAGCTGGCTTGCCAGCGATGGGGGCCTGAAGAACGCCTCAGGAACTGGCACTAACCCCACGCCCAAACCGCTCCCGATACACCGACGGCGGCACGCCGACCACGCTGCGAAACGCCACGCGAAAACTCTCCACCGAGCGATACCCGCAACGCTCGGCAATCTGTTCGGTATGGTCCGCCGTGCTCTCCAGCAACTCCCGCGCCCGCGCCAGTCGTTCATGTTGCAGCCAGGCCTTGGGCGACTGGCCGCTGGCTTCGCTGAATCGCCGCAAAAACGTCCGCTCGCTCATCGCCGCTTCGCTGGCCAAGTCGCGCACTTCCAGCGGTTCATGCAGGCGCTCACGGGCCCATTGCATGACCCGCGACAGGTCGTTGCGCGGCGTCGGGCTGACCGGTGTCGGAATGAATTGCGCCTGACCTCCGGTGCGTTGCGGCGACATTACCAAGCGCCGGGCGACCGAGTTGGCCACCTGAGTGCCAAAGTCCCGTGCCACCAGATGCAGGCACGCATCAATGCCCGCCGCGCTGCCCGCTGAAGTGATCAACTGCCCCGAATCGACGTAAAGCACATCCGGGTCGACCTCAATCGCCGGAAAGCGCTGCGCCAGTTCGGTGGTGTAGCGCCAATGCGTGGTCGCGCCATGGCCATCGAGCAAACCGCTGGCGGCCAGCACAAATACTCCCGAGCAAATCGACAACAGCCGCGCACCCCGGGCGTGGGCCTGGCGCAGTGCCTCGATCAGCTCCGGCGGCACCGGCGCATGACGGTCGCGCCAGCCGGGAATAATGATCGTGCGCGCCTCGCTGAGCAGATCCAGGCCACCATCGGCGAGCACCTGAATCCCGCCCAAGGCGCGCATCGGCCCTTGATCGACGGCCGCAATCGCGTGCTCATACCACGGGAAATCGAACTCCGGCCGGGCAAGGCCGAAGATCTCCACGGCGATGCCGAACTCGAACGTGCAGAGGCCGTCGTAGGCCAGAATCGCGACCAGACCTGGTGAAGTCGGCATTTGGCGGAAAATTCCCGGTGAGTGTCTTGTGCGCCACTGTAGCGATTTGCGCGGTCTCGATAAAGTCTGTTCATCCCCAACGAGACACAGGAGCAACACCGCATGCCTAGCCTGGTTCGCAACATTCCCGCAGCCCCTTCGGCCATCGCCCTCATGCACTTCAGCAACCGTCTGACATTCGAAACCGATTGTTCCGACGTCTACAGCAGCCATGAAGCCGGCGAAATCGACTTTGTCTTGATTGATGTGCGCGGGCCGCTGGCTTACGAACGCGGGCATGTGCCGGGCGCGATCAACATTCCGACGCGGTTGCTGACGCTCGAAAGTCTGGCGAGTTACCCGGTGGGCACCCTGTTCGTGGTCTATTGCGCCGGCCCGCATTGCAACGGTGCGAACAAGGCAGCGGTGAAGCTGGCGGCGCTGGGTTACCCGGTCAAGGAAATGATTGGCGGTGTCACCGGTTGGCTGGATGAGGGCTTTGAATTAAGCGTGGCGCAACCCGCCAACACCCCCATCAACTGCGCCTGCTAAATAACCCAATGTAGGAGCTGCCGAAGGCTGCAATCTTTTGATTTTGATCTTAAAAAACCAGATCAAAAGATCGCAGCCTGCGGCAGCTCCTACACGGGGATTGGTGAATTTTCTGCTCTGAAAAAGGACTTGTCCTACAGCCTCCGCACCACCACGGCGCAGCTGTTGATCTCGGTCAACGGCTGCGCCGATCTTTCATAAGTATTTGTCGCTTAAACACAATTTACCCTGTGCGCGCCGCCATAGACTGCCGGCCACTTCGGTGTTTGTAGCCAATTGGCCATGACCGAACGCTGAATCGAAAGCTGCCAATAAAAGCCTCCGCACACAGGAGTTATAAATGAAGAAGCTAGTGATGTTTGGTGCCCTGGCACTGTCGATGTTGTCCCTGACCGCTGTGGCCGAAGACGCCAAACCGATCCGCATCGGTATCGAAGCCGGTTACCCGCCATTCTCGATGAAAACCCCTGACGGCAAACTCACCGGTTTCGACGTGGATATCGGCGATGCGCTGTGCGCGCAGATGAAGGTTAAATGTACGTGGGTCGAGCAAGAGTTCGATGGCCTGATCCCAGCGCTGAAAGTCAAGAAAATCGACGCGATCCTGTCGTCGATGACCATCACTGACGACCGCAAGAAGAACGTCGATTTCACCATCAAGTACTACCACACCCCGGCGCGCTTCGTGATGAAGGAAGGCTCCGGCGTCAAAGACCCGTTGACCGAGCTTAAAGGCAAGAAAGTCGGCGTGCTGCGTGCCAGTACCCATGACCGTTACGCCACCGAAGTGCTGGTGCCAGCCGGGATCGACCTGGTACGTTACGGCTCGCAGCAGGAAGCCAACCTCGACATGGTCTCCGGCCGTATCGACGCGATGCTGGCCGACTCGGTCAACCTCAGCGACGGCTTCCTGAAAACCGACGCCGGTAAAGGTTTCGAATTCGTCGGTCCGACCTACGAAGACGCCAAGTACTTCGGCGGTGGCGCCGGGATTGCCGTGCGCAAGGGCGATACCGCACTGGCCGAGCAATTCAACAAAGCCATCACCGAAATCCGCGCCAATGGTGAGTACAAGAAAGTCCAGGACAAGTACTTCGACTTTGACGTGTACGGCCATTAATACGCCGTAGAAAAAAGTGGCCCCGTTACGCGGTGGCCACTTTTTTTGCGCTCATGATTTATCCTGCTTCACACATTCCCATGTAGGAGCTGCCGCAGGCTGCGATCTTTTGATCTTGATACTCAAAAACAAGATCAAAAGATCGCAGCCTTCGGCAGCTCCTACAGAAACATCGGAGTTTTCCCATGCAACGCATCGACCACATTCTGCCCTGGAGCCACTTGGGCAGCGAGCGCTCACTCAGCGTGTTCCGTTACGGCGCCGGCCCACGCAAGGTGTACATCCAGGCCAGCCTGCACGCCGATGAACTGCCGGGCATGCGCACCGCGTGGGAACTCAAGCAGCGTCTCAACGAACTCGAAGCGCAAGGCCGTTTGCAAGGCGTGATCGAACTGGTGCCGGTGGCCAATCCGATTGGTCTCGATCAGCACGTTCAAGGTGCGCACATGGGCCGCTTTGAGCTGGGCAGCGGCAAGAATTTCAACCGTGCGTTTGTAGAATTGAGTGCGCCGGTCGCGGCGTTGATCGGCGCGCAACTGGGTGCTGATGCCGAGACTAACGTTGCAATGATTCGTCAAGCCATGGGCCAGGTGTTCGATGCGTTGCCAGCGCCGGCTTCGCAACTGGAAGCACTGCATCGCCTGTTGCTGCGCCATGCCTGTGATGCCGACATTACCCTCGACCTGCATTGCGATTTCGACGCTTCGATTCACCTTTATGCGTTGCCGCAACACTGGCCGCAGTGGCAGTCGTTGGCGGCGCGCCTGAAGGCTGGCGTGGCCTTGCTCTGCGAAGATTCCGGCGGCAGTTCGTTCGACGAATCCTGCTCGACGCCGTGGCTGCGTCTGGCCAAAGCATTTCCTGATGCCGCGATTCCTGCGGCCAACCTGGCGACCACGCTGGAACTGGGCAGCATGGGCGACACCCGCGTTGATCAGGCCCGGGCCAATTGCGAAGCCATTCTTGGCTTCCTCGCCGAGAATGGCTTCATCAGCGGTGAATGGCCGGCGGCGCCCGACGAGTGCTGCGAAGGCTTGCCGTTTGAAGGCACCGAGTACTTGTTCGCGCCGCACCACGGCGTGGTGAGTTTCCTGCGCAATGCGGGGGAGTGGGTGGAGAAGGGCGACGCGTTGTTCGAGGTGGTGGATCCGCTGAAGGATCGCGTGACCACTGTCTGCGCCGGGACCAGCGGGGTGTTGTTTGCCATCGACCGTGGCCGTTACACGGAGCCTGGGATCTGGCAGGCGAAAGTGGCGGGGCGGGTGCCGTTTCGTACTGGGAAACTGACGAACGACTGATAGATCTTCGCCGAATCATCTGGCCTCATCGCTGGCAAGCCAGCTCCCACAAGGTGGATGGGTGTACACAATATCGGTGATCACCATCAATCACTGTGGGAGCTGGCTTGCCAGCGATGGCGGCATCAGCAACACCCTTACATTTGGATCCTTGCCGAGGGATGTTAGGCTCACCCCGAACCCGACACCCTGAAAAGGAAGGCTCTATGTTGAAGGTCTTTGCCCTGCTGACCCTCTTGGCGTCCACCGCCGTCCACGCGCAAACCTCGTTGCAAGCGGATCTGCCGCTCAAGTACATCGAACAGGTTCACCCCGACGCCGAGCCGCGTCCGCTGGTGATTTTCCTGCACGGCTACGGCAGCAACGAAGCCGATCTGATCGGTATGAAATTTCAGCTGCCAGCGCAGTACAACTACCTTTCGGTGCAGGCGCCGATGGCCTTGGGTGAAGGACGTTATCAGTGGTTTCGCAAAAAGGGCGAAGGTGCCTACAACGGCGAGACCGATGATCTGCAGGTCAGCAGCCAGAAGCTGCGCGACTTTATCGCCCAAGCCGCTAAGAAATATCACGCCAGCCCGGACAAGGTGTACCTGATCGGCTTCAGCCAGGGGGCGATGATGAGTTACGAGGTGGGCCTGCGAGCGCCAGCCGCCGTCGGTGGGTTTGCGGCGTTGAGCGGGCGTTTATTGCCGGTCTTGAAGAAAGAGCTCAAAGCCGAGCAACAACCACTGCCGCTGAATATCTTCATTGGCCACGGCACCGCCGATGATCCAGTGCCGTACCGCAATGGCACGGACGCCAATGCGCAACTACAGAAACTCGGTTACAAGCCGCAATTCCATGCCTATCCCGGCGTCGGCCACAGCATCAGCGCGGCCGAACTGCGGGATTTGAATGGCTGGTTGCAGCAGCTCAATCCTTGAGGATGGTTTTCACCAGGGCATCGTGACCTTTCTTGTCGCTGGCGCGGGAGATCACCTGAACCAGCGCCATTTTCGTACCGGAGCCGGCCATCAACGTGGTGTTGAGGGTCTGGCCACCGCCCTGGGTGGCGGTGCTGTCGACCTGACGCAGACCGAGGCCGGTGCCTTTCTGGGTCAGGCTTTTCTCCGTGAGCTTGTTGAAATCCGGCAAGGCTTTGCGTTGGTCTTCGATAAAGCTCGAGACGCTGCCGTCGAGAAATTCGCCGTCGTTGTCCTTGACGTTCTGACCTTGAGGAATCTGGTTTTCGGCGGCAATGACCACGGTCTTGGTGGTTTCGTTGGTGTACATCGTGCCGGTCGCGCCGCCCGGGCTGGCCGTTAACGGATTGGCCACGAAGCCTTTAGGCAGAGTGAACGTGAACTTGCCGCCGAGCAGGGAGACTTGCTCGGTCGTGGCTTTTTCCTTGGCTTTGGCAGCCTGAGCGTTGATGGCGCCGAGACCGGCGACGGCCGCCAGCAACACGATGACGGCTTTCTTGCTCAACAATGACATTCGAATCTCCAAAAGGGTGGACGCGCTAGGCGGGCGATCATCCCACGCAGCGCGCCGTCACTCCAGCGCGGTTCGTCAGGGGTTACTGTGCTTGCGGCTGTTTCGCCACCGGACGGGCCAGCAACTGGCGGGTCACGCCGAGCATGGCCACCGAAACGGCGACGCCCACGGCAAATCCGCTGAGTCCCATGGTCGGCAGCGTCAATGCCGACACCAGACAGAACGCCGAAAACGAATACATCCCCGTCGCAGTCGCCCGTAACAGCACGGCGGTAAATGCCGCGCCTCGGGTTTGCTGGGAAAACACCGCCATCACGCTGCCGAGCACCGGGAACACCGCGAGCAGACCGCTCCAGCGCTCGCCGACGGTGCTGGCCAGCATCGTGACCACCAGCGTCAGCGCGGCCCCGGCGATCATCCGCCAGATCAGTTTGTCCGACTTCGGCGCCGGGCCGTTGAGCACTGGCTGCACCTTAGGAAACAGGTAAGGCGAAGACAGCAAAGCAATCGCTGCTGCTGCGACTGAAAACGGCAATGACGGCGGAATCAACGACAGTATCAGCGCCAGGACTGCCCACACCGCCATGGAAATCGCCAACGCCCACGGCCAGTTTGCTCGCTGGGCGACCTGCGCATAGGTGATGCAGAAGGCAATCATCGCGAACATCGCCGATAACGCCGCCACCGCTGACTGAGCGGCAAACGCTGGCCCCTGTTCGATGGCGAGGAAAAACAGAATCGGCCCGACCACCACCGGCAACCCCGACAGCCACCCGGCCACGCTCGGTCCCCAACGCTTGCCCGCGAGGGAAATCAGCAGCAGAAAACCGGGAATCAACAGCAATTTGAGGATCAGCACGCACAGGTCTCCGTCGAGTGGTGACGGCCACGTTAGCATCGCTGATCGTCGATTGCTGCAAATGTGTGCGGATTTTGTATACAAAGTGCTGATCGCGATAGCCGACTATGCTCTGACTATCAGGGCTAGCCGGAGTCGATACCGCCATGAACAGAACACCGAAGGTGTTGCGCGGATGCTGCGGAATCGGCCTGTGGGCGCTGTTGCTGACGCCGACCTGGGCCAATTGGCAGGACGCGGTGCCCGGTGCGCAGATCATCGGCACCGGCGATTTCAGCGTATTCGGATTCGATGTGTACAACGCGCGGTTGTGGAGCGCCGCCCGACCGCTGGCGGACGGTCAGCCGTTTGCGTTGGAGTTGATCTACCGCCGCAGCATCTCCCGCGAGGATCTGGTCAAGGCCAGCGTCAATGAAATCAAGCGCTTGGGCGGCGCCACGGTCAGCCCCGCGCAACTGGCCGGTTGGCAGATTCAGATGCAGCAATCGTTCGTCGATGTGCAGGCCGGCACGCGCATTACCGGGGTATATCTGCCGGGGCAGGGCGCACGGTTTTTTGTCGGTCAGCAGTTGCAGCATGAAATTGATGATCCGCACTTTGCCCGGGCGTTCTTCGACATCTGGCTGGATCCGCGCACGCGCAGTCCCGAGTTGCGTGAGCAGTTGTTAGGTGTGAGTCGATAGATTCTTTTGCGCTTCAAGGCTCCGGCTGAAACGTCTAAGCTGCGTCTTTCCGACTTGTTTCTGGATGTGTGCGTGAAATTCAGTTTGCCCAAAATCGCCACCGCGCCGTTTTGCCCGCCGGAAGTGGCCGGCAGTGTCGCGGTGGATCCGAGTGCCTCATTCTTCAAACGCGTGCTGCGTTTCGCCGGTCCCGGATTGCTGGTGTCGATCGGCTACATGGACCCGGGCAACTGGGCGACTGCCATCGAGGCCGGTTCGCGTTTTGGCTACAGCCTGTTGTTTGTGGTGTTGCTGGCGAGTCTGGCGGGCATGGTCGTGCAGTGCCTGTGTTCGCGGCTGGGCATCGCGACGGGGCGCGACCTGGCGCAATTGTCCCGCGAGCGTTACAGCACACCGACCGCGCGTCTGCAGTGGGTGCTGGCGGAAATTTCGATCATCGCCACCGACCTCGCTGAAGTGCTCGGTTGTGCGCTGGCGTTTCACTTGTTGCTCGGTTGTTCGCTGACCTTTGGTATTGCCCTGACCGCGTTCGACACCTTGCTGGTGCTGGCCCTGCAGAATCGCGGCTTCCGCCGTCTCGAAGCGATCATGCTGGTGTTGGTGGCGACCATCGGCGTGTGTTTCTTCGTTGAACTGGTGCTGATCAAACCGTATTGGCCGGACGTGTTCAGCGGCTTCAAACCCTCGTTGTCGGCGATCAGCGATGCCGCGCCGTTGTACTTGGCCATCGGCATTCTCGGCGCGACGGTGATGCCGCATAACCTCTATCTGCACACTTCAATCGTGCAAACGCGGATGATCGGCAAGGATCTGGCGAGCAAGCAGGACGCGGTGAAACTGGCGCGCATCGACACCATCGGCTCGCTGGCGTTGGCGCTGCTGGTCAACGCGGCGATTCTGATTCTCGCGGCGGCGGCGTTCCATCAGTCCGGGCACACCGACGTGGTCGACATTCAGGACGCCTATCACTTGCTCGATCCGCTGGTCGGCGGCGCACTCGCCAGTGTGCTGTTCGGCGTGGCGTTGCTGGCGTCCGGGCAGAGCTCGACGTTCACCGGCACCATCGCCGGGCAGGTGATCATGGAGGGCTATTTGAACCTGCGGATCCCTTGCTGGCAGCGGCGCTTGATCACGCGCGGGCTGGCGCTGATTCCGGCGTTCATCGGCGTGTGGCTGATGGGCGACAACGCGGTGGGCAAGTTGCTGGTGATGAGTCAGGTGGTGTTGAGTCTGCAACTGCCGTTTGCGCTGTACCCGCTGATTCGCATGACCAACGACCACAAGCTGATGGGGCCGTTTGTGAATCGTTTGCCGACGCGGGTGTTGGCTTGGGGATTGTTTGGGGTGATCAGCGGGGCGAATGCGTGGCTGATTCTGCAATTGGCTGGCTGAAAATTTTTTGCTGACTGGGCTGGCCTCATCGCTGGCAAGCCAGCTCCCACAGGGTTAGTGGGTGTACAAAATATTTGTAACCACCCTGAATCACTGTGGGAGCTGGCTTGCCAGCGATAGGTCCATTGAAAGCAACACAAAATCCAGACAAAAAAACACCCGGTGCAACGCAAGTCGCACCGGGTTTTTTGTTGCCAGCAATCAGCGGATGTCGTGGATCCGCCGCCTGCCGTTGAACCTCTTGCTTAACCGCGTTCCAGCGCCAGCGCGACACCTTGACCGCCGCCGATGCAAAGAGTCGCCAGACCCTTTTTCGCGTCGCGTTTGATCATTTCATGCAGCAGCGTCACCAGCACGCGGCAGCCCGATGCACCGATCGGGTGGCCCAGTGCGATGGCGCCGCCGTTGACGTTGACCTTGTTCAGATCCCATTGAAGATCCTTGGCCACCGCCAGCGATTGCGCGGCGAAAGCTTCGTTGGCTTCGATCAGGTCGAGTTGGTCGATGTTCCAGCCAGCCTTGTCGAGGCAACGACGGGTGGCCGACACCGGGCCGATGCCCATGATCGCTGGATCAACACCCGCGTTGGCGTAAGCAGCGATTTTCGCCAGCACCGGCAGGCCCAGTGCTTTGGCTTTTTCCGCGCTCATCAGAATCACAGCGGCAGCGCCGTCGTTCAGCGACGAAGCGTTGCCGGCGGTGACGCTGCCGTCCTTTTTGAAGGCCGGACGCAGTTTCGCCAGCGATTCAGCGCTGGTGTCGCCGCGTGGTTGCTCATCAACCTTGAACGCGACCGGATCGCCTTTGCGCTGCGGGATCAGGATCGGAGTGATTTCATCGACAAAGCGACCGGCCTCAATGGCAGCGGCGGCTTTCTGCTGAGACGCGGCAGCGAAGGCGTCCTGCTGTTCGCGGCTGATCGCGTACTTGTCGACCAGATTCTCGGCAGTGATGCCCATGTGGTAATCGTTGAATGCATCCCACAGGCCATCGCTGATCATGGTGTCGACGATTTGCGCATGGCCCATGCGCAGACCGGTGCGTGCGCTCGGCATCACGTAGTTGGACAGGCTCATGTTTTCCTGGCCGCCGGCGATGATCACGTCGGCATCGCCGCAACGGATCGCCTGTGCACCCAGGTGCAAAGCCTTGAGACCCGAGCCGCAGACCTTGTTCAGCGTCAGCGCCGGCACGGCGTGAGGCAGGCCAGCCTTGATTGCGGACTGGCGCGCCGGGTTCTGGCCGGCGCCGGCGGTCAGCACTTGGCCCATGATCACTTCATCGACTTGAGCACCGTCCAGCCCGGTCTGCTCGAGCAACTGGCGGATCACCGCCGCGCCCAGATCGACGGCGGACACGCTGGCCAGGGAGCCCTGGAAACTGCCGATCGCGGTACGCGTGGCGGCAACAATTACGACGTCTTGCATTTTCGAATTCCTCACTGGGCAGCGAACTGCATTTCCGGTACGTGATCCGGGACGATCAGTTTACCAGCGGTTTTGGCGACGATTTCCTCAACGCTGACGCCAGGTGCGCGTTCCTTGAGGACAAAAGCGCCATTTTCGATTTCCAGATAGGCGAGGTCGGTCAGCACACGCTTGATGCAACCGGCGCCAGTCAACGGCAGGCTGCACTTGCTGAGCAATTTCGACTCACCGTCCTTGGAGGCGTGGGTCATGATCACGATGATGTTGTCAGCGCCGGCTACCAGGTCCATTGCGCCGCCCATGCCCTTGACCAGTTTGCCGGGGATCATCCACGAAGCGATGTTGCCCTCGACGTCGACTTCGAACGCGCCGAGTACGGTCAGATCGACGTGACCACCACGGATCATCGCGAAGGATTCGGCGGAATTGAAGATCGACGCGCCGATGCGCGCGGTCACCGTTTGTTTGCCGGCGTTGATCATGTCGGCGTCGATGGTTTCCTCAGTCGGAAACGGGCCCATGCCGAGCAGGCCGTTTTCCGATTGCAGCATGACTTCCATGCCTTCGGGGATGTAGTTGGCGACCAGGGTCGGAATGCCGATACCGAGGTTCACGTAGAAGCCGTCCTGCATTTCGCGGGCGACGCGCTGAGCCATTTGTTCGCGGGAAAGTGCCATGTTTTTATTCTCCGTCAGCCTGGATTATTTGCGGATGGTGCGCTGTTCGATGCGTTTTTCGAACGTGCCGCAAATGACCCGATCGACGTAGATGCCCGGGGTATGGATCTGCGAGGGGTCGAGTTCGCCGGGCTCGACGATTTCTTCGACTTCAACCACGGTGATCTTGCCGGCGGTAGCGGCCAGCGGGTTGAAGTTCTGCGCGGTGTGACGGTAGATGACGTTGCCGAAATGGTCGGCTTTCCAGCCTTTGACGATGGCGAAGTCGCCGGTGATGGATTCTTCCATCAGGTACTTGCGACCCTTGAATTCACGCACTTCCTTGCCTTCGGCAACCGGCGTGCCGACGCCGGTGGCGGTGAAGAAAGCCGGGATGCCAGCGCCGCCTGCGCGCATCTTCTCGGCGAGGGTGCCTTGCGGGGTCAGGATGACTTCGATGTCGCCCTTGAGCAGTTGCTCTTCGAACAGCTTGTTTTCGCCAACGTAGGAGGCGATGACTTTGCTGATCTGGCGATCGGTGAGCAGCACGCCGAGGCCGAAACCGTCGACGCCGCAGTTGTTGGAGACCACGGTGAGGTCGCGGGTGCCTTTGCGCTTGATCTCGGCGATCAGGTTTTCAGGAATGCCGCACAGACCGAAGCCGCCGGCGATGACGGTCATGCCGTCCTCAAGCCCGGCCAGGGCTTCCTCGTAGGAACTCACGCGCTTGTCGAAACCTGCCATATGCACCTCTTTTATTATTTGCGGGCGGCTGGCTAGCCGAATGGTTGGAGTGTCTCGCTGGTGGATATATTTGTTAAGTTGATTTTTAAGGTTGATTGATTGATAAAGCTCAATAGTCGCGTTATGTCTTTGATCGTTCCCACGCTCCGCGTGGGAATGCCTCTAAGGACGCTCCGCGTCCAGTGACGCAGAGCGTCACAAGCTGCATTCCCACGCAGGAGCGTGGGAACGATCATGTACCGAGAGTCCTGAGGTTTCAGTATGACCATCAAACAGATCCGCGCCTTCCTCGCCGTGGCTCACAGCCTCAGTTTCGCCGTGGCCGGCGAGCGTCTGCACCTGTCGCAATCGGCGTTGAGCCTGACCATCAAGGCGTTGGAGGAGGGTCTGGGCGGGCGTCTGTTCAGCCGCAACACGCGCAACGTCGCGCTGACCCCGGAAGGTGAATCGCTGTTGCCGTTGGCGCGACGGTTGATCGCCGACTGGGACAACGCTGAAGACGAAATGCGCCAGCGCTTCAGCCTGCAGCGCGGGCGGGTGACGCTGGCGGCGATGCCGTCGTTTGCCGGCAATCTGCTGCCGCCGATCCTCAAATCCTTTCGCGCGCGCTATCCGAACGTCAGCGTCACGGTCAACGACGTGATCAACGAGCAAGTGCTGGAGATGGTCCGCGATCGTCAAGTGGAGCTGGGCGTGGCGTTCGAACCGATGCAAAACACCTCAATGACATTCACTCCGTTGTACATCGATCGCTTCGTCGCGGTGGTGCCCAAGGATTCGCCACTGGCGGTGCACAGCGAGATCGACTGGCAGACGCTGTTGTCTGAGCCATTCATCACCTTGCAGCGACCGTCCACGGTGCGGGTCATGCTGGAGGAACATTTGCAGGCGCGCGGGATGAAATTGCCGGTGGAGTTTGAAAGTCATCAACTGGCGACGGTGGGGAAAATGGTCGCCAGTGGCCTCGGTGTCAGCGCCGTGCCAGCGTTGTGCGCCGAGCAAATGCAGGAGCTCGGCGCGCATTGCCTGACCTTGAGCGATTCAGTGGAGCGGGCGATTGGCGTATTGACCGAGCCGGGCAATGAGCTGTCGGCAGCGGCGCAGGCGTTGTTCGATATCCTCAAGGCCGAACACTGACCCTGTGGGAGCCAGCCCTGCTGGCGATGAGGCCCGCACATTCAACATCTATGTTGCATGCGCGGCCGCCATCGCGAGCCGGCTCACTCCTACAGGAGATTTGTGTGTTCAGCAGGTGAGACGTTGGGTCAGCAGAGGCAGCAGTTGTTCGCAGGACGCTTCGATTTTCAGACTGAGCAAATCATCCGCCCGGGTCTTGCCCAGATTGATGGCGATCAACGGCTTGCCGCGATCAACCATCACCCGGCACAAACGAAACGCCGAATATGCCATCAGCGATGACCCGACAACCAGCATGCCGGCGGCATTCTCGGCGGCGGCCATGGCTCGGGCGGCAGTCGGTTGCGCAACGTTCTCCCCGAAAAACACCACGTCGGGTTTCATCCGCTCGCCTGCGCAATGCGGGCAGTGAGGCACCTGAAACCGTGCCTCGAAGGCCGGGTCGAGCAGGGTATCGCCATCCGGCGCCTGCACCGCGTCAACGCCAGCCAGGTAGGGATTTTGCGATTCCATCAGGCGCTGGATCGCATCGCGCTCGCTGCGCTGACCGCAATCCAGGCACAGCACCCGATGCAGACTGCCGTGCAGTTCAATCACGTCATGACTGCCGGCCTGATCGTGCAAGGTGTCGACGTTCTGCGTGATCAAATCGCTGATCAGTCCATGACTCTGCAAACTGGCCAACGCCGCGTGCGCCGCATTCGGTTGCGCCTGCCGCACTCGTGGCCAGCCGAGCATGGCCCGCGCCCAGTAACGACGGCGCGACTCCGGAGCCGCGAGAAATTCCTGATACATCATCGGCTGCCGACCCCGGCGCACACCGTCGCTGTCGCGATAATCCGGAATGCCCGAGGGCGTGCTGATGCCAGCGCCGGTGAGCACCAGAAAATCGCCATTGGCCATCGCCTGTTGCAGGGTGTCGAGGTGTGCGCGGGTCGGGCTGTCGAGCATGGTCAGCGCTCCGGAAGGGACGGTGCCAGCAGGTTAGCACGCGGCCCGCTCAGGTTACTTGCGCGCCTCCAGAATCAGGTTGAACGGCGTTTGCGTGGCGCGGCGAAAGTGTTTGAAACCGGCCTCGATGAATACTTTGCGCAGACGCAATTCACCGGCCTGCGCGCCCAAGCCGAGGCCGACTTCCTGGGACAGGGAGTTCGGTGTGCAGATAAACGTCGACGCTGCGTAAAACAACCGTCCGACCGGGTTGATGTTGTCGTCCAGCGTGTCGTTGGCGAACGGTTCGACCAGCAACACTGTGCCGTCATCCTTCAGCGATTCGTAGGCATGCCGCGCGGCGCCGACCGGATCGCCCATGTCGTGCAGGCAGTCGAAATAGCAGATCAGGTCGTAGTCATTGCCGGGGTAGTTTTTCGCCGTGCCCTGAAAGAACGTCGCCCGATTGCTCACGCCACCTTCTTCGGCACGTTGCGTCGCTACCGTGATCGACGGCGCGTGGTAATCGAAGCCGACGAAGCGCGATTTCGCAAACGCCTGGGCCATGATCACCGTTGATGCGCCATGGCCGCAGCCGACGTCGGCGACCTTGGCCCCGGCTTCGAGTTTGGCGACGACGCCGTCCAGCGCCGGCAGCCATTCGGCGATCAGGTGACCTTTGTAACCGGGGCGGAAAAACCGTTCGGTGCCGGTGAACATGCATGGGTGATGATCGCCCCAGGGCAGGGCGCCGTTGCCGCGCATGGCTTTGACCAGTTTGTCCTTGTCGTGGAAAAACGACGCCACCACGCCGAGACCGCCAGCGACGTAAACCGGTGAATCCTCGACGGCCAGCGCCAGGGCTTGTTCCTCGGGCAGACGGAACTGGCCGTCGCGATGCTCCATGTAGCCGGACGCCGCGTGGGCGCTGAGCCATTCGCGCACCAGTCGGGGGTTGCAGGTGGTTTTTGCGGCGAGGGCTTCGGGGCTGATCGGTTGGCTGTCGGCCATGGCTCGGTAGAGTCCGAGTTCCTCGCCGACGATGACATTGGCCAGCATCGCCGCGCCGCCCATGTCGTTGACCAGTTTGCCCATGAATTCGTTAAGTCGGGCCTCATCCATCACGTGTGCTCCTGAAACAGGATCACCGTCCGGCGGCGTTGAGGGTCGAGGCAGGCGCCACCGGGCGGTGGTCACGGATATGGGCAGGGCACAGCAGGAGTCCTGCGTCCCCCTCGACTGGGTAATGAGTGAGTTTAGCCCGACTCTGACAAGGCGTACGTTGTTGCACCTTCCCTGTGGGAGCGAGCTTGCTCGCGAAGGCGTCCGATAGCCACCATCACTTTGAATGACACAGCGCTTTCGCGAGCAAGCTCGCTCCCACAAGGGCATCTGTAGTGGATTCAAGAGTTGAGGGGCAATTTGAGTTCAGCACACAACCCGCCACCCTCGCGGTTGCTCAGGGTCAGCGAGCCGCCAAGGGCGAGGGCCAGTTGCTGGGCGATCGCCAGGCCCAGACCGGTGCCGCCGGTGTTGCGGTTACGCGAGTTTTCCACGCGGTAAAACGGTTCGATGACGCGGGCCAGTTCATCGTCGGCGATGCCCGGGCCGCGATCCATGACTTTCACCGACAGGCTGGCGTCCTGAGGTTCTATCTCCAGGTGCGCGGCACCCGCGAATTTCAAGGCGTTGTCGGTCAGATTCACCAGCACTCGACGCAAGGCCTGCGGACGGGTATTGATCACGACGCGGCTTTTACCGCTGAGCAGCACGTTCTTGTTCATGTCCTGATAGTCAAATACCAGACTGTCGAGAAATGCATCCAGATCGATGCGTCGGCTTTCCTCAGTGGCGCCGTGGACGCTGCGCGCATAAGCCACGCCTTCACGCACCAGATGCTCAATCTCGCCGAGGTCATTGCACAGTTTGTCCTTCTCGGCTGATTCATCCATGAATTCTGCGCGCAGTTTCATCCGCGTGATCGGCGTTTGCAGGTCGTGGGAAATCGCCGCCAGCAACTGCATGCGTTCCTTCAGATACGCGGCGATGCGCGCCTGCATCGCATTGAACGCTCGCGCCGCATAGGCCACTTCGCGCGGGCCTTGCTCGTCGAGATGGATCGGATGGGCGTTGGGATCGAGGGTTTCCACGGCGCTGGCGAGACGGCTCAGCGGACGCAGGGCGATGCGCACGGCCAGCCAGGTGCAGGCAATCAACAGCGCCAATTGTCCGAGCAGCACCACTGGCAGCCATGGCGACAGTGGCACCATCGCCGGGCGTATATCAATGGTCACCGGGCTGCCGTCGCTCAGGCGCAGATGGCCCTGAAAGTGCTTTGTCGGCCCGCCGGGAATCTCGGTAAAGACCACCGGATAGGCGTTGCCGATGGCCGAGGTGATTGAGGCGATGGCGACGGACGCATCGACTGAAGTGACCGCCATGCCCGGCTGGCCCTCATTGAGCAGGTAGCCGTAATTGCGCCGTTCCAGGCGCGGCAGCCAGGCGGCGCGTTCCTCGGCAGGCAGGCGATCGAGGATCGCCATCGAGGTCGAGACGTCGGTTTCGAGATTACCCAGCATGGTGCCTTTGGCGCTTTGGTAACGCTCGTAATACTGCGCACCAAACGACAGGCCTTGAGCCAGGATCAGCCCGATGAGGAAAATCAGCGAAAGGCGCGAGGCGAGGGTGCGCGGCCATTGCAGTCTGACGGTCATGCCGACGTTCCGAGAATCTCGACCGGCAGCGAAAACACATAACCCTCGCTGCGCACGGTCTTGATGCAGGCCGGCTCGCGGGCATCGTCGAGCAAGCGCTGGCGCAGACGGCTGACCAGCAAATCGATCGAGCGGTCGAACAGATCAGCCTCGCGGCCCTGGGTCAGGTTGAGTAATTGATCGCGACTGAGTACCCGCTGCGGATGATCGAGAAATACCCGCAGCAAGCGGTATTCGGCGCCGCTGAGGGCGACCAGGGTGCCGTCGCTGTCGAGCAGATGACGTGCCGAAGTGTCCAGTTGCCAGCGGCCGAAGGCCAGCAATCGACCGGCTTCGGTAACCACCAGATTGGGCGGCAACATGCGTGTGCGGCGCAGCACCGCGTTGATCCGTGCCAGCAATTCACGGGCAGCAAAAGGTTTGGTCAGGTAATCGTCGGCGCCCATTTCCAGGCCAATGATGCGGTCGGTTTCATCATTGCGCGCAGTGAGCATCAGCACCGGCGTGGCCTTGTGTTTGCCCACACGCAATTCGCGGCACAGCTGCAAGCCATCGTCGCCGGGCATCATGATGTCGAGCACGATCAGGTCAACGGTGTTGGCGTCGAGAAAGCTGCGCATCTGCCGGCCATCAGCGACCACCGTGGTGCGCAGACCGTTTTTCTTCAGGTAATTGCCGACCAGCTCGCGTATCTCGCGGTCGTCGTCGACGATGAGAATGTGATCGACATGTTCCATCGGTTCAAACCTCTGTCAAAGGGGGAATACGGCCCAGTCTATAGCGCCGTTGACCGCACGCCTGCCTGCCTTTGTATTGCAGTGTATCTGCTGCGACGGTGGATACACGCAGACGCAAAAACATGATTTTTTCCCGGTTTTGTATCGCTGTGTATCTACAGGCGGCGTGGATACACGGCGATTGATTCTCGGCTTTTCCTGACACAGACGCGATACCTCAAGGGCCTCAAATAGGCTCCATCGAGGCACACACAGATCGCCTCGGCTCAAACCCACTGAAGCCTTGAGGACACCACCATGAACAACATTTCGCGCTTTCTGACCGCTGTGGCTTTTTCCTTCGCCGGTGCGGCGGCCCACGCCAACGGTGCCGTCGAGCACAGCAGTTGCGCCGGCAGCACCTGCTTCCAACTGACGCCGGTGGCGAAGGAGGGCAGGGATGCATTGGTCGCTGCCGATGGTTCCAGCCGTACACCGCAAGGCCAACTGGTCGCGGAAAACGGTGCAAGCCGCACCCCTCAAGGGCAATGGCTGGCCAGCCAGAGTTCATAAACCCATGCGTAAGCCAGACACGGTAGCGAGGGTGCCTGTTCCTTCGCTGCCGGTTGAGTGCCAGCTCACATATCAAGGTGACCCCTATGTACCTCATCGCATTTCTTGGCGGTCTGCTGACCGTCCTCAGTCCCTGCATCCTGCCGGTGGTGCCGTTCCTGTTCGCTGGCGCGAACCGCACACGTTCCTCCATCCTGCTGACGCTGGGCGGCATGGCCCTAACTTTCGCGCTGATTTCCAGTCTGGCGGTGGTCAGTAGTGAGTGGGTGATTCAGGCCAGCAACACGGGCCGCTACGTCGCCCTGGTTGTCATGGCACTGTTTGCCCTGTCGCTGGTCTCGGCACGCGTCGGCGATTGGCTGACCCGGCCTTTTGTAGCGCTGGGCAATCGCCTCGATCAGGACACCCGCAAACACGCCGGACCCTTGGGTTCGATCATGCTTGGCGTGGCCACCGGCCTGCTGTGGGCACCCTGCGCCGGGCCGATTCTCGGGGTGATCCTCACCGGTGCCATGCTGCAAGGCGCCAATGCCCAGACCAGCCTGTTGCTGTTGGCTTATGGCGCGGGCAGTGCGCTGTCGCTGGGGACATTGATTTTTGCCGGGCGCGGTTTGGTCAATCGGCTGAAACCATCGATCCCTTTCACCGGTTGGTTGCGCCGCAGCGCGGGTGTCGCGGTGCTCGCCACCGTGGCGTTGATCGCGACAGGCGCGGATAAAGTCCTGCTGGCCAGTACGTCTTCCGAAAGTGCTGCCAGCGTCGAGAAGGGCGTGCTGGAGAACGTGCCGAAAGTGGTCGACTACTTTGTCAGCAAAGTCCGCGCCGACTCGATGATGAACCCGGCCCAAGGCACCATGCCTTCACTGTCGGGAGCCGTGCAGTGGCTCAACTCACCGCAACTGAGCGCCGAGTCCTTGCGTGGCAAAGTGGTGCTGGTGGACTTCTGGACCTACGACTGCATCAACTGCCAACACACGCTGCCGTACGTCAAAGAGTGGGCGAAGAAGTACGAGAAGGACGGCCTGGTGGTGATCGGCGTGCACACCCCCGAGTACGGTTACGAGCGCATCATCGACAACGTCAAGGAACAGGTGAAAAAGCTCGGCATCACCTACCCGGTAGCCATCGACAACGACTACGCGATCTGGCGCCACTTCGATAACCAATACTGGCCGGCGCATTACCTGATCGATGCCCAAGGTCAAGTGCGCTACAGCCACTTCGGCGAAGGACGCTATGAGGCGCAGGAGCAAATGATCCGGCAATTGCTCGACGAGGCCAAAGCGCCAGCCGCCTGAATGAACAAACATTGGCTCAGAGGTCGCGGACCATCAGGCATTGCTCGTTGTCCCAGGCGCGAAAACGCTCCAACACCTGCCAGCCGCGTTTGGCGTAGTAATCCTGTTTGCTCTGGGTATGCAGATACAAACGGGCAAAGCCGCGACGTCTGGCTTCCTGACAAACCCTTTCGATCAACTGTTCCGCCAGGCCTTGACCGCGCGCCTCGGGGCTGACGAACACGCACGCCAGCCACGGGCCGAGGTCGGGCCGATGGGCCAGATCATCACGGGCCAGTGCCGCACCTCCCACCAGCCGTTCACCGTCCATGGCGATCAGGCATGGCCAGTCTCCATTGCTTTGCCCGTTGGCAAATTCGCGCTGCCACTCGGCCAACGGTTGATGAGCGTATTCGTAGTGAAATTGTTGGTGGATCCACTCGGCATAGCGGTCGCTATGGTGCAGGTGTGCGGCAAGCCAATCCAGATGCAGTGACATCGGTCGAGTCCGTTGCAAAACGTGAGCGGGCATCAGAAACCATTCCTCCCGCGCTGGCAATCCGGCGAGTGTTAAAGCGGCTTTACAGATTCCTGCCACTCATCGGCAAAGCCTGTGTTTTGCGGGCTTGCCGGACGATTGGCAAGGACGCCGACCGGGCCTCGGCGCGATAGTGACCGAGCAGGGTCACTGTCGACTCTGTCACATAACAAGAACGCGAGGTTGCCATGCGGAAGTTCGTGATTGAACGCAAGATTCCGGTGATCGACCCGACCACCGCCGAGTGACAGCTGATCCAACCTGTAATGGAGCGCTTGCATGAGTACGCCGATTGACCTCACTGCCTTGAAAGAACGCCAGAAAGTCGCCTGGGCCAGTGGCGACTACGCCGTGATCGGCACCACCTTGCAAATCGTCGGCGAAACCCTCGCCGAAGCCTGCGACCTGCGTTGCGATGAGGAGGTGCTGGACGTCGCGGCGGGCAATGGCAATGCGACGCTGGCGGCCGCGCGACGCGGCTGTCAGGTGACGTCCACCGATTACGTCGCCGCGCTGCTGGAGCGCGGACAGGATCGGGCGCGGGCCGAACATCTGGACGTCATCTTTCAGGTCGCCGATGCCGAAGCCTTGCCGTTTGCCGATGAGAGCTACGACGCGGTGCTGTCGACCTTCGGCGTGATGTTCGCGCCGGATCAGGTCAAAGCGGCAGCGGAGCTGGGGCGGGTCTGTCGGCGCGGCGGGCGGATCGGTCTGGCCAACTGGACCCCGGAAGGTTTTGTCGGGCAGATGTTCAAGA
Organism: Pseudomonas sp. PB106; assembly: GCF_009764645.1. Lineage (GTDB taxonomy): Bacteria > Pseudomonadota > Gammaproteobacteria > Pseudomonadales > Pseudomonadaceae > Aquipseudomonas. Next base: position 31,380 of record NZ_RWIM01000056.1, read on the forward strand.
CCCTTGGTCAGCACTTGCCGCCACCGGCAGGTGCTCAGCCGCCCTCGAACTGGGGCTCGGATGCGTGGCTGCACAAACACTTCGATGACCGTGAATTTCTGGTGCGGGTGACCCGCCGCGAGTTCAATTTCCGTTATCGCTCGGCCGCCCATTTCATCGATATTTTCCGGCATTGGTACGGGCCGGTGCACAAGGCATTCGCGGTGCTATCGCCGGAAGTCGGGCAGGCACTGGAGAGTGATCTGACGGATTTGCTCAATCGAATGAATCGGGCGGGGGAGGGATCGCTGGTGGTGCCGAGTGAGTATTTGGAGGTGGTGATCAGCAAGCGCTGATCCAGAATTTCAGCAGACCCCCTGTAGGAGTGAGCCGGCTCGCGATGGCGGTGTGTCAGCAAACTATCCGTCAACGGACACACCGCCATCGCGAGCAGGCTCACTCCTACAGGAATTGGGCAAGCCGCCCTTATTTCAGAGGCGTGCGATCAAACCACTCCAACGCCGTGCGCCAGATGCAGATCCCCAGAAAGTAAGCCGACATCAGCAGCCACAGCCCCATCACCAGCGGGTTGATCACTGGGTGGTTGAGCACCAGCGACAAGCTGCACAGCAGCCAGATCGCCGTCACCGCAATGTTGATCGGCATGAACCGGCGCACGCGGAACGGGTGCAGGAACTTCATCCGCGTCACCGTCAGCAGCGCCAGACCGATCACGGTCAGGAAAGTAATCCAAGGCCCCGGGCCGATGATGTACAGACACAGCGCCACCACGTTCCACGCCGCCGGGAAGCCAACGAAATAGTTGTCTTTGCTCTTCATGTTGACGTTGCAGAAACAGAACAGCGACGACACCAGAATCAGCGACACGGTCAGCAGCAGGGTGTAATCGGGCAGCGGGATGTAACGGTAGATAAATAGTGCCGGGATGAAAACATACGTCAGGTAATCGATCACCAGATCAAGGATCGAACCGTCGAAACTCGGCAGCACCGATTGCACATTGACCTTGCGCGCCAGTGCGCCGTCGAGGCCGTCGACGATCAGCGCCACGCCCAGCCACATCAGGCAATGGGTCGGCTGATTTTCCAGCAGGGCGAGGGTGGCCAGGAAAGCGGTGACCACGCCGGTCGCGGTAAAACCATGGGCGCCCCATGCTTTGAGCCTGGCGATGTGTACGGTCGATATCACGGGGGCGTTCTCCAGAAAGTGAAGCAAGCCGGTTATCACCCTTGAGTGGCAAGGGCGCCGGCAAACCGGGTCGGGGTTGCAGCTATCGACCGGTCTGGCCGGGATAAGGTTCACCACCCTTGAATCTTAGCTGGCCCATGGAAAAAATCGCGGGCCGTTCTGTACAAGGTCTTGGGTGTCAGCCAAACGGTGCTGGCGCAATGGCCGCAGAGGTCTAGAGTTGCCAGACGCAGTCACTGCCAGCCTTGAGGATGACGCCATGAACACCACTGATTTGCTCGAACAACTGTTAAGAGGCCAAGCCTCGGCGGGACAACAAAGCAGCGCGTCGGCCGGCGGCGGTCTGGGCGGGCTCGGTGGCTTGCTGGGCGGATTGCTTGGTGGCGGCGGTTCGAGTGCCGGCGGCGGTAGCGCTGCCG
>NZ_RWIM01000057.1 GCF_009764645.1 Pseudomonas sp. PB106
ACTGCGATCTTTTGATCTTGTTTTTTACAATCAAGATCAAAAGATCGCAGCCTTCGGCAGCTCCTACAGGGAAGGTTTGCGCCATTTTTCGATGGGCAATTTGGTGATCGCAAAACCGCTCAACAAAATCGCCGAATAGATCATCAGCTCCCGGGACAGGCTTTGCCCTTCGTACCAGGCGCCGATGATCACGGCGAACACCGGGAAAATGATGAACACGAACGACAGAATGATCGGGCTCAGGCGTTTCAGCAGCAAAAAGTAAACGATGAATCCACCGACCGACGCCACCAGCCCGAGATAGAGCAGGGCACCCCATGAGCGCGTCGTGATGTCCCGAAAAACCGGCGCTTCAACGTTCAACCCGACAATAAATAACATCGCCCCTGCAATGCCGATCGGCAATGTGTTGTAGGTGATCACGCTGATCGCACTGCCGTGTTTTTTTGTCACCACGTAGCACAGCGCATGCATCACGGCGGCACACAGGATCGCCAGCACTCCTAGCCATTCGGCCTGATCCAGATGCAAACCCTGACTGCGAATAATCATGAACAGACTGCCGAAACCAATCGCGATGCCGAGCATCTGCGACGGGTAAATTTTCTCGCGCAGAAACAGCGCGGAAAAGATCAGGATAAATACCGGCATGCAACTGAACAGCAACGCAGTCAGACCGGACGAAACGTGCATTTCGCCGTAGTTGAGCAAGTAGTAGGGCAGGCTGAAATACGACAGCGTGACGAACGCGAAAAACCAGCGGCTTTGCCGGGGAAACAGCAGCGGTTCCTTGCGCAACAACGCGAAACTCAGAAACAGCGGAAACGCGATGAGAAAGCGCAGTCCGGCAGCGGTCAGCGGCGGCACGCTCTCCACGGCAATCTTGATCCCCAGCCATGTGGTGCCCCAACTCAGGCAGACAATCAGAAACAAGGTGCTGGTGAGCAGTCCGGCGAGCCAGGGTTTGCTGATGTTCAATGGTGTGCTGACGGCAGTCGACATGTTGCGTACTCCGAACGTTGAAATTGACCTGATTAAGGAAACGGTCTATTTCTGATTGAGCTTGTTTTAATCACGCTATTCGGGGCGGTAATGACTGTCAAAGTAAGTATTGCCATGGTGTCAATTCTTCGTGATCGCCTTAGCCACGGCGCCGGCATCAAGTACAAGCGCCTCGCCGAAGGTGTCGCGCAGGCCCTCTCTGAAGGCGTGATCGAAGCCGGTAGCAAGTTGCCGCCGCATCGATTGTTGGCCGACAGCTTGGGCGTGACCATCGGCACGATCAGCCGTGCCTACGGTGAGCTGGAACGCGTGGGGTTGGTCGTCGCTCGCGTAGGCGATGGCACTTACGTGCGTCAGAAGGGGATGGATCGGCAGCAGGACAAAGGCTTTCGCAATGTCAGCGATGAGCCGTCCACCTGCCTGGACATGAGTCGGAATCAGCCGATGCCAGGACAGGAAGCCGAACTCATGCGTCAAAGCCTGCTGGATCTGGCCAACGAGCCGGGCGTCCTGCGGCAATTGAGTGGGTACACCGCCGAAGCCGGGATGGCGCGGCATCGTGTGGCGGGGGCGGTCTGGCTGAGCCATGGTGAATTCGTGCCGCACGCCGACCAGGTGCTGTGCGTCAACGGTGGTCAGCATGGTTTGCTGTGCGCGTTGATGGGGCTGCTCAAGGCCGGCGACACACTGGTCACCGAGCATTTGTCCTACCCCGGTTTGATCAGTGTCGCTCGTCAGCTCGGGATAAAACTGATCGGCGCAGCGATGGATGACGAAGGACTTTTGCCGTCAGCGCTGGAGGATATCTGCCGTCAGCATCGCGTTTCAGCGCTGTATTGCACGCCGACGATCCAGAATCCTACGGCGGCGGTGATGTCTGTCCCACGGCGCGAGGCGATTGCCGATATCTGCCGCCAGCACAATCTCCTGATCATCGAGGACGAAGCCCATGCGGTGCTGGATCGCCAGCGCCCTTTGCCGCTGAGTCATTTCGCGCCGGAGCGTTCGATACTGATCGGCAGTTTGAGCAAAGCCGTTTCTGCCGGCTTGCGCGTCGGTTATCTCCACGCGCCGCAAGCGTTGATCGGGCGCATCGGTTCAGCCATTCGCAGCACGTGCTGGATGGCCAATCCACTGTCGATGGAAATTGCGAGCCTGTGGATCGAAAACGGCATGGCCACGCGATTGCTGGATGAGCAGATCAGCGAAATCGGTCGGCGCAAGGCGCTGGTCTCGCCGGTGCTGGCGGGCTTGAACTACAACACTCACGCCTTTAGTCCGCACTTCTGGGTGGAAGTCCCCGAGTTGTGGCGCGCCTCGCAGATTGCGGCGGAGTTGAAGGAAAACAATTATCTGGTGGCGACCGCTGAGGCGTTTGCGGTCGGGCATGCGGCGGTGCCGCAGTTCATTCGGGTGAGTGTGTGTAATTCGGTGGGGGATGATCGGTTGTTGCTTAGCGGGTTCGAGGCTCTGGCAAATGCCCTGACACAACACAATCCCCTGTAGGAGCTGCCGCAGGCTGCGATCTTTTGATTCTGTTTTTAAAAGACAAGATCAAAAGATCGCAGCC
>NZ_RWIM01000058.1 GCF_009764645.1 Pseudomonas sp. PB106
CAGCTCCTACATGGGAATGCGGTTCCTGTAGGAGCTGCCGAAGGCTGCGATCTTTGCTTGATCGTTCCCACGCTCTGCGTGGGAATGCAGCCCGGGACGCTCTGCGTCCCTTTCCAGAGCTGGAACGCGGAGCGTCCCTTTAAGCATTCCCACGCGGAGCGTGGGAACGATCGGCCCGCATCGCTGCGGGCCTTTCTGTTTTCAGCGGTGGAGCGGGGCGGTTTAGCCCGCCACCAACACCCGAATCGCTTCCAGACGCAACGCCGCTTTATCCAGCATCGCCAGACCCTGCTCACGCTGCTGACGCAGCGCATCCAGTTCGCTGTCACGCACGGTCGGGTTGACCGCTTGCAACGCGGTCAGGCGCGCCAGTTCTTCGTCGGTGTCGGCCGCCAGACGGCGACGGGCCTCGGCCACGCGCTCGGCGTGACGCGGGGCGATCTTGTCCTCACCGGCGTTGATCCGTGGCGTCAGCTGATCGCGCTGGGCCTGGATGAACTTGTTGGCGCTGGCGCGTGGCACGCTTTCCAGCTGGTCGTTCAGGGTTTCGAACGACACGCGAGGCGACAGGTCGTTGCCATTGGCATCCAGCAAGCAGCGCAGCGCAGCCGGCGGCAGGTAACGGCCCAGTTGCAGCGCGCGCGGCGCGACCACTTCGCTGACATAGAGCAATTCCAGCAGCACGGTGCCCGGCTTCAATGCCTTGTTCTTGATCAGCGCGACGGCGGTGTTGCCCATCGAACCGGACAGCACCAAATCCATGCCGCCCTGCACCATCGGGTGTTCCCAAGTGATGAACTGCATGTCTTCGCGCGACAGCGCCTGATTGCGGTCGTAGGTGATGGTCACGCCTTCGTCGTCGCCCAGCGGGAAGCTGGCGTCGAGCATTTTCTCGCTCGGCTTGAGGATCAGGGCGTTTTCCGAATGGTCTTCGCTGTCGATGCCGAACGCGTCGAACAGGGTTTCCATGTAGATCGGCAGGGCGAACTGATCGTCTTGCTCAAGGATATCCTCGACCAGTGCTTCACCTTCGCCAGCGCCGCCGGAGTTGAGCTCCAGCAGACGGTCACGACCGGTGTGCAGCTCGGCTTCCAGACGCTCACGCTCCTTGCGCGCTTCGTCGATCAACGCTTGCCACTCGCTGTCGTCGGCTTCTTCGAGCAGCGGCAGCAGGCGCGGGCCGAACTGGTGCTGCAAGGCGTTACCGGTCGGGCAGGTGTTGAGGAACGCGTTCAGCGCTTCGTGGTACCACTGGAACAGGCGCTCTTGCGGGCTGGTTTCCAGGTACGGCACGTGCAGTTCGATGATGTGTTTCTGGCCGATCCGGTCGAGACGACCGATACGCTGCTCAAGCAGATCCGGGTGCGATGGCAGATCGAACAGCACCAGGTGGTGAGCGAACTGGAAGTTGCGACCTTCACTGCCGATTTCCGAGCAGATCAGCACTTGCGCGCCGAACTCTTCATCGGCGAAGTAAGCGGCGGCGCGGTCACGCTCAAGGATGTTCATGCCTTCGTGGAACACCGTGGCCGGGATGCCGGAGCGCACGCGTAGCGCGTCTTCCAGATCCATCGCGGTTTCGGCGTGGGCGCAGATCACCAGCACTTTGGTGCGTTTGAGCATTTTCAGCTGATCGATCAGCCACTCGACGCGCGGATCGAATTTCCACCAGCGCTCTTCTTCGCTGGCGTCCGGCTGGGCCTGGAAGCTGACTTCCGGGTACAGCTCGGCGTGTTCGCCCAGCGGCAGTTCGAGGTATTCGTCCGGGCACGGCAGCGGGTACGGGTGCAGTTTGCGCTCCGGGAAACCCTGCACGGCGGCGCGGGTATTGCGGAACAGCACGCGGCCGGTGCCGTGGCGATCAAGCAGTTCACGCACGAGGCGGGCGCTGGCTTCGGTGTCGCCATCGTTGACCGCGGCCAGCAGGGCTTCACCTTCGTTGCCGAGGAAACCCTGAATGGTTTTGTGCGCTTTGGCCGAGAGACGGCCCTTGTCGAGCAGTTCCTGAACGGCCTCGGCCACCGGGCGATAGTTTTCGCTCTCGGCGCGGAAGGCGGCCAGGTCATGGAAACGGTTTGGGTCGAGCAGGCGCAGACGGGCGAAGTGGCTGTCCTGGCCGAGTTGTTCCGGCGTCGCGGTAAGCAGCAGCACGCCCGGAATGGTTTCCGCCAATTGCTCGACCAGCGTGTATTCAGGGCTGGCTTTTTCTTCGTGCCAGACCAAGTGGTGCGCTTCGTCGACCACCAGCAGATCCCAGCCGGCAGCGAACAGCGCGTCTTGCGCCTTCTCGTCGTCGACCAGCCATTCCAGGGCCACCAGTGCAAGCTGGGTGTCTTCGAACGGGTTGCTGGCATCGCTCTCGATGAAGCGTTCTTCGTCGAACAGCGCGACCTGCAGGTTGAAGCGGCGGCGCATCTCCACCAGCCACTGGTGCTGGAGGTTTTCCGGAACGAGGATCAGCACGCGGTTGGCGCGGCCCGAGAGCAGTTGGCGATGGATCACCAGACCGGCTTCGATGGTTTTACCCAGACCTACTTCGTCCGCCAGCAGAACGCGCGGGGCGATGCGGTCGGCGACTTCACGGGCGATGTGCAATTGGTGCGCGATCGGTTGCGCACGCACGCCCCCCAGGCCCCACAGCGAAGACTGCAACTGGCGGCTGGTGTGTTCGAGGGTGTTGTAACGCAGCGAAAACCACGGCAGCGGGTCGATCTGCCCGGCGAACAGGCGGTCGCTGGCCAGACGGAACTGAATGAAGTTCGACAGCTGGGTTTCCGGCAGAGTGACGGCTTCGTTCTGCTCGTTGAGACCGTGATAGACCATCAGGCCGTCGACATCGTCGACTTGCTGCACGGTCATCTTCCAGCCTTCGAAGTGGGTGATGCTGTCGCCCGGCGAGAACCGCACGCGGGTCAGGGGCGCATTCCGTAGCGCGTACTGGCGGGTTTCGCCAGTGGCCGGGTAAAGCACGGTCAACAAGCGGCCGTCCTGTGCCAGAACGGTGCCTAAACCAAGCTCTGCTTCGCTGTCACTGATCCAGCGTTGCCCCGGTTGATACTGCTGCGCCATGCTGCCTGACTCCCACCTTGAAAAAGCGGGCTATCTTAACGGAATGCGTCCCTGAGGCCAAAGGATTAGGAGCAGTTGCGAGCTTTTAGCTGCAAGCTGCAAGTCGAAGCAGGCGGCGGTCATGCGTCGGTTTTACGAGAGAACAGGGCACCGGTGAGTGTTAACCCGGTCACAAGTTTGCGACCGACGGCTCAAGGCGCCTTTGCCGCAGCCGATAGCCTGCTGACAGGAGACCCTTTATATGCTGCCACCGATGCTCCCCCTGAGCGCTGTGCCGATCACTTCCCAGCAGGATCCGATCCGCCAGCGGCCGGACATTCCTCCGGTGGTACCGGTGCAGGAAAGCTCCAACGAAAGCACGATCGATCTGCAAAAACGCGATCCGGAAGAGGATCGACTGTTGGCGCGTGAGGAACAGCGCCGTCAGCAGGAGCGTGATCGTCGCCGCCGCGAGGCCGATGAAGACCCGGAAGAACACCTCGCTGTGCCCGGCACCGAGCTTAACGCCGACAACACGGTGCCGGTGGTGCCGCTGATGGAAGATCAGCCGCGACAGGGTCTGTGGGTCGATATCGAGATCTGACTGCGGCGCTTACATGATTTGTTTGATAGCGTTTAACCAGGTGGCTGGTCAGCGTGGGGACGAGTCGGCATTATTGGGGCAGTCCTGCCGGTGATGTGGCAGTTGTGATTCTTTCAAGCGATGCACTGAACGCCATGAGCCAAGACGACAAACTGATCGACCTCAACACCGAGCGCGCCAAACGGGTGCATGACATCAAAGAAAAACGCCTGAACGAAGTACGCCAGGCTTTCGAGCAGGCGATGCCGTTGGGCAAGACCAAGAAAAAATCGAAGAACAAACCGAAAAAACGGTGATCTCCCCCTGCATCCGTTGATGCAGGTCAGTTATTTTCCCTCCTTTATTCCCCTCCGTTGCGGATATTGATCCTGGTCAATGTGTGCGCCTGTGTGTTTGGTAATTTAGTCCCATCGCAGCAAAGCAGGGCCAGGAGGCCAGTCATGTTTTTCGATAACGTGGTGTTTGCCGGGGTCCTGACTGTAGGGCTGATGGTTCTGTTTTTTGCAGGGTTTGGATTTTTTATCTGGAAGGATGCACATAAGCGTAAGAAGTGATTCTTCTGGATTGATGAGCACGCAAGGCATTTTGGGGCGACTTCGGTTGCCCCTTTTTTTTGTGCCTTGGCGGCCTTTGGGCCGACCAGGCTTTGGGTGTGCTTTGTGAATATCCGTTGTTGCGGTGACGGCTTATTACGGTTTCGCCCTTACGGCGACTCACTTTTTTTCAAACGCCAAAAAAAGTAAGCAAAAGACGCTTGCTCCTACGTCCGGCCCGCTCGCTGGGGCTCGGGGTTCCTTCGCTGCGGGATCGATCCGGGCGCAGCGCCTCCGGTTTGCTTCGCTGCACCTCCTCTCGCTGTGTTTGGCTGCGCCAAACGGTCGCTGCGCTCCCACCCCCGGATCAATCCCTCCACTCAGCCTTCCGACGTCGCCTTACAGATCAAAA
>NZ_RWIM01000059.1 GCF_009764645.1 Pseudomonas sp. PB106
CTCCTACATTGGAATGCGTTTTCCTGTAGGAGCTGCCGCAGGCTGCGATCTTTTTGCATCATCGAAAATCTATGGCTGAACCACCGCGCCCGGCACCAGCGGCAATTCCAGACTCGCGACAAACCCACCCTGCGGATGGTTGGCCAGCGTCAAACTCCCACCATGCCGCTCCGCCGCTCGCCGGGCAATTGCCAGGCCCAGGCCATGTCCCGCCGCCGTCTGCCCCGGCGCCCGGTAAAACGGCTCGCCCAACTGACTCAGATGTTCGGCCAGCACGCCCGGCCCGTGGTCACGCACACTGACGATGATTTTTTCACCCTGACGTGAGGCGTGCATCTCAATCGCCTGATCTTGCGGGTTGAAGCGCTGGGCATTGCGCAGCAGGTTATCGACCGCACGCTCGATCATGGTCGGCCAGCCCTTCAGGTGCAGTTGCGGATCGGCATCGAGACGCACCGTCTGCTCGGGCAATCCAAGTTGTGCATCTTTCTGCAACGTGCCAAGCAATGCATTCAAATCCACGTCTTCGGCGCTGGCGTTGTCGGCGTCGACCCGCGCCAGTACCAGAATCTCACTGATCAACGCTTCCAGCCGATCACACTCACGAGTGAGGCGTGGCCAGAGTTTTTCCCGTTCCTCAGGGTTGGCCCGTTCGGCCAGTGCCAGAGCAATACGCAGCCGCGCCAACGGTGAGCGCAATTCATGGGAGACGTCGCGCAGCAACTGCCGCTGACTGCCAATCAAGCTTTGCAGGCGTGCGCCCATGCGGTTGAAATCAGTGGCGAGCACGCCGAACTCATCGCGACGATTGGCCAGTTTCGCCAGGCTGTTCTGCTGATACGTCGTCTGCCCCAGATCATGCACGGCGCCGCGCAAACGGCTGAGCGGACGGGTGATGGAAAAGGTCACGAGCAGGCTGAACAGGGTCAGCACCACCAGCGCGATGCCCAGCGCACTCAATGGCCAGACCAGGCTTTCGCGGTGCCAGGAATCGAGTTCCGGGTGGGGGATGCGGTAGATGAACAGGTAGGTGTCACCGGTTTTTTCACTGGTGAATTCGTCGGTCAGGCGGCGCCATGGCAGGCGTCGGTCGTCGTTGTTCTGCCTTGCTTCGAAGGCCGCCGCGCGGCGCGGGAAAGTGCCGCGTACGACCGGATCGCCGCTTTCGTTGAGCACTTGAACGTCGATGTGATATTGGCGTTTGCGCTGTTCGAGGATGTCTTGCGCGGCTTCCTCGCCCTGGGCTTCGTAGGATTGCGTCCACTCGCTGGCGAGGGTGTTGAGGCCCGGATGGCGACTGAGGATCCACGCGTCCTGATTGAGCATGTGCCCGAGCAGAATCGACAGCCCTGCCACCAGAGCGATGGCCAGCCAGAAGCTCGCGAGAATACGCCAGAACAGTGAACGCACAGAAAATCCTCAAAACAATGCAAAACCCCTGTAGGAGCTGCCGCAGGCTGCGATCTTTTGACTGTGGGACGCAGAGCGTCCCCGGCTGCATTCCCACGCAGAGCGTGGGAACGATCAGATCGCAGCCTGCGGCAGCTCCTACAGGGTTCCGATGAAAATAGACCCGACGGGGTTAACCGTCGGGTCCGGGTCAGAACATTATTGCGCCTTTTGCGCCTGCTGCGCTTTCCACGCTTTGAACTCGGCCCATTCGGCGCGGCGTTCAGCCTGTTTCTTCTGGATCTCGTCGAATTTCTTCTGTTGATCCGGCTTCAGCACCGCACGCACATCGGTTTCGCCTTTCTTGTGGTTGGCCGCCATCTCGTCCTTCATGGCTTTCTGGTCAGCCGGCGAGAGTTTTTCCAGGTACTTGTCGACCACTTGCTTACGCTCGTGCATCTGCTCGCCCATGATCTTGCGGATCTGCTCGCGCTGTTCGCGGGACAGGTCGAGTTGGCTGTACGGGCCTTTGCCGTGCATGCCGTGCATCTGACCGCCGTGGCGTGGGCCGTCGAGCGGGCCACCCATCGGGCCGCCGTCTTGCGGCATGGCCATGGCAACGGTTGGCAGAGCGGCAGCGAACATCAGAGCGATAAGAGTCTTGCGCATGGTGTATCTCCTTGTCTCGTTCCCGGTACGTTCCGGATGAGTTCAGATTACGGAGATCAAGGTCAGCGGCGGTCAGCGCTACGTAAAGCTTGGGTAAAGACGCTTTGTGCCCAACCTTACACATATCCCGTGCAGGAGCTGCCGAAGGCTGCGTTCTTTTGATCTGTCTTTTAAAAACAAGATCAAAAGAGCGCAGCCTTCGGCAGCTCATACAGTGGAGATGAGCGCGGTTCAGAGGCTGTAGTAGTAACCGCGGCTGCGCAGGGCGACGATGCGCGGGCGGCCGTCGGGGTGAGGGCCGATCTTTTTGCGCAGGTTGCTGACGTGCATGTCGAGGCTGCGGTCGTACAGGGTCAGCTTGCGACCGAGAGCGAGCTGCGCCAGTTCCTGTTTGTCCAGCGGCTCGCCGGGTTGCTTGAGCAACGCTTCGAGCAGGCGGCTTTCGGAAACGGTGAGGGTCAGTTCCTTCTCGTCGATGCTGACCACGCCGCGCACCGGGCTGAAACTCAGGTCGCCCAGCTCAAGCTGTGTCGACACGGCAGCGGGGTGGCTGCGGCGCAGCACGGCGCGCAGGCGGGCGGTCAGTTCACGCGGGTCGCAGGGCTTGGCCAGGTAATCATCGGCGCCCAGTTCCAGGCCGAGGATGCGGTCCAGCGGCTCGCCACGGGCGGAGAGCATCAGCACCGGCAGATCGGCGTGGTCGTTGCGCAGTTGCTTGAGCAGCTCCAGACCGCTACCGTCGGGCAGCATCACGTCCAGCACCACCGCCGCCGGGGCGGTTTCAGCCAAGGCCTTGCGGGCACTCTGACCATCGTGGCAGGCACGCACCTGGAAGCCTTCCTGGCTCAACCAGCTACTCAGGAGTTCACACAACTCCTGGTCATCATCAATCAGTAACAGCTCGCTCATGACTCACTCAATTTAGCCATTGCCGACGTTTTCGGCTTGCTCCACTGGCAAAGATACCGCAGAGCAGCGCCAATAGCGCTACCCCGGCTCCCGTGACGAACCACTGCTGCTGCTCGGTCAACAGACGCGGCACCGGGCTGGCCTGTGCTTCCTTGAGTTGCAGCTTGAGACGCTGGTTCTCTTGACGCAGCCGGGCGAGCTGGGCGCTTTCGCGGGTGTTGTCGGCATTTTGCAGTTGTTTGTTCAATTCTTCCCGTTGCTGCTCGCTGGCCTTCAGGCGCTGCTGCAGTTCGGTGATCTGGCTGCCGGCACTCAGCGACAATGGCGTAGAACTGCCGCCTTCGGTGGATTCCTCACCATGGGCGGGCGTCATCATCGACAACGAGACCAACATCAGACACAACGGACCCTTGCGCATCGCTACACCTGCTTCCAAATGGATATTGGGCAGGTTGTCGGCAGGCAAACGAGAATAATGAGCGATTGAGAGCAGCGAGAACCAGGAAGGTTCATTGCCAGAGGCAATGTCGCAGACGGTGAGGGGACAAATCCCCTCACCGAAGGACTTTTAAGGCAGGACTTGCTTGAACGGCTTCACGACAACATTGGCATATACGCCAGCGGCAATGTACGGATCGGCGTCAGCCCAGGCTTGCGCGGCGCTCAGCGAGTCGAACTCGGCGACGATCAGGCTGCCGGTAAAACCCGCAGCGCCCGGATCATTGCTGTCGACGGCCGGGTGCGGGCCGGCCAATACGATGCGGCCTTCGCCCTTGAGCGCTTGCAGGCGTTCCAGATGCGCAGGGCGCGCGGCCAGGCGTGCTTCCAGCGAGTTGGCGACGTCGGTGGCAATGATGGCGTAGAGCATGTCAGTCCTCGGTTTTTGGTGTTGTTGTTGTGGTATCGGCATCGTGCAGATGGCGCGACAGGTAAATACCCTGTGCGACCAGGAACACCAGGGTCATGCCCAGGCTGCCGAACACCTTGAAGTCTACCCAGTAGCTCTGGAAGGTGAAGGCAACGAACAGGTTGGCGGCCCCGCAGAACAGGAAAAAGGCGATCCAGGCGATATTCAGACGGGTCCAGACCGGATCCGGCAGGGTCAGCGCGTGGCCCATGATGCGTTTGATCAGCAGGCGGTCGCCGATGAAGTGGCTGCCGATGAAAGCGACGGCGAACAGCCAGTTGACCACCGGTGCTTTCCACTTGAGGAAGGTTTCGCTGTGGAACGCCAGCGTCAGGCTACCGAACACCAGACAGGCGATCAGGGTCAGCCATTGGCTCTTTTCCAGCTTGCGCTGTTTGATGAACAACGCGCCGTACACCACCAGGGAACTGATGATCAGCATCGCCGTGGCGCTGTAAATACCGCCTACAGTCACTTCATGGCCAGCGATGTCGACGACCCGTGGATCAAGTTTGTAAACGATGAAGAACAGCAGAAGCGGAATGAAATCGATGAATTGTTTCACAGTGAGAGCCAGAAGCTGGATGTGGCGGCATAATAACAAACATATGGGCGCGCGATAGCGCCAGCTGATTTGAGGTTACAACTCCCCGTGAATGTTGATTTGCACTGCCATAGCACAGCCTCCGATGGCGCCCTGGCGCCTGCGGTTCTGGTTGCGCGTGCGTTCGAAAACGGCGTGCGAGTCCTGTCGTTGACCGACCACGACACCCTTGAGGGCCTCGCCGAAGCGCGCACGGCGGCCAATGAATTGGGGATGCAACTGGTCAACGGCGTTGAATTGTCCTGCACCTGGGGCGGCGCGACCATTCATGTGCTGGGCTACGGTTTCGACGTCAATGCCGCACCGTTGGTCGAGGCTATCGCCAAATTGCACGATGGCCGCTGGCTGCGGTCGGAAGAAATAAGCCGCAAGCTCGCTCTCAAGGGCATGCCCGGCGCCCTCGACGGCGCGCGTAAAATCCAGCAGGAACTGGGCGACAGCGGCAATGCGCCGGCCCGTCCGCATTTCGCTGACTGGATGGTCCGCGAAGGTTTCGTCAAGGATCGCGCCGAGGCATTCCGCAAATGGCTCGGCGCCGGCAAGCTCGGTGACGTCAAGTTGCACTGGCCGACGCTGGAAGACACCGTCGGCACACTGCGCGCCGCCAATGCCTGGGTCAGCCTGGCGCATCCGTGGCACTACGATTTCACCCGCAGTAAGCGCCGAAAGCTGATTGCCGACTATATTCAAGCAGGCGGGCATGCAATCGAGGTGGTCAATGGCCATCAGCCTGCGGAACAGGTGGGCAGCCTGGCAATCCTTGCCCGTGAGTTCGGTCTGCTGGTCAGCGCCGGCAGTGACTTCCATGGCCCTGGCGGCTGGTCCGAGATCGGCCAGTACCGGCCGGTTCCCGAGGACCTTCCACCCCTGTGGTGTCGGTTCAAACATGACACAGATATTGCCGCCGTCTGAACAGGTAGAAAATGTGAGTCAATTTTTCCAGATACATCCGGAAAACCCGCAAGCGCGCCTGATAAAACAGGCGGTCGAGATCATCCGCAAGGGCGGGGTGGTGATTTATCCCACGGACTCTTCCTACGCCATCGGTTGCCAGATCGGCGACAAGACTGCGATCGAGCGCGTGCGACGCTTGCGTCAGCTTGATGAAAAGCACAACTTCGCGCTGATCTGCAGCGACCTGTCGCAACTGGGCAACTACGCCAAGATCGACACCGGCACCTTCCGCATTCTCAAGGCGCACCTGCCGGGGCCATACACGTTCATTCTCAACGCCACCCGCGAAGTGCCTCGGCTGCTGCTGCATCCGAAGAAGCGCACCATCGGCCTGCGGGTGCCAAGCCATCCGATTGCGCTGGCGCTGCTGGCCGAACTCGGTGAGCCGCTGATGAGCGTGACCCTGATCATGCCCGGCGATGAAGATCCGCTCAGCGATCCGTACGAGATGCGCCAGTTGCTTGAACACCAGGTCGACTTGATCATCGATGGCGGCTTTGGCGGAATCAAAGCCTCCACGGTAGTCGACCTGACCGGCGACGACCCGGAAGTGGTTCGCATTGGTTGCGGCGATCCGACGCCGTTCATGGTCGAGGCCTGAATGTCCGCAGTGGAAACCGTTGTCGATCCCCAGGCCGGCGCTCAGCAGGAACTGCCGTTCGCCATGGTCTATGGCCAGGCGGTCATGGAAATGCCGCTGGACCTGTACATCCCGCCGGATGCCCTGGAAGTCTTTCTTGAAGCCTTCGAAGGCCCGCTCGACCTTTTGCTGTACCTGATCCGCAAACAGAACATCAACATCCTCGATATCCCGGTGGCGGAAATCACCCGCCAGTACATGGGTTATGTCGAGTTGATGCAGTCGGTGCGCCTGGAACTCGCCGCCGAGTATCTGGTGATGGCCGCGATGCTCGCCGAGATCAAGTCGCGCATGCTTCTGCCACGGGCCGAAACCGTCGAAGACGAAGAGGACGACCCGCGCGCCGAACTGATCCGCCGCTTGCAGGAATACGAGCGCTTCAAGGCCGCCGCTGAAGGCATCGACGGCTTGAGTCGGGTTGGCCGTGACGTGATCGTGCCCAAGCTCGACGCCCCGGAAGCCCGCGCGCGCAAGCTGTTGCCGGACGTGGCGCTGGAAGAGATTTTGATGTGCATGGCCGAAGTGCTGCGCCGTGGCGATATGTTTGAATGCCACCAGGTCAGCCGCGAGGCGCTATCCACCCGTGAGCGCATGAGCGATGTGCTGGAACGGCTCAAGGGCGGCGGTTTTGTGCCGTTCGTCGAGCTTTTCACTGCCGAAGAGGGCAGGCTGGGTGTGGTAGTGACCTTTATGGCGATCCTTGAACTGGTCAAGGAATCCTTGGTCGAGCTGGTGCAGAATGAGCCGTTCGCCGCGATCCACGTGCGAGCCCGAGCCGAATAACGAGTCGAAACATGAACCTGACTGAACCCCGCGAGCTGGCGCCCCTGCTTGAAGCCTTTCTGTTGGCCTCGGGAAAGCCACAATCCCTTGATCGCCTCTATGAACTGTTCGAAGAGGGCGAACGCCCCGAGCCTGCAGTCTTCAAGAAAGCCCTGACCCTGTTGGGCAAGTCCTGCGAGGGCCGTGCGTTCGAACTCAAGGAAGTCTCGTCCGGCTATCGCTTGCAGATCCGCGAGAAGTTTTCGCCGTGGGTTGGCCGACTCTGGGAGGAACGCCCGCAACGCTATTCCCGCGCCTTGCTGGAAACCATCGCGCTGATTGCCTACCGCCAGCCGATCACCCGTGGCGAGATCGAAGACGTGCGTGGTGTGGCGGTGAATAGCAACATCGTCAAAACCTTGCTGGAGCGTGAGTGGATCCGCGTCGTCGGCTACCGCGACGTGCCGGGCAAACCGGCGATGTTCGCCACCACCAAGATGTTTCTCGATCACTTCAACCTGAAGAACCTCGAAGACCTGCCGCCATTGGCCGAGCTGCGCGAAATGGAAACCGACCCGGTGCTCGATTTCGATGATGCGCCAGTGCCGCAAGGTCTGCAGGAACTGGCCGACGCCAGCGCCGAACCGGAGGAAGAGAAGGAAGAAACCAGTTTCCATACGTTGTTGCTGGAACTGGACAGCATGGAAGAGGGGATCAAGACCGACTTCGACGATTTGCTGCGGGATGCGGCGGACGCAGAAGCGCCAACGCCCGAGCCTGAAACCGAGGTCGCTGAGCCCGTCATTGAAGTTGAAGTTGAACTTGATGCCGAGCCAGCAGCCGAACCGGAGGAGGACATCCTTGGCGTCGCTCAAGCCCGCGAGAAGCTGTTGGCCGCTGTCGCCGCCCTCGAACAACCGGCGCCAGCACCCGAACCGGAGCTGAGCGAAGAAGAAGCCGAAGCCCGCGCATTGGCCGAAGCGATCGAAGCTGAACGCCGCGAGTTCGAAGACTGACCCGCCCTCAAAACACCGCGATCCCTTGTAGGAGTGAGCCTGCTCGCGATAGCGGTGTATCAGCCAAGAAGATGTCGACTGACACACCGCTATCGCGA
>NZ_RWIM01000060.1 GCF_009764645.1 Pseudomonas sp. PB106
CGCTGCGATCTTTTGATCTTGAAAAACAGAATCAAAAGATCGCAGCGTGCCGCAGCTCCTACATGGGGATTTTTTGTTTCAGTCGAGGATGAGGTGCGGCAGAAACCGGCTGGAATCCTTGGTGATCAAACTGTTGTCTTCCCGCACACCAATCCCCGCTGCCTGATCACCAATCACCCACGAACCGATCAACGTGTAGCTGTCGCCAAACTTCGGCAACGGCGCAAATTCCTGCAAGATAAACGGCGCGTCGGTGTAAGGCCCATCCTCTTTGACGATCAGCCCCTCAGCCGTTTGCAATTCAATATTGGCGCCTTCGCGGGAAAAGTACGGCTTGCGTACCCAGCCCTTGGGCACGGCACTCGCTGGGTTTGGATCGAGATGCGTCGCCAGCAGATTCGGATGACCTTTGTGCGACTCCCATAGCAACGGCAGCACGCCCTTGTTCGACAAAATCGCTTTCCACGCTGGCTCGAAAAACTGCGTATCGCAATCGGCAATCGCCGCGCCGAACGGCTCCTGAAAGATGAACTCCCAAGCATGCAGCTTGAACAAGTGCGGGATCCAGCGATCTTCCAGATCGACAAAGCGGCCATCAGCGGTCAGGCCGATGTCTTCGATATCGATGTGCCGCGATTCGATGCCAACCATTTCCGCGATCAACCGCAAGTAATCGGTGGTGCCTTTGTCTTCGACCGAGTCTTTCATCGAGGAGAAATAGAACGGCCGCTTCAGTTTCAGTTCGGCGAAGGCTTGATGCAGTTTGGTATCGATGCTGTTGAACTGGTCGGCATGGCGCGGCAGCGTGCCGCGTTCGATGCATTGTTCAAGCCAGCCCCACTGAAACGCCGCTGCTTCGTAAAGGCTGGTCGGCGTGTCGTAGTTGAGTTCCAGCAGTTTCGCCGGGCCGTTGTCACTGTAGGAAAAGTCCATGCGTCCGTACAGATGCGGATGACCTTCGCGCCAGGACGTTCGGATCAGGTCGTAGTACGCCGGCGGAATGCTCAGGCGACCCAGCAGCTCTTCGCTGTTGACCACGCGCTCGACCAGATCCATGCACATCTCGTGCAGTTCAGTGGTCGGGTCTTCGAGATCGTTTTCGATCTGCGCGAGCGAGAACTGGTAGTACGCACTTTCGTCCCAGTAGGGCTCGTCGTCGATGGTGTGAAACATAAAGCCGAGGCTCTCGGCGGTCTGTTTCCAGTCGGGGCGCTCGGCGCAGAGAATCTTTTTCATCGTCAGCTGCTCGAACGACCGGAACTGCTGCCCCAGCCACCCCAACCGCTGCGGGCGCTGGACTGGCTGCCAAAGCCGCCGCGCGATGTCGACGAAGCCACGTTGACCGGTTTGCTCTTGCTGCTCTCGTAATCCGGCTGGCTGCGCGTCGTCGTTTCGGCTCTGCGGTATTGCGTCGAAGTGTTGTAGGGCTGGCGTGTATCGCGATCGCGGTACACCGTGCGATTGGCGTTGTTGCTCATCGCGTTGCCGATCAACCAGCCAGTCAGCCAGCCACTGCCGCCACCACTGGAGGTGTGCGAAGTGTTTTGTACATTCTGCGCTGCCGTTGCTTCACCCACCGGCATCTGCGCATCGGCGATGGCGTCGAGGTTCTGCGCCGGCTCACCGCTCTGCGGCACTTTGAAGCCGCCGAGTTTTGGTACGAAGCGACCATCGGAATTTTTCTGACACCAGTCGGCGGCAAAGTCCGCGTCGCACTTGGCCTTGTCGTCGTACGCTGGAGCAATGCGCCGGTGTTCGCTGAGCGCGGCGACGTAAGCATTCGAGCAGACATCAGCAGCTACTTCGGCATCGACGCACTGTTCCACACTCTGGAAGCTGCGTTGCTGATCGACGGCTGCCGCTTCGCCGGAGATGGCCAGGGCCACCGACGCGGCGAGGGACAACTGAACGTATTTACTTCGTTTCATCGAGGGCTTCCTGCCGATCAGTTGGACGGTGTCATGCACGCGGCATTGAGCATGCCGACGCTGATCGCCACCGCAGCGACATAGATGCCGGAAGCGATTTCACCGTTGGCGATGCGCTGGGAAGTGCCTTTGAGTACCAGGCCTGTGGCGAGAAACGCCAGCAGTTGCACAACCGCTGCAATCACCGCCCACAGTACGAAGTCGAGAACGTTGACCGAAAAGGCGATCACGTTGCTGGCCGGGATTGCGAAGCCGATGACCGCGCCAGACAGCGCAATGGCGGCGGCAATGTTGCCGGAACGGATCAGCTCGAATTCTTTGTGTGGGGTGATGCGTGTGTAGACGAACTGAAACAGCATGAACAGCAGCACAGCGCCAATCAGGTAAACGACGAAACCGACCAGTGCGGTCTTGTTCAGGGAAACGGCCAGCACTTCCAGCATGAAAAACTTCCTTTTTAAATGGTACTCAAGTCAGTCGTGTACAGCGAGATACCCAGTGAGGTGCTCAGGCTGACGGTGCCTTCTTCGTCCTGTTCGACGGAGAACAGCAGCAATTCGCGGCGATCGGTCAGGCCGGTGTCGCGGGCGTAAAGCATCGAGTGGTGTTCGATGGTGTAGCTTTCGTCCGGGTTGACCACTTGCTCGGTCATCGGCACGAGTTCGGTCTGACCTTGTTCCGTGCCCCATTCGCGGGTGAACTCGACACCGTCGTGGCTGTAAGCCGCAAGGCCGATCGGGCTGCTTGGACCCGCCAGGCGCTGCAGTTCGGCGTCACTGTTGACGGTCACGTAACTGAGGTAGTTGAACAGGGTGACCGATTCGATCTGGTCGTCGCCGGTGACGTGGATCTGCAGCCAGAAATCCTCGTCGTTCATGTAATAGCGGTGCAGTTTGTTGGACTGGCCGAGGTCGACCCAACCATGGCTCCAGATCGCCTGATCAAAGGGCACGCGCACGGTGGTCGAACCGTCGAGCAACAGCGCCAGGGTCGTATCGAACCTGACAGCCTTGCCTTGCGCCATGCCGAGTGGGCCAGTGGCAACGGTCGGTGTTGGCGCAGCGGTCTGCCAGTTGCTGGTGCCCAGCAAATCTTTAAACCATCCCATGGGTACGTTCCTTTGCAGCGGGTGGAAGTGTTCGTCGGCGAAAAAGCGTGGCTAGTGTACCGGGCTGAGCGGGGAACGAGCAGGCAAAGTGAAATGTTGTAGGAGCTGCCGCAGGCTGCGATCTTTTGCTTTTAAAAGACAAGATCAAAAGATCGC
>NZ_RWIM01000061.1 GCF_009764645.1 Pseudomonas sp. PB106
CAGTGAAACGATGCATCGCCGATGGTAGTGTGGGGTTTCCCCATGTGAGAGTAGGTCATCGTCAAGATTAAATTCCGAAACCCCAATTGCGAAAGCAGTTGGGGTTTTGTTTTGCCCGTAGAAAAGTTTTCGCTTACGACAGCGCTTTCCCCAACCGTCGCAAGAAGCGGCCATTGGGAAAATCGTTCTGAAGTGACCGGGCAGTTTTTGGTATGGTGCAGCTCGTTTTTTAACGGACTGATGTCATGCCCACGGATCGGCACTCATTTATGTCAAAGAGTTGCTGTAGAAATGCCTGAACCAATCCCGATCAAGGATCACGAAAAAGAGACGCGCCTGGTCAACAAACGGTTGATCGCCTGCGCGTTGTTCGTCTTCGCCGTCAGCTGTGCACTGGTGGTGCGCCTGTACATCCTGCAAGTGGTGGAGTTCGACTACCACTCGACAATCTCTGAAAACAACCGCGTCCACGTCCTGCCGATTCCGCCAACGCGCGGACTTATCTACGACCGTAACGGCGAACTGCTCGCCGATAACCGCCCCAGCTACAACCTGACCATCACCCGCGAACGAGCCACTGACATCAATCAGGAGCTGGACGAAGTAATCAATCTCCTGCATTTGCCCGCCGAAGACCGCACGGTATTCGACAAGGCGATGAAGCAATCCCGTCACCCCTTCACGCCAGTGACGTTGTTCTACGAGCTGACCGAAGAGCAGATTGCCGTTTTGGCCGTTAATGAATTCCGCCTGCCTGGCTTGGATGTCGAGCCGCAGTTCGTTCGTCATTACCCGCTTGGGGAGCATTTCGCCCATTCAATCGGTTACGTCGGCCGCATTAATGAAAAAGAATCCAAGTCCCTCGACTCGGTGGAGTACCGGGGGACACAATCCATTGGTAAAACCGGTATCGAGCGTTTCTATGAAGCGCAGTTACACGGCCATGTTGGTTACGAGGAAGTGGAAACCAACGCCCAAGGTCGGGTCCTGAGAGTGCTTAAACACACCGACCCGGTGCCAGGTAAAAACATTGTCCTGAGCCTGGATATCAAGTTGCAGGAAGCCGCCGAAGCCGCGCTCGGGGATCGACGTGGTTCCGTGGTTGCTCTTGATCCGTCTACCGGCGAAGTACTGGCCATGGTCAGCAACCCAAGTTTTGACCCTAATCTGTTCGTCACCGGCATCAGCTCCAAAGAATACTCAGCGCTACGCGATTCGATTGATCGCCCGCTGTTCAACCGCGTGCTGCGCGGGCTCTATGCGCCTGGCTCGACGATCAAACCGGAAGTTGCGATTGCCGGCCTCGATGCCGGTGTGGTGACCCCGCAGACCCGCGTCTTCGACCCGGGCTACTACCAGCTCCCGGATTTCGACCACAAATACCGTAACTGGAACCACAGCGGCGACGGGTGGGTAGACATGGACGCAGCCATCATGCGTTCCAACGACACCTACTTCTATGAATTGGCCCACAAGCTCGGCATTGATCGCCTGCACGATTACATGGCGATGTTCGGTCTTGGCGAGAAAGTCTCGCTGGACATGTTCGAGGAGTCACCTGGTCTGATGCCTTCGCAGGCATGGAAACGCGCCACCCGCCGCCAAGCGTGGTTCCCGGGCGAAACCGTCATCCTCGGCATCGGCCAAGGCTACATGCAGGTCACACCACTGCAACTGGCCCAGGCCACCGCGCT
This sequence comes from Pseudomonas sp. PB106, assembly GCF_009764645.1. Classification (GTDB taxonomy): domain Bacteria; phylum Pseudomonadota; class Gammaproteobacteria; order Pseudomonadales; family Pseudomonadaceae; genus Aquipseudomonas. The sequence continues at coordinate 1,695 of NZ_RWIM01000061.1, forward strand.
GATCGCCAACAAAGGTGTATGGAATCGTCCGCATTTGGCCAAAACCGTTGATGGTGTCGCCCCGGTCGACGAACATCCGATGCCGAACATCCTGCTCAAGGACCCGCGTGACTGGGAGCAGGTCAACCACGGCATGCAAATGGTGATGCACGATGCGCGAGGCATTGCGCGAGCGGCAGCGGCGGGGGCGCAATACCGCATTGCCGGCAAGAGTGGTACTGCGCAGGTCGTGGCAATCAAGCAGGGCGAGCGCTACAACCGCGCGAAAACCCTTGAGCGTCACCGAGACAACGCGTTGTTCGTCGGTTTCGCCCCGGCCGAACATCCGAAGATCGCGATTTCGGTGATGATCGAAAACGGCGAGGCCGGTGGCCGTGTCGCTGGGCCGGTGGTGCGGCAGATCATGGATGCCTGGCTACTTGATCAGGATGGCCATCTCAAGCCGCAATACGCGGCGCCGACCAAGGCGCCGGGTGATCCGCACGTTTGAACCTTCAACAAGCTTCACAGCACAGGCTCACGAAGGCTGAGCATGTGCTGGAATTACCGCGTCTAATTGTTCAGGAGGGCCGGTATCACCTCGAAAGTCTCGAGGACAGGCCGTCTCTTGTGATTGGAGAGGTTTGGCAGCGCTGAAGTCACGGGTGCTTGGCAGATGGCATTCGCGAGCAGGCCCTTAAAACCGCTGCCAAAAAATCAGGCCCCCGGGACCGGGCAACTCATGTCACCTTCCTCACACTTCAAATACTCCTTCAGCGCCTCGACCCGCACCTTGGTCACGCTGGTCAGGCAATTGCTGTAGATCAGCGGATAAACACTTCCGCCCGCGACTCCGGACGCGGAAAACTTGCACTCGGCATCCCGAAAGCCAATCCACGCCCGCTGCGCGCTGACCAACAGCTTTTTGCCGTCAGGGTTGTCCTTCAAACGCTTGGTGATCTGCTGATACACCGTATTCAACTCCTTGTCCGCCGCTTTGAAGTCCTGCCCGGCGCACTGATTCATCGTCGCTTGATCGCTGGCATTCGCGCAGTCAACGGCGGCGTGGGCTAGGGCGCTGAAGAGAAAAGGTGTCAAGGCCAGAAGCAGGCGTGGGGACATGGGCAAATCTCGCTTATTGAAGGTAAGTGCCGAGCAGTGTAGCGACTGCGTCACGCTTATTCAGGTGGGCGCAGTCGAGAGGCGTCGAGCAAGCGGTCGGCGGTGGCCGCAATCTCTTCACCGTCGTGCAGCCTTTCAAGCCATTGCGCAGGAATGCCGCGAACGCCGTAATAGGCGCCGGCCAATTGGCCCGTGATGGCGGCGGTAGTGTCAGCGTCATCGCCCAGATTGGCGGCCAAGAGGATCGCGGCGGCGAAACTGTCGGTCTGCTGAAAACACCACAGCGCCGCTTCGAGCGACTGCACGCTGTAACCACTGCCTTTGATGTCCGCCTCGGTCTTGCCGAGGTAATCACCGCGAGCAATGGCTGTAACCTTGGGTTGCGAGAACTTCGCAGAGGACGATTGGCGCAAGTCTGCTTTGGTTGCGCCCTCAAGCGCTCTGGCGATCAGCCCAGCGAACAATTGGCAGCACTCGATGGCTTCAGGGGCGGCGTGGGTGGTACGTGAGCTGTCGGCGGCAAAGCTCTGGATCTGTCGGGCATCTGGAAAATAAAACAGCACCACCGGTGCCAGACGCATCAGTGAACCGTTGCCAGCGGTATAGGGATCGGTCGAGCCGGCGAAGGGCTCAGCGGTTTGCTGATACTGCGCCAGTGCCTGACTGACGGTCGTGCCGATATCGAAACACTCACCGGTCGAGCTGAGATAACCCCATTGCCACCAATTGAGGTAGCGGCCCATCTGATCGGCTGCATTGAAGCCGTTCTTGTTCAGCAGGCTTTCTGCCAGGCACAGGGCCATCGAGGTGTCATCGGTCCACTGGCCTGGCTTGAGGTGGAACGGACCACCACCGACCATGTCGGTCAACGGTTGGAATGATCCCCGTGATTTGAACTCAACCGTAGTACCGACTGCGTCGCCGCAAGCCAGACCGAGCAGGGCACCGCGATAACGTTCGGCGAGGGGTCCTTGTTCGTTCAGATTCCCCGGAAAAGGTAACAGCTTTGCTGAATGGATCCATCATGGCGCCGGGCAAAAAATGCGGCTTGATGTTTCCTCGCTAATGAGGACTGCACCGCTTTGATACAACTTCACATTGGACATGTGGTCATACAGGCCTAGTGTTCAAAACAGGAGGTGACGTATGAAACCAGTACCCAATAGTTTCGAACGCAAAATCACGCTCAAGGCGCCGCGTTCTCATGTCTGGCGTGCATTGGTCGATGCCGAGGCGTTCGGCCAGTGGTTTGGTGTGGCGCTGGAGGGCCGGCGGTTTATTGCCGGTGAATGGACGCAGGGGCAAGTCACGTATCCGGGTTTTGAACACGTGTTGTGGAATGTGTTGGTCGAGCGGGTCGAGCCGCAGCAACTGTTTTCGTTTCGCTGGCACCCGTATGCCGTCAATCCGCAGATCGACTATTCACAAGAGCCGACCACGCTGGTCAGGTTCGAACTGCAGGATTATGAGGAAGGGACGCTGCTCAAAGTGTCCGAATCCGGATTCGCCCACATACCCGATGTGCGGCAGAAGGAGGCTTACTACATGGACAGCCGTGGCTGGGAAGAGCAGTTAAGTCGGTTGGAGCATTTTCTGACGGACAGCGCCAAGACGCGCGAGGGTGAGGGTGACTGATCAGACGGGTCCATACTCAATGCCTGACGCGTCTAAGGGTTTTCGGAAGGGCCGCTATGGCGAATGTCCTACACGCTTTGGTAGCTTTTACGACTATTGCTGATTGGATCCACTGCGTAATCTACACACATCAACTGAGACACAGGGAGTGTTTCAGGATCACGGATGATCGACCATTTGCAAGGATCGCTGCCGACAGGGAGTCGATAATGGTCTTGGGAAAAACCCGCTTCGGCGGGTTTTTTTTCGCCTGCAGAAAAGCACCGCATTCAAACAAAAACACCGCCGAATGGCGGTGTTTTCACATCTGCAGGTTTAAGAAGCAATCAGTTGGCGCAGGACGTAATGCAAAATCCCGCCTGACTTGAAGTACTCCACCTCATTCAGGGTATCGATCCGGCACAGCACTTCGATTTTCTCCTGCTTGCCATCCTCACGGGTGATCACCAGCGGCAGGTTCATTCGCGGTTTCAGCTCGACCCCGGTCAGGCCAAGGATCTCGAAGGTCTCCTTACCGGTCAGGTTGAGGGTCTTGCGATTCTGATCCAGCTTGAACTGCAGCGGCAACACGCCCATGCCGACCAGGTTGGAACGGTGGATCCGTTCAAAACTCTCGGCGATCACCGCTTTCACGCCGAGCAGATTGGTGCCTTTGGCTGCCCAGTCACGGCTTGAGCCGGTGCCATATTCTTGCCCGGCAACCACCACCAAAGGTGTGCCCGAGGCCTGATATTTCATGGCGGCGTCGTAGATCGCCAGTTTCTCTCCAGTGGGAATGTAGATCGTGTTGCCACCTTCTTCGCCGCCGAGCATTTCGTTGCGGATACGAATGTTGGCGAACGTGCCGCGCATCATCACTTCGTGGTTGCCGCGCCGTGAGCCGTAAGAGTTGAAGTCCCGCGCCTCGACGCCTTTTTCGCGCAGATAACGTCCGGCCGGGCTGTCGGCCTTGATGTTGCCGGCGGGGGAGATGTGGTCGGTGGTCACCGAGTCACCCAGCAGGGCCAACACCCGCGCACCTTTGACATCTTTGATTTCCGGCAACGGGCCGGAGATATCATCGAAGAACGGCGGATGCTGAATGTAGGTGGAATCGTCCTGCCACACGTACGTCGCCGCTTGCGGTACTTCGATCGCCTGCCACTGTTCATCACCAGCAAACACTTCGGCGTATTCCTTGTGAAACATCGCCGTGTTGACCTGATTGACCGCGTCGGCGATCTCTTTGCTCGACGGCCAGATGTCGCGCAGATAGACCGGATTGCCCTGCTGATCCTCACCCAGCGGTTCGCTGCTGATATCGCTGCGCACGCTGCCGGCCAAGGCATAGGCGACCACCAGCGGCGGCGAGGCCAGCCAGTTGGTTTTCACCAGCGGATGCACGCGGCCTTCAAAGTTGCGGTTGCCGGACAGCACCGAGGCCACGGTCAGGTCGGCTTTCTGGATGGCTTTCTCGATCGGCTCAGGCAGCGGCCCGGAGTTGCCGATGCAAGTGGTGCAGCCATAACCGACCAGTGAAAAACCGAGTTGGTCGAGATACTGCGTCAGCCCCGCAGCCTTGTAATAGTCGGTAACTACTTTCGAGCCCGGTGCCAGCGAACTCTTCACCCACGGTTTGCGCGTGAGTCCTTTCTCCACGGCTTTTTTCGCCAGCAGTCCGGCGGCCATCATCACGCTTGGGTTGGAAGTATTGGTGCACGAAGTAATCGCCGCGATGACCACCGCACCGTTTTTCAGGCGATAAGTGTGGCCTTCGTACTCGTACTCGGTTTCCCCGACCAGGTCGGCATTGCCCACAGCGACGCCGCCACCGCCCTCGCTTTCCAGGCGACCCTCTTCCTTGCTGGTGGGTTTGAATTGCAGATCCATGAAGTCACTGAAGGCCTGGGCGACATTGGGGAGTGAAACGCGATCCTGCGGACGTTTCGGCCCGGCCAGACTTGCTTCGACGCTGCCCATGTCCAGCCCCAGGCTGTCGGTGAACACCGGTTCCTGACCGGGCAGGCGCCACAGGCCTTGGGCCTTGGTGTACGCCTCAACGAGTTTTACCACTTCCGGTGGACGGCCAGACAGGCGCAGATACTCCAGCGTCACGTCGTCGACCGGGAAGAAACCGCACGTCGCGCCGTATTCCGGGGCCATGTTGGCGATAGTCGCGCGGTCGGCCAGCGGCAGATCGGCGAGGCCGTCACCGTAGAATTCGACGAATTTGCCGACCACGCCTTTCTTGCGCAGCATCTGCGTCACCGTCAGCACCAGGTCGGTGGCGGTGATGCCTTCCTTGAGTTTGCCGGTCAGTTTGAAGCCGATCACTTCGGGAATCAGCATCGACACCGGTTGCCCGAGCATCGCCGCTTCCGCCTCGATCCCGCCGACGCCCCAGCCGAGCACGCCGAGGCCATTGATCATGGTGGTGTGGGAGTCGGTGCCGACCAGTGTGTCGGGGAAGGCATAGGTGCGGCCGTCCTCATCTTTGGTCCACACCGTGCGGCCAAGGTATTCGAGGTTGACCTGATGGCAGATCCCGGTGCCCGGCGGCACGACGCTGAAATTGTCGAAGGCGCTCTGGCCCCAACGCAGGAACGCATAACGCTCGCCGTTGCGCTGCATTTCGATGTCGACGTTCTGCTCGAACGCGCTGGCGGTGGCGAACTTGTCGACCATCACCGAGTGGTCGATCACCAAGTCCACTGGCGACAACGGATTGATTCGCTGCGGGTCGCCGCCGGCCTTGGCCATCGCCGCACGCATGGCAGCGAGGTCGACCACGGCGGGGACGCCGGTAAAATCCTGCATCAGGACGCGGGCAGGGCGGTACTGGATTTCGCGGTCGGAGCGGCGCTCCTTGAGCCACGCGGCAATCGCCTTGAGGTCGGCGCCGGTGACGGTTTTTTCATCTTCCCAGCGCAGCAGGTTTTCCAGCAGGACTTTCAGTGACATCGGCAGCTTGTCGAGATCGCCCAGGCTTTTGGCGGCATCCGGCAAGCTGAAATAGTGGTAGGTCTTTTGGTCGATCTGCAGTGTTTTAAGAGTCTTCAGACTATCGAGGGACGGCATTACGATCACTCCTTTGAATCCGCACGGCTACGGATCGGGGGACGAATAGAGCTTTAAACCTAGCCCTGTTTTAGGTAGCTGGCTAATAACTGGACTCTATGAGCGGAACCAAGGTTCCGACATCGGCTATCATGCGCCGGTTTTCGTGACAGGCTTTGCTGCAACGCAAGGCTTGAGCATCGCGCAGGGGCCGAATCACCGCCCCCTGCCCAGGAGTAAGAATGAACACCCTATTCATGCATTGCCGGCCCGGCTTCGAAGGCGAAGTCTGTTCGGAGATTTCTGACCTCGCCGCCCAACTCAACGTGGCCGGCTACGCCAAGGCCAAAGCGGCCACCGCCTGCGCCGAGTTTGTCTGCACCGAGGAAGACGGCGCCGAGCGCCTGATGCGCGGTCAGCGTTTTGCCGAACTGATCTTCCCGCGCCAATGGGCGCGCGGGGTTTTCATCGATCTGCCGGAAAACGATCGCATCAGCGTTATTCTCGCGCACATGGCCGATTTCCCGGTGTGCGGCAGCCTGTGGCTGGAAGTCGTCGACACCAACGACGGCAAAGAACTGTCGAACTTCTGCAAGAAATTCGAAGGCCCGCTGCGCAAGGCCCTGACCGCTGCCGGCAAACTGGTGGAAGACGCCAACAAGCCGCGTCTGTTGCTGACATTCAAAAGCGGTCGCGAAGTGTTTCTGGGTATGGCCGATGCCGGTAACTCGGCGATGTGGCCAATGGGCATTCCACGCCTGAAGTTCCCGCGTGAGGCGCCAAGCCGTTCGACGCTGAAACTGGAAGAGGCCTGGCACCACTTCATCCCGCGTGATCAGTGGGAAGATCGTCTGCACAGCGACATGACCGGCGTTGACCTCGGCGCGGCGCCGGGCGGCTGGACCTGGCAACTGGTCAATCGCGGCATGCTGGTGACCGCTATCGACAACGGTCCGATGGCCGAAAGCCTGATGGACACCGGTCTGGTCCAGCATTTGATGGCCGACGGTTTCACGTTCAAGCCCAAGCAACCGGTGGATTGGATGGTCTGCGACATCGTCGAGAAACCGGCGCGTAATGCCGCGATGCTTGAAGAGTGGATCGGCGAAGGCCATTGCCGCGAGGCGGTGGTCAACCTGAAGTTGCCGATGAAGCAGCGCTACGCCGAAGTGAAGCGCTTGCTCGAACGGATTGCCGATGGTTTCAAGGCGCGCGGGATCAAGGTCGATATCGGCTGCAAACAGCTCTATCACGACCGTGAGGAAGTGACCTGCCACTTGCGCCGGCATGACACCAAGAAAGCCAAGTCCCGCTGATACACCGCAAAACCCTGTAGCTGCCGCAGGCTGCGATCTTTTGATCTTGAAAAGCAAAGATCGCAGCCTTCGGCAGCTCCTACAGGATTGTGGCTTAAAGTCACAGATGACCGAACACCCGGCATTGCGCGACAATGCCGGCCAGTTTCAGGAGTGAATCATGAGTGAAATGATCGATACCCCGGTCGACGGCACCCTCGACGCCACCGGCCTCAATTGCCCGGAGCCGGTGATGATGCTGCACCAGCACATCCGTGACCTGGTGCCTGGCGGCCTGCTGAAGGTGATCGCCACCGATCCCTCGACCAAGCGCGACATCCCCAAGTTCTGCGTGTTTCTCGACCATGAACTGGTGAGCCAGCACGAAGAGGCCGGGACTTACCTGTACTGGATTCGCAAGAAACACGCGTAATCGCGGCTATACATAAAACAACGGTGGGAGCGAGCTTGCTCGCGAAAGCGGAGTGTCAGTCACGGTAAATGTCGACTGAATCACCGCATTCGCAAGCAAGCTCGCTCCCACATTTTTTTGTCCTGTGTAAAACCCTCAGCCCACCGAACGACTGATCCGAATCCGCTTGCGCGCACTACGCGTCAAACGAATCGACAGCATCAGCGCCGCACAGCTCAGACCAACGATCAAACCCTGCCACAAACCGCTCGGGCCGCGTGGCTCGCCGAGCCAGTCGGTCAGGCCGAGGGCGTAACCCACCGGCAAACCAATGCCCCAATAGGCGAACAAGGTCAGGATCATCGTCACGCGCGTGTCCTGATAACCCCGCAGCGCACCGGCAGCGGTCACCTGGATCGCATCGGAAAACTGGAACAGCGCCGAATACACAATCAGCATCGCCGCGATGTGAATCACCGTCGGGTCAGCGGTATAGATCGCCGCAATCGGTTTACGCAACAGCAACATCATGCTTGCCGACAGGCAGGCGTAGGCCAGCGCGGTGCCCATGCCGACGCCAGCGGCAAAACGCGCCTCCCGGGGTTCTTCGCGACCAAGGGCCTGACCGACCCGCACGGTGACCGCCATGCCCAGCGAATACGGAATCATGAACACCAGCGAGCTGACGTTCAGCGCAATCTGATGGCCGGCAACCACGGTGGCGCCGAGGCTGCCGATCAGCAGGGCGATCACCGCGAAGATGCTCGACTCGGCAAACACCGCGATGCCAATCGGCAGACCGATTGCCAGCAGACGCTTGATCACCGCCCATTGCGGCCAGTCGAAACGGCTGAAAATTTCGCTGGAACGATAGGCCGGTGCCCAGCGCTCATAACCGGCCAGACCCAGCGCCATCACCCACATCACGATTGCCGTGGCCCAACCGCAGCCGACGCCGCCCATGGCTGGCACACCAAAATGGCCATAGATGAAGATGTAGTTCAGCGGAATGTTCAGCGCCAGACCGCACAGGCCCAGCACCATCGCCGGGCGCGTGCGGCCGATGCCGTCACTGGTGCAGCGCAGCACGTGATAGAACGCCACCGCCGGCAAACCGCTGGCGATGCCGTGCAGGTATTGCATGCACGGGCCGATCAGTTCCGGGTCGACGTTCATCAGGTGCAGCACCGGCTCGGCGGCAACCAGCATCGCCGTCGCGATCAGTCCGACCACCAGCGCCAGCCACAGCGCCTGGCGCACAATCGGGCCGATTTCACTGTGCGTACCGGCGCCGAAACGCTGAGCGACTTTCGGCGTGGTGGCCAGCAAGGTGCCGGTCATCAACAGAAACACCGGCACCCAGATCGAGTTGCCCAATGCCACTGCCGCCAGATCTTTTGGCCCGACACGCCCGGCCATCACCGCATCGACGAAGCCCATGGCGGTGGTCGCCAGTTGCGCAATGATAATGGGCAATGCCAGGCCGAGCAGGTTCTTCAACTCCAGGCGAATGCGCGCGGGGCGGGTCAGGGAAATGGCGACAGGTTGATCAGTTACGGAATTCACAGGCGAAGCGTCCAAAAGGTATTGATGCGCAAGGCGCCGCATTCTACGCCGCTGACGCGTTGGTCAGGAAAAATCCTCTGTTGCGGATTTGTAAGTGCAAAGGCTGCTGGCTCATCACCCGATCTGCACCTAAACTGCCGATCCGCCCAAGGAGCCCGCCATGCTGATTGTTGCCGACGAAAATATCCCGCTGCTCGATGCCTTTTTTGCCGGTTTCGGCGAGATCCGCCGGGTGCCGGGCCGTTCCATCGACCGTGCGACGGTCGAGCAGGCCGATGTGTTGCTCGTACGTTCGGTGACCAACGTCAATCGTTCGCTGCTTGAAGGCAGCAAGGTGCGCTTTGTCGGTACCTGCACCATTGGCACTGACCATCTGGATCTCGAGTATTTCAATGAGGCCGGCATTACCTGGTCGAGTGCGCCCGGGTGTAATGCCCGGGGCGTGGTCGATTACGTACTGGGTAGCCTGATGACCCTCGCCGAAATCGAAGGCGTCGATCTGACTCAACGCACCTACGGTGTTGTTGGGGCCGGTGAAGTCGGCGGACGGCTGATCAGGGTCCTGAAGGGCCTGGGCTGGAACGTCATAGTCTGCGATCCGCCACGTCAGGCTGCCGAGGGCGGTGATTACGTCAGTCTCGAGCAGATCATCGAGCATTGCGATGTGATCAGTCTGCACACGCCTCTGACCCGTAGCGGTGAAGGCGCGACTTGGCATTTGTTCGATCAGCAGCGTTTGCAGCAGCTCAAGCCCGGCGCGTGGCTGATCAACGCGGCGCGTGGTCCTGTGGTGGATAACGTAGCCCTGCGCGAAGTGCTCCTGGAGCGTGAAGACCTGCAAGCCGTTCTCGACGTCTGGGAGGCCGAACCCGAAGTCGATGTGGCATTGGCCGAACTCTGTGTGCTGGCCACGCCGCACATTGCCGGATACAGCCTCGACGGTAAACAGCGCGGAACGGCGCAGATTTATCAGGCGTATTGCGAATTCAGCGGCCAACCGTCGAGTCTTCAACTCAGTGAGCTTTTGCCCGCACCGTGGTTGTCTGAAGTGACCCTGCATGCTGACAGCGATCCTGCCTGGGCGCTGGCGATGTTATGCCGTGGCGTGTACGACCCGCGCCGCGATGATGCGGATTTTCGCCGCAGCCTCGTAGGCAATGTCGGCGAGCAGCGTGCGGCGTTCGATGTGTTGCGCAAGCAGTATCCGGTGCGGCGTGAGATTGAAGGGCTGAAGGTGCGGATTGAAGGGGAGTCGCCAGTGTTGCGGCAGATCGTGGCGGCGCTGGGTGCAATCGCAATCCCATAACCGCGCAGCTCCTACACGGTTACTCGACAAATCCCGGACAGAAAAAACCCGGCCAAAAGAGGCCGGGTCAGGAAGACGGTGGCTATATCACTCTTGTTCGGCAGGCTTGACCAATCGCTTTTCCAGTTCGCGGCACGCGTCCTGGATCATGTCTTCAGTGATCGGTACTTCACGCCCATCCTTATCGATAATCGAGCAACCCAGAGGTTGGCCGGGCTTGGTGCGGATCACTTCAATCTTGTCATCGCTGCTGTGTTGCAAGGACATGGCCTGTCTCCTCATCAGGTTGTACGCCTAAGTTAAAACCGCCACGTGACCAGGCTGTGACAACTCCCTGCGGTCCATTGGTGGCGACAACTCCACTCAAACAGAAATGACCGCTCGTCTCAACCGGGACTTTAGACCAATAGTCTCTAGGCCCTAGTCGTCACGGGCATATTTAACCTGACTCATTGTGATTTACAGAGTTCCACCCCACTTGAGTGTGTAGGCTTGTCCTATCCATCAGCACAGATGTGAACCCGAATGATCTCGATGCTTTCCTCCCGACACCGGCGCGCCCTGCGCCTGACCAGTCATTTTCTGCTGCCATATCGCCTGCAGGCCTTTGGCGCGCTGCTGGCGCTGATCGTCACGGCCGGCATCACCTTGTCGATGGGGCAGGGCATCAAGCTGCTCGTCGATCAGGGATTCATGACCCAATCGGCGCATCTGCTCAATCAGTCCATCGGGCTGTTCATGCTGCTGGTGGTCGGCCTGGCGATCGGCACCTTTGCCCGGTTTTATCTGGTGTCGTGGATTGGCGAGCGCGTGGTCGCCGATATCCGCCGGCAGGTATTCAACCATTTGGTGTACCTGCATCCGGGGTTTTACGAGGACAACCGCAGCTCGGAAATTCAGTCACGCCTGACCGCCGACACCACGCTGCTGCAATCGGTAATCGGCTCGTCGCTTTCGCTGTTTTTACGCAATCTGCTGATGGTGATTGGCGGCATCGTTTTGCTGTTCATTACCAATCCCAAGCTGACCAGCATCGTGGTGATCGCGTTGCCGCTGGTCATTTCGCCGATTCTCATTTTCGGACGGCGCGTGCGTAATCTGTCGCGACAGAGCCAGGATCGCATTGCTGATATCGGCAGTTATGTCTCGGAAACCCTCGGCCAGATCAAAACCGTGCAGGCCTACAACCATCAGGTGCAGGACGAACAGCGCTTCGCCTCAACGGTCGAGCAGGCTTTCGAAACGGCGCGCAAACGGATCTTTCAGCGTGCGTGGCTGATCACTTTGGTCATCGTGCTGGTGCTCGGCGCGGTGGCGGTGATGTTGTGGGTTGGCGGCATGGACGTGATTGCCGGGCGGATCTCTGCCGGTGAACTGGCGGCATTCGTCTTCTACAGCCTCATTGTTGGCAGTGCTTTCGGCACGTTGAGCGAAGTGATTGGCGAGCTGCAGCGCGCGGCCGGTGCCGCCGAGCGCATTGCCGAATTGCTGCGCTCGGAAAATATCATCCAGCCCCCAAGCAGCGGATTGGTGACGTTGCCTGTACGTGTGAAGGGAGAGCTGGAATTGCAGAACGTGCGTTTTTCCTACCCTTCGCGTCCGGAAAGCTACGCCGTCGACGGCTTGAATCTGACGGTCAGGGCCGGCGAAACCCTCGCACTGGTCGGGCCGTCGGGTGCCGGCAAGTCCACGGTGTACGACTTGCTTCTGCGGTTCTACGATCCGCGTGAGGGTCGGGTTCTGCTGGATGGGGTGCCACTGACGAGCCTCGATCCGCTGGATCTGCGCCGCTGTTTTGCCCTGGTCTCGCAGACGCCGGCGCTATTCTTCGGCAGTGTCGAAGAAAACATTCGCTACGGTTGCCCGACCGCCACGTTGGAGCAGGTCAAGGAGGCAGCAAGGATTGCCCACGCCCATGACTTCATTGAGCAAATGCCGGAGGGCTACCAGACGCATCTGGGCGACGGCGGGCTCGGTCTTTCCGGTGGACAACGCCAGAGACTGGCGATTGCTCGGGCGTTGTTGGTCGATGCGCCAATCCTGCTCCTCGACGAAGCCACCAGCGCCCTCGACGCGCAAAGCGAGCATCTGATTCAGGAAGCCTTGCCGAGCCTGATGCAAAATCGCACCACGCTGGTCATCGCTCATCGGCTGGCCACGGTGAAAAACGCTGACCGGATTGCGGTGATGGATCAGGGCAAGCTTGTTGCCATTGGCACCCATCAGGAATTGATTGCTAGCAATCCGCTGTATGCGCGGCTGGCGGCGCTGCAGTTCAATGATGGCCCGAGTGCTGGTGCCGAACCTGTCACTCACTAAGCGGCACTGATAAAAAAATGCCCGTATCTCACCGATACGGGCATTTTTGTTACTGGGCGTCAGGCGCAGTTATTGATCGTCAAAATAGCGCTCGTGCCAATCCACCAGCGGCTGCGGTGAGTTGAGCTTCTGGCCGTAGATCACCGAATACGAGAGCACGTTCTGCACGTACTGACGGGTTTCGTCGAACGGGATGCTTTCTACCCAGACGTCGAAGCTCAGATGATCGGCGCCGCGCAACCATTGGCGCACGCGGCCCGGGCCGGCGTTGTAGGCGGCGGAGGCGAGGACACGGTTGCCGTTGAACTGGCTGTGCACCTGACTCAGGTAAGCGGCGCCGAGCTGGATGTTCTTGTCCGGGTCGAGTACTTGCTGCGGCGAGGCCAGCGGGATGCTGAACTTGCGCGCGGTTTCCTTGGCGGTGCCGGGCATCAGTTGCATCAGGCCGCTGGCACCGACGCCGGAGCGTGCATCGTCCATGAACGCGCTTTCCTGACGGGTGATAGCGAACACCCAGCTCGAATGCAGGCCGCGCACCTTGGCTTCACGCACGAGGGTGTCGCGGTGGGCCATCGGGAAGCGGATGTCCAGATCGTCCCAGTATTGCGCCTGACTGATGGTGCGGATCGCCGGGAAGTACCATTTCAAGTCGTAAGCGAGTTTTGCCTGGGCGACCATTTCGTCGCGGTTGAAATGCCGGCTCACGTGATACCACTCGCGGCGACCGTCGACGATCTGCCCACGGGCGTGGAATTCCAGAGCTCGGCGCACACCGGGCGTGTTGCGTACTTTGTTGATCAGCGCCTGGCTGAGCACCAATGGTTTGTTGTTCAGCGAATACGGCGATTGCGAGCGGTCCGCGGCGAGGAAACCATAGAAGTCCCGCTCACGCGCCAGGCTCTTGTACAGGGTTTGCGCTTCCGGATTTTGCGGCTGGGCCAGTTCCAGACTGCGCGCCTGCCAGTAGCGCCAGCGGTTGGTGGTGGCCAGGTCCTGCGGCAAGCGGCGAGTCAGTTGATAAGCGTCGTCCCAGCGAGCCAAGCGAAGCAACAGGCGCAGGCGCCATTCCGACACGGTGTTGTCGCGCAGTTCCGGGTCGTATTTGGTCATCACGTCCAGCGCGCGACTGTCGAAACGCCGGGCGAGGGTCAGGCCGATTTCACGGGCGATCGCGACTTTCTCATCGCGAGAAAAATGCATGCTGCTGGCGTATCCGTCCAGCAAAGCCATGGCCTTGTCCGGATCCTGGCGGGCGAGACGGCGCAGGCCGAGGCTGACCACGTCGGACATCGGTTCATCGGCAGGGGTAAAGCGCGAAGGCTGATTGAGCAACTCGGGCTTCTGCGCCACATCGACCAGCAGCCGACCGCGCGGGGCGAGGGTGGTCAAGCCATTAACGAGGCTGTTGGCCAGCGGATAGTTACGCGCCTGAGCGGCGAGCTTGGTGCGCTCCCAGCGTTTCTGTTCGGTCAGTTGGCCGTCAGCGGCCCAGATGCCGAACAGTGCGTCACACGCGGCGGGTTGCGACTTGCCGGTCAGCCAGAGCTTTTCGGCATTGGCATAACCTTCGGCTTTCTTGTCGTGGGTGATCTGGTACTGCGCGTTGAGGCAGTCCAGTTCGGTGAAGTTGAGTTTCGGATCGTAATATTTGACGAAGGTCGCCCAGTCGCCACGGTCGGCGAGCCACCGCAACCAGCGCAGTTTCATCCAGTTGGCTTGGGGCAGATCACCGTGTTCGGCGAGAAATTTCTCGATCTCGGGGTTGCTCGCGGTTTTCAGGCGCGCGGTCAGTTCGTCGTAGGCCAGGTACGGTTCCAGCGGATAATCGGCCAGCGCCTGGCTGTAACGGAAATATGGGCCGGTATCGCCTTTGGCCAGCGCACGCTTGGCTTCATCGTAATACTGGCGTTGGGTGGACAGGTCCACCGCCTGGACGGATTGAACGGCAGCGGCGGAAAGTAGCAAACAGGACAAAACACTGAAAAGGCGACTGCGCATGAGACATCCGGGCAGAGAAATCATGACAAGTGCCGACACGAATCAGCACTGAATTGTCTGTAGCTTAGCCTTTTGCCAGCAAGCGGCGAAAGCTTTGCGGGCCTCGCAGCACAAGTTCGCAACAATTGTTGTGCAGAGTGCTTCGACAGACAAATTGCCGGCCTGTTGAAGCCCTAACTCAGGTAGAATGCGCGCCCGGTTTTTGGAGAAGCTCATGACCCTGCTCAAATTCAGCGATGTGTCCCTTGCGTTCGGCGCTATGCCGTTGTTGGACAAGGTGTCCTGGCAGATCGCCCGTGGTGAGCGGGTGTGCATCATCGGCCGCAACGGCACTGGCAAGTCCAGCATGATGAAACTGGTCAAGGGCGACCAGAAGCCCGATGACGGCTCGGTGTGGCGTGCCCCCGGTCTGAAAATCGGCGAATTGCCGCAAGAATTGCCAGTGGCCGACGATCGGACTGTATTCGACGTGGTTGCGGAAGGCCTTGATGGCGTAGGCGCGTTGCTCGCTGAGTACCATCACCTTGCGCAGAACTGCGTCACCGAAGAAGACCTGAACAAGCTGATGCACGTTCAGCAAGACCTCGAAGCCCGTGATGGCTGGCGTTTGCAGACGCTTGTCGAAAGCACCTTGAGCCGTCTGCAACTGCCGGCCGACAAGACCCTCGCCCAGTTGTCCGGCGGCTGGCGTCGTCGCGTGCTGCTGGCGCAGGCGCTGGTGTCCGAGCCTGATCTGCTGCTGCTCGACGAACCGACCAACCACCTGGATATCGGTGCGATTGCCTGGCTCGAAGAAGCGCTGAAGGATTTCCAGGGCGCCGTGCTGTTCATCACGCACGACCGTTCCTTCCTGCAAAACCTTGCCACGCGCATTCTTGAGCTGGACCGCGGCGGCCTGATCGACTGGAATGGCGACTACGCCAGTTTTCTCGTGCACAAAGAAGCTGCACTGGCCGCTGAAGAAACCGCCAACGCGCTGTTCGACAAAAAGCTGGCCCAGGAAGAAGTCTGGATCCGCCAAGGCATCAAGGCTCGCCGCACCCGCAACGAAGGCCGCGTCCGCGCCCTGAAAGCATTGCGCGTTGAGCGTAGCGAGCGTCGTGAGCGCACTGGTAAAGCCAACATTCAGTTGGACACTGCCGACAAGTCCGGCAAGCAGGTGATGGTCCTCGAGAACGTGAGTTTTGCTCACCCGGGCGGCCCGTTCCTGATCAAGGATTTCTCGATGGTGCTGACGCGCGGCGACCGTATCGGTCTGCTCGGCGCCAACGGTACCGGCAAGACCACGTTGCTGAAGCTGATGCTCAGCGGTCTGCAACCGACCAGCGGCAAAGTGGAAGAGGGCACGCGCATCGACGTGGCCTACTTCGACCAGTTGCGCCATCAGCTGGATCTGGAAAAAACCGTGATCGACAACGTTGCGGAAGGTCGCGACTTTATCGAGATCGACGGCCAGAACCGTCACGTGCTGAGCTACCTCGGCGACTTCCTGTTCAGCCCGCAGCGTGCCCGCACGCCGGTCAAGGCGCTGTCGGGTGGTGAGCGTGCGCGTCTGTTGCTGGCCAAGTTGTTCAGCAAACCGGCGAACCTGCTGGTGCTCGACGAACCGACCAACGACCTCGATGTGGAAACCCTCGAGTTGCTCGAAGAAGTACTGCTGACCTTCAACGGCACCGTGCTGATGGTCAGCCACGACCGGGCATTCCTCGACAACGTGGTGACCAGCACCCTGGTCTTCGAAGGCGAAGGCAAAGTACGCGAATACGTCGGCGGCTATCAGGACTGGATCCGTCAGGGCGGTTCACCGCGTCTGCTGGGCGTGACCGAGAGCAAGTCGGGCAAGGCTGACTTGAACTCCGCCGTGGTGACCGCTGAGCCTGCTGTGGTCGCAGCACCGGCCGCCGCTGCTCCGGCGGCCAAGAAGAAGTTGAGCTACAAGCTGCAACGCGAGCTGGAAGCGTTGCCCGGTGACATCGAAGCCAAGGAGCAGCAGATCGCTGCGGTGGAAGCTGAAATGGCTGAGGGCGGTTTCTATCAGCGACCTGCGGCTGAAACGGCCAAGGTGATCGCTTCTCTTGAGCAGGCGCAGGCCGAGCTGGATGCATTGGTGGAGCGTTGGGCCGAGCTGGACGCCTGATTGATCCGGTAACAAAAAAGCCCGGCCTCATTTGCGTGAAGCCGGGCTTTTTGTAGGGGCTGCCGAAGGCTGCGATCTTTTGACTTTGTTTTAAAAGAACAGGATCAAAAGATCGCAGCCTTCGGCAGCCCCTACACGGGTTAGCGTTTGACCAGGTGTACCGCTAATACGTCGCATGGCGCGCCGTGCAGCACGTCATTGGCGGTCGAGCCGAGCAACAGCGCCAGACCGTGACGACCATGGCTGCCGACCACGATCAGATCGCATTGCTGCTCTTTGGCGAAATGATGAATTTCCTGACGTGGCTGGCCATAGGTCAGGTGGCAGTTGGCGCCTTCAAGCTCAGAATACTTGAGCTTCAGGCGCTCGAGACGCTCCTTGGCCTGATCGAATTGCTGTTGTTGCAGTTGTGACAGATCCATCGGCACGTCGCCGCCGAACGCCATGGCCATCGGCTCGACAATATGCACCAGCGATAGCTTGGCGCCGTTGCTCACCGACAGCTCTCGGGCGCGGTGGATCACAGGGTCGCACTCTTCAGTCAGATCTACGGCGACC
Source organism: Pseudomonas sp. PB106 (assembly GCF_009764645.1). Lineage (GTDB taxonomy): Bacteria > Pseudomonadota > Gammaproteobacteria > Pseudomonadales > Pseudomonadaceae > Aquipseudomonas. The sequence continues at coordinate 19,058 of NZ_RWIM01000061.1, forward strand.
AGGATATGGGTGTAGGGCATGAGGTGCTCCTCGTGACGGTTCAATATTGGTAAGTATGGCTGGTTTCAAGCGCATTGGTTCCAAAGTGACACAATGGGCTCATCAATAAACGGGAGTACAGATATGACGGTCTGGTTGGTGGTGTCAATCCTGCTGGTGGTTTTGAGTCCGCTGGCATGGTTGCGTCCATCGCGTGCGCAAAGCGGCCGAATTGCCCTGCGCATGGAGGCGCGCCGCATCGGTCTGGCCATGCAACTGGCGCCTCAGGAATGGCCGCACTGGCTGGCGCAAGAGCCGCCCAATCCGTGTGCGCAGTACCATCGCCCGCGCCGCAGCAGTAAACCGCTGTGCTGGACGTACTGGCAGAAATCGCCGGGTGTGTGGGTCAATCAGTGGCAGGAAATCTGTGAGGATCGGGTGCTGCTCAATCATTTCGAAAAATTGCCGGGCAATGTTTTCAAGGTTGAAGCGGACAAGCAGATGATCGCCCTGTATTGGGGGGAGAAGGGCGAGGCCACGGTCCTGCAGGACATCGACGCCACGCTGAAAGCGCTGGCATGACGCGCGGACTTTTCGCACTGCAATGGTGTGAAACGTCCGGCAGACGCGCATAAAAAAGCCCGACATGATTCATCGGGCGGGGTTGGCCAGGCAGGCCGGTGAACTTTTTGACGGATCCGGCTCCGAATACTCGGGGCATTTCCCGGTCGTCCAGCCAGCGTAGCCTGTTAAACAAGGTGCGCAGCGAATTAGGGCGAATTTTCTAACTATTGATTCTATGAATGGCTTCACATGCAGACGCGTGTTGTGGGTCTTCGTGGTACGGAAATGACCGCAAAGTCGCATTTCAACCCGTATTTTGGGCGATTGACAATTGTCGGAAATTCCGTGAAGGTGACGTACCCAAATCAAACGGGCGTATGAATTGAGCGTTTGTCTTACAGACTGCTCCTACAGAATCCCGACTATCGCGTTGGCGGGTGTGCCGGGTGGATTGGCGTTAGCATCGACGAAAAAGCGTCCTGCCAAGCCATTCGCCTGCGTCCGACGTGTACTGTTCAGCTTCCATATCGTGGAGATCAGTTGATGATTTACGAAGGTAAAGCCATCACGGTTAAAGCTCTTGAAAGTGGCATCGTCGAATTGAAATTCGACCTCAAGGGTGAGTCCGTCAACAAGTTCAACCGTCTAACCCTGAACGAACTTCGTCAGGCCGTAGACACCATCAAGGCAGATGCTTCGATCAAGGGCGTGATCGTCAGCAGTGGCAAGGACGTTTTCATCGTCGGCGCCGACATCACCGAATTTGTCGACAACTTCAAGCTGCCGGATGCCGAGCTGGTTGCTGGCAATCTCGAAGCCAACAAGATCTTCAGCGATTTCGAAGACCTCAACGTTCCGACTGTAGCGGCCATCAATGGCATCGCTCTTGGCGGCGGTCTGGAAATGTGCCTGGCAGCTGACTATCGCGTCATGTCCACCAAGGCCAAGATCGGTCTGCCGGAAGTCAAACTGGGCATCTACCCAGGCTTCGGCGGCACCGTGCGTCTGCCGCGTCTGATCGGTGTCGACAACGCTATCGAGTGGATTGCCGCCGGCAAGGAAAACCGCCCTGAAGACGCTCTGAAAGTCAGCGCCGTCGACGCCGTGGTTGCTCCAGAGAAGCTGCAGGAAGCTGCCCTTGAACTGATCAAGCGCGCCATCTCCGGCGAGTTCGATTACAAGGCCAAGCGTCAGCCGAAACTTGAAAAACTCAAGCTGAACGCCATTGAACAAATGATGGCTTTCGAAACCGCCAAAGGTTTCGTCGCCGGTCAGGCTGGCCCGAACTACCCGGCGCCGGTTGAAGCGATCAAGACCATCCAGAAAGCCGCGAACTTCGGTCGTGACAAGGCGCTGGAAGTCGAAGCCGCCGGTTTCGTCAAACTGGCCAAGACCTCTGCTGCGCAGAGCTTGATCGGTCTGTTCCTGAACGATCAGGAACTGAAGAAAAAGGCCAAGGCCTATGACGAAATCGCCAAAGACGTGAAGCAGGCTGCCGTACTCGGCGCCGGCATCATGGGTGGCGGTATCGCATATCAGTCGGCCTCCAAAGGCACGCCGATCCTGATGAAGGACATCAACGAGCACGGTATCGAGCAGGGCCTGGCTGAAGCCGCCAAACTGCTGGTTGGCCGCGTTGATAAAGGTCGCATGACCGCTGCAAAAATGGCTGAAGTGCTCAACGGCATTCGTCCGACCCTGTCCTACGGCGACTTCGGTCACGTCGATCTGGTTGTCGAAGCGGTCGTCGAGAACCCGAAGGTCAAGCAAGCTGTATTGGCAGAAGTCGAAGGTCAGGTCAAAGAGGACACAATCCTCGCGTCCAACACTTCGACCATTTCCATCAGCCTGCTGGCGAAAGCCCTCAAGCGTCCGGAAAACTTCGTCGGCATGCACTTCTTCAATCCGGTGCACATGATGCCGCTGGTGGAAGTGATCCGTGGCGAGAAATCGAGTGAGCTGGCTGTCGCCACCACCGTTGCCTACGCCAAGAAAATGGGCAAGAACCCGATCGTCGTCAACGACTGCCCGGGCTTCCTGGTCAACCGCGTACTGTTCCCGTACTTCGGTGGCTTCGCCAAGCTGGTCAGCGCCGGTGTGGACTTCGTCCGTATCGACAAGGTCATGGAAAAATTCGGCTGGCCGATGGGCCCGGCGTACCTGATGGACGTGGTCGGTATCGACACCGGTCACCATGGTCGTGACGTAATGGCTGAGGGTTTCCCGGACCGCATGAAGGATGACCGTCGTTCGGCCATCGACGTGCTGTACGAAGCCAAGCGCCTGGGCCAGAAGAACGGCAAGGGTTTCTACGCTTACGAGGCCGACAAGAAAGGCAAGCAGAAGAAAGTCGCCGATCCGTCGGTGCTGGAAGTGCTCAAGCCGATCGTTTACGAGCAGCGTGAAGTCACTGACGAAGACATCATCAATTGGATGATGATCCCGCTGTGCCTGGAAACCGTGCGTTGCCTGGAAGACGGTATCGTTGAAACTGCCGCCGAAGCCGACATGGGTCTGGTCTACGGTATCGGTTTCCCTCCATTCCGTGGCGGTGCACTGCGCTACATCGATTCGATCGGTGTTGCCGAGTTCGTCGCCTTGGCTGACCAGTACGCTGATTTGGGCGCGCTGTACCACCCGACCGCGAAGCTGCGTGAAATGGCCAAAAACGGCCAACGGTTCTTCGGTTAAGCGTCCCAACTTTTGAGCGAGAGTGAAATTTTATGAGCTTGAATCCAAGAGACGTCGTGATTGTCGACTTCGGTCGTACTCCGATGGGCCGCTCCAAGGGCGGCATGCACCGCAACACCCGCGCTGAAGACATGTCGGCGCACCTGATCAGCAAATTGCTGGAACGTAACGCCAAGGTCGATCCTGCTGAAGTCGAGGACGTGATCTGGGGCTGCGTCAACCAGACCCTCGAGCAGGGCTGGAATATCGCGCGCATGGCGTCGCTGATGACCCAGATCCCGCACACTTCGGCCGGCCAGACCGTCAGCCGTCTGTGTGGCTCGTCGATGAGCGCGCTGCACACCGCTGCGCAAGCGATCATGACCGGTAACGGTGACGTGTTCGTGGTTGGCGGCGTCGAGCATATGGGCCACGTGAGCATGATGCATGGCGTCGATCCTAACCCGCACATGTCGCTGTACGCGGCGAAAGCCTCGGGCATGATGGGTCTGACCGCTGAAATGCTCGGCAAAATGCACGGCATCACTCGCGAGCAGCAAGATGCTTTCGGCGTGCGTTCCCACCAGTTGGCCCACAAGGCAACCGTGGAAGGCAAGTTCAAAGACGAAATCATCCCGATGCAGGGCTACGACGAGAACGGTTTCCTGAAACTGTTCGACTACGACGAAACCATTCGTCCGGAAACCACCCTGGAAAGTCTGGCGGCTCTCAAGCCAGCCTTCAATCCAAAGGGCGGCACCGTGACTGCCGGTACTTCGTCGCAGATCACTGATGGTGCTTCGTGCATGATCGTGATGTCGGCGCAGCGTGCGCAGGATCTGGGTATCCAGCCAATGGCGGTTATCCGTTCGATGGCAGTGGCAGGTGTGGATCCGGCAATCATGGGCTATGGTCCAGTTCCGGCGACACAGAAAGCCCTGAAGCGCGCAGGTCTTGGTATCAACGATATCGACTTCTTCGAGCTTAACGAAGCTTTCGCTGCACAGGCTTTGCCAGTGCTGAAAGATCTGAAAGTGCTCGACAAGATGAACGAGAAGGTTAACCTGCACGGCGGCGCGATCGCCCTGGGTCACCCGTTCGGTTGCTCCGGTGCCCGTATTTCCGGCACCTTGCTGAACGTGATGAAGCAGAATAGCGGCACCTTCGGGGTGGCCACTATGTGCATTGGTCTCGGCCAAGGCATCTCCACCGTCTTCGAACGCGTTTAAGCGTCTCGTCGATGGAAGCCGGGGCCAAGTGCCCCGGTTTTTGTTTTTGCGGATTTATTTTATTTTTATTTTGAAAAAATTTGAGTGAGGGCCAAAGCATGCCGATACAACCAGGGCTCTACCAACATTACAAAGGTCCGCAGTACCGCGTATTCAGTGTTGCGCGGCATTCCGAAACCGAAGAAGAAGTGGTGTTTTACCAAGCCCTGTATGGGGAATACGGCTTTTGGGTGCGCCCGCTGAGCATGTTTCTCGAGTCGGTCGAGGTTGACGGCGAGCAGGTGCCGCGCTTTGCTTTGGTGCAAGCCGAACCGAGCCTTTTTTCCAAGGCATGAGGCCAGTGCGCAGGAAACCCTGTGCTTGACCTCACCTTGTATCAACTATATATAGCGGTGCCGCGTCAGGCGCCAACCGCCTTTCACTTCTAGAATTCAGGAATTTTCTGATCCATGGGCAAATCGCTGGTCATTGTGGAATCCCCGGCTAAGGCCAAGACCATCAACAAGTATCTGGGTAACCAATACGTGGTGAAGTCGAGTATCGGCCATATCCGAGACCTGCCCACCAGCGGTTCGGCTAGCGCCAGCAAAGAGCCAGCCGCCAAGCGCGGCAAGGCTGCTGCGGGCGAAGGTCCGGTGCTCTCGCCGAAAGAGAAAGCGCGCAAGCAGCTGGTCTCGCGGATGGGTGTCGATCCCGATCAGGGCTGGAAAGCCAAGTACGAGATCCTCCCGGGCAAGGAAAAGGTCATCGAAGAGCTGCGCCGGCTCGCCAAAGATGCTGACACCATCTATCTCGCAACCGACTTGGATCGCGAGGGGGAAGCCATTGCTTGGCACCTGCGCGAAGCCATCGGTGGTGACGACAGCCGCTACAAGCGCGTGGTGTTTAACGAAATCACCAAGAAGGCGATTCAGGAAGCGTTCTCGGAACCTGGCGAGCTGGACATTGATCGTGTCAACGCACAGCAGGCGCGTCGTTTCCTTGACCGTGTTGTGGGCTACATGGTCTCGCCGCTGCTGTGGGCGAAGATTGCCCGTGGTCTGTCCGCCGGTCGTGTGCAATCGGTTGCCGTGAAGCTGGTGGTCGAGCGTGAACGCGAAATCCGTGCCTTCAACCCGGAAGAGTACTGGGAAGTGCATGCCGATCTCGGTACCACCAAAGGCTCGACCGTGCGTTTCGAAGTCGCTCGTGAGAAAGGTGAAGCCTTCAAGCCGCTCAACGAAGCTCAGGCCATGGCCGCGCTGGAGAAGCTCAAGTCTTCCAGCTACAGCATCGTCAAGCGCGAAGACAAGCCGACCAGCAGCAAACCCTCGGCTCCGTTTATCACGTCCACCCTGCAACAGGCTGCAAGTAACCGCCTGGGCTTCGGCGTGAAGAAAACCATGATGATGGCTCAGCGTTTGTACGAAGCCGGCTACATCACATATATGCGTACCGACTCGACCAACCTCTCGGCTGACGCCGTGACGATGGCGCGTGCTTATATTGAAGACGAGTTCGGCAAGAAGTATCTGCCGGAAACGCCGAACGTCTACAGCAGCAAGGAAGGCGCACAAGAGGCTCACGAAGCGATTCGTCCTTCTGACGCCAACACCATTCCGAGCAAACTGGCAGGCATGGAGCGCGACGCCGAGCGTCTCTACGAGTTGATCTGGCGCCAGTTCCTCGCTTGCCAGATGCTGCCGGCGCAATACCTGTCGACCACTGTCAGCGTTGGCGCTGGCGATTTCGAGCTGCGTGCCAAGGGCCGTATCCTCAAGTTCGACGGTTACACCCGTGTCATGCCGCAAATTGCCAAGCCAGGCGACGACGACGTTCTGCCTGATATGGCGCAGGGCGACGTGATGAAGCTGATCAAGCTTGATCCGTCCCAGCACTTCACCAAGCCGCCGGCGCGTTACTCGGAAGCAAGCCTGGTTAAAGAAATGGAAAAACGTGGCATCGGTCGTCCGTCGACTTACGCCGCGATCATTTCGACCATTCAGGATCGCGGCTACGTGACCCTGCACAACCGTCGTTTCTATTCGGAAAAGATGGGCGATATCGTTACCGAGCGTCTGTCCGAGAGCTTCTCGAACCTGATGGACTATGGCTTCACCGCCGGCATGGAAGAGAATCTCGATGACGTGGCGCAGGGCGAGCGCGACTGGAAAAGCGTGCTCGACGAGTTCTACGGCGACTTCAAAAAGAAACTCGAAGTGGCCGAAAACCCGGACAGCGGCATGCGTGCCAACCAACCGGTGATGACAGATATTCCGTGCACCACTTGCGGTCGGCCGATGCAGATTCGTACTGCTTCGACTGGCGTGTTCCTCGGTTGCTCGGGCTACAGCCTGCCGCCGAAAGAGCGTTGCAAGGCTACCGTTAACCTGGTGCCAGGCGATGAAATCGCTGCGGACGACGAAGGTGAATCCGAGTCGCTGGTACTGCGTGGCAAGCATCGCTGCCCGATCTGCAGCACGGCGATGGACGCTTACCTGCTCGATGAGAAGCGCAAGCTGCACATCTGCGGTAACAACCCGGATTGCGCCGGCTATGAAATCGAAGAAGGCAGCTATCGCATCAAGGGCTACGAAGGTCCGAGCCTGGAATGCGACAAGTGCGGCAGCGAGATGCAGCTCAAAACCGGTCGTTTCGGTAAGTTCTTCGGTTGCACCAACCCTGAGTGCAAGAACACTCGCAAACTGCTGAAGAGTGGTGACGCGGCGCCGCCGAAGATGGATCCGGTGAAGATGCCTGAGTTGAAGTGCGAAAAGGTCAACGACACCTACATCCTGCGCGACGGTGCTTCCGGTCTGTTCCTGGCGGCAAGTCAGTTCCCGAAAAACCGCGAGACCCGTGCTCCGCTGGTGATCGAGATCCTGCCGCACAAGGACGAGATCGATCCGAAGTATCATTTCCTCTGTGAAGCACCGCAGAAGGATCCTGATGGTCTGCCAGCGGTCATCCGCTACAGCCGCAAGACCAAGGAGCAATACGTGCAGACCGAAGTCGACGGCAAGCCTACCGGTTGGAAGGCTTACTACGATGGCGGTAAATGGACGGTGGAAGACAAGCGTACGAAGGCCAAAGCTGAGTAAGCGTTAGCCTGATACTGAAAGGCCGCATGAGCACCCTCGGGTTTTCATGCGGCCTTTTTGTTTTGTGCTTGCGGTGGGATCGGCTGATCCACGACACTGTCCGGCCTGTGTGAAGCAATTATTTCGTAGTGGAGACTGCCGTCATGGCCCACGAGCTCTATACCCGTACCAACCAGAAGATCTATTTCGCCGGCCTGTCGCTCGAAGCCTTGGCTCGCGCTGAAGAAGGGCGGGCGATGAATTCCTTGGCGCTGATTCAGGCCGGGCGAGAATCGGCGTTGTTTCACCTCTACGGCGCCTTGCTGGGTCTTTGCCATGAAATCGCTGGTTTCTATCGTCTGCCACAAGCCAATGCGCCACGTGCAGAGGTGTTACTGACACGCGAAGTGCTTGAATCGATCGCGATCCCGGAGCTGGCGGAAATGATCGAGCTGGCAGGGAATTCCGAAACGTGGCTGGCAAAGCTGCTGGCGGCGCATTCGGCAATGTTTCAACCGCCTCGCGCACCCCATAAGCCAAAAGGCGATGTGACGCAGCCATTGATTCAGGCCGTTAATCTGGACGAAGAAGAGGCGACTGAAGAGTTGAACCGAGAGGAGCTGGAGAGCTGGCGGCAAAACCTTAAAGGCTTGGCTTTGCGCTTTCGCGAAGGCTTGAATGAGTGCTGAGGGTGATTGACACGGTGGCAATCTGAAACATGCTGCTGGTCAAGATCCCAAGCGAAGCCTGAATGATGTCTATATAATCGCTGCCTTTCGTGGAGAACAGACCTACATGCCAACGTCCTTTCTAGAAATTGTCGAGTTACCAGACGGCCGAATCGAACTGCGCAGGGCTGAGGACGAAGGTTCTCTGGTGACGCTGGATTTCTCCGAGGATGCCAAGGCGTTCCTGCAAGGTCAGCACGTCGAAATCGCCAAGGCCATGTTGAGCGTCGGCGTTCAGATGGCAGGCCGTATGGTTGAAGGCGAGTTTGATAAGGAAGAGGGGCCGCGGGTTCTTCATTGATCCCCATCGGTTTTTCTTTTTGACGTTATCGCTTCAGATCGGCTTCTCTGTCCTTTGAGAAGCCCTGCGCTTCACACAGCGCGTGTTGCCAAGCTACTAACCCAATCGAATGTTCAGGCTCTGAGCATCGCCCGTGCGTGCGGCGCTGATCAGCTGGTGCCGTGAATGTGCGTTCAGCGGATTGAGCCAAGTGACCACTGTATGGCTACGGCCCAGACGCAGTGCTTCGCACGCCAGTTGCTGAGCACTTTGAGTGCCCCGAGGTTGCAGCAGCAGAATGCGTTCGCGGTTCAGGCCAGCGTCCCGCAGCCAGGTTTGCGTCAGGCTGGCGGGTGGCGCGATCAACGTCAGCCAGCGAGCGTCCTGATCTTCACTGAGTTCGCGAAGGATCGGGGCAAGCAGGTTGAGGCAGTTCCCGGCCGCACCGCGCAGTGACAGCTCACTGAATACTTCAGGCTCGGCATTCCACGGACGTTCGACCACTTCTTTCAGGATCGGCGCCATCGGTTGCGCCAGAAACGCTTCGAATAAAGTCAGTTGTGTTTGCTGAGGTGTGTGTGGGAACTGCATAAAGCCTCCTTTAGCGGCGAATGACGCCGACACTCAAGCCTTCGATCACCAGTTCCTGATCTTTCAGGTCAACTTCGATAGGGGCGAACTCTGGATTCTCGGCAATCAGCCAGACCTTGCTGCCTTCACGCTTGAAGCGTTTGACGGTCACTTCATCGCCGATGCGGGCGACGACGACCTGGCCATTGCGCGCTTCACGTGTGGTGTGAACGGCCAGCAGGTCGCCATCAAAAATACCGATGTCCTTCATGCTCATGCCATGCACGCGCAACAGATAGTCGGCACGAGGATGGAAGAAGGCTGGATTGATGTTGCAAGATTCTTCGATGTGTTGTTGGGCGAGGATAGGAGCGCCTGCGGCGACCCGGCCAATGATCGGCAGGGTGGAGTCATCAGCCTTGGCTTCAAAGCCCGGGATGCGGATGCCGCGTGAAGCACCGGGCGTCATCTCTATCGCACCCTTGCGGGCCAGAGCCTTGAGGTGTTCTTCGGCAGCATTGGGCGATTTGAAGCCCAGTTCCTGAGCGATTTCCGCGCGGGTTGGCGGGTAGCCGTTGTCTTCGAGGCAACGTTTGATAAAGGCCAGAATCTCGGCTTGGCGTGGCGTCAGCTTTAGCATATTGATCGCTCTGTCTTTTTATACAGTGACTGGGATTATATACAGTGAAACGCTCTTGGCAATGCCCGTTTTTTGGCCTGCTGCCGGACGGTCGGGAGAAGCGTTTATTAAAGCGTCTGCCTTGTGTGGTTAAATAGCTGACCGACCATTCCCAAAACGAACTGGCAGGCTTGACAAGGCACAGGCTGAAACGTATGTTTCAAACAAGTGTTTGTCAGGCGGAGTAGCCATGGCCCAGTCGGAAACCGTTGAACGCATTCTTGATGCTGCCGAGCAGTTGTTCGCGGAGAAAGGTTTCGCTGAAACCTCATTGCGTTTGATCACCAGCAAGGCTGGCGTCAACCTGGCAGCAGTGAACTATCACTTCGGCTCGAAGAAAGCGCTGATTCAGGCAGTGTTCTCGCGCTTCCTCGGGCCGTTCTGCATCAGCCTCGATAAAGAGCTGGAGCGGCGTCAGGCCAAGCCTGAAAACAAGCCGACGCTTGAGGAGTTGCTGGAAATCCTCGTCGAGCAAGCCCTCGTGGTTCAGCCACGCAGCGGCAACGATCTGTCGATCTTCATGCGCCTGCTCGGCCTCGCGTTCAGCCAGAGTCAGGGCCACTTGCGCCGCTATCTGGAAGACATGTACGGCAAGGTTTTCCGTCGCTACATGTTGCTGGTCAACGAAGCCGCGCCACGTATTCCGCCGATCGAACTGTTCTGGCGCGTGCACTTCATGCTCGGCGCCGCGGCGTTCAGCATGTCCGGCATCAAGGCCTTGCGCGCGATTGCCGAGACCGATTTCGGCGTCAATACCTCCATCGAACAAGTCATGCGCCTGATGGTGCCGTTTCTCGCTGCGGGCATGCGCGCTGAGACTGGCGTCACTGATGCGGCGATGGCCTCCGCGCAACTGCGTCCGCGCAGCAAATCAACGCCGGTCGCCGCCAAGGTTTAACCGTGCACGGGTGGGCGCGGCTGCTTGTATCCGCTAAGCTAGCCGCCCATGCCGACTCTCGTTCTGAACCCGATCTCCATAGCAATCGCTGACCTGCCGAGCATGGCTCACGGTAGCGATTTCCTGCAGATCGGGTTTTTCGTTTTCAAGGAATCTCTATGACTGCTGGCCTGCAAGGCTCGTTGATGGTGGACGTCGCCGGTACTTGGCTGACGGCTGAAGATCGCCAATTGTTGCGTCAGCCCGAAGTGGGCGGCCTGATCATTTTCGCGCGTAACATCGAGCATCCGCGTCAGGTGCGTGAGCTGAGCGCAGCGATTCGCGCGATCCGCCCGGATCTGCTGCTGGCGGTGGATCAAGAGGGTGGACGCGTGCAGCGTCTGCGCCAAGGCTTCGTGCGTTTGCCGGCCATGCGCGCCATCGCCGACAACCCGAATGCCGAATACCTCGCCGAACAGTGCGGCTGGATCATGGCCACCGAAGTGCTGGCCGTCGGCCTCGACCTGAGCTTCGCACCCGTGCTCGATCTCGATTACCAGCGTAGCGCTGTGGTCGGCACCCGTTCGTTCGAAGGTGATCCCGGGCGCGCCGCGTTGCTCGCCGGAGCATTCATTCGCGGCATGAACAGCGCGGGCATGGCCGCCACCGGTAAGCACTTCCCCGGTCACGGCTGGGCGGAAGCGGATTCCCATGTAGCGATCCCGAATGACGAGCGCAGCCTCGAGGAGATCCGCGCCAACGATCTCGTGCCGTTTGCCAGACTCAGCAAGCAACTCGCTGCGGTGATGCCGGCCCATGTCATTTATCCACAAGTGGATTCGCAGCCTGCCGGTTTCTCCCGGCGCTGGCTGCAGGACATCCTGCGCGGTGAGTTGCAATTCGACGGCGTCATCTTCAGCGACGACTTGTCGATGGCCGGTGCCCACGTGGTCGGCGACGCTGCCAGTCGTATTGAAGCGGCGTTGACCGCCGGATGCGACATGGGCCTGGTGTGCAACGACCGAGCTGCCGCTGAGCTCGCCTTGAGCGCCGCGCAACGCATGAAGGTCAAGCCATCCGCGCGCATCGCCCGCATGCGCGGTCAAGCATTCGCCAGCACCTATTACCGTCAGGATCCGCGCTGGCTCACCGCCATCGGCGCGCTCAAAGACGCTCAGCTGATCGATTAAGGATTTTCGTTATGACGGTCTACGCAATCATCGGCGGCACCGGATTGACCCAGCTGGACGGCTTGACCATTCGTCAATCGCTGGCGGTGGACACCCCCTACGGCGCACCGTCGGCCGAAGTTCAGCTTGGCGAGTACGCTGGCAAGGAAGTGTTGTTTCTCGCCCGTCACGGCCATCCGCATCGTGTTCCGCCGCACAAGGTCAACTACCGCGCCAATCTGTGGGCGCTGAAGCAGGCCGGCGCCGAAGCGATCATCGCCGTGAATGCCGTGGGTGGCATTCATTCGGCCATGGGTACCGGGCATTTCTGCGTGCCACACCAGATCGTCGACTATACCAGTGGGCGCGAGCACACCTTTTTCGCCGATGATCTGGAGCAGGTCACTCACATCGACTTCAGCTTTCCTTACAGCGAGCCGTTGCGTCAGCAATTGATTGCCGCCGTGGCCGCTGAAGGCTGCGAGTACAGCGATCAAGGCGTTTACGCCTGCACCCAAGGCCCGCGTCTGGAAACCGTTGCCGAGATCGTGCGTCTGGAGCGCGATGGCTGCGACATCGTCGGCATGACCGGCATGCCTGAAGCCGCGCTGGCCCGTGAGCTGGATCTGGATTACGCCTGTCTGGCGCTGGTGGTGAACCCGGCGGCGGGCAAGACCACGCAAGTGATCACCATGGCCGAGATCGAGCAGGCTTTGCATGACGGCATGGGCAAGGTGAAGTCGGCGTTGGCGCGGGTACTCAAGGGCTGAGTCCGGCCGAGACCGAGTTGACCCCATCGCTGGCAAGCCAGCTCCCACAGGTATCGAGTTGAATCAGAGTCTTGTGCACGACTCATAACCCTGTGGGAGTTGGCTTGCCAGCGATAGCCCTTTAACTAACAACGCAAGTCTCAACGCTTGTCGAGCTTGTCCGGCAACGGCGCAAACAACGCTTCAATATCATCACTCTGCAACTTCCAGTCCCCGGCCTTGCGCCCATCCAGCACGCCCGCCGCCAAGTCGGATTTTTCCTTTTGCAGGTGCTGAATCTTCTCTTCCACCGTGCCCCGGGCAATCATTTTGTAGACGAACACCGGTTTTTCCTGGCCGATGCGATATGCGCGGTCAGTGGCCTGATTCTCGGTCGCCGGGTTCCACCACGGGTCGTAGTGAATCACCGTATCCGCTTCCGTCAGGTTCAGACCGACACCGCCAGCCTTCAGGCTGATCAGAAAAATCTGACGCTTGCCGCTCTGGAATTCCTTTACTGGTGTACGTCGATCGCGGGTCTGACCGGTCAACAGCGCGTAGGAAACGTTACGTTTTTTCAGTTCTTCTTCGATCAATGACAGCATCGACGTGAACTGTGAAAACAACAGAATTCGCCGACCTTCCTCGAACAGCTCCTCAAGCATTTCCATCAAGCTGTCGAGCTTGCCGGAGGTGCTGCCGCGAGCGGGCAGGGTGGCGTCGTTGACCAGGCGCAGATCACAGCAGACCTGACGCAGCTTGAGCAGCGCTTCAAGAATGATGATCTGACTGCGCGCCACGCCTTTGCGGGTGATTTCGTCGCGGACTTTCTTGTCCATCGCCAGGCGCATGGTTTCGTATACATCGCGTTGCGCTTCGTTGAGATCGACCCAGTGGATGATCTCGGTTTTCGGCGGCAGCTCGGTGGCCACCTGTTCCTTGGTCCGGCGCAGCAGAAACGGTTTTATCCGACCGTTGAGGTGCTGAAGCCTGACTTCGCTGCCGCGCTTTTCAATCGGTACACGGTAATCGGCATTAAAGCTTTTTACATCGCCGAGCCAGCCCGGCAGCAGGAAGTGAAACAGCGACCACAGCTCGCCCAGATGGTTTTCCAGCGGCGTACCGCTCAGGCACAGACGCTGGCGTGCGTTGAGCTCTCGTGCCGCTTGTGCGGCTTTGCTGTTCGGGTTCTTGATGTACTGCGCTTCATCCAGCACCAGCACGTGCAGCGGCTGTTTGGCCAGACGCTCGACGTCCTTGGGAAGCAGCGCGTAAGTGGTGAGGATCAGGTCGAAATCGGCCAGATTATCGAAATGCTTTTTGCGCGTGGCGCCGTACAGCGCGACCACTTTCAACTGTGGCGTGAAGTGCGCCGCCTCATCAAGCCAGTTTGGAATCAGGCTGGTCGGCATCACCACCATGCACGGGCGATCGAGGCGTCCGGCGTTTTTCTCGCTGAGAATATGCGCCAGGGTTTGTAGGGTTTTACCCAGGCCCATGTCATCCGCAAGAATCCCGCCGACTTCCAGTTGCCGCAGCGATTGCATCCAGCTCAAGCCTTCGAGCTGATACGGACGCAGCGTCGCGTTCAGGCCTTGCGGTGCTTCAGCGCTGAAATCACGAATATCACGCAGACGCTGAGCAAAGGTACGGATTTGCTCGCCACCCTCCCACAGCAGTGGCAGGCCTTCCAGCGAGTTGAGTCGCGTGGCATCCGCCTTGCTCAAGCGCAGCGTGGTTTCCCCTGGCTCCTGCAAATAGAACTCGCCAAGCGTCATCAACACCGGTTTCAACCGGCCCAGCGGCAACGCCACTTGCAGCGGTCCGTGCTCGCTGTTGCGCTGAGGAATATTGACCAGAATCAACTCGTCATCGCGGCGCCGCGCCAAGCGTTCCGGGTTGAGGATTTCCGCGTGCGAGCGCATCAGGTTGAGCAGAATCGGCAGCAGACTCAGGCGCTCGCCATTGACGATGATCCCAAGTTCCAGATCAAACCAGTCGCGTTCTGGCGCCTGTTCGACCGTGGCGTACCAGTCATCCACGGCGGTCAGATCGAAGCCGAACTCCTCATCGATCTGCAATTCCCAGCCTTGAGTGCGCAGCTTCGGCAGATCGTTGAGGGTGAACGTCAGCCAGGCACTGTCATTGACCATCTCATACAGTTCGCCGGCGCTTTCCGGCAGCGCTTTGCTCTGCCGCGTGGCGATGCGAAAGCCGAGGATTCTTAACTGTTCACGGTAGGACTGTTCGACTTCTGGATGGCGTTTTATCCGTAGCGTCTGGGTTTCCTGACGGATCAGGATGTCGCTGTTTTTCTGTCCGCTGACGTATTCGTCCAGATAGCTGAACGACAGCGCCGCGCGGTGCTGAATGTAGCGCTGCATCTTGCCGTTGCGCGGTTCGAAGGCGCTGAACTCGACACTGGCCAGCCACAGGCGCGGCACGGGTTGCACATTGTCGACCAGCACTTGCGGCGGGGCTTTCGGGCCACGGTTTTCCAGCACGGCTTGGAGCTTTTCCAGTAATTCGGCGTCTTTGGCGGCGGCGGGGTAGTCGAGGGTTTCCTGCACTTTCAGCAGCACTGCGGCGCAGTGTTTGCAGTTGGTGCGCACCGGGCAGGTGCAGCCAGCATCGACCAGCAGCAAAGTGCCTTTGGCTGACTCGCGCAGATGAATGGTCTGACGGTAGACGTTGCCGCCAGAGCCTTCGCAACTGGCGGTGATCGTTGCGTCGCCGACTTGCGCGATGCGTACCCGGTTTTCCAGAGCGTAGCGACGGCCACGCTCCAGGCTCTGTTCCTTGAATCGGCTGACCCAAGAGGGCGCCAACGGTTTGCTCAGCGGCGGGTTCATAAGGACTTCGATCAGTCCGGAATGGCTTCAGGCGCTTCCCGTGGTGCAGGCGCGGTCAGGGAGGTGATCTTGATCAGCAGGGCCAGATGGCCGTTATCGAGATAGTTGAGTTGGCCGTTCTTGGTGTGGCTGTCCTGTTTCAGCCGCTCGCTGGCGGTGACCATGCCATTGGCATCGATCTGATTGACCCAGAAGTCGGCGTTCACGTCGGTGAAGCGTCCGAGTTTCATCTCCAGCGTGCCCTCGATCGGGAACTGGCCGAATTGCTCTTGACCGTCGCTGACAGCGACTTTGGCTGGCGTTTCGCCGAGGGTTTGCTGCCAGGCCTTGTGCAGCAGCACGCTGTAGTCGCCGCTGGCGGTGAGCTTGGTAACGACGTCATTCAGCGCTGGCGTGCGCTTGCTGTCATCGCCCAGGCGCTGGGCACCCGCAGCCCAGTCTTCTGGCGCGGCGCGGCTGACGATGGCGGGCACGGCGTTCTGGCGCACCAGAATCATTTCGACCTGATACAGGTCATCGGCGAAAACCGAGGGTGCTACGAGGGTAAGTAGCAAAGTCAGTGAGCGAAACAGGCGCATGCGGCGTCCTTCAAACGGATTTCGGGAGGAGGCGCTCAAACAGCGCCTCTACAGTATTAAAGCGCTCTTCCGGGCGTTCCATCGGCACCTGGAACTTGAACATCGTCGCGCCTTCGAATTTGTAACGTTTTGGCTGGCTCTGAATCAGCTTGATCAGCGTCATCGGGTCAACGGGAGTCTGCGCTTCGAACTCGATGCGCCCACCCTGTGGCCCGCCATCGACCTTCTTGATGCCCAGTTGCTCAGCCTGCAATTTCAGCGCAGTGATGCGCACCAGATTCTTCGTCGGTTCCGGCAACAGGCCGAAACGGTCGATCATCTCGACTTGCAGATCCTTCAGGCCTTCCTCATCGGTCGCCGAAGCAATGCGCTTGTACAGAATCAGGCGAGCGTGAACATCCGGCAGATAGTCTTCCGGAATCAGCGCCGGCACCCGCAGATTGACTTCCGGCCCACCGCCGAGCGGTTGATCGAGGTTCGGTTGCTCGCCCTTGCGGATCGACTTCACCGCGCGCTCGAGCATTTCCATGTACAGCGTGAAGCCCACGGCCTGAATCTGCCCGCTCTGGCCATCGCCGAGCAGTTCGCCGGCGCCACGGATTTCCAGGTCGTTGGTCGCCAGCACGAAACCGGCGCCGAGGTCCTGAGTATTGGCAATTGCTTCCAGACGCTTTTCCGCATCCGAAGTGATTTGCTGGCGCGGCGGCGTCAGCAGGTAGGCGTAAGCCTGGTGGTGACTACGGCCAACGCGACCACGCAACTGGTGCAGTTGCGCCAGGCCGAACTTGTCGGCGCGCTCGATGATGATGGTGTTGGCGCTCGGTACGTCGATGCCGGTCTCGATGATGGTCGAGGCGATCAGCACGTTGAAGCGCTTGTGATAGAAGTCGCTCATCACCTGTTCGAGTTCGCGTTCGCGCATCTGTCCGTGACCGATGCCGATACGGGCTTCCGGCACCAGTTCGGCGAGGTCGGCGGCGCATTTCTCGATGGTTTTCACATCGTTGTGCAAGTAGTAAACCTGACCACCACGCAGAAGTTCACGCAACAGGGCCTCTTTGACCGTGCTCTTGTTCTGCTCCATGACGAAAGTGCGCACCGACAGGCGTCGCGCCGGCGGCGTGGCGATGATCGACAGGTCACGCATGCCGGACACTGCCATGTTCAGCGTGCGCGGAATCGGCGTGGCGGTCAGGGTGAGAATGTCGACTTCGCTGCGCAGGGCCTTGAGCTGTTCTTTCTGACGGACACCGAAGCGGTGCTCTTCGTCGATAATTACCAGCCCGAGGTTTTTGATCTTCACATCATCGGACAGCAACTTGTGCGTGCCGATGACGATGTCGATCTTGCCTTCCGCCAGATCGGCGATTGCAGCGTTGACTTCCTTGGCCGATTTGAAGCGGCTCATCACTTCCACGGTCACCGGCCAGTCGGCGAAGCGGTCGCGGAAGCTGTTGTAGTGTTGCTGGGCGAGCAGGGTGGTTGGCACCAGAATCGCCACTTGGCGGCCACCATGCACAGCGATGAACGCCGCGCGCATGGCCACTTCGGTCTTGCCGAAACCGACGTCGCCGCAGACCAGGCGATCCATCGGTTTCGGCGCGAGCATGTCTTCGCGCACCGCTTCGATGGTCGATTGCTGGTCCGGGGTTTCTTCGAACGGGAAGCCGGCGCTGAACGTCGCGTAATCGGCTTTCGGATCGGCGAAGGCGTAACCTTCGCGAGCGGCGCGGCGGGCATAGATGTCGAGCAGTTCAGCGGCGACGTCACGCACTTGTTCGGCGGCTTTGCGCTTGGCTTTCTGCCAGGTCTCGGAGCCGAGGCGGTGCAGCGGGGCCAGCGAATCGTCGCTACCGGTGTAGCGGGCGATCAAGTGCAGGTTGGCCACCGGCACGTAGAGCTTGGCGGCCTCGGCGTATTCCAGGGTAAGGAATTCGGCGGCCTGGTTGTCGATTTCCAGAATCGTCAGACCGAGGTAGCGACCCACGCCGTGATCGATGTGCACCACCGGCGCGCCTTCGCGCAGCTCGGTGAGGTTCTTGATTACCGCGTCGTTGCTGACGTCGCTGCGTTTCTCGCGACGACGGCGTTGCATCACGCGCTGACCGAACAGCGGACTTTCCGCGACCAGTGCCAGCGCTGGGTCATCCAGCATCAAGCCTTCGTCGAGCGGAGCAATGGTGATTGCCAGGCGATCCTTGCTCGCGACGAAATCCGGCCAACTGTCGACGGTTTTCGGCCGCAGCTTCAGGCGTTCGAGCAACTCCAGCAGGACTTCGCGACGACCGGCGGATTCGGCGGTGAACAACACACGACCGGGGAATTCATCAAGGAAACCGGCCAGCGCTGCCAGCGGTTGCGTGGCTTTGGCTTCGATCGCCAGATTTGGCAGTGCCTGCGCCGGGAAGCGCTCGCGGCCGGCGCCGCTTTCGACGTCCTGCTGGCTGGCAACCACACGCGGCCAGCTCTTCAGGCGAGCAAAGCAGTCTTCCACAGGCAGGAACAATTCGGCGGGCGGCAATAAAGGACGCGATGGATCGACGCGACGCTCTTCGTAACGATTGCGCACGTCGTTCCAGAAATTCTCCGCCGCTTGCTCGATGCCCGGCAGCGAGAACACCTGGGTGTCCTGCGGCAAGTAATCGAACAGGGTCGAGGTTTCGTCGAAGAACAGTGGCAGGTAGTACTCGATGCCCGCCGGGGTAATCCCGCTGCTCAAGTCCTGGAAGATCGGGCAGCGACGGAAGTCGACGTCGAAGCGCTCGCGGAACCGCGCCTTGAAGCGGGTGACCGCGTCTTTCTGCAGCGGAAACTCACGGGCCGGCAGCAGCTTGACCGAATCGACCTTGTCGATGGAGCGCTGGTTTTCCGGATCGAAGGTACGCAAGGTTTCGATTTCGTCATCGAACAGATCGATGCGATACGGCAATTTGCTGCCCATCGGGAACAGGTCGATCAACGCGCCCCGTACGGTGAATTCGCCGTGCTCATAAACCGTGTCGACGTAGCGATAGCCGCTGGCTTCGAGCCGCGAGCGCATCTGCTCTACATCGAGTTTCTGCCCGACATCCAGCACCAGGCTGCTGCCGAGCAGGAACTTGGTCGGCGCCAACCGATGCAAAGCCGTGGTGATCGGCACCACCAGCACACCGTGCTCCAGCTCCGGTAGCCTGTATAAGCTGGCGATGCGCTGGGAAATGATGTCCTGGTGCGGCGAGAACAAGTCGTAGGGCAGGGTTTCCCAGTCGGGGAAATGCAGTACGGGCAAATCCGGGGCGAAGAAACTCAGCTCCTGTTCCAGTCGTTCAGCGCTCTGGCTGTCGGCGGTCAGTAGCAGGGTGAAGCGCTTGGCAGCGCTGGCAGCCTCGGCAATTGCCAGGCTGAGGGCAGCACCGGGCAAATTGCCCCAATGCTGTTTACCTGCTTCGGCAGGGAGTAGCGGTAGACGCAGAACGGGCACGGAAGGTTGAGCTCCAGGCTTTGCGACAAAGTCGGTAATTGTAGCGGCGTCCGGTGCTGCCTGTCAGTTGCAGACTGCGTCTATCTTCGTGGTTTTGGCGAAATGTAGTGGTAACCATAAAAACGAGCAGTTTTTTTGTGGTTATGTAGTGCCGAAAGCGGGTGGTGTTACGGAGGGTTACAGACATCGTCTGACAGTCGTCGGAAAATTGACTGCGCTGGAGGCCCCGGTTTTATTGGTCTGCAGAGGGGCGTATTTTTTTTGAAAGGAATTTTGTTACCGATTGCGCGACAAGCGCGCATTGCTGAATGAGGTTGTCGGCGGCATAATGTAGCCCCTTTTTTCTGCCCCTACATGTGGAAGGTTACCGTGACTCAGAAGCCCGACCAGTGTCTTGGTGAATGGATCGACCGTGAAGCACTCGCAGAAGCGATGATTCCGCTTATCGGTCAGCTCTACCGCAATAACAACGTGGTGAGCTCGATCTATGGCCGCAGCCTGATCAACCAGTCTGTCATCGCGATTCTCAAAGCTCACCGCTTTGCTCGCCACCGTTCTTCCGACGACAGCGAACTCTCCGTCCACGAAACATTCCCACTGCTCAAGGCCATGAGCGAGCTCAAGCTCGGCGCGGCTTCGGTAGATCTGGGCAAGTTGGCGTTCAAATTCCGCAACGAAGGCAATGGCCGTACTGCCGAGCAGTTCGTTCGTGAAGAGATGGCTGACGTGGTTGGTCAGCAAAATGCTTCCGCACGTAAAGGCACCGACGTTGTGCTGTACGGCTTCGGTCGTATCGGCCGTCTGCTGGCGCGCATCCTGATCGAGAAAACCGGTGGTGGCGACGGCCTGCGTCTGCGTGCCATCGTCGTGCGCAAAGGCGCCGAAAACGACCTGACCAAACGCGCCAGCCTGCTGCGCCGCGATTCGGTACACGGTTCGTTCAACGGCACCATTACCATCGACGAAGAAAACAACACCATCACTGCCAACGGTAACCTGATTCAGGTCATCTACGCGAAGAACCCGACCGAGGTGGATTACACCCAGTACGGCATCAAAGACGCACTGCTGGTGGACAACACCGGTGTATGGCGTGACGCTGACGGCCTGGGTCAGCATCTGGCCTGCCCGGGTATCGACCGCGTTGTTCTGACCGCGCCTGGCAAAGGCAAGCTGAAGAACATCGTTCACGGTATCAACCACAACGAAATCACGGCTGACGACAAGATCGTGTCCGCCGCTTCCTGCACCACCAACGCCATCGTGCCGGTGCTGAAAGCTGTGAATGACAAGTTCGGCATCATCAACGGTCACGTCGAAACCGTTCACTCGTACACCAACGACCAGAACCTGATCGACAACTTCCACAAGGGCGATCGCCGTGGCCGTAGCGCCGCGCTGAACATGGTCATCACCGAGACCGGTGCTGCCACCGCTGCTGCCAAGGCCCTGCCTGAGCTGGCCGGCAAGCTGACCGGTAACGCGATCCGTGTTCCGACGCCGAACGTGTCGATGGCCATTCTCAACCTCAACCTTGAGAAAGCCGCCACCCGCGAAGAGATGAACGAGTACCTGCGCTACATGGCGCTGCACTCCGATCTGCACAAGCAAATCGACTTCGTCAACTCGCAGGAAGTTGTTTCGACCGACTTCGTTGGCTCGCGCCACGCCGGCGTGGTCGATGCTGAAGCGACCATCGTTCAGGATAACCGCGTTGTTCTGTATGTCTGGTACGACAACGAGTTCGGTTACAGCTGCCAGGTAGTTCGCGTGATGGAAGACATGGCTGATGTAAATCCGCCAGCATTCCCGCGCTAAGCCTTAGCAGTACATGAAAACGCCCCGACTTTTGGTCGGGGCGTTTTTGTTTGGGGAAGATCAAAGCATCGCGTTTGATTCTGTAGGAGCTGCCGAAGGCTGCGATCTTTGCTTTATGCCCTCATCGCTGGCAAGCCAGCTCCCACAGGTTTCTTGGTGAATTGCACAATTGCATTAACACCCGAAACCCTGTGGGAGCTGGCTTGCCAGCGATGGCGTCCTACCGTGCTCCGCCGGGTATGGCCGCTTGCGCCGTGCGCAGTTCATGCTTGTTGCCACGGAACAACACCAGCGTCGCCAGCAATCCCAGCACCGCCGCGCCACTGAGCCAGATCCCCGGCGCAGCCTTGTTGTCCAGCACATGAATCAGGTACGTACACGCCGCCGGGGTAAACCCGCCGAAGGTTGCCGTCGCCAGGCTGTACGCCAGCGAGAACCCGGTCGTACGCACTTCTACCGGCATGATCTCGGTCAGTGCCACCACCATCGCGCCGTTGTACGAGCCGTAGAGGAACGACAGCCACAATTCGACAATCAGCAAATGGCTGAAGCTCGGATTCGCCACCAACCAAGACAGGGCGGGATAGGCGGTAAGAATCGCCAGAATCGTCGCCGCGAGCAGTAGGGGTTTTCGCCCGATCTTGTCGGACACCGCGCCCATCACCGGCAACCAGAAGAAGTTCGACAGGCCGATGCACACCGTCACCAGTAGCGCATCGAGATCCGACAGGTGCAACTCAGCCTTGCCGAAGGTCGGGGTGTAAGCGGTGATCAGGTAGAACGACACCGTGGTCATCACCACCAGCGCCATGCCAGCGATGACGAGGCCAAAGTTCTGACCGATAGAGCGGACAATTTCCCGCAGGGTAGGGCGATGTTTCCGCGCCTGGAATTCCGGGGTTTCTTCCAGCGAGCGACGGATGAAGAAAATCACCGGCACAATCATGCAGCCGATCAGGAACGGCACGCGCCAGCCCCACTCACCCATTTGTTCCGGGCTGAGCCAATGATTGAGGCCAACCCCGAGCAGGCCGGCGAAGACGACCGCCGCTTGCTGGCTCGCGGACTGCCAACTGACGAAAAAGCCCTTGCGACCCGGGGTGGCGATTTCTGCCAGATACACCGACACACCGCCGAGTTCTACGCCCGCCGAGAAGCCTTGTAACAATCGGCCGAACAGTACGAGCAAAGGCGCAGCGACACCCAGTGTGGCGTAACCGGGTACGCAAGCTATCAGCACGGTACCTGCTGCCATCAACGCCAACGTTATGATCAAGCCTTGGCGGCGGCCATGACGGTCAATGTAGGCGCCGAGGAAAATCGCCCCCAGCGGTCGCATCAGGAAGCCTGCGCCGAAGGTCGCCAACGAAAGCATCAGGGAAGCGAAGGCGCTGTCGGAGGGGAAAAAGGTCTTGGCAATGGCCGTGGCGTAAAAGCCGTAGACCATGAAGTCGAACATTTCGAGGAAGTTGCCGCTGACAACGCGAAAGATCGCTTTGCCTTTGCCCGTGGTGGAGGACATGGTCAGGTCTCACTATTGGATTTTGTATAAAGATGTTGCAGATCCGTTAATTCATAATGGCCGCCGTGGTTTTACGGGGAGATGAATAATTGTTCACTGGACGGTTGCTTGGGCTCGTGATTCTGGGTGGCCTATTGGCTGGCTGCGGCAATGGCGATTCCACTGAGGGTTTCGGTGGGCCGACCATGGGCAGCACGTACTCGATCAAGTATGTGCGCCACGCCGACATGCCTGACGCGACGCAGGTTCGCCGTGAAGTGGAGAGCATCCTCGGCGAAGTTGATCGGCAGTTATCCACTTATCGCAATGATTCGGACATCGAGCGCTTCAACGCTTTGCCCGCGAGCAGCTGTCAGAAAATGCCGGCATCTGTGCTTGAACTGATCCGCGTTGGCGAGCAGCTGTCAGCGCAAAGCGAAGGTTCCTACGACCTTACCCTGGAGCCGCTGATGAATCTCTGGGGCTTCGGCCCGCAAGGACGCGAAGAGAAAGTCCCTGACGCCGATGCACTGGCTGAGGTGATGTCGCGCGTTGGTTATCAGCATTTGCAAATCAATGGCGATCAGTTGTGCAAAGACGCCGCCGTCGAAGTCGACTTCAACAGCATCGCCGCCGGTTATGCCGTCGACGCCATTGCGGCCCGACTCGACGCCATGGGCATCCACAACTACCTCGCCGAAGCCACCGGTGAATTAAAAGCCAAAGGCAAAAAACTCGACGGCTCACCGTGGCGCGTTGCCTTGGAAGAGCCTCGCGAAGATCAGCAGGTCGCCGAACGCGTCATTAATGTCGATGGCTACGGCGTTTCCACGTCCGGCGACTATCGCAACTATTTCCTGCAGGATGGCCGGCGTTATTCCCACACCTTCGATGCGCGCAGCGGTGCACCGGTCCTACACGACCTGGCGTCAGTCACAGTGATTCATCCTTCAGCGTTGATGGCCGATGGACTATCGACGCTGTTGCTTATTCTTGGCCCCGAACGGGCTTGGGACTATGCCGAAAAACATGACATTGGTGCATTCTTTGTCATGCGTGCCGATACAGGTTTTGTCGTCCGCACCAACAAGGCTTTCGAGCGCCTCAGTGGCAAGAAAACTGACTGAGAACAATACGAAAGCTGGCGTTGTAGTGCAGGCAAAAGTAGCCTACGACGCGACCAAGGGTTAATGTGCGCGGCGTTGACGCTTCTATAGACTGTGTCCGGGTTCTTGATTGACCCCCAATTGTTCCTTCGCGCCGCCGTTCGGCGTGATTTAGCCGTAGGTGCTGCTGGCACCGCGGCCTGTTCTGAGGAGTACGCATGGCTGTCTACAACTACGACGTGGTGGTGCTGGGTTCCGGCCCGGCGGGAGAAGGCGCGGCAATGAACGCCGCCAAAGCAGGGCGCAAGGTCGCGATGGTCGACAGCCGTCGCCAGGTCGGCGGTAACTGCACCCACCTCGGCACCATTCCGTCCAAGGCACTGCGTCACTCGGTGCGGCAGATCATGCAGTTCAACACTAACCCTATGTTCCGGGCGATCGGCGAGCCACGCTGGTTCTCCTTTCCGGACGTGTTGAAAAGCGCCGAGAAAGTCATTTCCAAACAAGTCGCTTCGCGTACCGGCTACTACGCCCGCAACCGCGTCGACGTGTTCTTCGGCACAGGCAGCTTCGCCGACGAGCAAACCATCGAAGTGGTCTGCGCCAACGGTGTGGTCGAGAAACTGGTGGCCAAGCACATCATCATCGCCACCGGTTCGCGCCCATATCGCCCGGCGGACATCGATTTTCACCACCCGCGGATCTACGATAGCGACACCATCCTCAGCCTCGGCCACACCCCGCGCAAACTGATCGTTTACGGCGCCGGCGTGATCGGTTGCGAATACGCGTCGATCTTCAGCGGTCTGGGTGTGCTGGTCGAGCTGGTCGATAACCGTGGTCAGTTGCTGAGCTTCCTTGACTCGGAAATCTCCCAGGCGTTGAGCTACCACTTCAGCAACAACAACATTACCGTGCGTCACAACGAGGATTACGATCGCGTCGAAGGCGTCGATAACGGCGTGATCCTGCATCTGAAATCGGGCAAGAAGATCAAGGCCGACGCCTTGCTCTGGTGCAACGGCCGTACCGGCAACACCGATACGCTGGGTCTGGAAAACATCGGCGTCAAGGTCAACAGCCGTGGCCAGATCGAAGTCGACGAGGCGTACCGCACCTGCGTACCGAACATCTACGGTGCTGGTGACGTGATCGGCTGGCCAAGCCTGGCCAGTGCCGCCCACGACCAGGGTCGTTCCGCCGCTGGCAGCATCGTTGATAACGGTAGCTGGCGTTTCGTGAATGACGTGCCAACCGGCATCTATACGATTCCGGAGATTAGTTCGATCGGCAAGAACGAGCAGGAGCTGACCCAGGCCAAAGTGCCTTACGAAGTCGGCAAGGCGTTCTTCAAGAGCATGGCGCGTGCGCAGATCGCCGGCGAGCCGCAAGGCATGCTGAAGATCCTGTTCCACCGTGAAACCCTGGAAGTATTGGGCGTTCACTGCTTCGGTTATCAGGCGTCGGAGATCGTTCACATCGGTCAGGCGATCATGAACCAGCCGGGCGAGCTGAATACCCTGAAGTACTTCGTCAACACGACGTTCAACTACCCGACCATGGCCGAAGCCTATCGGGTAGCGGCGTACGACGGCCTCAACCGGCTTTTTTGACGGGCTCCGGCCGGTGGCCTGAGCCGGCCGGGGAGACCGATTTCAGCAATTCTCGAGCGTGGCAGTGGCCAAACCGGGAAAGTCTGTAATCAGGCTGTCAACGCCGAAGTCGGCGAGTCTGCGCATCAGCGCAGGCTCGTTGACGGTCCACACCGACACATGCAGCCCTTGACGCTGCGCCTTCTGCAGGCGTTCCGGCGTACACAGCGTCCAATTCAGCGCCAGAATCTCACAGCCATAGCTTGCCGCGACCTTCAATGGGTCGAGCCAGGCGTACTCGGCGACCAACCCCCGCGACACATCCGGCACCAGATCCAGCGCAGCTTTCAGCACTTCCCGCGAACTCGAGGTGATTGTCACCTTGTCGAGCAGGCCATGGCGCTGGGCCATTTCGCGAATCGCCAGCACGGTGGTTGCGGCGCGGGTGCGTGAAGCGCTTTTGACTTCCAGTTGCCAGTGCTCGAAATCACACTTTTCGAACAACTCTTCCAGCGTCGGAATCGGGCACGGCTTGATCCAGCCCGGGCCACCCTTGCGCGCGTCGTAGGTCACCAGTTCGGCGGCGGTGTGTTCGACGACTTTGCCGCGCCGTTCCGTGGTGCGCTTGAGAGTCGGGTCGTGGATGACCATCAACTCGCCGTCCTTGGACAGGTGCAGATCCAGTTCGCAGCGGCGCACGCCGTGCTTGAGACATTCCTGAAAGCTGCTCAGGGTATTTTCCGGTGCTTCGCCCTTGGCGCCGCGGTGGCCGTAGATGAGGGTCACGGTTCTTCCTTAAATTAAATGCCTGATTCGTTCTGTTCGCGGGCCAGACGTCGTTCCTGGGCCTGCTTTTGCAAGATATAGCGGGCGAGCAACTGGCGCTGGGCGTCGGTCAGGTGTTCAAACTCTGTGCCGACGTCGTAACCGTCGCCCTTGCGGTCGCAATGGGTGACGCGGGCGCGCAGCAGCAGGCCCAGCGCTTGCGGCATCAGCACCAGTTTCACCGACAGGTGAGCACCAGCGGCGATGGGCGTCGGGTGCTGAAAGTCGACGCCGCCTTCGGAAATGATCACCGGTTGCGGCTCGCCGATCTGGCCGAGCACGGTCAGGGCGACCACCTGGCTGAGCAGGTCGATGCGTTTGTTCTGGGATTTCAGGAACGCAGCAATGGCGCGGTCGCGCTCGCTGATCTGGCGCAACAGGTGCTGCGACTCGAATTCGCTCAGGTGCAGTTCGCTGAGCAGGTTGAAGAGCGGGGAAGCATCCTGCAACACTTCCTGGCCTGCGGCTTCGGGAGCGGACAGGGGCCGAATTTCCAGTGCGATCGTGTCCTCGATACGGTAGTATTCGCGGCGATCTTCTTCATCTAATGTCGACATGGCGAACCCATGGTAGCGGCGGTGGTCTGAGTGTAAAGCTGGTTATCGACCCCCGCCACAAGGACGTTCCTTTTCCCTCCGAACAAGCCCCGACATGTTCAGACCTCTCTTCGTATTTATCGGCACGCGTTATACCCGTGCAAAGCGTCGCAATCATTTTGTGTCATTCATTTCCCTGACTTCGATGATCGGGCTCGCCCTTGGCGTGGTCGTGATGATCGTCGTGCTGTCGGTGATGAATGGCTTCGATCATGAGATGCGCACCCGCGTGCTGGGCATGGTGCCCCACGCGACCATCGAATCCACTGAGCCAATCAACGATTGGCAAAGCCTGGCCACCAAGGTCAAGCAGAACCCGCAGGTGACGGCCGTCGCGCCGTTCACCCAGATGCAGGGCTTGCTGACCAATAACGGTCAGGTGTCCAAGGTGTTGCTCAACGCCATCGACCCTGCGCTCGAGCGCAACGTGTCGATCATCGACAACTTCATGAAGCAGGGCAAACTCGACGATTTGACGCCGGGCAGCTTCGGCATCGTCATCGGCGACAAGGCCGCGACCAAGCTCGGCGTCGGCATCGGTGACAAGGTCACCTTCGTCGCGCCGGAGGTCAGCGTGACCCCGGCCGGGATGTTCCCGCGCATGAAGCGCTTCACCGTCGTCGGCATTTTCCATGTTGGCGCTGGTGAGCTCGATGGCTATCTGGGCGTCACCAACCTGCAGGATCTGGCGAAAATGCACCGCTGGAAGCCGGATCAGGTGCAGGGCTTGCGTCTCAAGTTCGACGACCTGTTCCAGGCGCCGCGTGAGGCATGGAACATCGCCCAGCAACTTGGCGAAGACCATTACTACGCCCGCGACTGGACCCGCACCCACGGCAATCTGTATCAGGCGATCCGCATGGAAAAAGCCATGATCGGCCTGCTGTTGCTGCTGATCGTCGCCGTCGCCGCGTTCAACATCATTTCCACGCTGGTGATGGTGGTCAACGACAAGAAGGGCGACATCGCTATTCTGCGCACGTTGGGTGCGACGCCGGGCACGATCATGCGCACGTTCATGGTGCAAGGCACGGTGATTGGCGTGGTCGGTACAGCGATTGGCGCGGTGGTCGGGATTTTCGCGGCGCTCAACGTCAGCGCGGCGATCTCGGCACTGGAAGGCCTGATCGGCCACAAATTCCTTAATGCTGACGTGTATTTCATTGATTATCTTCCGTCGCAGGTGCAGAGCCAGGACGTGGTCATGGTCTGCGCGGCGGCGTTGGTTCTGAGTTTCCTCGCCACCCTGTATCCCGCCTGGCGTGCCGCACGCACCCAGCCGGCGGAGGCGCTACGTTATGAGTGAGTCGGGCATGAGTGAAAAAGCAATCTTGAGCTGCCGCAACCTGGGCAAATCCTACGAGGAAGGCCCGGAATCGGTAGAAGTCCTCGCCGGTCTGCAACTGGAGTTGCAACCGGGTGAGCGTGTGGCGATTGTCGGTACCTCGGGTTCGGGCAAAAGTACCTTGCTCAACCTGCTCGGTGGTCTGGACACGCCAACCCAGGGCAGCGTCTGGCTCGACGGTGAAGAGCTGTCGGCCTTGAGCGAGAAGAAGCGTGGCCTGCTGCGTAACCGGTCGCTCGGTTTCGTCTACCAGTTCCACCACCTGCTGCCGGAATTCACTGCGCTGGAAAATGTGTGCATGCCGCTGCTGATCGGCAAGACGCCGATCCCGGAAGCGCGTCAGCGCGCCACGGCATTGCTGGAGCGCGTCGGCCTCGGCCATCGTCTCGAGCACAAACCGTCGGAACTGTCCGGTGGTGAGCGTCAACGTGTGGCCATCGCCCGCGCGCTGGTGAACAAGCCAGGCCTGGTGATGCTCGACGAGCCGACCGGCAACCTCGACTCCCACACCGGCCAGGGCATTCAGGATTTGATGCTGGAACTCAGCACCTCGATGCGCACCGCGTTCCTGGTGGTGACCCACGACATGAACCTCGCCCGCCAGATGGACCGCGTTCTGCATTTGCAGGATGGCTGCCTGACCCCCATCTGATTGGCTGAAACCCGGCGCCGGAAACGGCGTCGGGTCTTTTATTTTTATACGGTGCCCCAGCGAATGTTCAGACCGTTATCGATCTTTATCGGCACGCGCTATACCCGCGCCAAGCGCCGCAATCGCTTCGTTTCGTTCATTTCGATGACCTCGATGATCGGCCTTGCCCTCGGCGTGCTGGCAATGATCGTGGTGTTGTCGGTAATGAACGGCTTCCAGCGCGAAATGAGTTCGCGCATCCTCGGCATGGTGCCGCACGCGACCATCGTTGGCGTCAAGCCGATTGATGACTGGCAGCCGGTGGCCGCCGCTGCAATGAAAAATCCTGAAGTGACCGCCGCCGTGCCGTTCACTGAGATGGAAGGCATGCTCTCCTATAAGGGCTTGATGCAGCCGATCCAGATCAGCGGCGTCGATCCGGCGCAGGAAGGCAAGGTCTCGATCGTCGCCCAGCACATTGTGCAGGGCCGTCTCGACGCGTTGAAACCGGGCGAGTTCGGCGTGGTGATCGGTGAGATCACGGCGCGGCGTTTCCGCCTCAACGTTGGCGACAAGATCACCCTGATCGTCCCGGAAGTCAGTACCGCACCGGGCGGCATTACCCCGCGCATGCAGCGTCTGAACGTGGTCGGCGTGTTCAAGGTCGGCGCTGAACTGGACGGCTCGATGGGCCTGATCCACGTCGCCGATGCCGCGACCATGCAGCACTGGGAACCGAATCAGGTGCAGAGCGTGCGTCTGGCGGTGAAAGACCTGTACGCGGCGCCGAAAGTCTCCTCGGACATCGCCGCCGGTTTGGGCGCCGAGTTCAAGGCTGACGACTGGACGCATACTCAGGGCAGCCTGTTCAGCGCGATGAAAATGGAAAAAACCATGATCGGCCTGCTGTTGCTGATGATCGTCGCGGTGGCGGCGTTCAACATCATCGCGACCCTGATCATGGTGGTGAACGACAAGGGCGCGGACATCGCGATCCTGCGCACCATCGGCGCCACGCCCCGGCAGATCATGGCGATCTTCATGGTGCAGGGCACGGTGATCGGGATTGTCGGCACCATTATTGGTGGCGTGTTGGGCGTAATCGCCGCGCTGAATGTCAGTCAGATCGTGGGCTGGATCGAGCGAGTCAGCGGGCAGCACATCTTCAGTTCCGATGTGTACTTCGTCAGCAATCTGCCGTCGGAGTTGCAGGGTGGGGATGTGCTGTTGATCTGCTCGGCGGGCTTTATCCTCAGCTTCCTGGCGACGGTATATCCGGCGTGGCGGGCGGCGAAGATCGAGCCGGCTCACGCGCTGAGATATTCGTAAGCGACTCCATGATCGTTCCCACGCTGAGCGTGGGAACGATCAGGTTCGAGGCAACTCAATCACAAACCGCGTCCAACCCGCCTCCGATTCGCAATGAATCTGCCCGCCATGGGCGCGGATGATCGACTGAGTAATCGCTAACCCCAACCCCGCATGCTCACTGCTGCCTTCCTGTCGCGCCGGATCCGCCCGATAAAACCGGTCGAACAAGCGTGGCAACAACTCCGCAGAAATCCCTTCACCGCTGTTCTCGACTGAAATGTGTACAGCGTTCACTTGGTCAGTGATCCGCAAACTCACATAGCCTTCGGCCGGGGTGAAGCGCAGGGCGTTATCCAGCAGATTCGACAAGGCCCGGCGCAACATGCTGCGATCACCCTCAATCTGTGCATTGCCTTCGCGGCTCAGCTTGACCCCGGCGTCTTCCGCCAACGGCGCAAAAAACTCCAGCAACACATCGGTCTCGTCCGCCAATTCCAGCGGTTCGCGCTTGGGCATCAGCAAGCCGTGATCGGCCTTGGCCAGGTACAACATATCGTTGACCAGTTGCGCCATCCATTGCAGTTCTTCGAGGTTGCTGTGCAGTGCTTCGCGGTAGTCCTCGATGGGCCGAGGGCGGGTGAGGGTGACCTGGGTGTGGGTCAGCAGGTTCGACAGCGGTGTGCGCAATTCATGGGCGATGTCGGCGGAGAATGCCGAGAGTCGCTGAAACGAGTCGTCGAGGCGTGCGAGCATGGCGTTGAAGCTGTGGGCCATTTCCGCAAGTTCTGGCGGCATTTGTTCTTCTGGCAGTCGGGCGTTGAGCGATTGAGCGGAAATCCCACGGGCGACTGCACTCATGCGCCGCAAGGGACGTAAACCGCTGCGGGCCGCCCAGGCGCCGAGCAACGCGGTGGCCAGCGCCGAGAGGCCGACGGTCAGCCAGATCAGGTGCTGCATGCGCTGCAGAAAGTGTTGGTGATGGGTGATGTCGAGCAGCAGCGTCAGTTGCGCCGAGTCGGCTTGGTCAGGGTAGAGGGGGGCGTTCAGCACGCGATAATCGGTGCCGCCGCTGCTGACCGTCGACAGGCCGGGTTGTTGCGGTAAATCCACGGGAATCTGCGTCGAGCTGTCGTATCCGCGCTGACCGTCACGGCCAGTAATGCGCAAAGACAAGTCGGCCTGACGGCTCAGCTCATCCGCCAGCCGCGCCTCGCGCTGGGCAGGTTGAACATCCTGCAACGCACGGCGCAGACCGATCAGCTTGGCGTCCAGTTGTTGCTGGTCGAGTTCGATGAAGTGGGCTTCGCTGGCGCGGTTGAACAGTACCCCGGCGAACAGTGAAACCACGGCGGTACAGGCGGCAAACAGCAAGGCCAGACGCGAACTCAGGGACATGCGGCGCATCAGGCGCTGCGCTCTTCAAGCACGTAACCCATGCCGCGTACGGTGTGGATCAGCTTGTCAGGGAATTCGTCGTCGATCTTCAGGCGCAAACGACGGATCGCCACTTCGATGACGTTGGTGTCGCTGTCGAAATTCATGTCCCAGACTTGTGAAGCGATCAGCGATTTCGGCAGCACCTCACCCTGGCGACGCAGCAGCATTTCCAGCAAGGCGAATTCCTTGGCGGTCAGGTCAATGCGCTGGCCACCGCGTTCAACCCGGCGGCGGATCAGATCAAGGCGCAGATCGGCCAGTTGCAGACTGGTTTCCTGGGGTATGGCGCTGCCACGGCGTAGCAGGCTGCGCACCCGCGCCAGCAGCTCGGAGAAGGCGAAAGGTTTGACCAGATAGTCGTCGGCGCCGAGTTCAAGTCCGTGAACCCTGTCCTCCACTGCGTCTTTAGCCGTAAGAAAAAGCACCGGCGTATCCAGCCCTGCTTCGCGCACGGCGTGGAGGATTTGCCAGCCATTGCGACCGGGCAGCATCACGTCGAGGATCAGCAGGGCGTAGTCTCCGCTCAACGCCAATTGTTGCCCGCTGTTGCCGTCGGCCACCAGTTCCGTGTTGAACCCGGCCTCGGTCAGCCCTTGGCGCAGGTATTGGCCGGTTTTCGCTTGGTCTTCGACGATCAACAGTTTCATGGACGACTCGGGTTGGTTCGGGGGGTGTAGAAACAGACGCTTTATACCGTGACAGCCAGCAGCAAGCGTCAACCTGACAAAGTTGTAATCTGCCTGTCAGGTAGATGCCAGCGCAGGGCGGTTAAAGTTTCCCACAGGCTGAACCTTATCTTGTTGGAGAACGACCATGTTTTTACGCCAATCCCTGGCCTTGTGTTTGTTGGCGCTGAGTTCATCGGCATGGGCAGCGTCGGGGCACACCTATGACTTCGGCCAGCCTGCGCCTGCCGCCCAAGCCACGCGCAGCATTGAAGTAGTGCTGAACGACATGTCCTTCGATCCGAAGGCGATTGAGGTCAAGGCCGGTGAGACTGTTCGCTTTGTGCTGGTGAATAAGGGCCAGTTGCTGCACGAATTCAACCTTGGTGATGCAGCGATGCATGCCAAACATCAGCAGGAAATGTTGCAGATGCAGCAAAGCGGCATGCTTACGCCGACGGCAATGAAAGAAATGTCCCACGACATGGCGGGCATGGATCACGCAGCGATGGGCCATGGCATGAAGCATGACGACCCGAACAGCGTGCTGGTCGAGCCGGGCAAGACGGCAGAGCTGACCTGGACCTTCAGCAAGGCGACGAGCCTTGAATTCGCCTGCAATATTCCCGGGCATTATCAGGCGGGCATGGTCGGTAAACTGACTGTCAGTCAGTAAGCACTCAAAGGCGCGGGCAAAGGCTGGTAGAATCCGCTGATTCTTCAGTCAGGTTTCCGCCATGCATCCCGCAGCCGAACATTCGCCGCTGGGCAAATCCAGCGAATACATCGCCACGTACACGCCGTCCCTGCTGTTCCCGATTCCGCGCACCGCGAAATGGGCCGAGCTGGGTCTGACCGCCGAAACCCTGCCGTACAAAGGTGTGGATTTCTGGAACTGCTTCGAGCTCTCGTGGCTGCTGCCATCCGGCAAACCGGTGGTGGCGATTGGCGAATTCAGCATCCCGGCGGACTCGCCGAACATCATCGAATCGAAGTCGTTCAAGCTGTATCTGAACTCGTTGAATCAGACGGTGTTTGCCGATGTCGCAACCCTGGAAGCGACGCTGGTCAAGGATCTGTCTGCCGCCGCCGGCAAACCGGTGGGCGTGCGCGTTC
The DNA here is from genome assembly GCF_009764645.1 of Pseudomonas sp. PB106. Taxonomy (GTDB): domain Bacteria; phylum Pseudomonadota; class Gammaproteobacteria; order Pseudomonadales; family Pseudomonadaceae; genus Aquipseudomonas. The sequence goes on from NZ_RWIM01000061.1 coordinate 52,444, forward strand.
GCAGCCTCAAGGACGTTGAAGTGGAAGGCGTCGTGGCGCTGCCGGGCGTGTGCATCGATGATCTGGATATCAGCGTCAGCAACTATGAGCATCCGCGTCCGGAACTGCTGCGTTGCGATGATTCGCGCATCGTCGAAGAGACGGTGTACAGCCATCTGCTCAAATCCAACTGCCCGGTCACCAGTCAGCCGGACTGGGGCACGGTGGTGGTGGAATATCGTGGCTCGGCGCTGGATCACGCCAGCTTGCTGGAATACATCGTCAGCTTCCGCCAGCACTCGGACTTCCATGAACAGTGTGTGGAGCGGATTTTCCTCGACCTGCAACGTCTTCTGAAGCCGGAGAAGCTGACCGTATTTGCCCGTTACGTGCGTCGCGGTGGCCTGGACATCAACCCGTATCGCAGCACTGAAAGCGTACAACTGCCGAACCACAGGCTGGTGCGACAGTAAGATCAAAAGATCGCAGCTTCGGCAGCTCCTACAGGGGAGTGCATTCCAGAGGTAGGAGCTGCCGAAGGCTGCGATCTTTTAAATGTCAGAAATGAAAAAGCCCTGCCAGTAATGGCAGGGCTTTTTTTGTGCGGCCGGAAATCCTAGATCCCCATGCTGCCCAGCGCATTGACGATGTTGCGCAATGTGCCGGCAATCGCCGGGTGCTCGACTTCGAAGCGCTCGACGGCGAGGTTGACGCCATCGGCGATGCTGGCGTCCTGAGTGGCATTTTCCAGTTGAATTTCGGATTCAATCTGCGCCATCAACACGCGTAAGTCTTCACGTTCGGCTTCCGACAGTGGCGGATTCTGCTCCAGTTGCTCGCGCAGGGTTTCGAGCTGTTTCTGCAGTTCTTGGGCCGGCATGGTGTTTTCCTTTTATCGAGAGGCACTGGCATTGACCGCAGCCGCGCGCCAAAGGTCTATGGCTGACCTTTAGATTAATCCACTCCCGTCAAACCTGCATGATCCCGATCAGGGCTTTTCGCCTTTGAGCCGGCGCAGGCGGATGTCGGCCAGGCAGGTGTCGAGCTCGCCCAGATGATCGATGACTGAATGCACGCCGAGGCCGAATAACTGCATGGTTGCCTTGCCGCGCAGTTGTTCGCGTTCTCTCTGGCTCAAGGCCTGCCATTCGCCCGGCGCCAGGCCGCACAGCGAACCGCACGAGGCGAGGCCGATCGTCCACAGCCCGGCGTTGAGGCCCGACTGCAGCAAACGCGGTTCACCGCTAACCAATACGCAACCTTCCAGACGGCTGACGTTCAGGTCCATCAGTGCCTGCCAGCAAGCGTTCGGGGCCGGCCACGGATTGATTGTTGCTGAATGTTGCGCCGGCTTGATCCACGCCGGCAGTGAGGCCGACAAGGGCTGAGCAAGGGCAGGGGGCAGGTCATCCAGCCAGACACAGGGAATTTGCTGGTGTTGCAAACTGTGCAGACTGTCGAGTGCACCCGGTGTGGCCTCGGCGTATTCAGGCAGGGCAGTGGTTTGCTGTCGGGCGCGCGCACCGAAATCCACCAGGCAACCGCTGAGTCCGAACAGCACTGCCGTCAGGCTGGGCGCGGCGAGGGGCAAGGTTTCAGCGTGTGTCATGGCAGCGTCCCTGAAATAACGTTCAGGCTAGGGCTTGTCAGTGACAGTTGGATGACACCTGTGTGAAAGGCTGCTCCGGAAGCGTCCTACAGACGGCTTCATTGCCCGGACTGTCCAAACGGGCTTTTGCGCTTATACTAGCGGCCTTAATGCCCGGGCTCCGATGTCCGCGACAGTACAATCCCAAGGAGTTTTTCTATGCGCTGGAGCTATCCGCTCGCTCAGCTAAGTGTATGTGCCGGCCTGTTGCTGGCGCCGTTCGCCACTCAGGCCGCAACGGAAGAAGACCCTTGGGAAAGCGTCAACCGCCCGATTTTCCAGTTCAACGACTTCGTTGACACCTACGCGCTGAAGCCACTGGCGCAGGGTTACGAGTTCGTCACTCCGCAGTTTCTGGAAGACGGCATTCACAACATGTTCCGCAACGTCGGTGATGTCACCAACCTTGCCAACAACATCCTGCAGGCCAAACCGGCTGCCGCAGGCGTCGACACCGCACGTTTGATCTTCAACACCACCTTCGGTCTGCTCGGCTTCTTCGACGTCGGCACCAAGATGGGGCTGAATCGCAGCGACGAAGACTTCGGCCAGACTCTGGGCTACTGGGGTGTGGGCAGCGGTCCATACGTGATGCTGCCGCTGATGGGCCCGAGCACTCTGCGTGATGCGCCGTCGAAGTACGTCGACAGCTTCACCGGGATGTACCGCTACATCGACGACGTGCCGGCGCGTAACTCGATCTTCGGTCTGAACATCGTCGACACCCGCGCCAGCCTGCTGTCGAGCGAGAAGCTGATCAGCGGCGACAAGTACACCTTCATCCGCAACGCTTACCTGCAGAACCGCGAGTTCAAGGTGAAAGATGGCCAAGTCGAAGACGATTTTTGATCTCGACCGGTAAAAACAAAGGCGACCTCAGGGTCGCCTTTTTTGTGTGTAGCTATTTCATCTTCACAATGGTCAGGCCGAGCTTCTGGCCGCCGCCATCCTGGGGCCTGACCCAGACCACTTCAGTCTCTGCCTCGAGACCGCTGAGCGCGGCGTGCTCGGAGTCGATGCGCACCGTCAAACGGTCGCCGACCGCGAACTGGCGGGGTGCTTCGACCTGCATGCCACTGCTGGAGAGGTCGATGCACACCCCGGAAATGTCATCCCCTTCATGAATCAACACGACATCGGCATCGACCCGCATGCGGATGAAATCGCGCTTTTCGCTGTAGTCCCGACTGGTTTGACTCATAGGTTCGTCCTTCCATTGGGTTACGGTTTGAGCTGTTCTTATAACTCTCGGTGATTTGACAAGTAAAGTCGTCAAGCGACCATCGGCGCATGCTTGAAACGCTCTGCGGATGGGAGTACCGTCTGCGCCTTAGAAGGGCACCTCTGGTGCAACCGCGTTCAAGGCCCAGGCTCGAAAGCGGTGCAGCAGAGAGGCTAGAAAGCGAATCCAGTAGTCAGTGCAGGGCCAATAAGCTCCGCCAACTACGCCAACCTAATTCTGGCGCCGTTTGCCCACATGCCAAAAACCAGTGCCACGCTGCTGATAATCGATGATGACGAAGTAGTGCGCGCGAGCCTCGCGGCCTATTTGGAAGACAGTGGTTTCAGCGTCCTGCAGGCCAGCAATGGTCAACAGGGTCTCCAGGTATTCGAGCAAGACAAGCCCGACTTGGTCATCTGCGATCTGCGCATGCCGCAGATGGGCGGTCTCGAACTCATCCGTCAGGTCACCGAGCTGTCACCGCAAACGCCGGTGATCGTGGTCTCGGGCGCGGGCGTGATGAACGACGCGGTCGAGGCTCTGCGCTTGGGCGCGGCGGATTACCTGATCAAGCCCCTCGAAGATCTGGCAGTGCTCGAGCATTCCGTACGTCGGGCCCTGGATCGTGCGCGGTTGCTGGTGGAAAACCAGCGCTACCGCGAGAAGCTGGAAAAGGCCAACCGCGAGCTTGCGGCCAGCCTGAACCTGCTCCAGGAAGACCAGAATGCCGGTCGCCAGGTGCAGATGAACATGCTGCCGGAAAGTCCGTGGAGCATTGACGAGTTCAAGTTTGCTCACCAGATCATTCCGTCGTTGTACCTGTCGGGTGATTTTGTCGACTATTTCCGCGTCGACGAGCGCCGGGTCGCGTTCTACCTGGCGGATGTATCCGGTCATGGCGCCTCTTCAGCTTTTGTCACCGTGCTGCTGAAGTTCATGACCACGCGCTTGCTGTTCGAATCCAAGCGCAACGGCACATTGCCGGAATTCAAGCCTTCGGAAGTCCTGGGCCATATCAACCGGGGACTGATCAGTTGTAAGCTGGGTAAACACGTCACAATGGTCGGTGGAGTCATCGACGAGGAGACCGGTTTGTTGACCTATAGCATCGGCGGCCATCTGCCGTTGCCTGTGTTGTACACGCCTGACAGTGTTCGTTATCTCGAAGGTCGTGGTCTGCCGGTGGGGCTTTTCAATGAAGCCACCTACGAAGATCACGTGCTTGAGCTGCCGCCGACGTTCAGCCTGACGCTGATGTCGGATGGCATTCTGGATCTTTTGCCAGAACCGACGCTCAAAGAAAAGGAAGCCGCTTTGCCTCAACGGGTGAAGTCGGCGGGCGGCAGCCTGGATGGTCTGCGGCAAGTGTTTGGATTGGCCACGCTAGGGGAGATGCCGGATGATATCGCCCTGTTGGTGTTGAGCAGGAATCTTTAATGAGTACCGGTAGAATCCAGTTCGCCGAGCAGGACGGCACCTTCGTCCTCAAGTTCGTCGGTGAAGTTCGCCTGACCCTGTGTTCGGCGTTGGATGCGACTATTGAGAAAATCTTCACCGCGCTGAACTTCAACGCGATCGTGATCGATTTGACCGAAACCCGCAGCATCGACAGCACGACGCTGGGCCTGTTGGCCAAGCTGTCGATCCTGTCGCGGCAGAAGGTCGGCCTGTTGCCGACCGTCGTCACCACTCACGATGACATTACCCGTCTGCTGCAATCGATGGGCTTCGAGCAGGTGTTCAACATCGTCAACCACCCGGTGCCATGCCCGGAGTGCCTGGACGACCTGCCGGATCAGGATCAGTCGGAAGAAGTGGTGCGGATCAAGGTGCTGGAAGCGCACAAGATCCTCATGGGCCTGAACGACTCCAACCGTGAAGCGTTCCATGACCTGGTCAATGCCCTCGAGCGGCATTGATCTCATGAAGTGATGTTATCTGGGCTGGCCCCTTCGCGAGCAAGCTCGCTCCCACGCTGGATCAGCGTCGTTCACAAATCCCCTTGTGGGAGCGAGCTTGCTCGCGAAGGCGTCAGATCAGACGATACATTTTCATGGCTGACGGAATAAAAAAGGGCGAACCCTCACAGGTTCGCCCTTTTTGCATTTCTCTAACTCAAATCACAGCTTGGCCTGCAACAGCGCCTCAAGCTTCTCCTGGTCGCGAGCAAACTGACGGATGCCCTCGGCCAGTTTTTCGGTGGCCATTGCGTCTTCGTTGGACAGCCAGCGGAATTGCGCTTCGTTCAGGCTCAGACGCGCTTCGCCGGCATTGCCTGGCGCCAGTTTGCGCTCCAGCTTGCCGGTATCGGCTGCCAGTTTGTCGATCAGGTCCGGGCTGATGGTCAGGCGGTCGCAGCCAGCCAGTTGCTCGATCTGATTGAGGTTGCGGAAGCTCGCGCCCATGACCACCGTCTTGTAGTCATTGGCCTTGTAGTAGTTGTAGATGCGCGTCACCGACTGTACGCCCGGATCATCCGCGCCGGTGTAGTCGTTGCCGTTGGCTTTCTTGTACCAGTCGTAGATACGGCCCACGAACGGCGAAATCAGGAACACGCCGGCATCGGCGCAAGCCGCAGCCTGGGCGAAGGAGAACAGCAGGGTCAGGTTGGTCTGGATGCCTTCCTTTTCCAGCACTTCGGCAGCGCGGATACCTTCCCAGGTGGAGGCGATCTTGATCAACACGCGGTCGCGGCCAATGCCGGCCTTGTCGTACAGCTCGATCAGGCGATGGGCGCGCTTCAGTACGGCGTCTTTGTCGAACGACAGGCGCGCATCCACTTCAGTGGAAATACGCCCCGGAATCACTTTAAGGATTTCTTGACCGACCGCGACGCCAAAGCGGTCGCTGGCCAGGCCGACATCGCCCTTGCAGTCGCTGACGCAGGCATTGAGCAGCTCTGCATAGCCAGGAATGGCGGCTGCCTTGAGCAGAAGGGAAGGGTTGGTGGTTGCGTCGACCGGTTTCACACGGGAAATCGCTTCGAAATCGCCGGTATCGGCAACAACGGTGGTGAACTGTTTGAGTTGTTCCAGCTTGGAAGTCATGGGCGTGCTCTGTCCTATGGGTCTGATGACATTACCCGAGCGCTGACAGCCACTCAAGGGCGGTTACGTGTATCGACAGCCCCTGCGGCAACAACCTGAAACCGATTGTTTGAAAGGCGGGGCGTGCTATCGATGAATACGATGCCAAAAGCGCTCACAGGTTCAAAGCAACCGACCTGCGTACAGATCGGTTGCGCACCGACTACTCAGCGTTCAACAGGGCTTCGACCGACATTCGCGCCGGTTTCGGCTGGCCGTCCGAGGTCAGCAGGCCGAAGTTCTTCTCGCGCTCGTTACTGCCCGAATCGCTGTTCTTCCATTCGTAGATGGAGGTCAACGGGATGTTGAGTTTTTTAACATCGCCGATGAACGCGTTGATCTTGCTCGCTTGCCCTTCCACGCCGCCGTTTGAGGCAAGCGCGGAAATGCCCCATTCGCTGATGACACCGGGCACATGGAAGTTCTGCTGAATGAAGGTCTGCGCATTGCTGATCTGCGTGGCCGTCATGCCGTAAGGGTGATAGGAGATCGCATTCAGGCATTTCGGGTATTCGCTGACGATACGGTTGAGTGCCACGGTGGAGGCCGAACCGGCGCTCGGCGGCCGGGCGAAGCCGTAACCGACCCGTGGGGTTGATTGCGGTTTGCCTTGCAGACCCTTGCACACCGCACCCATGAAGGGCGCGAAGGTCGTGTCGAAATTACGTGTCGGCCAGTAGGTTTCCAGGTCTGGCTCGTTCCACAGTTCAAGGGCGACCATTTGCGAGCCGTAGGACGATTCCAGCGTTGTCACGGCATTGGCGAAAGCCGCACCAGCGCCCGGCAGGTCCGCGCTGTTCAATGGCTTGATCGCGCGCACCGTTAACAGCACCGGCAACCCCGCAGATTTTGCCGCCGCAAACGCATCGCTGACCTGCTGCTGGTAGGCTTTGGCAGTCAGGCTGTCGCTCCACACACCGAAGCGGACAAAACCGAAGCCTGCCGTTTTGATCTGCGCGGCGTCGGCGGCCGTGAAGTTCTGAATCTTGACCTGAACCCCGATGTTCTTGGCCGGAAGGTTGGGAAACAGTTCGCTGGCGTGAACCTGAGCCGTCGCACCCAGCATCGTCAGCGCCAAGGCGCCGAGTTTTTTGAGATGTGTTGATTTCATGTCTGCTCTCCCGAAGAGAAATGACAACTTCGAATAAATGATCTCGTTACTCAATTTTCGAGTGAGGTGATGGCACTTAGTGCACGAATGTTATTTTTTGTCGGAAAACCATTATCTGAAAATCACAGTTATTTTTAGTCCGCTAATTGTGGTTGGGGGACTTTAAAACGCTGTGGTACTTAATGCTCCAGTACTAACAGGGCGAATCTATTTCTGAGTGCATGAAGATCTTGAGGGTTCATTCAATTGCTCTCGGGATGTTGGCCGTTTGACATTACACAGGAAAGTATAACCTTGTTCAGAAAGATCCTTGTTGTCTGCGTGGGCAACATATGCCGAAGTCCGACGGCAGAACTCATGTTGCGTAACGCACTGGCGCCTTCATCGATTTCGGTGTCTTCCGCCGGCCTCTCCGCCCGCGTCGGCGAGGGCGTCGAGGCCTCGGCGCGACAGGTGCTCGAAGACCACGGACACAATGCCGACGGATTCAAGGCGCGGCAACTGACCTCGGACATTGTCAATGAATCAGACCTGATTCTGGTCATGGAAAAAGAGCATGTAAATCAAGTGCTGAAGATTGCCTCTCACGCCAGAGGCAAAGTGTTTCTGCTCGGCAAGTGGCAGAGCGAGCGCGAAATACAAGACCCGTATCGTCAAGGCAAGGCCGCTTTTATTCATGCCCACGCATTGATTGAAGATGCTGTTAGTTCATGGGCAAAGCGTCTCGGGCATTGATGAATATTCTTCAGAACAGTGAATGGTAAGAACAGACTTATGCAGTTACCGTCCGTAATCGGCACCCGCGACAATGATCAAGACAGTATTGATCTGCTCGGCATCTTTGGCAGCCTGATCGACCAGAAGTGGTTGATCGGTGCGCTGACCGGCGCCTTCATGGTCACCGGCGTCGCCTATGCGGTTCTGGCCACGCCGGTGTACCTAGCCAACGCGCTGGTGCAGGTCGAACCGAAAAAGAACGACATGCTCGGTTTCTCCGACCTCAACAGCATGCTCGGTGGGCAATCGCCGTCGGTGACCGAAATCGGCATTATCAAATCCCGCGCAGTGATCGGCAAAACCGTCGACGACCTGCGTCTGGACATCGACGTCACCCCCAACACCTTCCCGATGATTGGCGGTTTTCTCGCCCGGCGTTATCGCGGCGAAACCGAGACCAGCGTCGCGGCGCCGCGTTTCGGCCTGAACAGCTACGCCTGGGGCGGTGAGCGCCTGGAGTTTGCCCGGCTGAATCTGCCAAAAGAACTGCTGGGCAAGAAACTCACCCTGATCGCTGGCGAACAGAAGCACTTCCAGTTGCTCGATGACAACGACAACCTGCTGGTCGACGGCGTCGCCGGTGAAGCGTTCGCGCAGGACGGCGTAGAAGGGCAGATCACCCAGTTGCAGGCCAATCCCGGAACGCGTTTCGAAGTGGTGCGCAACCCACGGATCGTGACCATTCAGGGTTATCAGGACGCGCTGGACATCTCCGAGCAAGGCAAGGAATCGGGGATTATCAAACTGGCACTGGCCAGCAGTGACGCCGCCGAGGCGGTGAAGATTCTCAACAAGATCGCCGCGCTGTACGTCGACCAGAACGTGCGCCGCACCTCAGCGGAGGCCGCGCAGAGTCTGGCGTTCCTGCAAAGCCAGTTGCCGCAGGTCAAACGTGATCTGGCCAAGGCCAGTGATGCGCTGAATGTCTACCAGACCCACGGCAAGACCGTGAACATCTCGCTGGAAACGCAATCGGTGCTCGGTCAGTCCGTGGCGCTGGAAACGCGGATTTCCGAGCTGAAAATGCAGCAGGCGGAGATGGACCGCAAGTTCACCAAGCAGCATCCGGCCTATCGTGCGTTGATGAGCCAGATTGGCGAACTGACCCAGCAACAGAAGTCGCTGGAAGGCAAGGTCGGCGACCTGCCCGCCACGCAGCAGGAATTGCTTAACCTGACCCGCGATGTCGAAGTCGCTTCGCAGATCTACACGCAGTTGCTGAACAAAGCCCAGGAGCTGGACATCGTCCGCGCCGGTGCGGTGGGTAACGTGCGTCTGGTCGATACGGCTGACGTCGACCTGACCAGTCCGGTCAAACCGAAAAAAGCCCTGATTGTGCTAATCGCTACATTCTTCGGTGCCTTCGTCGGCGTGGCGCTGGTGCTCCTGCGCAAATCCCTGAGCCGTGGTCTCGAAGGCCCGGAAGCCATCGAGCAGCTCGGTTTGCCGGTGTACGCCTCGATCCCCTACAGCGCGTTGCAGCAGGAAGAAGACAGCAAAAAAGGTCGCGCCCGCGATGGCGCCGACAAGCCGGCTTACCTGCTGGCGCTGCGCAACCCGACCGATCTTTCCATCGAATCGATCCGCAGTCTTCGCACCTGCCTGCACTTCGCCGGGCTCGATTCGACCAATAACCGCATCATGATTTCCGGGCCGAGCCCGCAAGTCGGCAAGACCTTCGTCTCGTCCAACCTTGCGGCGGTCATGGCGCTCAGCGGTCAGCGCGTGGTGCTGATCGATGCTGACATGCGCAAAGGGCATCTGCACAAAACCCTCAACACGCCGATCACCAACGGTTTGTCCGACCTGCTGGTCAAGCGCTGCAGCATCGATCAGGCGATCAACAAAGTCGAAGTCGACAACCTGCACTTCATCAGTCGCGGGCAGGTGCCGCCCAATCCTTCCGAGCTGTTGATGCACGCCAACTTCCGCGACTTGCTCGCCGAACTGAGCGAGCGCTACGACCTGGTGATCATCGATACGCCGCCGCTCCTGGCGGTGACCGACGCGGCGATTGTCGGCCGTGAAGCGGGCATCAGCCTGATCGTCACGCGCTTCGGGGTGAACCCGGCCAAAGAGATCGAACTGACCATCCGCCGCTTCGCGCAGAACGGCATCGAGTTGAAAGGCGCGGTGTTCAACGGCGTCGAGAAGCGTGCCGCCAGTTACTACGGCAACGGCGGCTACGGCTATTACAACTACGAATACGCGTCCGACAAATCCTGACTGTCAGCGACTGTTTTTTCCTGTTTGAAGTGGGTGATTTGTGAAGAAAATACTGCACGTGGCAGAGACGATCAAAGGTGGCGTCGCGACCGTTATCCGCACGATTTCGGCCTCGCCCGAAGGCGACGCGGCGAACTACGAGCTGGTGTATCTGGTGCCAGACGATCAGGCCAGGGAATTGCACGGCATCGGCGCGCAGCAGATCCGCACCTTCCCTCGCACCGGGCGCAACGTGCCGTCGTTGCTGCGCTTCGCCTGGCGCCTGACTCAAGTGATGCTCAAGGAAAAACCCGATGTGGTGCATTTGCACAGCACCTTCTCCGGGGTGATCGGCCGTTGCGTGTGCGTGCTGTTGCGACCGTGGCGCAAGCCGAAAATCGTCTATTGCCCGCATGCGTTTTCGTTTTTGATGGAAAGCTCGCCGATCAAGCAGAAAGTCTATGCGTGGATCGAGCGGGTGCTGCAGAAGGTCACCGACGTGATCATCTGCGTCAGCCAGTACGAGCTGGATAAAGCCGCGCGGTTCGGCATCGAGCGCAAGCGCATGAAGCTCATCTACAACGGCATTCATCACAGGGATGACGCGCCGAAAACTGACAGCCCGGCGCCGATTCATTTGCTGTTCGTCGGTCGCCTCGACTACCAAAAAGGCTTCGACGTGCTGCTCAAGGCCTACGCCAAGGTCCAGCGCAGCGACATGAAGCTGACCGTGGTTGGCAGCGCCGTCAACGAGGACGCGGTCGAGTGCCCGCCGATGGACGGCGTCGAGTACCTGCCGTGGGTCACGCCGAGCGAGGTGCAGGCGCTGTATCAACAATCCGATGCGCTGATCGTGCCGAGTCGCTGGGAAGGTTTCGCCATGGTGCCGCTGGAAGGCATGGCCATGGGTTTGCCGGTGATCGCCAGCAATTGCACGTCGCTGCCAGAACTGGTCACCAACGAAGTGTCCGGCTACGTCTTTCCGTCCGGTGATCACCAGGCGTTGGCCGACGTGCTGAAGAAAATCCAGAAGCCACGCCTGCTCGACCTCGGCAACGAAGGACGGAGCATCGTCCGCGAGCGTTTCAGCGCCGCGTTGATGATTCGCCAGACCTACGACCTGTATCGCGCTCCCACTTTTTAAGTAGAACTCAAGCATATGAACGTAACGATTTTGCATGGCTACAGTGCGTCCAACTCCGGTGACGGCCTGCTCGTCGATCTGGCCATCGCCCTGGTGCAGCGCAACTTTGGCGAAGACACCGCGATCAGTGTGGTGGCCTCCGATCCGGACTCTTTCAGCTATTTGCCGCACCCGCGTTTTGATGCGCCGGTCATGGCCGCCAAGGGCCTGGGTCGGGTCAAGCAAGCGGTGTTTCTCAACCAGTCCTATGCCGGGCTGGCGGATCTGTTGAAGAAAACTGATCTGATCGTCGGTGTCGGTGGCGGCTATATGCGTTCGAAAAGCGCTTTCGAACACGTCAAGTTGAAGCTCGGCCACGCCAAGCAACTGGAAACCGCGATCCTCAGCAAGGTGCCGTCGGTGTACCTGCCGCAGAGCATCGGCCCGTTCCATGGCGAGAGCAGCAAAATCGTCGAGCACTACGCCAGCGCCGATGCGGTGTTCGTGCGCGACAACCGTTCCTCGGCGATTTTCGACGCCTGCGAAAATGTCTATCGCGCCCCCGATCTGGCGGTGCAGTCGCTGGCGAGCAAGATCCTCCAGCAACCGAAATTCACGCGTTGCGCCGCATCACCGGCCACGGTCTGCGTGGTGCTGCGCAAGCCGCCGGAGTGGAGCAAAGAGAAGAAAGTCGCCTACGTCGCCAACCTGAAGGTGCTGCTGCAACGCCTGAAGCAAAAAAGCAAAGTGGTCTGCGCGGTACAGAGCGCCGTGCGCGGCAACGATGACGGCGCGTTCTATCGCGAGCTGGGCATCACTGAAGACCTGCTGTCCTTGAAGGCAACGATTGCCAAGTATCAACCGGATCTGGTGATTTCCGTGCGCTTGCACGGCGCGATCGAATCGCTGCTGTCCGGCGTGCCGGCGTACCACATCAGCTACGAGCGCAAAGGCTTTGGCGCCTATCAGGACATGGGCGTCGAGGACTGGGTGATCAACGGCGGCGACATCAATGTCGACACCATCATCAACACGGTTTACGCGCCGAATGCACTGACGAATTTCGGCCAGCGCCTGACCGACACCTGCCGTGAAATCGAAGCAAAAACCGTGGCCATGGACGACATCATCAAGGGTGTCGTTCGATGATATTTCGGCTGCTGCTTCGCGGCGGAGCCTTAGGCGCGAAGTTTTTGCTGGTGTTGGCGATCACCCATTACCTCGGTTATGAGGCGCTGGGTTTTTACGGCGTGGTGGTCGCGGCCTCGTTGATCGCCTCGAAGTTCTACAGCGTCGGTTTCAGTTCCGAGATCAATCGGCTGATCAGCGTCGGCGGCAGTTCGCGCCGGGTGGTCGACAAAGTCCTGCTGCTGTATCTGGCAGTGGGATTGCTGTTGTCGGTGGTGACAGTGCTGATTTATTCACTGTTCCAGCAGGTTGAAGCGACGGCCATGCTGATCCTCTGCGTGACGTTGGTGTTGCTCACTGAGCACCTGTCGTTCGAGATCAACTCGTTTGTGTTTTCCGCGCAGAAAGCCACCGCCGGCGCGTTGCTGTTCTTCATCAAGACCGGTCTGTGGGCGGTGTTGGCGGTGGGCGGGATGATGCTCGGCTGGGTGTCGGGCATCGCCAGTGTGTTGTGGCTGTGGGTCGCCGCCAACGTGCTGGTGATCATCGCCGGTTACCTGATCGTGGTGAACGTGCACAAGGGCCGCGAGAGCGGATCGCTGGCGACGGCGACGGTATGGAAGGCCGGGCTGCCGTTCTATCTCGGCACCGGTTTGATCGCGTTGAGTCAGTACGCCGAGCGCTTCCTGATCATCGATCTCGAACCCTACGCCAGCCTCGGTAAATACGTCTACGCGTGGTCGGCGGCGAACACTTTGCAGGCGTTGTCGTACGCGGTGGTGGCGGTGGTCGGGATTCCGCTGCTGGCCAAGCGTTTTCAGGCTGATCAGCAGGCGTTCACGGTCAAGCAACTGTTCGTCAACAAGTGGGTCATGCGCTCGCTGGTGGTGTCGGCGGCGGTGGCGGTGGCGATCTATGTGTTTTTCAACGTGGTGCTCGATTACGTCGCCACCAGCGTGCCGCGTCCGGACAACGGCATCCTCGGCGTGCTGATCTTTTCCTTTGCCTTGCGCGCGATTGGCGACATTGTCTGGGGCGGTTTGATTGCCTCGAAGAACAGTCGCGTCTCGCTCGCGAGCGCAGCGATTTGCCTGTTGGTTTCAGTGCCGGTGAGCTGGGTGCTGATCAAGCATTACTCGATCTACGGCGCGGCGTGGGGCAATGTGTTTGCGATCATCGTGCAGCTCGGTGTGATCGCCGTACTGACCCGCGTGACCGGTGCGAAGAAGGCTGCCGTGTCATGGGCCTGAAGCTGCCGTGCATCGAGTTTCGCGGCAAGCGACTCGATTCGTATGTGTCGTTCCTGATCCTCTTCACCGGGCTGTTTCTGTCGGTGGCCATGCCCCTGCTGATTCCCCGTGATCCCGGCCCGGATGCGATGACCTTGTGGTCGTCCTACGCCCGCGCCGACAACTGCAACTTCTGGAACCCGTTCTCGCCGGATCGCTCGTCCTACGAGTGTTCGGCGTTCCTGTTGCGGCCCACCGGGATCAACCTGACCAATGCCTGGGCCTACGGCATGTTCTGCAATTTCTTCCTCACGGCGATCCCGGTGGTGGTGTTCCGGCGCATGCCGTTGGCGATCTTTGGCACGCTGTGTCTGTGGGGCATCGTGCGCTCGTTTTTCCTGGAGAACCTGACCAAGGAAATCATCGTCTCGGTGGCGGTGTTGAGCATTTTGCTCAGTTCGCTGACGCGCAAATATCGCGGCGGCTTTTTCCTCTCGGCGGTGATCTACGGCGTGCTGATCCGGCCTTACTGGATTCTGTTTTCGCTGTCGTGGATCGGCGTCTGCGTGATGAAAAAGTATGTGTCGCGCACGACCTTCTTCCTGATGCTGTTCCTGTTTTACCTGGCCGTGGCCATGGCGATCCAGGTTGCGCTGGGGTTTCCGGTGTCGTCGATTCGCGCCAGTAACAATGAACTGCGCACGGCGGGGGAGGAGGGTTCGAAGTCGTTGATCGTCTCGTGGCTCACCGGCAGCGATTTCGTTTCGCAGGCGCTGGACTCGATGATCATCTTCTTCCGCTTGTCGTTCCCGGTGGAGCTGATTCTGCTGTCGGGCCCGGGTCAGGTGATCTTCGTGGCGTTGATGATCATGACCGCGTTGCTGCTGTTCAAAGTCATCACCTCGACCGATTACAAAGGTGCGCCGATCCAGACCAAACCCAAGGAATTGATCGCGATCCCGCTGGCGTTTTTGCTGGTGCAAGGTTTGTTCGAACCGGACTTCGGCTCCTTCGCCCGACACTTTTCGATGGTGGTGCCGGTGTTGTTCGTCGGCCTCGGATTGATGCTGCGGGCGAACAAACCGGTGCAGGTTGAATCAAGAATTCTGAATTGAGGCAGGTGCTTTATGTCGAGCAAGAAAAAGTCCCTGGAGATTGAAACCCTGCGTGGCCTGGCGTGCCTGTTGCTGGTGCTCTATCACGTCATCGGGCCGTTGGGCGGCGGGTTGAAGATCGATATCGGCTCGCCGTTCCGGGTGATTGCCGATTCGATGGTGTACGTGCGCATGCCGTTGTTCACCTTTATTTCCGGGTATATCTATTCGATCTACAAAATCCGTGGCAACGACTTTTCCGCGTTCTTCAGCGGCAAGGTGCGGCGCTTGATCGTGCCGCTGTTCTGCGTCGGCGTACCGTTCTCGGTGTTGCAAGCGGTGGCGCCGGGGGTGAACAAGGACGTCGGCGTGCTCGACGCATTGTTGTCGTTCTGGGTGCCGGTCAACCACTTCTGGTTCCTGCAGGCGGTGTTTATCATTTTCATGTTCGTTGGCTTGCTGGAGTGGCGCGGGATGCTGCGTTCGCCGACGCGCTTGTATGGCTTGTTCGCGTTTGCCGCCGTGTTGTTTCTGCTGCCGCCGTTCAAGTTCGATGCATTCGGGATTAACGGCGCGATTTACCTGCTGCCGTTTTTCGTCGCGGGGATGATTGGCCAGGAGAACGTCGACGCGCTGAAACAACGCTTCAAGGTGATCGGGCCGTTGGTGTTTGTGCTGATTTCGCTGACGCTGTTGTATGTGGCGGCGATTGATCGGGAGCTGATCGTTGATCGCCGGAGCCTCATCGGTTTGACCGTCGGTTGCGTTTCCTGCATCGCGTTGTTGTCGAGTGATGTGCGGTCGAAGGCGCTGACCTGGTTGGGCGGGTATTCCTATGCGATTTTCCTGTTTCATGTGCTGTTCGCGGCGACGTCGCGGTTTGTGCTGGGGCGGTTGGGCGTGAAGGATGAGAGCTTGCTGGTGCTCGGTGGTTTGAGTGCTGGCTTGCTTGGGCCGGTGGTGTTGTCGATGGTTTTCAGTCGGTTCAATTTCACATCTGTGTTGTTCCTTGGGGAGCGGGCGGCGAAGAAGAAGCCGGTGGTGCCTGTCATCCCGGTGGTGCAGACCCAATCATCCCTGTAAGTCACACCATCCCTGTGGGAGCTGGCTTGCCAGCGATGGCGTTTTGTCAGGCAATGCATCTGTGTCTGACCGGACCCCATCGCTGGCAAGCCAGCTCCCACAGGTTTATCAGATGTGAATGAATTTAGCGGATGACCACAATCCTTCTGGGAGTGACGATTCGACTTGCTCGCGAAGGGGCCATTTCAGACTGAAGGAAATTGTGCATGTTGGCAGTAGATGACCCTCAACCCGTCGCAGCATCCGTGGTTCAGGTGGGCGATGCCCGTGAGCGTTTTGCGCAGTGGCGGGAAGGCAAGGCCGGCAAGGTTTTATCGGTCTCGGTGATCGGCGACAGCTACAGCGCCGGGCAGGATTTCTATCTGAACAAACTGGTGCAGCGCGTGGCCGGGGAGGTCGGTTTTGCCGGGCCCGGTTATGTCGGTTTTAACCACGGCGCAGCGCTGGGCGGTACGCATTTCAAATACACCCGCAGCAGTGAAAAGTATTTCAGCGGTGGCTGGAAGGTCTCTGAGCTGGGTCAGGCGAGCCCGGACAGTCGCACGGTCACGGGCAAACCCGGCGCTTGGCTGCAAGTGGATGCCAACCCTACGCCGCGCATCGATACAGCGGTCACTCAGGCGAAACTGCTTTACCTCGGCAATGGCGAATCCAGCGAGATCCGCTATCGCTGGTCACCTTCAGAAGACTGGCAGCCCATGACCCTGTCAGGCGCAGGGGTTCAGGAAGTGCCATTGACTGGCCTCTCTGCAGCCAAAGACTGGTCGTTCAAACTGGAAGTGGTGAAGGGCGCGCCCACCTTGTTCGGCCTGTGGATGAGCAACGATCAGAACGGCATACGCGTGTCGAAACTGGCGGCCTCCGGTGCGGCGTCGGCGGACTTCTATCACCAGGATCCGCAATGGCAGGTGCAGTGGAAAGCCGCGGTGGCGAAGATCCCGGCTGACGTTTACCTGATCATGCTCGGTGGCAACGATCAGGGCTTCGGGGTGAAACCTGCGCAGTACCTGCAGAATGTTCAGGGTCTGGTGGGCATGCTGCGCGAGATTCAACCGAAGGCGAGCATCAATCTGATCATGCGCCAGGACACCACGCGCTCCAGCGCTTACCCGATGTCGGCGTATGCGCAGGTGCTGGAGCCTTGGGCGCGGGAGCAGCATTTGGGTTATGCCAATCTGCAATGCGCGTTTGGCCCGGACGTGAAGCGCTACTCCGCCGCGATGATCGGCCCGGACAAGATTCATCCGCTGCCGGCCACGGGCGGGAAGGTGATTGCTGATTACTTTTATGGCTGGATTACCGGCGCCAAAGACCGCTGCGACGCCCTCCCGAAGTAACGCGCAAACCCCGGCGCGATGATCGTTCCCACGCTCCGCGTGGGAATGCATCCTGTGACGCTCTGCGTCACTCAGCGAAGGGCCGCGGAGCGTCCCGGGCGGCATTCCCACGCGGAGCGTGGGAACGATCAGTTTTGCGTGAAGGCGTCGACTTGCTCGAGCAATTCCGCAATCTTCTGCGGCATCAACCGCGTATCGCAGCGCGTCTCAACGTTGATGATGATCGCCGGGTCGTTGCAGCAAATCCGCACGCGAAAGCGCCAATCGCTGAAGATCACTTTCAGCCCGTCACGGTCATCCATTTCCAGCGCCTGCTCGCCGTACAGCTTTTTCAAATGGGCGAGCAGGGGATAGGGATCGCGCATCGGTCGGCGGATGTCACCTGACGCGGGGAACACGCCAATCCGCTCCACCAGCAGAATCGTGCCCAGCCAGGTTTCGTTGGCGCTGGGCAACGGCTGATGGCGGGACAACCAGCTCATCACCCCGAGGTTACCCACCTCGCGTTCAATCTCTACGGAATGTTGTGCAATGTTCATGGTCGCCTCGTCGGGTGGGGGGAGCCGTCTCAGCGGCCCTTGAGATAGACGTTTTCGTAGCAGAAATTGGTCGCCTGCAAGTAGCCCTCGGCGTCGCCGCAGTCGAAGCGCAGACCTTTGAATTTGTAGGCCAGCACGCAACCGTTCTGCGCCTGTTTCATCAGCGCATCGGTGATCTGGATTTCGCCGCCCTTACCCGGTTCGGTGTCGGCGATCAGGTCGAAAATGTCCGGCGTAAGGATGTAGCGACCGATGATCGCCAGGTTCGACGGTGCGTCTTGCGGCGCCGGTTTTTCCACCATGTTGTTAACCCGGTAGATGCCGTCGGAGATCAGCTCGCCGGCAATCACCCCGTACTTGTGCGTCTGGTCGGCCGGGACTTCCTGAATGGCGACGATCGAGCAGCGGAATTTCTTGTACAGCTGGATCATCTGCGTGAGTACGCCGTCACCTTCCAGGTTCAGGCACAAGTCATCGGCCAGCACCACGGCGAACGGCTCGTCGCCGATCAGTGGGCGACCGCTGAGGATCGCGTGGCCCAGGCCCTTCATTTCCACCTGACGGGTGTAGGAGAAGGTGCAGGTGTCGATCAGCTCGCGAGTACCGGCGAGGAATTTCTCTTTCTCGGTGCCGCGAATCTGGTGTTCGAGTTCGTAGCTGATGTCGAAATGGTCTTCCAGCGCACGCTTGCCGCGACCGGTGACGATGGCCATGTGTTGCAGACCGGCGTCCCGCGCTTCTTCAACGGCGTATTCGATCAACGGCTTGTTGACGATTGGCAGCATCTCTTTCGGCATGGCTTTAGTGGCCGGCAAGAAACGCGTGCCATAGCCGGCAGCGGGGAACAAACATTTACGAATCATAAAAGTATCCTGGACAGTCATGGAACACAGTCAACGACAGCGCGGCACTTAGAGCACCACGCAAGTTTCAAATAATATTGAACGAGTGATTTAATACATGAGTCAGGTTATACATGGCAATGCGCGGCGGGCTTAAAGCGTGACAATGTTATGAGATGTCGGTAAGTGCGTAGTTAGTTATTTTTAGTCGGTATCCGTTGATAGTGGTTAGTGCACAGGCAGTGCTAATAAGTACCCGGTAATACAGTTTGACCTGGAAAAATATTTATTGCCAGTCGTTGAACTAATTTTGCTTGAGGTTGTTGTCGCCTTATTTGTGTGGATTACGACACATATCCAATGCAAGAGGCTTGACACACCACAGGGCACTTATCCACTGACGGACCGCGCTATGAAAATTCTGGTAACGGGTGGCACCGGTTATATCGGCTCGCACACCACACTTGCGCTGCTTGAAGCAGGCTATGAAGTTGTCGTGCTGGATAATCTCTGCAACAGCAGCGAAGCGGCACTGCACGCCATTGAAGGCATCTGCGGGAAGAGTGCCTGGATGATCCGCGGGGATGTCTGTGACCGGGCATTGCTCGACCGGATTTTCCGCGAGCACAACATCGACGCCGTGCTGCATTTTGCTGGTCTCAAGGCTGTGGGCGAGAGCGTGCGCAAGCCGCTTGAGTACTACGAAACCAACGTCAGTGGCAGCATTAATCTGTGCCAGGCGATGGCAGCGGCGGGGGTGTTTCGTCTGGTCTTCAGCTCATCGGCCACGGTGTATGGCGAGCCGGAGCAGATGCCGATCCGCGAGGATTTTCCTACCGGCACGCCGACCAATCCCTACGGCCAGTCGAAATTGATCGTTGAAAATGTCCTGCGCGATCTGGCTCAGGCCGAGCCGCGCTGGAGCATCGCGCTGCTGCGCTACTTCAACCCGATCGGCGCGCACCACAGCGGCCACCTGGGCGAAGACCCCAACGGCATCCCCAACAATCTGGTGCCTTACATCAGTCAGGTCGCGGTTGGCAGCCTGCCGGAGCTGTCGATCTTCGGCAACGATTACCCGACCATCGACGGCACCGGCGTGCGCGATTACATCCACGTCGTCGATCTGGCGGATGGGCACTTGAAGGCCTTGCAGTCGATCTCGGGGCGTACCGGCATTCATACCTGGAACCTCGGCACCGGCGATGGCTACAGCGTCCTGCAAGTGCTCCACGCCTTCGAACAGGCCTGCGGGCAAGCAGTGCCGTACCGGATGATGCCGCGCCGTTCTGGCGATATTGCCGAGAGTTGGGCCGATGCGTCCAAGGCGGCGACAGAGTTGGGCTGGAAAGCCACGCGCAACTTGCAGGACATGGTCACCGATACCTGGCGCTGGCAATCGAATCATCCCAAAGGCTACTTGGGATGATGGCCATTTAGTCCAATGTTATTTTCAGTCAGGTTGTTAGATAACGTCGGGAAATTACACTGGCAATGCCTTTTGCAAGTCCGTAGATATAAACCTGCCGTTCGACTTTTATCAGTTGGGTAAGACTGTGAAAGAACGACGGATCATGTTCGCGTTTTTTGCGGACTTGAACGCTACCCACTCTGACTTAGACCGGTTTTTTAACAGGTCGAATGTTAGAAAGGAGTTGTTATGAAAAAAGTGATGGCAGTTGCCCTGTTGACGATGTTGAGCAACTGGGCTGCCGCAGCTGAAGCACCGCTGACGGCGGTAACCAATGTAGGTGGCAATGTAGCGGCTTCTCAAGCGCCTGCAGCCAGTACTGCAATGGTTGCCAGTGCAGTAGCGGCGTCCAACAGTGGTGGCAGTGCCAATGGCGGTACTACCGGTACCACAGGTACCACCGGTACAACCGGCACGCATAACTAACAGGAACATTTGTTAGTGCAGTACAAGGTCGCCCGACGCAAGTTGGGTGACTTTCTTTTTGGATTCGCCCTTGAATAGCGTAGTGCCATTATGACTCGTAGTGTTTATCTTTTAATGTTGGCAAGTCTCGCTTTGCAAGGTTGCATGTTTTCCCCCGGTCAATACCTCAGCACCAGTGACATCACCCGCCAGGGTGCCAGCGAAAGCAGCCGGGTCGAGCTGATTCCGATCACGCCCAAGCTGATTGCCATGAACCGCGCCACGCAAAAGCGTGAGTCGCTGCCGGCAGAGCTGCTGGCGACCCCGGCCGAGTACCGCATCGGCAACAACGATGTCTTGTACATCACGGTGTGGGATCACCCGGAGCTGACGGCGCCGTCCGGTGCACAACAACAGATCGATGCCAACGGCCGACTGGTGCGCTCCGACGGCACGCTCTATTACCCGTTCATCAAGGAAGTCCAGGCCGCCGGCCGGACCATCCAGCAACTGCGCTCGGACATCGAACAGCGACTCTCGGCGTTCATCGCCGAGCCGCAAGTGGATGTCGCGGTGTTGCGTTTCGCCAGCCAGAAAGTCGTGGTCACCGGTGCGGTGACCAAGGCCGGGCCGCAAGCGATTTCCACCAACCCGCTGAGTGTGGTCGAAGCCCTCGGCTCGGCCGGTATCGACACCAACAATGCTGATTTGTCCGGGTTGTTGCTGACGCGCAAGGGCCGCACCTATCCGCTGAATCTCGACTCGCTCAATCAACAGGATTCCGAGTTGCAGAACGTCTACCTCAAGGGCGGCGATCAGCTGTATCTGCCGTACAACGACAACAAGCGCATCTACGTGATGGGCGAGGTCAACCAACCGCGCGCACTGAGTTTCAAGACCGCAACCATGAACCTCACCGACGTGCTCGGTTCGGTCGGCGGCCTGGCCCAGACCACCTCCAATGGCAACGCGGTGTATGTCATTCGTGGCGTGGAAAATCTCGACGTCGAGCCGGCGAAGATCTATCAGCTCGAAGCCGAGTCGCCGACCGCCATGGCGCTGGCTTCGCACTTCGAAGTTCGCCCGCAGGACGTGGTGTATGTCGGGCCTGCCAACGTGACTCGCTGGAACCGTCTGATCAGTCAATTGGTGCCGTCGGCATCGCTTGTCGGCACTGGCGCTTCCGCTGCGAAGAACTGGAGCGAATACAGTAACAACAGCAAATAAGGTCGCCGACTTTGAACATTCTGAAAGTTGGCCTGTGCCTGATGGCGGCCTCGTTGCTGTGTGGTTGTAACCCGTTGATGAGCGCGTCCTTGAACAACCTCAAGGCTGCGGTGGTCGGCCCGGATGAAGTGGACGTGACGGCAGCCGAAGTAGCCGGGGTCAATTATCCGCAACTGAAACTGACCACACCTTCGGGCTCCGGGGTGTTGGCGCTGATGCGCGAACGGGAGGACCTGCAGTTCTGGGTCGCGTCCGGCAAACAGGTGCTGTTGCTGCGCGATGGCCTCGCCGTGCGCAGCGTCGGCCTGGGCCTGGAAGGCGATCTCGACGGCACGCGGCTGTCCGATAATTCGCCGTTCAAACAAGGTTTGCATCAAGTGGCGGATGGTTTCACCACGCGGCGCTGGATCGACCTCTACAAGGGTCAGGAAGTCGGGGTGATCGTCAACAGCCGCTTCTCCCGCCGCTCCGAACAAACCCTGCAGATTCTCGACAAGGAATACACCGTGCTGCGTGTCGATGAGCAGATTGATGCGCCGGCCATCGGCCTGCGCGCGACCAATCATTACTGGGTCGACCCGCGCGACGGTTTCATTTTGCAGAGCGAGCAGCAGTTGACCTCGCAGTTGCGCGTCAAGGTTGTGCAACTCACGCCTGATCGCAGGCACCTGCCGTGATGCGTCTAAGGATGTTATCGGCGGGCCTGATGTTGATCGCCAGTGTCAGTCAGGCGGCTGTCACGGTGTCGGGCGATGTCGCCAACCCCGGGCCGGTCGAGTTGCCACCGGGCGGGCGCTTGCTCGACGTGATCGGCGAAGCGGTGCCGAATGCCGAAGGTTACTGGCTGGCGGGTGCCTTGCTGCGCCAGTCGCTGATTGAGGAGCAGGCGCGCCTCAAGGTCGGCGTGCTGTTTGATCTGGATGTGTTGCGGCGCATGGCGATGCTGTTCGACCGGCCGAGTCGCGCGGCGTTGGCGCAGCGCATGGCTGAAGAAGTGCGGCAGATGCCAGTGACCGGGCGGCAGATCGCCGATCTCGACCCGGTCGCACTGGAAGTCGGTTTCGCGCGCAACATTCGCCTCGACGATGGCGATCAGTTGATCTATCCGAAACGGGTCGACGAAGTCGAAGTGTTCGGCGCCGTCGCCACGCCGTGTCATCTGCCGTATCAGCCGTTGCAAGAGGCCCGTGAATACTTGCAGGGCTGCTCGATTCTCAGCGATGCCGAAGCCGATTACCTGTGGCTGATTCAGCCCAACGGCGCCTCGCAACGGGTCGGCATCGCGCACTGGAATCGCGAGAGCGGGCACTTTCCCGTGGCCGGCAGCAAGATTCTGGTGCCGCTGAAAAATGATGATCTGGATCCGCCTCTACCTGAACTGAATCAGCAGTTGGCCGAATTTATTGCCACGCAGCTGGCCGAGGTGGTTCGTTGAAGTTACGTTTTGCAGCTGTGTTGTTATTGCCCTGCGGTCTGGCCCATGCCGAGCCGCGCATCACCCAGAATGACTTCGGTGGCACCGGTCTGTTGCAGACGCCGACCGCGCGCATGGCCCCGGCCGGCGAATTGAGCGTCAACGCCAACCGCACCGAACCGTACAGCCGCTACAGCGTTTCGTTGCAACCGCTGGACTGGCTCGAAGGCTCGTTTCGCTACACCGCGATCACCAACCGGGCATACGGATCGGAGGCTCTGAGCGGCAGCCAAAGCTATAAGGATAAGGCGGTCGACGTCAAAGTCCGGCTGTGGCAGGAAAGTCACTGGTTGCCCGACGTGGCGCTGGGCTTCCGAGATATCGGTGGTACCGGTTTGTTCTCCAGTGAATTTTTCGTCGCCAACAAACGCTTCGACAATTTCGACTTCAGCGCCGGGATTGCCTGGGGTTATCTGGGTAATCGCGGCGACCTCGACAACCCGTTGGGCTACGTCAGTGATCGCTTCGATACCCGGCCCGAACTCGAAGGCACCGGTGACGTCAACTCGGGCTCTTACTTTCGCGGTCGGCCGTCGCTCTTCGGTGGTGTGAGCTATCAGACGCCGTGGGATCGTCTCAGCCTGAAGCTTGAATACGAAGGCAACGATTACAAGAACGAGCCGAAGGACAACATCATCAAGCAAGACTCGCCGATCAACCTCGGCGCGGTGTTCAAAGTGGCAGATTCAGTCGACGTCAGCGCCGCGTGGGAGCGCGGGAATACGGCGATGTTCGGCATCACCTTTCACACCAATTTCGCTACCCGCAAGGCACCCGCCAAGACGTACGATCCGACCCCAGAACCGCTGCCGGCGAAGGCGCCGACCACGGCGATGGATCAGGTCAACTGGGCCAACGTTTCGCAGCGCCTGCAGCAGAACGCTGGCTACAAAGTCGAGCGCATCACCCAGCGTGATTCCGAGCTGATCGTCTATGGCGAGCAGCAGCGTTATTTCCATTCGTCCAAGGCTGTCGGGCGGGCGAGCCGTGTGCTCGATAACAGCGTCAACGACGACATCGACTGGTTCACCATGGTCAACAAGCGCTACGACTTGCCGGTGGAAGAAACCAGCGTGCCGCGCCAGACCTTCCGTGAAGTGATCAATAACGAAGAGCCGTTGGAGTCGTTGCACCGCACCACCGAGATCAACCCGGCGATGCCGCACAACGAGAAAACCCTCTACACCGAAGCACCGCAGCATTTCAGTTATGGCGTGGGGCTGGGCTTCAAGCAGAACGTCGGTGGCCCGGATGGCTTGCTCTATCAATTCACCGCCGATGCCGACGCCGAATACCGCTTCAATCGCAACACCTGGTGGAACGGTTTGCTCAGCACCAACCTGGTCAACAACTTCGACAAATTCGTCTACGACGCACCGAGCGGTTTGCCTCGTGTGCGTACGGATTTGCGTCAGTACCTGACCACCTCCGATACGACCATGCCGCTGTTCCAGGTCAGCCATGCCGAGCAATTGGATAAAGACCTGTATGGCATGGTGTATGGCGGTTATCTGGAGTCGATGTTTGCCGGTGTGGGCGGTGAAGTGCTGTTCCGTCCGACCGGTGAGCGCTGGTCGGTGGGGGCGGATATCAACTGGGTGCGTCAGCGGGATTTCGATCAGGGCTTTGCGTTGCGCGATTACTCGGTGGTGACCGGGCACATCACTGGCTATACCGATCTGCCGTTCGATACGCTGGCGGCGGTGAGCGTCGGGCGATATCTGGCCGGGGATTGGGGCGGCACGCTGGACATCTCCCGCGAGTTTTCCAACGGTGTGCGCTTCGGTGCCTGGGCAACGATCACCACGGCGAGCAGCGCCGAGTATGGCGAAGGTAGTTTCGACAAAGGCCTCTACCTGTCCATCCCGTTCGACGAAATGATGAGCATGTCGACCATGCGCCGCGCCAACCTGGTGTGGGCCCCGCTGACCCGTGACGGTGGTGCACGTTTGAACCGCAGCTTCCAATTGCACTCGATGACCGATAGCCGGGAAGGGGACATGTTCTATCGCAATTTCGAGAAGATTACGGAGTAAGCGCAGATCTCCGAAGCACCTCTGAAACCTGTGGGAGCTGGCTTGCCAGCGATGAGGTCGGCACATTCAATATTGATATTGGCTGACCCACCGCCATCGCTGGCGAGCCAGCTCCCACAGGTCATGTGTCTAGCCACAAATCCCGAGCCAACCACAAATCCCTGTGGGAGCTGGCTTGCCAGCGATGAGGCCAGCACCTGCACCATTGATGTCGCCTGACACAGCGCCATCGCTGGCGAGCCAGCTCCCACAGGTCATGTGTCTAGCCACAAATCCCGAGCCAACCACAAATCTCTGTGGGAGCTGGCTTGCCAGCGATGAGGCCAGCACCTGCACCATTGATGTCGCCTGACACAGCGCCATCGCTGGCGAGCCAGCTCCCACAGGTCATGTGTCTAGCCACAAATCCCGAGCCAACTACAAATCCCTGTGGGAGCTGGCTTGCCAGCGATGAGGCCAGCACCTGCACCATTGATGTCGCCTGACACAGCGCCATCGCTGGGGAGCCAGCTCCCACAGGTCATGTGTCTAGCCACAAATCCCGAGCCAACTACAAATCCCTGTGGGAGCTGGCTTGCCAGCGATGAGGCCAGCACCTGCAACATTGATGTCGCCTGACACAGCGCCATCGCTGGCGAGCCAGCTCCCACAGGTCATGTGTCTAGCCACAAATCCCAAGCCAACTACAAATCCCTGTGGGAGCTGGCTTGCTCGCGAAGGCGCCCGTACAGTCGACATCCCTGTTGCCTGACCCACCGCTTTCGCGAGCAAGCTCGCTCCCACAGTTTTTGCATTCCTCTGCATCCACTCACGCCGGCAAATCCCAGCCACAAAAAAGGGGACTTTCGTCCCCTTGCGATGTGCAGCTTCAAACCTCAGTAAATATCCTTCGACAGCAATGTAAACGGCGTCTTCACCAGGATCTTCAGATCCAGCCACAACGACCAGCTGTTGATGTACTGCAGGTCAATTTCCACACGTTTCTGCATCTTGTCGAGGGTGTCGGTTTCACCGCGGCAGCCGCTGATCTGAGCCAGCCCGGTGATACCCGGTTTAATCCGGTGGCGGGCCATGTAGGCGAGGATTTTCCCCGAGTAGAAGTGGTTGTGCGCAACAGCGTGCGGGCGCGGCCCAACCAGTGCCATGTGCCCCTGCAAGACGTTGAACAGTTGCGGCAATTCATCCAGCGAAGTGCGACGGATAAAACGACCGACTGCGGTAATGCGCGAGTCATTGCGGCTGGCCTGTTTCACTTCGCGGTCATCGTGAACACGCATCGAGCGAAATTTCCATACCTTAATCACCTTGCCGTTCCAACCGTGGCGATCCTGCTTGAAGAACACCGGCCCCGGCGAGTTGATCTTCACCGCCAGCGCGATGATCAGCAGGATCGGACTCAGCGCAATGATTGCCAGAAACGCCACGGTTTTCTCGACCAGGCTCTTGCTCAACGCAGCAGTCGGGCGGCTGGTCAGCGGACTCTCGTTGAGATAGATCGCCGGCAGACCGTCCACGACTTTCACCGAGTGATTGAGCAGGGTCAGGCTGTTGAGGTCCGGCACCCACACCACATCAACGTTGGCGCCGAGCAAATCGCCATAAATCGCTTCGATTTTCGCGGCTTCACACAGCGGCAGAGTGATGTACAAACGACGGATGTCATGGGCTTCGATCAGCTTCAGCAAATCTTCCTGAGCGCCGACCACACGCGGCGCATCTTTACCCAGCGCCGACACATCACCGTTGCTGACCAAACCTACCAATGGCAGGTTTTCCAGTTGGCTGAGCTTCTTCGCCAGACCCAGCGCCAAGTCACCAGTACCAACGATCAGCGTCTTGTGTTCACTTTTGCGCGAGCGCTGGTAGTACTTGGAAAACGCGTGCAACGGCGCATAGAGAAACGCCTGACCGAGGAAGCCATACACCGCCCAGCTCAGAATCACCTGCCGCGAAAACAACTCATCGGCCTGGCAAACAAACGCAATGCAAGCCAGCGCGGCCATGGTCATCGACCACCCCATGAACAGCCGACCCAGACCGGTCAGGTAGTTATCGCGTTTGCGATAGACACCGCTGAACGTATACGCCGGCACCGAGGCCAATACCGCCAGGGTGGCGCACATTCGGTAGTAGAACGCGACCGTCCCGGTGTGATGCTCGGCGAGGATGAACAGCAGCGTTACCACAAAGCCCTGCGCCAGCGCCCATTGGCCCCAAAAGGTCAGTCCCTTGAGGCCTGTGCTTCGATTGATACTTAGAGAAAGATCCATACGGTATCCCCAAAAGACGTCCATTCAGGTTTCAACAGTTGAAATCCGAGTTGTTATGCAGACTTATTGTTTTTGTTTTAACGAGTGTCCTGAGGTAACAACATCGATATGCCGAACTGTCTTCAGTCAATAGACTAAGTTATTGGCTGGAATGGTGTCTGACGAGTTCTAACAAGATGGCACAGTGCCAACTTTCTAATAATTAAATAGCGCACTGTTAGAAAAGGTCGTAGAGCGAGGGGTGAATTAATCGTGTTGTATTTGTTACTGTTGGAGGGGTGGAGGCAGGGATGTCTGAAGAAGCAGGAGAAGGGAGGTGAAACCAAACAGAGTGCTCTTCTTGTTGTTGTAATCGCACTTTATCTGTTTGTTTTATAGGAAGGTCAGCTGTGCTTACGCGACCACTTCCTGGATCAGGCAATAACCGCGATTGCGCACCGCACGGAACAGTCGCTCGCCGTTGCTGGCATGCTTGAATTTATCTTGCAGACGACTCAGGCACATTTCCAGACCGCGATATTGCTCTGGCTCTCGACCGATGCTCAGAATCAGCTCGTCCCGACTGACAACGCGCTCTTCATGAGTGAGCATTTTGCGTACCAGTGCTGTTTCAAGACCGGTAAGACTGATTTCGATATCGTCTTTACTCAGTGCGCCCTGATCATTGTCCAGATGCCAGGTCTCGCTCGCCGGCATATGGCCTTCGATGGCAGGTGGCATGTTGCTGCTTTCTGCGTTTATTGCCGGGGCATTCTGGAAAGGATTAGCCGATTGCGCTGCCAGCCATTCGGACTCAAGCGTGGCCAGTATTCGCTGAGTATCGTGTTCAATACTGCGCGGCGCATTTTTTCGACTGATGTTCGGATATGTGAACTCCATCACCATTGGAGCGGAAGAGGGCGAGTCAACGCCTTCAAACGAATTGAAGCGTTCGCTGGACAGGATGCTCTCCAGTTCACGTTGCGACGTTGTGCTATGAGTCACGACAACAAAATATTTCCTTGGGAGGGTTGTACTAGTTTCCATGTCTCTCTCCTAAATACACACCAAAATTGGCTAAAAGATAAATCGGCAGGCGAGCAATGACTTCCTCGGAAGTAATCGATAGGCAGGGTCTGGGCCCAAAGTTGGCCCTCGATGAATTCCACTCGAACTGCTGCTATGTTATGGAGTTTTATTGTTATGGGTCGTGTTGCCGCGCTCATTCAATTGCTTGATTTTCAGCAGGGGTAAAGCAGAACAGGAGCTATATGGTTGCATCAGACGATCCTTCGTTCGTATGCAAAAGGGATGGCTGCATTGATCAGGCAGTCGATATCAGGCCCCGCATCAGGCGATAGCCGTAGCCGCGGATGCTCTGAATCGCGTTTGTACCATACATGTCCTTGATTTTTCCACGCAAGCGGCTGATTGATTTTTCCAGCGCTCGAGGGTCGTAGAAATTGGTATTGAGGCCCATGATGTTGGCAATTTCATCATGGCTCAGAATGTGATTACTGGTTTGTGCAAAGGCTTCGAGGATCTTCATCTCGGCAAACGAGATGTCGAGTTTCTTGCTTGTATCCATCAGGCAGATACGCGTCGGGTCGAGTGTGAGATTGATATCCCTTTGCCACTCTTCACTGTTGAAGAACTCGCCCAGCAACTCGGCACCCTCCTCGGAAAGGGTATTGAGCTTGATACAAAAGTCCGCACCGGCAAGATAGTACTTGATCTTGTTGAAGGCACCGCGCCCAGTGATGACTGCGCAAATGATCGGTTTCAAGTTGTCGTTGCGCAGATTTTCCACCAGCGCGAGATTGTCCTCGAGCGCTTGTGGGCTGTCGATGACCAGGAAGATCGCCCGATACGGAGCAGATTGTTCATTGAACTGATATGAATGCGCGTACGAGTTGGCTTCTAATGCCATATCAGTTCGCACGTGCCTGGCGACCAGCGCTCTAAAATGTTCAGCCACGCCACGGGTGCGACCCAGAGTAAGAACTCCAGGTTCGTCATTTGTCGGGCGCGGGCTTCTAGGCGCTAAGTTCCCTGAGAGCATCATGCATTGACTCGAATTAGTGCTGACATCGGGATGTTAAAGCACCGGTTCTCATCTGTGACTGACAATTGGTAACATTTGCGCGGATTTTAGACGTGTCTCGCGAGTTTTCTAACAATAATTAAGCTTTTCAGGCTTTTAGTTGCTTTTCTCGGAGCTGTGAACTACTGAATAGATGGTGGCGATATGCAATGGTGCCACTATTTTGAGTCTATTGCGATGGCTTTGTCTATGTCCTTTTGCCATTGTATGGCCATCCCTGATTAATGTGATACTGATCACACTTTGTCGGCAGAGCAACTTTTTTCTGTAGTGAGCCCTAAATATTTTCTGCGTAGTTCGTCAGCCGACGATTACTAACATGCCTTGAGTGTGTCTTTTAATAAGACGTAATCTTTGTGGCTGATGAACTTTTGCATTTATGTATGTCAATGGTTTCACTGCAGATACTCAACCCCTGAGTGTTGTTACCCGGTCGCTCGCCCAAAGAGCGCACTGACGGAGGATTAATGGATTTCTGGACGTTTTTTCAGGTGTTGATATTAGGTGCGGTAGAAGGCCTGACCGAATTCCTGCCGATCTCAAGTACCGGCCACCAAATCATCGTAGCCGACTTGCTGGAATTCGGCGGCGAACGCGCCATGGCGTTCAACATCATTATTCAACTCGGCGCCATCCTCGCTGTGGTCTGGGAGTTCCGCCCAAAGATCTTCAACATCGTTAAAGGCCTGCCCACCGAACGCAATGCCCAACGCTTCACCCTCAACTTGCTGATCGCCTTCCTGCCCGCCGTGGTCCTGGGCGTGCTGTTTGCCGATGCGATCCACGAATACCTGTTCAACCCAATCACCGTCGCCGTGGCACTGGTCGTCGGCGGCATCATCATGTTGTGGGCCGAACAGCGCAGCCATGTGATCAGCGTCGATCACGTCGACGACATGCGTTGGTCTGACGCACTGAAGATCGGTTTCGTACAATGCCTGGCGATGATTCCCGGCACCTCGCGCTCCGGCTCGACCATCATCGGCGGCCTGCTCTTCGGCCTGTCGCGCAAAGCCGCCACCGAATTCTCATTCTTCCTCGCCATGCCAACCATGGTCGGCGCCGCCGTCTACTCCGGTTACAAATACCGCGACCTGTTCCAACCCAACGACCTGCCAGTCTTCGCCCTCGGCTTCGTCACCGCATTTATCTTCGCGATGATCGCCGTGCGCGGCTTGCTCAAGTTTATTGCCAACCACAGCTATGCGGCGTTCGCGTGGTACCGGATCGCGTTCGGATTGTTGATTCTGGCGACGTGGGCGTTTGGCTGGGTCAACTGGACCGCAGCTGCGGCAGCCTGATGGCTGACGCCGGGCGGAGCAATCCGCCCGGCTCAGTGGAAGAGGAGGGGATCAGCGCCCTTCAAGCAACTCGGCGGCCTGATCCAGCAACGCCAGCGGATCCTTGGCCTTGTGAATATCCACCGACAACAACTGACGGAATTTCCGCGCCCCCGGGAACCCCGTGCCCAAGCCCAACACATGCCGAGTGATGTGATGCATCGCCCCACCCGCCAGCAAATGCTCGGCTATATAAGGACGCAACTGCGCCAACGCCTCAGCCCGACTGATCACCGGCGCCGAACTGCCAAACAACTGCTGATCCACCTCCGCCAGCAAATACGGATTGTGATAAGCCTCACGCCCCAACATCACACCATCGAACGTCTGCAAATGCTCATGGCAAGCCTCCATCGTCTTGATCCCGCCATTCAGCACAATCTCCAACGCCGGAAAATCCGCCTTCAACTGCGCCGCCACGTCATAACGCAACGGCGGAATGTCACGATTCTCCTTCGGCGACAACCCCTCCAGAATCGCAATCCGCGCGTGAACGGTAAAACTGGTGCACCCCGCATCGCGCACTGTGCCGACGAAATCACACAGCTCCGCATAACTGTCCCGACCGTTGATGCCGATGCGATGCTTCACCGTCACCGGAATCGACACCGCATCACGCATCGCCTTCACACAATCCGCCACCAGTTGCGGGTGCCCCATCAGGCACGCGCCGATCATGTTGTTCTGCACACGATCGCTTGGGCAGCCGACGTTCAGGTTTACCTCGTCGTAGCCATGCTCCTGAGCCATGCGCGCGCAGGCGGCCAGATCCAACGGAACGCTACCGCCCAACTGCAACGCGAGAGGGTGCTCGGCTTCGTTGTGACGGAGGAAACGTTCGTGATCGCCGTTGAGCAGCGCGCCGGTGGTGACCATTTCGGTGTAGAGCAGGGCGTTCTTCGACAGGAGGCGTAGGAAGAAACGGCAGTGGCGGTCAGTCCAATCCATCATTGGGGCGACGGAGAAGCGGCGGGAGAGTGGGGCGGGTGTGGCGGGAATAGGGGACATTAGGGGTACGGAATCGGTGTGGCTGGGAGGTGGGGGAGTTTATCAGGAATGGGAGGAGGGGGCTTGGGGCAGGAATGGCAGAGTGGGTTTACAGCGTCCCACTTCTGGACCTGCTGAGCTTGCTCAACCTGTATTGGATTGAGCGAGACAAATCCAATACAGGATTGATAGCATGTGGCTATCAATATCCACATCCTTGTAGGAACGGAATCCATGTCGAAAAAAATCCATGCGTTAGTGCTTTGCCTGGGCGGCCTTGTTGGCGCTATACAGAGTGCCGTTGCAGCTGAAAATTTGTTCAAGAGCTACGGCTACGACACCCCAATCACGAAATACACCGAGGCTGACGGTTACTATGATTGCTCGGCAGAGGTGGGCGCGCCCGCTCGGTGTATCGATGACGTGGATTTCATTGATCAGAAATTCACCGCTGGCTTGGTGTTCAGCGGTGACAAGCTAATTATGGTTTCCCTGTTCGCGCCCTATGAGCGTGAATTGTTTGGGCGTGCCATCGGTGCGCTGGCCAATTCGTTCGGTCTGGTCGCACTGGCTGACGGCAAGTCCATGCTGGATCTCGTCGATCTGGCGGCAAAAGCTAAAAACAAGGATGAGTACACCGCTAAACTCACCAACTACGAAAGTGTTGCTCTGAACGCCAATAATCTAACCTACTCGTTTATTGAGGGTGCCGCCTCGATCAAAGGGACCCCTAGCGTTTCTGGTTTGATGGCAGCCGCGCCTGCGAATGTCAGGGGGGCTGATCTGATTGTCACGGGCGAGGGCGAGGAATCGGTCATCATGATCA
Source organism: Pseudomonas sp. PB106 (assembly GCF_009764645.1). Classification (GTDB taxonomy): domain Bacteria; phylum Pseudomonadota; class Gammaproteobacteria; order Pseudomonadales; family Pseudomonadaceae; genus Aquipseudomonas. Next base: position 84,966 of record NZ_RWIM01000061.1, read on the forward strand.
AGTTTTCTTTCCCGAAACTTGACGAGAACAAGCTTGTTGAGCAGACCAAAAAACCGGTCGAATCTTTCTGAGTTTGATACTTTGGCGCTTAACACGCCTCGATAACAGTAGAAAGGGATAGATTTGTTTGCTCATTTTTAGACGATAAATAAATCTGTCCCCATTGTTTCTCTCATTGTTCCTGAGCGTGGTCTCTGATGTTTTCCGCACTAGCATTCGATTGAATTGGGCATTTTAGCTTGGGCCGGCTTCATCGTTTGGAAGTGCCTAAAAGGTCTCAACTTATCGAAAATTATTTAGCCTTGATCAGAAAAAGGACCTATCTATTCACCCTAAAATATTCTTGGAGTGAACTGTGAAGCCTATAAACGTTGATCAGTTGATTGATATTAGAAACAGGCTATATGTGGCGTTGGATAAAAAGCGCTCTGAGCGCTGGTGTCTGACGTTGTGGAGTCGCTTTATCCGTGCAAGAGATGCGTATAGCTGCGTTGTTTGCAACTCATCTAATAAAGTTCAGGCCCATCATCTTTTCAGGCGTACCCTATTGCCGCAGGCAAGATTTGAGTTGGGAAACGGAATCTCGCTTTGCCCAGAGTGCCACAGGCTAGCGCATGATGGATTTAACGGACGCCCCGATATGAGTTTGCCGATTGGTGCCCAAGGGGGAGATGATCAAGATGAGATTGCCTTTTACTACCGGATGTTACTTGAGTCTGCAGAATCTCAAAACTTGAGTCATGAAGAGTTTTACTCGCTGAGTAATGAGATGTTGCAATTTTTTGTGAATGTGCAAGGGTTTGAGTTTCTGCATAGGGCTGTGCTTCAGAAAAAAATAAGCGGATTAACTATGGCGTATCAGATTTGGGCACGGGCGCCTGAGGGAATGTCGTTAGCTATTTTTAAGGCAAATGTACCTGGGTTTTCTGGTGGAGAACTTCCTGAGTTTATGGTTGGTTATCCCGCCATTTTTATTTGTCGATGATTTTTCTTAGATGCCTATTAAAACTCATATTTCCGATTTCGAAAGTGACATGGAGGTAGCTTTTCTTCATCTGTTTAAATCAGTTTACGTTTAGTCATAATGCCTTACACCATCTTGCGCCTCCCCCTACACCTAAGACAGAATCCCCCGGCTTGTACGTCTAGCACGCACGCTCTATCGTCGCCACATCACTAAAAACCAGTGATCGGGTTTGGTAGCCCGCTTCGTGTCTAGATGCATCGCATCATCAATTTCAGTCGCTTTCGCAGGACTCGGATTTCATGGTGGTCATGCGTGGGGCCCATTCGTGGGCGCCGGGTTCTAGTGCGACCGGTCTACCAACCCGCGTATGGCCGCCACCCATCGTTTGGTAGCGTGGGTGATGGCTCCTTTTAGTAATCGCGCTAGAGGTTCCATCTATGTTCAAAGTAACGCCCAATCCGCCGGACACCGATCCCGCATCCCCCTACGAATCCCTCAACTCCAAAAAACTCCACGAAGCCGCCGAGCGCGCGCTCGATCACTATCTCCTTCCCGCCGGCCACATCATGGCCAGCGTCAACGAGCCCGAGCGCATGTACCTAGCCAATCCAAAGTACGACACCGAATCCCTGCTCGCCAACGCCAGCGAAACCTTGGGTTCCGCCTCGGAAATGCTCATCAACTTCGCCGCTACGCTCGATCTCTCGCACCGCAAAACCGCGCTGGGTATCGCGCAGGTGGTGATGCTGGGGGAGTTGGCGGTGAATCAGGCGTTGGATAACGTTGAGGTGAAGGCGTAAAAGCACGCACCTCTTTGGCGGCGGGTTGCCGTCGTCAAAGAGGGATTCAGTCCGATTGTTTGAGGTGGGCTGAAAGCTCTTTCCAGGCTTCCTTGTAGTTGAACCGCAACCAAGCCACGTGCAGGCGATAAAGCTTTTGCCGAATCCAGCTTCTGTTCTTCTCCCGCAACATTTCCTCGATATCTCGATTCAACTCATCGCTTTGGAATCCCGTCCAGATCGGAGGTAACGGCCCTGCAAGGTTCCAGGCGCAGACGACGGCAACTTCCGAATACAAAATCTCTTTGACCTGTTCCGAATCGTAGCCTTCGACTTGTCTGGCGATGTAGGGGAAATCCACTGCGATGTCGACAAAGATCCACGACAAGGCGTCTCTGATTTTGTACAGGTCGGCAGGACTCAGTTCACGTTCCAAACGCAGGCCTCCCGATTTTAAACGGCGTTGAGCCGGTTGATTACCGGCGCCAGAGCAGGGCGCCTGTTCAGCCATTCCTCTTTGGTAATCCCCAACAAAACCACGTCCACCCGAACCCCATCCTTCACGACGTTCTGCCGCCGAACACCCTCAACCTCAAACCCGAACTTCTGGTGCATCTTCACCACCGCCGCATTCATCGCCAGCACTTCACAATTCAGCTTTTCCAACCCCGCCACGCCAAACGCGTAATCGAGCATCCAGAATTCGACCACGCTGCCCAAGCCCTTTCCCTGCAACCCGACATCCAGATAAAACGCCCAATCCGCGCTCTTGTGCAAAACGTTGATCGCATTCAACGAAACAACCCCGACGGCCTGCTCATCCTTGATCACCACAAACACCTGCTGGCGTGGGTTGCCCTGCAAAGAGGCCAGCCAATTCGCATGTTCCTGCTCACTGATTTCATGCGAGGTGTACATGAACTTACGCACGTCCGGCTGATTGCGCAGGGTGCGGACGTGGGCCTGGACAGCAGGGCTGGCGTCGGTGAGGGGCAGGAATTGCATGGGGAGTTCCTTGTCGGCGGGTAAGCGATTCTGAACCGGCGCTGTCGATCAGCAAAGTTTCATCTTGCCGCGTGCGGCGCAGGCCTAGGATGTTGGCACAAGTTCGTCGCTATTCACTCCGAGGGGAATCGTGCCATGCGCCTTAATGTCGTCAAAGTGCTGTTGATTGCTGCAGCGGTATCGGTGTTGAGTGCCTGTTCCGGCGCGGGTGGTTTGACCACCACCAGTTGTTTCTCCAGCGACTGTCAGTCGCCGGAGGCTCGCAACGTCAATACCTTGAAGTTTGGTGGCAACAGTATTGGCAGCAGTCTCAATCAGTACATTTCCGGCATGTTGCATGACGATTGAGGACTACTGCGCGGCAGGTACGGCAATCCACTCGCTCAGGGTTTGCTGATACTTGCCAGTCACCTTGCTTAGGTGCAGCCACTGATCGACATACAGTTTCCAGCTGATGTCATCGCGCGGCAGCAAGTAAGCCTTTTCCCCGTACTGCATGTACTGATGCGGATTGACCGCGCACAACCCCGGTTTGAGTTTCTGCTGGTACAGCGCTTCCGAGGCGTCGGTGATCATCACGTCGGCCTTGTTGTCCAGCAGTTGCTGGAAGATCGTTACGTTGTCGTGCAGGGCTAGTTGCGCCTTGGGCAGGAACGCGTGGACGAAGGCTTCGTTGGTGCCGCCGGCGGGTTCGACCAGGCGCACGTTGGCTTGGTTGATTTGCTCGACAGTCTGGTACTTGCTGACATCGGCGCAGCGCACCAGCGGGATCTTGCCGTCGGTGTCGAGGGTGTTGCTGAAGTAGGCTTTTTTCTGCCGCTCCAGCGTCACCGAAATACCGCCCATGCCGATGTCGCACTTGCCGGCCTGCATGTCCGGCATCAGAGTTTTCCAGGTGGTTTGCACCCATTGCACTTTGACCCCGAGGCTGTCGGCCAGCGAGCGTGCCATGGCGATGTCGATGCCTTCGAAATCGCCGTCGGGGCGTTTGAAGGTGTAGGGCTTGTAGTCGCCTGTGGTGCAGACGCGCAGTTCGCCTTGTTGTTGGAGGGTGTCGAGGTGTGAAGGGGGTTCTTGCGCCTGAACGGCGGTGGCCAATGTGAGCGCACCGCAGAGGATCATCGTGCTTTTTAGCGTTGTCATTGTGATCGGGCTTCTGAGACGGAAGGTCGCCCAGTGTAGTGAAAGACTTTCGTGAGTGTCATCCAGCCCGGACAAGGCGATCGGCCAGATCCCGAGCCTGTTGTGAGGCAAGCGATCGCGCGTTGCGGTCGATGTCTTCGCCAAGAATGGTTTTTTCAACGATCAGCGCGTGCACATCGGTGATCCCGATAAATTCGAGCCAGGCTTCCATATAAGGTTTCTGAAAGTCGAAACGCTCCGCTGGCGTGGTCGATTGCGCGGAAAAATCCAGGCCTCGGGCATAGGCGAGTACAGCGGTTTTGCCTTGCAGCATGCCTTGCGGGCCACGCTCTGGGTCGAAGCTGAAGAGGATGTCTTTCTGCGACACCAGGTCGATGTAATGCTTGAGTTTGTACGGAATGCCGTAATTCCACAGCGGCACCGACATCACCAGAATGTCGGCACGATGCAGGTGGGCGGCCAGTGCTTCGAGGTCTTCCCAGACCGATTGTTGGGCCGGTGTGCGCGGTATCCCGGCGAGGCCGGCGTACTTGGCGCTCATGGCGTCTTCACCGAATTCCGGTAACTGCAGACTCCACAGATCCAGGGTTTCGACGTGTGTCTGCGGATGATGCTGGACGTAGCGATCAATGAAGTTACCAGCCACTTGCAGTGACGCGGAGCGTTGTTTGCGCGGCGAGCATTCGATGTGCAGAAGGGTGGTCACGTTGAGCCTCGGCATTTCGGGGAGAGATTGCGAGGCATTGCAACATAGCGCGCTTCAAACTATAAATCGTAAATAATTCGCCAATTGATCACGTAACTAACTATGTTCGACGCTTTGCTGCTCAAGACTTTCGTGGCTGTCGTCGATGAAGACGGCTTCAGTCGTGCCGCCGAAAAACTGCACCTGACGCAATCGGCTGTCAGCGGGCATCTGCGACGGCTGGAGGAACAGGTCGGCAAACCGCTGCTCAAGCGCACCACTCGTTCTCAGCAACTCACGGCCGACGGTGAACGCCTGATGGGTTATGCGCGAACGATTCTGGCGCTGAACCGCGATGCCTGGGCGCAGCTGACGCGCACATCATTTCAGGGCCGTGTGCGAGTGGGTGTTTCCGAGGATTTTGTCGAGGCGCGTCTGTTGCGCGCACTGCAGGATTGCGCGGCGCAGCATCCCGGTATGGAAATCGATGTGCAGGTGAATATTCCCGGAACATTGCTCAGCCAGATGCAGCAGGGCAACCTGGAAATGGTCATCGGCTCTCTGTGTGAAACCGCTGATTCGGGGCGGTTGCTCTGGCAGGAGCCGCTGGTGTGGGCGTGGGCGGCACAACCGTTCACGCAGCTGCCGACGCCGCTGCCGTTGGCGCTGTTCCCTGAGCCGTGCCCGTATCGCGAGGCGGCGCTGACTCGCTTGGCCCATTCCGGTATCACGCCGCGTACGGCTATGCTCTGTTCCAGCACCGCAGGGTTGCGCGCAGCGGCGCTGTCGGGATTTGCCGTCGCACCGATGCCGTTGAGTCAACTGGGCCTGGGGCTGGTGGCACTGGGTGCGGAACATGGCTTGCCGGCGTTGCCGGATGCGCAGTTCCGCTTGTTCACTGCGGCTCACGCCGACCCGCAAATGATCGAAGCGGTTTCTCAGGCGATCTTCGATTTTTGTGCGGCGCGACGGTGATCGTGGGAGCTACAAGCCGAGACCTTCCTGCACCGCCAACAACAGATTGTTTTCCGTCAGCGCAATGGCATCCAACTGCTGTCCGGTTTCAATCGACTGCATCCACCAATGGCTCTCCCCGTGTTCATCCACGGTGCGCAACAAATAAGTGTCGGTGGCTGAAGGATAGATTTGCACGCGTCCGGCGCCATCCTCGGTAAACCGTGCGATGGGATCAAATGTCAGGCTTTGATGATTGGCTTCGATCACCAGTTGATCGATGGCGTAATCATGGCTTTCGCCATCGGGCGAGGTTTCGCAAACGTGGGTCGGGTTGCGGCGAATTTTCAGGCCGACTTCGGTGACCGGTTGCAGCCACGCCTCGATGCGGTGGTACAGGTCGTAGACCTGCGCCGGCCAGCAATCGATCTCCAGCGCCGCGTCCGCGTGGGTGTGCCGGGTTTGTTTGAGTTTGGCGGCGAGTTCGTCTGCTTTACTCATTTCGGATCCCTGTTGTTTGATGTCTGCCTGTTAATCGTAGACCGTTCAACGGCGTGCGGCCTTGCCTTGCGTCATGCGCTTGCAACACAAGCGTGGCGAAATCAGCGCTGGCCAAGTCTGGCCGGGATCGAAAACCACGGACGCAGGCGTCCCAAGGAGCGGGTGGATGAAAAAGCTGTTTACAATTTTGGCAGTGATCGCGCTGACGGTCGGTAGCATCGGCTTGAGTTCGGCGCGCCAGTCGCAGTCGGGCAAAGCGGAATCGGTGACAGGGGTGTTCGATTATTACCTGCTGACGCTGTCGTGGTCGCCGACGTTTTGTTTGACCCACAAGGATGACGCGCAGTGTTCCGGCAAGGGTTACGGCTTCGTGCTGCATGGTCTGTGGCCGCAATACGCCAAGGGCGGCTGGCCAGAATCCTGCCCGCCGCTGACCACGCTGAACGCGGCGGAAACCAGCAAAGGCCTGACACTGTTCCCGACCAAAAAACTGCTCGATCACGAATGGTCGAAACACGGCACTTGCAGCGGTCTGGGCGCGATGGGCTATCTGGATGAAGCGGACAAGGCCGTCGCTGCCGTGAAAGTCCCGCAGGAACTGCAACCGTTCAGCTCCTCGTATTATTTCGAAGCCGAGGAAATCGCCGACCTGTTCCGCAAGGCCAACCCCGGCATTCCGGCCGACGGTATCGCAGTGATCTGCAGCGGCCCTGAGCTGTCGGAAGTGCGCGTGTGCATGGGCAAGGATCTGCAGTTCGGCGCGTGCGGCAAAGGTGTGAAAACCCAGTGCCGGGCGGGGGATATTCGGGTGCCGCCGTCGCGGTGATGTGAGCGGCTCGTGCGGATATAAAACAGGCGCCTGAGGAGGCGCCTTTTTTTTGCCTGAAGGTTTGAAGCGTTTTGCGAATTCACGCATGCTTGCGCCCCCAAAAGGATGACCACGCAATATCGCAAGGAGCTGTTCATGAGCGGAAAACCCGCTGCCCGCGTCACCGATCCAACCGCCTGCCCACTGCCTGGGCATGGCACCAATCCGATTGTCAGTGGCTCGCCGAATGTGAATTTCGACGGTCTGGCGGCTGCGCGAATGACTGACAAATCCGCCTGTGGCAGCCCGATCACCGGCGCTGTTGCTTCGACGGTCTTTATCAACGGTCTGAATGCCGCGACGTTGGACAGCACCGGTGGCCATGGCAATGTCGTTATCGGTGGATCAGGCACGGTCATCATTGGAGATACGGTGACAGTGGCGCCCTTCAGTGGTTTGTTGCCAATGCCGGTGCACTTCACTGACAAGTTGAAACTGGTCAATGACGTTACCGGTGAGCCGATGCCAGATCATCCCTACGTAATCCAGCGCGCAGATGGCCGACTGGAACATGGGGTGTCTGACGTAAACGGGTTCACTCACGAAGTCAGCTCGCACTTGCCTGAAACCATCAAGTTGTTTTTGGAAGAGTGAGATATGGCGGCTGAAACGGTAACGTGCGCGAAGGGCAACAATTACAAGCTTCACACGGAGCATGCGCTGACGGATAAGAAGGATGTCAGTGACAAGGCTGTGCCGGTGGAAAGCACCAAGGCGGTTGTGATTTTTATTGGTGGGGCGGGCGATAAAGAGAGTTATTACTTTTCGGGGCCTTATGAAAACATCCAGGATGCACGACGTACATTCGATAGGCGCACTGAGGCATTAAAGAGAGAAGGGAAATATAAATCGGATTGGTTGGGTTACAACGAAGTCAGAGGGAAGCAAGATATTCAGCGGCATGTGCTAAGTCTGATTCCATATAAAAGCTGCCCCGTCTATATCGTGGGCCACAGCCTCGGCGGCTGGAATGGTGCTCACCTGTCCAAAATAATGTCGGATTGGGGTTACAGGGTTCAAATGCTGATTACTTTGGACCCTGTGGGTGAAGGGGCTCTAGTGTGGCTGGGCTCAGATATCTATCGCGAACGTCCAGTTCCAGTTGCGGTTGATTGGATCAATATTAAGGCTGCACCATCCGTGAGAGACCCGTCAGATGGGGTCGCGGACTTCGGGGAAAAGTGGATTATCTCCTGCGGTCCGTCACTTAACGTAAATATTGATACGAATCATGCGAACGCCTTGGGAATGCTAAACGCCCCTATCGCTGAGGGTAGATCAGCAAGCGATTTGCTGTTTGATTCAATCATGAAGGATCTTTCGTAATGTTCAGGTTATTCCTTTGTGTGGCTCTAGCTGTCTGTTCCGGGTGTGCAAAGGACCATTTACAGCCTCCAGCAAACTTGAGGTACGTGTCCGTAGATCGGTCGAGTGTCCTTTTGTATGTCATCAAATATCAATCCGATGTCGATGTTTTAGATCTTTTTGGTCGAGGCGAAAGGCAAGGGATGGCTTCGGGAACGTTGAGGTGCGCATTGGCGGATGACCACGATTTTTCGGTTGGTAAAGCCATTCAGTTTTCTGCGGTGGGATTGGTCGACTCTGAAAAACGCGAAAACGGCAGCTCCGAGTACTCCTTTTCGACCAGTACATTTATCACTGAAACCTCCAGCGACCGAAGTTCGGAAAGAGATCTCTCGACAACAGAACTCAACCACCTCCTCGCCAACAAACAACAGATCCCCTGCAAAGTCGTCGTCACCGCCTACGGCTACAAACCCTATTACTCAAACACCATGAACGTCCCCGTTGCGGATCTGCTGCGGGAAATCAACAAACCCATCACAACTGACTAACCGCAAAGAGCAAGTCGAAAATAAACCGGCGAACGGTGATCATCCAATCTCGTTGCGCGCCGATATACCTGGGCGGGAGGGCGCGGTTTGCTCCGTGCATCTCGGTGGGCTACGCTCACAAAACATAAGGGTTTACCCGCTGGCGCCCTTGTCGTACCTGCCCAGGACATGCTTTTGCCTATCCCCATTCACGATCCGCAACAGACCCCCGGCACGCTCAAGCGCCTGCCACTTCGCAAAGCGGCCGTGCTGTTTACCGTTGCGGTGTGTCTGTGTCTGTGCGGTTTGTTGTACCTGCAACTGGAGCAATCGCGACGTCAGGATCTGACGGTGGCGCAGATGGCTTCGAGCAACCTGACCCGGGCGATGGCGCAGCAGGCCGAGGACACTTTTCTGGCGGCGGACCTGGTGATGAATAGCCTCGTCGACTGGATTCAGGAGGACGGTTACGGCGCCGGGCAGAAGACGCGCTTACAGAAAACCTTCGCGCGCCGGGTGCAGCAACTCGACCAGTTGCACGGCATGTTTTTCTTCGACCGTGACGGGCAATGGGTGATTACTTCGTTCCCTGATCTGCCCCGTGGCAACGGCGTGGCCGACCGTGAATATTTCAAATTCCATCAGCAGAACGTTTCGACCCTGGCGCATATCGGCCCGGCGATTCGCAGTCGCGAGAATGGTGAGTGGATCATCCCGATCTCCAGGCGCGTGAACGACCATGCCGGCAATTTCCAGGGCGTGCTGCTGGCCGGGATCAAGATGTCGTATTTCGATCAGTTCTTCAAAAGCTTCAGTCTCGATGACAACGGCATCATGTTTCTCGGTCTCACCGACGGCACCTTGCTTGCCCGCCGACCGTTCGATGAATCGTTGATTGGCAGCTCGCTGGCGAAAGGCGAGATTTATCAGACGTTGCTGCCAAACGCCGCTGCCGGCACCGCCATGCTCGATTCGTTTGTCGACGGTGTAACGCGTTTGTACGGCTACCGACAGTTGGCGTCGTATCCGCTGGTGGTTTCCGCCGCGACGTCGCGCGACACGATTCTCAAGGGTTGGAATGACCGTGCGTTTCAGTCCAGCGTGATTGTGGCGTTGCTGATCCTCGGCGTCGGTCTGTTTGGCTGGGTGTTCATTCATCAGGTGCGCGACGGCGAGCGTATCGAAAAGAACCTGCGCAAGGCGCAGCTCGCGCTGGAGCAGATTGCGACCCATGACAGCCTGACCGGGCTGGCCAACCGGCGCTTGTTCGAGCGTTCGCTGGAGATCGAGTTTGCCCGAGGCGCACGGCAAGTCAGCCCGGTGAGTTTGATCATGCTCGATATCGACTTCTTCAAACGCTACAACGATGCCTACGGGCATGTGGCCGGCGACCAATGTCTGGCGCAAGTCGCGCAGGTGTTGAAGGCCTGTTGTCAGCGCAAGTCTGATCTGGCGGTGCGTTATGGGGGAGAGGAGTTCGCAGTGTTGTTGCCGGACACCGACATCAACGGCGCACTGGCGATCGCCGGGCAGATCCGCCGCAGTGTGATCGACAAACACATCATCCACAGTGGCTCGCCGACGGAATATCTCACCGTGAGCCTGGGTTGCTATTCGTTCATTCCGAGCGGCAATGACGACCCTGAAGTGTTCATCAAGCGTGCGGATGCAGCGTTGTATCAGGCGAAAAATGCCGGGCGTAATCGGGCGGCTGTCCTATCGCTGGACAGTGGTCTGGCCGAGTTGATGCGCTCCGACCGCTGATCGTCAACCAGCTCCAAAACTTTTGGGTTTCATTCAAGTGTGTGGATGCCGCAGACCTTGTGGGAGCTGGCTTGCCAGCGATAGCGTCAGCACAGGCAACATCTTTTTGGACTGTCAGACCGCTATCGCTGGCAAGCCAGCTCCCACAGGGTTCCTCTATGGGCAACATTGTGAACACTTAAATCTGAGGGGGTGTTCACCGGGGGTGGCTCTTGTTCGTTCAGCCGCCTGTGCCACCGCCCGCACCGCCAGTCCCGCCGCCGGCCGATCCGGTGCCACCGCCCGCACCCGAGCCCGAACCGCTGGCGCCACCGTTAGTGCCGGTGCCCATGTTAGTGCCCGAGTTAGTGCCTGAGCCTGTGCCTGAGCCTGTGCCGCCCGACGTGCTACCACCCGAAGGTGCGCCTGGCGTGTTGTCAGGTGGCATGGTCGTACTGGTCGGGCCACCGGATTTGGTCCCGGTTGCGTCGGTGCTGTCATTGGCGGCGAAGCTGGCGGCCGAGGCCGTGGCGAGCAGGCCGGCGAGCAATAATGAAGTGAGTTTGCGCGTCATCATGATCCGTCTCCAGAAAGGGGATGTACCTGATATTGGTCTGACGCGCATAACCCTTGGTGCCGGTCGGCTGACGAGCGGTCAGCGGCAGACGGGCTCAGGTGTCGCGCAAGGCTGCGGACACACGCAGCGCTGCAACATCGGAGCGGAATCGCTGACGGTGTTGAGCACCCGAGGCGTGAGATCAGGCAGATGAGCCTTGTTCTGCTCGCTGACAGCTGTCCACTGCCGCCATTCCACGTGCTGCGCGGCGATGCCCAGCGGGCCGACCAGCAACAGCAAACCAAGACGGGTGAGGGTTTGTCGTCGGCTGGGAGCTTCCTTGCGCGCGCGGTAGAGGCTGTGGATCGGCGGGTTCAAGGGCGAGTGGATGACGGTCATGACGGGCAGATACTCAATGTGGGCATCCGTTGCCTGAGTGCAATTAAGAATTGATCGCATTCTAGTGGCACTGTTCCAGCGCTGGCAATTACCCAGCGCAACTTTTCTTTGTGCCAGTGGCCTCCTGATCTTCTGGAATATTGGCTATTTGTCGAATCGGGTCCGGGGACTAACGTAGTCACACATTCACTTGCTGCCCGGAGCCACCATGAAACCTCGTACCGATTTCTACACCGCTTCCCCTGACGCACTGAAAGCGATGATCGCGCTGGAAACCGCTGTGTCCAAACTGCCGCTGGAAAAGACCCTGATCGAACTGGTCAAGCTGCGCGCTTCGCAAATCAACGGCTGCGCGTTCTGCATCGACATGCACACCACCGATGCGATCAAGGGTGGCGAAACCCCGCGTCGTCTGTTCGCCGTGACCGCTTGGCGTGAAGCGCCGTTCTTCAGCGACCGTGAACGGGCCGCACTGCTGTGGACTGAATCGCTGACCCAACTGAGCCTGACCCACGCCCCCGACGAAGACTACGACGTCGTCGCGGCGCAGTTCTCGCCCAAGGAAATGGTCGACCTGACCGTGGCGATCAGCACCATCAACAGCTGGAATCGTCTGGCGGTAGGCTTCCGCAAAACCCCGCAGGCCTGAGCCCTCCCTACACATAACCCCCTGTAGGAGCTGCCGAAGGCTGCGATCTTTTGCTCTTGTCTTTTAAAAACAAAATCAACAGATCGCAGCCTTCGGCAGCTCCTACAGGGGAATGTGGTGATGTCGGGATCGGGATCAATGCCCCTCCGCACTCGGCGCGGCCGGTGGTTGCACCTTGCGCATCAAGGGCACCATCGCCGTGGCGATGACGAAGCACACGCCGATCATCAAAAACGTATCGCCATAGGTCTGGGTTTGCGCTTCGCGGTAGGTCAACAGCCACAACTGGCGCAGGCTGGCGGTGACGCCGACATCACCGCTCTGACCCAGATTCGCCAGGTTGCCGCCGACCTGGGACAACCACTGATTCATCGCCTCGTTACTGCTGTTCAAATGCTCGGCCAAACGAGTGAAGTGCAGATTGGTGCGGTCATTGAGAATGGTCGCGCACGCGGCAATGCCAATTGCGCCACCGAGGTTGCGCATCAAGTTGAACAGGCCCGAGGCATGCTTCAAGCGAGCCGGCGCCAATCCGCCCAAGGTCAATGTCACCGCCGGTGGCACCGCCGGTTGTTGGGCGATCCCGCGCAACGCTTGCGGCAACATCAATTGTCCTGCGCCCCAATCGTGGGTGATCGGGCTGAATTCCCACATCGACACTGCAAACAGCCCCAGGCCGATCATCATGATCCAGCGCAGATCGACGCGATTGGCCAAAAAGGCGTACAGCGGAATCGCCATGATCTGGAACACGCCCGTGGAAAAAACCGCCAGACCAATGTCCAGCGCGCTGTAGCCACGCACCCGTCCGAGAAACAGTGGTGTCAGGTAAATCGTCGCGAACAGACCGATGCCGGTGACAAAGGAAAAGAAGCAGCCGAGGGCGAAATTGCGATCCTTCAACGCGCGCAGATCGACGATCGGATTGGCCACGTGCAACGTGCGCCCGATGAATGCCAATCCGGCCAGACCACTGATCCACGCGGTGGTGAGAATGGTCTGGTCGCTGAACCAGTTCCAACGCGGGCCTTCTTCAAGGGTGTATTCCAGACAGCCGAGAAACAGTGCGAGAAACACCATGCTCAGATAGTCCGCGCCTTTGAGCAGCGACAATTCCGGCTGGTCGATCTTCACCAGCATCGGCACCGCCACGGCAACGAAAATCCCTGGCACGAGGTTGATGTAGAACAACCAGTGCCACGACGAAATATCGGTGATCCAGCCACCAATCACCGGCCCCATCGTCGGTGCCAGTGACGCAACCGCGCCGATGGTCGCCGCAGCAATCACCCGTTGTTTACCGGTGAAGAAAAAGAACGCGGTGGTGAATACCAGCGGGATCATCGAGCCGCCGAGAAACCCTTGCAGCGCGCGGAAAGCGATCATGCTCTGGATGTTCCAAGCGATGCCGCAGAGCAAACTGGCCAAGGTGAAACCGACCGCCGAAGCGCAGAATAACCAACGCGTCGAGAACACCCGCGACAGCCAGCCTGACAGCGGAATCACGATGATCTCGGCGATCAGGTAACTGGTCTGCACCCAGGCCGTTTCATCGGTGCCGGCAGAGAGTCCGCCGCCGATATCGCGCAACGACGCCGAGACGATCTGAATGTCCAGCAGCGCGATGAACATGCCGATGCACATGGTCGCAAAGGCGAACACCTTGGTCGCGGTGTCCATGTCCGCCGCATTGAACGGTTGTGCAGGGGCGGCGAGGGTGGCGCTCATGGCGCGACGGCCACGGCGGAAGATTCAGGCTGGGCGCGGGTGTCGACTTCTGCCGTCACCGACAGCCCCGGACGCAAATGACCGAGCACGCCGTCGGCCGGATCGAGGAGGATGCGCACCGGCACACGCTGGACGATTTTGGTGAAGTTGCCGGTGGCGTTTTCCGGCGGCAACACGCTGAACTGCGAGCCGGTGGCGGGGGCAAGGCTGTCGAGGCGACCGTGGAATTCTTGCCCGGAAAGCACGTCGGCGCGGATGCTGACCCGTTGCCCGGGTTTCATCCGGGCCAATTGGTCTTCCTTGAAATTGGCATCGACCCAAAGACCGCTGGCCGGCACCACCGACAATTGCTGTGAGCCGGCCTGCGCGTAGGCGCCGACCCGCGCGCGTCGATTGCCGATCACCCCGTCGACCGGTGCGCGCAGTTCGGTGTAGCCGAGGTTCAGTTGCGCCAAATCACGTTCGGCGCGGGCTTGCTGAAGGGCGGCGCGGGCCTGTTGTTTCTGGGTGTCGATCACCGCCAGTTGGCGCTGCGCGGCGAGCAATTCGGCTTGGGCGCGGGCGCTTAGCGCTTGCGCGGTTTTGAACGTGGCATCGGCACGTTGCGCACTTTCCACCGACACGGCGTTGGTGGTCACCAGACGTTTATAGCGTGCGTTGTCATCCCGCGAACGCGCGGTTTCCGCACCGGCCGCATCGATGCCGGCGCGGGCCTGACCGATCACCGCTTGTTGCAGTTGTTCGGTCGCGTCGAGGTTGGCCAGCAACGCCTCTTCAGCGGCGACCGCGCCTTCGGCCTTGGCCAGATTGGCCCTGTAATCGCGAGCATCGAGTCGGATCAACACGTCGCCGGCCTTCACGTGCTGGTTGTCGCTGACCAGCACTTCATCGATGTAACCGGCGACCTTCGGCCCGATTACCGTCACGTCGCCACCGATATAAGCATCATCGGTTTCTTCGAGAAAACGCCCGGCGCCCCACCAATGCACGGCATACAGAGCAACGAAGACCAGCGCGAGCAAACCGGCGCCGAGGATCAACAGGCGTTTGAGCAGGGGTGGCTTGGGCTTGACCGGAGCGGCGAGGTCGGGTTCGAGGGAGGGCATGCTGGTCATCGCGTCATTCCTGCGGAAATGGATCGTTATTACGGCTGTAATATGACGCGAGTAATATTTTGTGGCAATTCCTTTTTTGCGCCGGTTGTCCGATGGCTGCCTTCAGAATCCGATCACGGTGCAATTTCTGCGCAATGCGTGGCTCGAGTGACCTTGTGTGCCTTGTCTATACGCTGAGCGATATTGCGGGCAGATCCCGCGTTTTCCCGAGCAGGCAAGCGCGCATCTTGGATTCAAGAAATTATTGTCAGGCACGATATAGAAACTTGCGCAGATCAAATCTTGAGATAGGGAAATACCAATGAGCCCTGGAACGTGCGCGGCGGGTATGACTTCGGGCCGCAGGTGTCGAACCTGAAGTTGGGGGCGGGGGTGAAGAACATCTTCGACAAGCAGTACTTCACCCGTTCCAGCGATAACAACTCGGGGATGTACGTGGGCGCGCCGCGCACGTTCTTTGTGCAGGCTAGCGTGGGTTTCTAAAACGTAAGATAACTGATCGTTCCCACGCTCTGCGTGGGAATGCAGCCCGGGACGCTCTGCGTCCAAAAGCGGACGCGGAGCGTCCATTGAGGCATTACCACGCAGAGCGTGGGAACGATCTCATGTAGGAGCTGCCGCAGGCTCGGGCCGCGATCGGACGATCTTTTGCTTCAGACCTTCAACACTTTCCCGCCAATCGCCACAGCCACCAGCAGCACCGCCATCAGGCCAAAGGCAAAACTCAAACTGCTGGCGTGCGCGACAAAGCCGATCACCGCCGGCCCCGCCAGAATCCCCGCATAACCGAGGGTGGTAATCGCCGGCACCGCAATGCTTTCCGGCATCACCGTCTGCTTGCCCACCGCCGTGTACAGCACCGGCACGATGTTCGAACAACCAGCGCCAACCAGCGCATAACCGACCAGTGCCGCTTCCCAGCTCGGCGCGAATGTCGCCAGGAACAATCCCGCCGCGGCCAATAGCCCGCCAAACAGAATGATCCGCGTCGCACCGACAATCCGCACAATCCGATCACCCATCAAACGTCCGGCGGTCATGGTCAACGCAAACGCCGCATAACCCAGCCCTGCATATGCCGTGTCGATCCCGCGTTCCTGCGCCAGAAATACCGCGCTCCAGTCCAGCGCCGCGCCCTCGGTGAGAAAGACGATGAAGCACATCCCGCCGATAAACAGCACGATGCCGTGGGGGATGGCGAATGCCGGGCCCGAGCTTTCACTGCCGTAAGGCAACATGTGCGGTACGCATTTGAACAGCGCCGCGATCAACACCACGACCACCACCAACATCGCTGCGAGCGGCGTCAAACCCAGGCCGAGCAGGGCGCTGACGCCCGCCGCGCCGACAATCCCGCCGAGGCTGAACAAGCCGTGAAAGCCCGACATCATGTTCTTGCCGCTGGCGCGTTCGACGATCACCGCTTGCAGGTTGACCGTCGAATCCACCGTGCCCAGTCCCGCTCCGAACATGAACAGCGTGGCGATCAATGCGGGTATCGACGACACCGTCGCCAGCAACGGTAATGCCGCGCAGATCAGCAGTGTGCCGCCCGTTGCAACGCGCCGGCAACCGAAGCGCGTGGCGAGAATCCCCGCCAGCGGCATCGCCAGAATCGAACCGACACCGAGGCACAACAGCAACAGGCCCAACGTGCCCTCATCGAGCCCGGCGCGTGCCTTGGCGTACGGCACCAGCGGCGCCCACGCGGCAATGCCGAGCCCGGCGATGAAAAAGGCGATGCGCGTGGACATCTGTTGCAGGCGTCCGGGGACGAAGGTGGCTTGGGCGTTAAGGCTGGTCATATCGATCCTTGGCAAAAAACTTCGCGTCCCCGAAGGACAGTGATTCAGCGATGAGGTTCGATCGCCAGTCATTCGAGGGAGTACAGACAACATCGTACCTTCTCCTGTAGGAGCTGCGGCACGCTGCGATCTTTTGATCTGTGTTTTCAGGATCAGAATCAAAAGATCGCA
>NZ_RWIM01000007.1 GCF_009764645.1 Pseudomonas sp. PB106
GGCTGCGATCTTTTGATCTGGCTTTTTTTAGATCAAAAGATCGCAGCCTGCGGCAGCTCCTAAAGGGCAGATTTGACCGAAGCCAGCGGGAACAGGCGTTTGAAGTTCTCGGTGGTCTGTTCGGCAAACCGCTCGTAGTTTTCACCGCGCAGCATCGCCAGGAATTCCGCCACTTCGCGCACGTACTGCGGCAGGTTCGGCTTGCCGCGATAGGGGATCGGCGCCAGATACGGCGAATCGGTTTCCACCAGCAGGCGATCTGCCGGGACTTTGCTCGCGACATCGCGCAGCGCATCCGCATTGCGGAACGTGACAATACCCGACAAAGAAATGTAATAGCCCATGTCCAGCGCAGCCTTGGCCATGTCCCAGTCTTCGGTGAAGCAATGCAGCACACCGGCCTGCGGCAACGCCGCTTCGCGCAGCAGTTCGAGGGTGTCGGCCCGCGCGCCACGGGTGTGGATGATCACCGGTTTGCCGGTTTGCTGCGCGGCTTGCAGATGCAGGCGGAAAGACTCCTGCTGCAACTCGGCCGCTTCCGGCTCGTAGTGATAGTCCAGACCGGTTTCACCGATCGCCACCACTTTCGGGTGATTGAGTTCTTGTAGCAGCCAATCCAGCGCTGGAGCGGCGCCCGGTTGCACGTCGAGAGGATGCACGCCGACCGAGCAATCGACATCGTCGTAACGCTCAGCCAGGGCTTTGACGTCGGCAGCGTTATCGGCACTCACGCCAATGCACAGAAAGTGCCCTACTCCGCGCTCGCGTGCCGCATCAAGTGCGGCATCCAGCGAGCCGTCATGGGCGGCGAGGTCGAGGCGATCAAGGTGACAATGGGAATCTACGAGCATAAAAAAGACGGCTACTTACATCGTATGAGTGGGACGGTCGGACTTCAGGGCTCCGGCCAGATGGGTTTCGATGCGACTGCGCGCGGTGTTGTCGCCGTCGTTGAACTGCACGCCGACACCGGCGGCGCGGTTGCCTTGCGCACCTTTGGGCGTGATCCAGGTGACTTTGCCGGCGACCGGGATCTTCTCCGCCTCGTCCATCAGATGCAGCAGCATGAACACCTCGTCACCCAACTTGTAGCTCTTGTTGGTCGGGATGAACAGGCCACCGTTCTTGATGAACGGCATGTAGGCGGCATACAGCACCGACTTGTCCTTGATGGTCAGGGACAGGATGCCGTTGCGCGGCCCCGGGCTGATCGGTTCATTCATGTTGACCTCCACTGCTGATCTTCAGAGTCTAGGTACACATTGTTATCTTTGGCCAGGCAAACCCGCCCATTGCACCAACAACGCTTCCAGCAGCAACGCCGGATTAAGGTTGGCTTTGCTCATGACCTTCTGCCGCTGGGCGAGAATCCAGTCCTGAATATCAAGGACTTTGCCCTGCGCACTTTTCTGCGCCAGATACTGCACAACCTTGCGCATATCGCTCAGACCGAGGCCAGCCTCATCCTGAGTCAGTTGATAGCGCAGGATCAGGCTCGACCAGTCACAGAACCAGTCGAACAGTCGCAGCATCGGAATGCTTTTCCATTCCTCGGCCAATTGCGTCGGCGATTGCTGCTGCTTGAGCAACTTCTTCACCCCTTCGACCACCTGCGCGCGCTGTTCACGCACGCCCTGGGATTGAAGACTGACCGCCATCAACGGCGAGCCGGCGGCCAGCGTCAGCAATTCGACGCGCTCGTCTTCGGAACAGTCCGGCAGCGCCTGCGCCAGCCATTGCAGGCTCATCGCTTCGCTCGGCAACGGACAGGCCTGCTGCACGCAACGACTCTTGATCGTCGGCAGCAAACGGCTGGTCTGGTGGCTGACCAACAGCAGCACGGTATCGCCGGACGGCTCTTCCAGGCTTTTCAGCAAGGCGTTGGCCGCGTTGATGTTCATCGACTCGACCGGCTCGATCAGCACCACTTTGCGCCCGCCCAGTTGCGCGGTCTGCACCACGAAACTGACCAGATCACGCACCTGATCGACCTTGATCGCCTTGTCGGCTTCTTCCGGTTCGAGGATGTAGTTATCCGGGTGACTGCCGGCCTTGAGCAGCAGGCAGGATTTGCACTCGCCGCATGCATCTGGCGTCGGACGCTGGCACAACAGGCTGGCCATCAGACGCTCGGCCAGTGCGCGCTTGCCGATCCCGGCGGGGCCATGCAGCAGATAGGCGTGTGCGTGCTGCTTACGCCCGGCCAGTTGCTGCCAGAGGCTGTCTTGCCACGGATAGGCCTCAGCCACGGGCCAACTCCAGCAAGTTCGGAATCAGCGTATCCAGCGATTGCTGAACCTTGGCCAAAGGCTGACCGGCATCGATGCGCACATAGCGCGCTGGATCGGCTTCAGCGCGCTTGAGAAACGCATTGCGTACGGCCTCGAAAAACGCCCGGCCTTCCAGCTCGAAACGATCCAGACGACCACGGGCGCTGGCACGGGCCAAACCAATTTCCACCGGCAGATCGAAAATCAGCGTCAGGTCCGGGCGCAGATCGCCCTGCACGAAGTTTTCCAGCGTGGCGATGCGCTCCAGCGACAAGCCGCGACCACCGCCCTGATAGGCGTAAGTCGAATCGGTAAAGCGATCACACAGCACCACCGCGCCACGGGCCAGCGCCGGGCGAATCACTTCGGCCAGGTGCTGGGCGCGCGCGGCGAATACCAGCAACAACTCGGCATCCGGATTCATGACTTCATCGGCCGGGGCCAGCAGCACGTCGCGGATCCGCTCGGCCAACGGCGTGCCGCCGGGCTCGCGGGTCAGCACCACTTCGATACCGGCGGCGCGCAGGCGCTCGGCGAGGTATTCGCGGTTGGTGCTTTTGCCGGCGCCTTCCGGGCCTTCCAGAGTGATAAACAAGCCAGTCACAGGCAGTCCTTAATCAAAGTCATTGCGCGTTTTGTGGTGCGGCCGTTTCCGGGGCCGGCGCGGGTTCCGGAGCTGGAACTTGCGGCAGCGCTTCCGGTGCCGTATTCGGCGACGCTGCGGGTATCGCCTCTTCCGCGGCTGGAGCCGCTTCCGGAGTCACCGCCGGCGCGGGGCTGGAACGGTAATCCGCCCGGCGCTTGAGCTGGTACTCACGCACCGCATTGTTATGTGCGTCCAGATCATCGGAGAACACATGGCTGCCGTCGCCACGGGCAACGAAATACAGGCTCGTGCCTTCGACCGGATTCAGCGCCGCATGAATCGCTTCACGCCCGACCATCGCAATCGGTGTCGGCGGCAGGCCTGGAATCACGTACGTGTTATAGGCAGTCGGCTCTTTCAAGTGCGCGCGGGTCAACTTGCCGGTGTAGCGATCGCCCAGACCATAGATGACCGTCGGATCGGTCTGCAACTGCATGCCCAAGGCCATTCGACGCACGAAAACGCCAGCAATCTGCCCGCGCTCCTGTGGCACGCCGGTTTCTTTCTCGACCAGCGAAGCCATGATCAGCGCTTGATAGGGTTCGGTATACGGCACGTCGGCAGAACGGCTTTCCCACTCTTTCGCAAGGACTTCGTCGAGGCGATCAAAGGCTTTCTTCAGCAGTTCGGCATCGGACATGCCGCGCACGAAGCGGTAGGTATCGGGGAAGAAACGCCCTTCAGGGAACAGACCTTTATGGCCAATCTTCGCCATGACGTCGCTGTCGCTCAGGCCGTTCAGGGTCTGTTCGATCTTCTCGTCTTTGGCCAATGCGGCGCGCACTTGATGGAAGTTCCAGCCCTCGACCAGCGTCACGCTGTACTGCACCACGTCGCCACGCTTCCACAAGTCGATCAGACCATTGACGGTCATGCCCGGCTGCATGCGGTATTCGCCGCTGTGGATCGGAGTACCGGCGAGGTTGAAGCGCCAATAGACCCGCAACCAGAACGCGTCCTTGATGACGCCATCGGTTTCGAGTCCGAGGAAAGTACGGGTCGGTGTCGAGCCCTTCGGTACATCCAGCAGCTCTTCCTGCGTGATGTTCAGGGGCTGCTCCAGTGCGGAGTGAATCTTCCAGGCGCTAGCGCCCAGCAACAGCCCTGCCAGAACCAGTCCGGTTTCCAGCAGCAGCAAAAGTTTACGTCTCACTAATCAGGCATCCAGTAGGGCGCGGGCAATGGTTTGCAGTTTACGGGTGAGCGGGCCAACCGGCCAGCTCAGTGCAGCGTAGGCGCGTACCGGCCAGACGCCATAAACGCTGTTGCAGATAAAGACTTCGTCGGCCCATTGCAGCTGTTCGAGGCTGATGTCGGCGATTTGCGTGGGGATGGCCAATGACTCGGCCTGAAACAATATTTCGGCACGCATCACGCCAGCCACGCCGCAGCGCTTCAGATCCGGCGTGATCAACACACCATCACGCACCAGGAAAATATTGCTGAACACCCCTTCGACGACTCGACCGGCCTGATCGAGCATCAAGCCTTCGGCGTGCTCGCTGTCCTGCCATTCGGCACGGGCGAGCACCTGTTCAAGGCGATTGAGGTGTTTGAGTCCGGCGAGTAACGGTTGCTTGGCCAGGCGGGTGCTGCACGGGAACAGGCGAACGCCTTGTTCAGCATGGGCAGCGGGATAAGCCGAAGGAGGATTGCCTTGCAGAACGCGTCGACCCGGCGCCGCCGGATCGGGCGCGTAACCGCGCAAACCGTCGCCACGGGTGAGGATGAGCTTGAGCACGCCCTCACCCATCGCCGCCGCGTAACTCAGCAGCTCTTGGCGAATCAATTGAATATCCGCTGCGATGGCCAGACGGACACAGCCCTCGGCCAGTCGCGCCAGATGCCGATCCAGCAGGATCGGTTGACCATTGCGCACAGCGAAGGTCTCGAACAGACCGTCGCCGTAAGCCAGGCCGCGATCTTTCAGCGACAGACTGTCAGCCGGTTGACCGTCGACCCAGCAGTCCATCAGCCTGCGAACCGACGGAACGCCAGGGTGCCGTTGGTGCCACCGAAACCGAAGGAGTTGGACAGCACGACATCGATGTCCATGTTGCGCGCGGTGTGCGGCACGAAATCGAGATCGCAGCCTTCGTCCGGTTCATCAAGGTTGATGGTCGGCGGCGCAACCTGGCTGTTGATTGCCAGTACGCTGAAGATTGCTTCGACCGCACCCGCAGCACCCAGCAAGTGACCGGTCATTGACTTGGTCGAGCTGACCGCCAGTTTGTAGGCGTGATCACCGAACACCGACTTGATCGCATTGGCTTCGGCGAGGTCGCCGGCTGGAGTCGAGGTGCCGTGGGCGTTGATGTATTGCACTTGATCGATGTTGATCTTCGCATCGCGCAGCGCATTGGTGATGCAGCGCGCGGCACCGGCGCCGTCGGCCGGTGGCGAGGTCATGTGGAACGCATCGCCACTGGTGCCGAACCCGATCAGCTCGGCGTAAATGGTGGCGCCACGTGCCTTGGCGTGTTCCAGCTCTTCGAGAACCAGTGCACCGGCACCGTCAGACAGGACGAAACCGTCACGGCCCTTGTCCCATGGACGGCTGGCGCGAGTCGGTTCATCGTTGCGGGTCGACAGCGCACGGGACGCGCCGAAGCCGCCCATGCCCAGGCCGCATGCAGCCATTT
Organism: Pseudomonas sp. PB106; assembly: GCF_009764645.1. Classification (GTDB taxonomy): domain Bacteria; phylum Pseudomonadota; class Gammaproteobacteria; order Pseudomonadales; family Pseudomonadaceae; genus Aquipseudomonas. Next base: position 5,559 of record NZ_RWIM01000007.1, read on the forward strand.
CGGCACCGCCGGCAATCATCACATCGGCTTCGTCGTACATGATGTTGCGCGCCGCCATGCCGATGCAGTGCGTACCGGTGGTGCATGCAGTGGCGATGGCGTAGTTAGGCCCCTGTGCGCCCAGATGGATGGACAGGAAACCGGAAATCATATTGATGATCGAGCCTGGCACGAAGAATGGCGAGATTCGACGCGGGCCCGTCTCATGCAGGGTACGGCTGGTTTCTTCGATGTTGGTCAGACCGCCAATGCCCGAACCCATGGCCACGCCAATGCGCTCACGGTTGGCGTCGGTGACTTCGAGCCCTGCGTTGCGCACGGCCTGAAAGCCTGCTGCGAGGCCATACTGAATGAACAGGTCGAGCTTGCGCGCTTCCTTGACCGACAGGTATTCCTCGACATTGAAGCCCTTTACCGAGCCGCCAAAGCGGGTGGAATAGGCAGAAAGGTCGGTGTGTTCGATCAGACCAATGCCACTGCGGCCAGCCAGAATGCCCTGCCAACTGCTCGGCACATCCGTGCCCAGTGGCGACAACATACCCATACCGGTGACTACGACGCGTCTACGCGACACAGCACTCTCCTTTTTCAAATGACGACGACTTTGCATCAGGCCTAAAGAAAAAACCGCACGCCATGATGGCAGTGCGGTTTTTCCATGACAGCAAACAACGATTACAAACTATTACGCCTGGTGGCTAGTAACGTAGTCGATTGCAGCTTGTACAGTAGTGATCTTTTCAGCTTCTTCGTCAGGGATTTCGGTCTCGAATTCCTCTTCCAGAGCCATCACCAGCTCAACGGTGTCAAGGGAGTCGGCACCCAGGTCTTCTACGAAGGAAGCAGTGTTAACCACTTCTTCTTCTTTAACACCCAGTTGCTCGGCAACGATTTTCTTGACGCGCTCTTCGATGGTGCTCATACCTTGTTTTCACTCCTAATGGACAAATTCAGGCAGCTGGCCAGTGGGTAAGTGTATAGAAAGACTTTTCAGCTTTTCAACTGAAAGCTTCACTCCTCAAACCCTGCGACCCTCTGCCTATAAATAGATTGCAGCTTTATAACGGATTTTAGACAGCTCGTATGACATTTTTTTGAAGCAATCCGTCACATTTTACTTACATGTACATCCCACCGTTCACCGGGATTGTAGCCCCAGTGACGTATGCCGCACCGTCGGATGCAAGAAAAGCGACCACGGACGCGATCTCTTGAGCTTGTCCCAGACGACCCAGCGGAATCTGCGTCTGCAAGGCTTCACGCTGTGCTTCAGGCAGTTCACGTGTCATATCGGTGTCGATAAACCCTGGGGTTACCGAGTTGACCGTAATCGAACGCGAACCGACTTCACGCGCCATCGCACGGCTGAAACCTTCCAGACCGGCCTTGGCGGCTGCATAGTTTACTTGGCCAGCGTTGCCCATGGCACCCACCACCGAGCCAATACTGATAATTCGACCCCAACGCGCCTTGGTCATGCCGCGCAGAACGCCCTTGGACAGGCGATACAGACTGTTCAGATTGGTATCGATCACGTCGTACCACTCGTCGTCTTTCATGCGCATCATCAGGTTATCGCGGGTGATACCGGCATTATTGACCAGGATCGCCACTGGCGCACCAAACTGCTCCTGAATACCTGCCAGCACAGCGCTGACCGATTCATCGCTGGTGACGTTAAGTTCGAAACCTGCGCCCTGAATACCATTTTCCTTCAGGGTCGCGGCAATGCGCTCAGCGCCCGAAGCGGAAGTCGCGGTGCCAATAACGATGGCGCCCTGACGACCCAGTTCCAGTGCGATGGCCTGGCCAATGCCGCGGCTTGCACCGGTAACCAGTGCAACTTTACCTTGCAGACTCATGCAAGTTTCTCCTGATTCAGGCTTGCGCTGCACGAGCGGCAGCGAAAGCGTCTGGGGTATTGAGGTTGGAAGTCGCCACGCCTTCGGCGCAACGTTTGTTCAGACCGGCCAGGACTTTGCCCGGGCCGCATTCGACCAGATTCGTCGCGCCTTTGGCGGCCAACGTCTGTACCGACTCGACCCAGCGCACTGGCTTGTACAGTTGCTCGAGCAGATCACGCTTGAGGGTTTCCAGATCGGCCGGCACTTGCGCGCTGACGTTCTGTACCACCGGGATCTGCGGCGCCTGCCAGTCGATGGCGGCGACGGATTCGGCAAAACGCTCGGCAGCCGGGCGCATCAGTTCGCAGTGCGACGGCACGCTCACCGGCAGCGGCATGGCACGCTTGGCGCCACGCGCCTTGCAGCCGTCGATGGCACGCTCAACGGCAGCCTTGGCGCCGGCGATCACGACCTGGCCCGGCGAGTTGAAGTTGACAGCACTGACCACTTCGCCTTGCGCGGCTTCCGCGCAGGCTGCGAGCACGTCAGCATCTTCCAGACCGAGGATGGCAGCCATGCCGCCCTGCCCGGCTGGAACCGCTTCCTGCATCAGTTGACCACGGCGCTCAACCAGCTTCACCGCGTCAGCCAGCGTCAGACTGCCAGCGGCAACCAGCGCGCTGTATTCGCCCAGGCTGTGACCGGCCACAAAGGCCGGACGCGCGCCACCTTCAGCCAGCCACAGACGCCACAGGGCGATCGATGCGGTCAGAATGGCCGGTTGGGTTTTGTCGGTTTGATTGAGCAGCTCTTCCGGACCCTGCTGGGTCAGTGCCCACAGGTCATAGCCCAGAGCCTCAGAGGCTTCTTTGAAAGTTTCGAGGATCAACGGATATTCCGCGCCCAGCTCGGCCAGCATGCCGAGGGACTGCGAACCCTGTCCTGGAAAGACGAATGCGAGGGAAGCAGACATGTAACAAGCCCCTAATGATCTTGTCGTCGGAAAATGACGTCCCGCTTGGGACGCAAGAAACTGACAGTTTGGATGGCCCTTTGAACCGGGCGGTCACATTTAAGCATTGTCCGACGAAAACGCCTAAGACAACAGATCCTCCAGACGACCGTGAAGGCGCTCGGGCAAGTTCTCCTGAATCTCGATCAGCGCCCGCTGAATCGCACTCTGAAAGCCCTGAACCCCGGCCGAACCGTGACTTTTCACGACGATACCCTGCAAACCAAGGAAGCTTGCGCCATTATGTCGCGCCGGCGCCAGATCCGCCTGCAAGCGCTTCATCAGTGGCAGCGCCAAAGCACCCACCGCACGCGAGGCCAGATTCTTTTTGAACAGCGCTTCGATGCGCGCAGCAATCATGGTTGCCAGGCCCTCGCTGGACTTGAGCAGGATGTTGCCGACGAAACCGTCGCACACCACGACATCCGCCTCGCCGCGATACAACCCGTCGCCCTCAATGAAGCCGATGTAGTTGATGCCGCGAGCAGCCTGCAACAGTGTCGCCGCGAGTTTGACCTGCTGATTGCCCTTGATGTCTTCGGTGCCGATATTCAGCAGCGCTACGCGCGGACGATTGATCCCCAGCGTCTGCGCCGCCACCGAACCCATCACCGCAAACTGCAGCAAATGCTCGGCACTGCAATCGACATTGGCGCCCAGATCGAGCAACTGGCAAAAGCCCTTCTGCGTCGGAATCGCGGCTACCATCGCCGGACGATCAATGCCCGGCAGCGTCTTCAGCACAAATCGCGACAGCGCCATCAACGCACCGGTATTACCGGCACTGACACAGGCTTGAGCCTTGCCATCACGCACCCGTTCGAGGGCGACACGCATCGACGAGTCCGGCTTGCCACGCAAGGCCTGGGTCGGTTTTTCGTCCATGGTGATGACTTCGCTGGCCGCAACAATCGTCAGGCGCGCGCGATCGGCAGCCGATTGGCCGTGGATCAATTCTTCAAGAAGGGAGGGTTGACCGACAAGGGTCAGATGCAGCGAGGGCGTAGCAGACAGACAAGCAAGACTGGCCTGAACAATGCTGCGGGGACCGAAGTCCCCGCCCATTGCGTCAATCGCGATGACTTGAGCGGACAAGTGATTACTCGTCAGCGCCCTTGTCGATCACTTTACGGCCACGGTATACGCCTTCTGGCGATACGTGGTGACGCAGGTGAACTTCACCAGTGGTTTTTTCTACAGACAGGGTGCTAGCCTCGAGAGCGTCGTGCGAACGGCGCATGTCACGGGCAGAGCGGGATTTTTTGTTCTGCTGAACAGCCATAATTGATTAACTCCTAAACGTTTGGGTCACGCTTTAACTGCGCCAATACACTGAACGGGTTGGACCGCGTTACCTCGTCCTCGCTCGGTTCGGGCTCATCTGCTCCCGCCGGCTGCTGGCATTCTTCCGGATGATGAGCAGGCACAATGGGCAAGGCGAGCAAAAGCTCCTCCTCGATCAGTGACTGCAGATCCAATGGATCTTCGCCCAGTTCCAGCACGTCATAACCTTTCGGCAACGACTGGGTATTCGCACCCTCTTTCACCACAGCATAACTGCATTCGCTGTGGATCGGCAGGGTGACCAGCTCAAGACAACGCTGGCAAACCATTTTGACTTCGGTGTCGATAAAGCTGTGGATCACCACAGATTTACGTTCATCTCGTTCAAAAACGAATTTCGCCTGCACCGTACCGACATCGTCGGAAAGCGGGTCGCAGAGTCTCTTCAAATCGGCCAGCAGCAGTTCACCTTGAAGGGTGGTGCCACGGTCAGCCAATTTGCGCGGGTCAACGTGAGGTGGAATCGGGTCATTCAACATAGGCGCAGCATTATAGGGATGCACCCACCCATGTCAAAGGAAATTGTGCCCTGTCCGTCACTTGCGTGCCTCCGCTAGAATCTGCACCTGCCTCAGGAGACGCGAATGCTGCCTTTATTACTCGCTTCAAGCTCGACCTATCGTCGGGAATTGCTCGCCCGCCTGCACCTGCCGTTCGTCTGCAGCTCACCGGACATCGATGAAAGTCATCGTCCCGGCGAGTCAGCCATCGAACTGGTCAAGCGCCTTGCCGAGCAAAAAGCCCGGGCTCTGGCCGACAGCTACCCCGCCCATCTGATCATCGGCTCGGATCAGGTTGCCGTGCTCGGCGAGCAGATCGTCGGCAAGCCGCACACCTTCGAGAAGGCCCGCGAGCAATTAATGGCGGCCAGCGGGGCCAGCGTGAGCTTTCTGACCGGCCTGGCGCTGCTCAACAGCCAGACCGGCGAGTGCCAGGTCGATTGCGTGCCGTTTACCGTGCACATGCGCCAACTCGATCAAGCGCGCATAGAGCGCTACCTGCGCATCGAGCAGCCGTATGACTGCGCTGGCAGCTTCAAGGCCGAAGGCCTCGGCGTGAGCCTGTTTCAGTCCACCGAAGGCCCTGACGCCACCAGCCTGATCGGTTTGCCCCTGATTCGCCTGATCGACATGCTGCTGATCGAAGGTGTGCAGATCCCGTAAAGCAAAAGATCGCAGCCTGCGACAGCTCCCACATCGATCTCTGTAGGAGCTGCCGCAGGCTGCGATCTTTCGATCTTTACGACAATTTAACGCAACGAAGGCCCGTGGAAACCCATCCACATCGCCAACTGCTCAGCCACGCTGGCACCGAGCTTTTTCGAGAAGCGATCAAACGGCGATTCCTGAACGGTGAAGTCCACCAGCTCTTTCTCGCCAATCACGTCACGCGCTACCGAACTGGCGTTGCCCAGCCCGTCGATCAAGCCCAGCGGCAACGCCTGCTCACCGGACCAGACCAACCCAGAGAACAGCTCCGGATGTTCTTTGTCTTTCAGGCGATCGCCACGCCCCTGCTTGACGCTGTTGATGAACTGCTTGTGCGTCGTGTCGAGCACGCTCTGCCAGAACGCCGTCTCTTCGGGCTTCTGCGGCTGGAACGGATCGAGGAACGACTTGTGCTCGCCCGAAGTGTACGTGCGACGCTCAACGCCAAGTTTTTCCATGGTGCCGACAAAGCCGTAACCCGCCGCCGTCACACCGATGGAGCCAACCAGACTCGCCTTGTCGGCATAGATCTGATCCGCCGCACTGGCGATGTAATAGGCACCGGACGCACCGAGATCGGAGATCACCGCGTACAGCTTGGTATCCGGATGCAGGCCACGCAAGCGCCTGATCTCGTCATAGACATACCCCGACTGCACCGGACTGCCGCCAGGGCTGTTGATGCGCAGGATGACGCCCTTGACCTTTTTGTCCTCGAACGCTGCGCGCAGACTGCCGACAATATTATCGGCACTGGCCGACTCTTTGTCGGCGATCATGCCAGTGACATCGATCAACGCTGTGTAGTTGTCGCTGCGCGTGGCGCTCTTCTCCATGTCCATCAGCGGCGTGAACAGGATCAATGCCACAAACAGATAAACAAACGTCAGCAGCTTGAAGAAAATCCCCCAACGCCGTGAGCGACGCTGCTCCTGAACACCGGCGAGCAAGGTCTTTTCCAACAGCTTCCAGCTTTTCTGATCACCGTCGTCGGCACTTGCCTTGGCCGGTGCTTTCCATTCGTCGGTCATGCCATCCACCCCAGATAAAACGTATTAAGCCCGCTGCCCCAGCCAGGCATGCAATTCGGAAAAACGGTCGATCGACAGGCGAGGCTCGAACTGCTGCAACGATTCGATCGATTGCGCGCCATAACTGACCGCCACCGAATCCATCCCCGCGTTACGTGCCATCAGCAGATCAAAAGAAGAATCGCCAACCATCAGCGCCTGCTCCGCCCGCACGCCACAATGCGCAAGGATCTGCTCAAGCATCAGAGGGTGTGGTTTGCTGGCAGTTTCATCGGCAGCGCGGGTGATATCGAAATACGCTTCCCAGCCATTGGCCTTGAGCACTCGATCCAGTCCGCGACGATTCTTGCCGGTGGCGACAGCGAGGTGATAGCCCTGCTCGCGAAAGGACGCCATCGACTCGACAACGCCTTCGAACAACGGCGAAGGAACGGCCTCTGCGGCGATGTAGTGATCGGCGTAATACTCGCGAAACAAGGTCATTTCAGCGTCGCTGATTTCGGGATAAAGCGTGCGAATCGCCTCGGGCAAGCCGAGACCAATGATGCCCTTGACGGCAAAATCATCGCGCAACTCGAAACCCGAACGCCCGGACGCCGAGTGCATCGCCTCGACGATCCGGTGAATGGAGTCGGCCAGCGTGCCGTCCCAATCGAAAATCAGCAGTTTGTAATCAGATGGGCGCACTCAATCGCTCCACGGTCTTGGCCCACATTTCATCGACCGGCGCCTGCAAGGTCAGCTTGCCGCCATCAGGCAGCGGCACGGTCAGCATGTAAGCGTGCAGGAACAGGCGCTTGCCGCCCAGATCGCGAATTTCCTTGGTGAAATCCTCATCGCCGTACTTGCTGTCACCCGCAATGCAATGGCCTGCATGCAAGGTGTGCACGCGAATCTGGTGGGTACGACCGGTCACCGGTTTAGCCTCGACCATGGTGGCAAAGTCGCCGAAGCGGCGTAGCACTTTGAACATGGTCAGGGCTTCTTTGCCTTCATCGTTGACTTCGACCATGCGCTCGCCGGAACGCAGATTGCTCTTGAGCAACGGCGCACTGACTTTCTTGATCGAGGTCGCCCAGTTGCCGCGCACCAGCGCCATGTAGCGCTTGTCGACGCCATCGCCGCGCAATTGCTCGTGCAGATGACGCAACATGCTGCGCTTTTTCGCGATCATCAGTAGGCCGGAGGTGTCACGGTCGAGACGGTGAACCAGTTCCAGTTCTTTGGCATCGGGACGCAACTGACGAAAGGCTTCGATCACGCCAAAATTCAAGCCGCTGCCACCGTGAACCGCAATACCAGCGGGCTTGTTGATCACGATCAGGGCTTTGTCTTCGAAGACAATCGAAGCTTCCAGGCGCTGCAACAGGCCTTGTGCCAACGGCACCGGCTCGTCACGCTCAGGCACGCGAACCGGCGGCACGCGCACGATATCGCCGGCCTGCAGCTTGTATTCGGGCTTGATCCGACCTTTGTTCACGCGTACTTCGCCTTTGCGCAAAATGCGGTAAATCAAGGTCTTGGGCACGCCTTTGAGCCGGGCGAGGAGAAAGTTGTCGATTCGTTGGCCGGCATACTCCGGCGAGACTTCAAGCAATTGAACGCCTGGAGTCGAAGGGGCAGTAGTTGTCATGCCGCGGATGATAACAATTTTTATGGAATTGAAGCACTTAATCATTGCTGCTATAGTCGCGAACGCCGCCAAAAGCGGCCTGGACAGCGGAACCACGGTCAAAAACCGGCCCTGACCAACGCAATTCACCAGGACGCGAGGCCGTCCTACGGGGCTTTCGCTACGTAACGGTGGAGTTTGCAGTTGTAACAAGCGCAGGTGACATGAGGCCTGAATTACACCGTCGAGCAGAGTTTTTACTCGCCTGACAGGCACACATTCAAGGCCAGTTCACAAAGTGCAGTCAGCTGCAGATGACCCCGAGCGAATGCTTCGGAAACAACGCCTGAATTAGCCATGATGCGTGACCTCCCCTTTCGGAGCTCACGGTAAATGCCAACCCGCTGCGGATTCTGCGCGCGGCAGCACCCGAATTATCAGGGATACGTGTAGGGTGGAGATGCACAACCGCTGGACTGTGTAGCAATAGGCTTTATCAAGACGCTTCATCTCGTCCACAGCCGCTGGTTGATTCCTCCTCCTGACTGAGTGCTTAAGTAGCCACAGCAAGCAGGACGCGTACGTCGCGATATCGGCCCAATTGGTCGCACATCGCTGGACACGGGAATGGCCAACCACTCCCGACGCACCTGACACCGACCGTGAGAAGTCGTGTGTGCCGAACGCCGTTTCCGGCAGCCCGGAAACCGACGGTACTACATGAAAAGAATGCTGATTAACGCAACTCAACCCGAAGAGTTGCGTGTTGCACTGGTAGATGGCCAACGCCTCTACGACCTGGACATCGAATCCGGTGCACGCGAGCAGAAAAAGGCCAACATCTATAAAGGCCGAATCACTCGCATCGAACCAAGCCTTGAGGCTGCCTTTGTCGATTTCGGCTCCGAGCGCCACGGCTTCCTGCCCCTCAAAGAAATCTCCCGCGAATACTTCAAGAAAGCTCCTGAAGGCCGCGTCAACATCAAGGACGTCCTGAGCGAAGGCCAGGAAGTCATCGTTCAGGTCGAAAAAGAAGAACGTGGCAACAAGGGCGCCGCCCTGACCACCTTCATCAGCCTGGCCGGTCGTTACCTCGTGCTGATGCCGAACAACCCGCGTGCCGGCGGTATCTCCCGTCGCATCGAAGGCGAAGAGCGCAACGAACTGCGTGAAGCGCTGAACGGCCTGGTTGCACCAGCCGACATGGGTCTGATCGTGCGCACTGCCGGCCTGGGCCGCAGCAGCGAAGAAATGCAGTGGGACCTCGATTACCTGCTGCAACTGTGGACCGCCATCAAAGAAGCGTCGCTGGATCGTTCCGCGCCATTCCTGATCTACCAGGAAAGCAACGTGATCATCCGCGCCATCCGCGATTACCTGCGCCAGGACATCGGCGAAGTGCTGATCGACAGCGTTGAAGCCCAGGACGAAGCCCTGACCTTCATTCGCCAGGTGATGCCGCAGTACGCCAGCAAGATCAAGCTGTACGAAGACAGCGTTCCGCTGTTCAACCGTTTCCAGATCGAAAGCCAGATCGAGACCGCTTTCCAGCGCGTCGTTGAACTGCCTTCCGGCGGCTCCATCGTTATCGATCCGACCGAAGCCCTGGTGTCCATCGACATCAACTCGGCGCGCGCCACCAAAGGCAGCGACATCGAAGAAACCGCTCTGCAGACCAACCTTGAAGCCGCCGAAGAAATCGCCCGTCAGTTGCGCCTGCGCGACATCGGCGGCCTGATCGTCATCGACTTCATCGACATGACCCCTGCCAAGAACCAGCGCGCCGTGGAAGAGAAAGTCCGCGAATGCCTGGAAGCCGACCGCGCTCGCGTGCAGATCGGCCGCATCTCGCGCTTCGGCCTGCTGGAAATGTCCCGTCAGCGCCTGCGTCCATCCCTGGGCGAAAGCAGCGGCATCGTTTGCCCGCGTTGCAACGGCACCGGCATCATCCGTGACGTTGAATCGCTGTCGCTGGCCATCCTGCGTCTGATCGAAGAAGAAGCCCTGAAAGACCGCACTGCCGAAGTGCGCGCTCAGGTGCCGATCCCGGTTGCTGCGTTCCTGCTCAACGAAAAACGCAACTCGATCACCAAGATCGAACTGCGCACCCGTGCCCGCATCATCATTCTGCCGAATGATCACCTCGAAACGCCGCACTTCGAAGTTCAGCGTCTGCGTGACGACAGCCCGGAAGCCGCGACCAATCAGTCCAGCTACGAAATCGCTGCCGCCGCTGCCGAAGTCGAAGAAGTCCAGCCAGCCGCTGCGACCCGCACCCTGGTTCGCCAGGAAGCCGCGGTCAAGACTGCCCCGGCCCGCGCCAACGCTCCGGTTCCGACCGAAGCCGCCGCACCAGTCGCCGCTGCACCGGCCCCGGTTGCCGCGCCAGAGCCAAGCCTGTTCAAAGGTTTGGTGAAGTCACTGGTCAGCCTGTTCGCCACCAAAGAAGAGCCAGTCGCTCCGACCGTGGTTGAAAAACCGGCTACCGAGCGTCCGGCCCGTAATGAAGAGCGTCGCAACGGTCGTCAGCAGAGCCGCAACCGTAACGGTCGCCGCGATGAAGAGCGCAAGCCGCGCGAAGAACGTGCACCTCGTGAAGAACGTGCCCCACGTGAGCCGCGCGAAGAGCGCGCACCGCGTGAAGCCCGTGAGCCACGCGAAGCTCGCACCGAAGCGCCAGCAGCCCGCGAAGAACGCGCACCCCGCGCCCCTCGTGAAGAACGTGCACCACGTGCGCCGCGTGAAGATCGCAAGCCTCGTGGCGAGCGTGAAGAGCGTGTACGTGAACTGCGCGAGCCACTGGACGCCGTTCCAGTTGCTGCCGCCGCTGTTGCCGTGACCGCTGAAGAGCGTCCGGCCCGTCAGCCACGTGAAGAGCGCGCACCGCGTCCGCCGCGTGAAGAGCGTCAACCGCGTGCCGAACAGGCCGCTGCTGCCGTCGCTGAAGAAGAAGTGAACACCAATGAAGAGCAACTGCCGGAAGACGGTTTGGAGAGCGCCGAAGGCGATCGCCCACGTCGTCGTTCGCGCGGTCAGCGTCGTCGCAGCAACCGTCGTGAGCGTCAGCGTGATGCCAACGGCAACGTGATCGAAGGTTCGGAAGAATCCGAAGCCGGCGAAAACGCTGAAGAGCCAAGCACTGCCGATCTGGCCGCCGGCCTCGCTGTGACCGCAGCCGTTGCCAGCACGGTGATCAGCGCTCCGGCCGAAGCCCAAGCCCACGAGCAAGCTGAACGCGCCACCGCAGCCGTTCAGGAAACTCCTGAAGTGGAAGCGCCGGTTGTTGAAGCGACTACTCCGGTAGAAGTGGTTGCTGCTCCGGAAGTCGAAGTGGCACCGGTTCAGGAAACCCTGCCTCAGGTAGAGCCCGCGCCGTTTGTGGTTGCCGAGCCGGTGGTTGAAACCGTCGCTGAAACCGTGACCGAAACCGTGCGTGAAGTTCGCGAAGAGCAGACCGCTTTCAACTGGGTTGCCGAGCCGACCGTGACCGAAGCACCAGCCCCTGTTGCTGAAGCTGAAGTCCCGCAAGCCATGGTTTCCGAGCCAGTGGTTGTGGCTGCCGAACCTGCTCCAGCGCCAGTCGTTGAAGCTCCGGTGGTTGAAGCGCCTGCGGTTGAAGCGCCGGTTGTTGCCGAAGCGCCAGCCCCAGTGGTTGAAGCACCGGCTCCGGTCAGCGCCCTGACGCCTAGCGGCCGCGCGCCAAACGACCCGCGTGAAGTGCGTCGTCGCAAGCGTGAAGAAGAGCGCCTGCAGAAGGAAGCCGAACTGGCTGCCGCTGCTGCCCCGGTCACCGAAATGGTCGAGGCAGCTCCTGCCCCGGTTGCTGAGGAAGCGGTTGTCGAAGCGGTGATCGCTGAAGCACCACGCTCCGTTCAGGACGCGGTTGAGCAACACCAAGAAGCCGAGGAAAAAGAACACGAGCCTAAACCTCTCGTGTAATTCCCGAAGCCGTTAAAAAGCCCCGCCCGGTGAAAACCTGGCGGGGCTTTTTTATGCCATTTAAAAGATCAAAAGATCGCAGCCTTCGGCAGCTCCTACAGAGGAAGCGCATTCCAAATGTAGGAGCTGCCGAAGGCTACGATCTTTTGATTTTGCTTATTGCGTGAAAACCAGAGATTCCGGCACATCGATATCCCACAACACCCCGGGATCATCCACTGCCACTTCAATCACCCTGCCCTGCTTGAACAATGGCCTCGCCCCGCGATCACCACTCAACGCCTGCAACTCCACACCAAACGACCGCCCAAACCCAACCGGGTGGCCATACTCGCCTTCCTGCACCGGCACGCTCACCGCATCATCGGCAATGGCCGCGACCACGCGCTCAATACTCGATGGCAAGATAAACGGCATATCCCCCAGCACAATCAACCAGCCATCGGCGTCCGGGCAAGCGGCGACACCGGCGGCAATGCTGTCACCCATGCCGGTCGAGTCAATCGAAACGATATCGCAACCGTACGCCTGCGCCATGCGCATGGCCTGTGGGCGGGCTTCGGTCGTGACCAACACGCGTTTATCAAGACTAGGCGGCAAACTCACCAATACCTGCTCGATCACCGAACGCACCGCGCCATCCAGCCCGGTGCAATCGGCGAGCAACTTGTCCTTGTCTGCGCCCGCCACCTGGCGAAAGCGGCTGCCCTCGCCTGCCGCCAGCACAATCACTGCGATGGATCGACTCATGCGTCCTCCAGTGTTTTCTTCTGTTTCAATTCGACGCCGTTCTTGATCGCAACAATTTCCGCCAGCAATGACAGAGCAATTTCCGCCGGCGAATGACTGCCGATGTGCAAACCGATCGGCCCGTGCAAGCGATCAATCGCCTGTACTGACAAGCCTAGCTGAGCCAGATTCTCCCGGCGCTTCTGACTGTTGACCCGCGAACCGAGCGCACCAACATAGAAGGCTGGCGAATCCAGTGCCGTCAGTAGCGCCATGTCATCCAGACGTGGATCGTGAGTCAACGCGACAATCGCAGTGCGTTCATCGGTCTGGATACTCAAGACCGCGTCGTCCGGCATCCCCGAGACGAAACGGCCGTGATGCTCCTCCCAGCCATAGACGAATTCGGTGCGCGGATCGCAGATCAGCACCTCGAAATCCAGCAATCGCGCCATGTCTGCGACGTAGCGCGACAACTGTCCCGCGCCGATCAACAATAATCGCCAACGCGGGCCGTAGATGGCTCGCAGGGTTTTGCCGTCGAAGGCCAGCGCATCGGACTTGCTCGCCGGCGACAGCAACACTTCACCAGTTTCAATATTCAGCTCACGGGCGACGATCTCGTGCGCTTCACAACGCGCGAGCAATTCGGCAACCCACGCTGGATCGCCAACCCGCTCTTCGGTCAGACGCAACGTGCCGCCGCAAGGCAAACCGAAACGCGCCGCCTCTTCACGGGTAACGCCGTAAGTGATCAGTTGCACCGGCGGCCCGTCGGTGGCGATCCGCCCATCGTGCAGACGGGCGATCAAGTCATCCTCGACGCAGCCGCCCGATACCGAACCGATCACCACGCCATCCTCACGCAACGCCAGCATGGCACCGGGCGCCCGGGGTGCAGTGCCCCAGGTTTGCACGACACTGAACAACACCACCCGCTGCCCGGCGCGGCGCCATTCCAGGACGCTGCGCAGCACGTTGAGATCGACGCTGTCCATCAGGCGCCTGCCTTCTGCCAGCCCTGCAACTGATAGCGCACTGGCAGATTGCGAATACGTTTGCCGGTGGCCGCGAAGATGGCATTGCACAGCGCCGGGGCAATCGGCGGCACGCCCGGTTCGCCGACGCCGCCCAACGGCACGTCGCCCGGTGGCGTCACCAGATGCACCGCGACTTCCTTCGGTGCCAGCGACATGCGCGCCACTTCGTACATATGGAAGTTGTCCTGCTGGACCTTGCCGTCCTTGAAGCTGATTTCACCCAGCACCGCATTGCCGAGCCCCATTACGCAAGCGCCTTCGAACTGCGAGCGAATGCGCTCAGGGTTGATCTGCGGCCCACAATCCACGGCAATATCAGCTTTGTGCACGATCAGCGAACCATCGTCCTTGACCTCGACTTCAATCACCGCCGCCACGTAGGTGACGAAGCTGTAATGCACGGCCAGACCCAGTCCGCGGCCCTTGGGCAGCTCGCGCCCCCAACCGGCAGCCTTCGCAGCCGTTTCCAGCACGGTGCGCATGCGTCCGGTATCGATCGGATAACGCTCGGAAGATTCACCGTAGTTCCACTCCTCGCTCAGCGTGCGCGGGTCGATCTGCCGATCCGGGCCGAGCAGTTTGATCTGGTACTTGAGCGGATCCTCGCCGGCCTTGTGCGCCAGCTCATCGACAAAACTCTGAATGGCGAAACCATGGGGAATGTTCGACACCGAGCGATACCAGCCAACCCGCGTGTGCACGGTCGCTTCGGGATTTTCCAGGCGCACATTGGGAATCGCGTAGGCCATGTTGGTGAACCCCATGCCCAGCTCGAAAGCGGCTTCATGGTTCATGCCCGGCGCGAACAACGCGGTAATGCTCGGCGCGACGGTGCGATGCAACCAGCCGGACGGCATGCCGTCCTTGCCGACGCCTGCCTTCAGATACTCGGCGGACACGGTGTGGAAATACGAGTTATGGATGTCATCTTCACGCGTCCACTGCACGCGCAGCGCTTTGCCGGGGAATTCCTTGGCAAGGATCGCCGCCTCGACGACGAAATCCGGCTTGGACTTACGCCCGAAACCACCGCCCAGCAGCGTGACATTAAAGGTGACGTTATCGAACGGCAGACCAAGACGTTCAGCGATGCGCTCGCGGGTGACTTGCGGCGCCTGACTCGGCGCCCAGGCCTCGCAAACCCCGTCCTGGTAACGGGCGATGGCGACCATCGGTTCCATCGGTGCCTGCGCCAGATGCGGCAGATAGTAAGAAGCTTCAAGGGTGCTGGCAGCGCCACTCAACGCCTTGTCGATATCGCCAGTGTTGCGCACCACTTTGCCGGGTTTCAGCGAGGCGGCTTCGAGTTCCTTGCGGTAGGCAATCGAGTCGTAACTGGCATTCGGGCCATCGTCCCACTCGATTTTCAACGCTTCGCGGCCCTTGATCGCTGCCCAGGTATTGCTGGCCACGACAGCCACACCGCCCAGTGGCTGAAACTCCGAAGGCAGTGGACGACCTTCAATCTGAATCACTTTGAGCACGCCGGGGACTTTCAGCGCCGCGCTGTCGTCCAGCGATTTGACCTTGCCGCCGTACACTGCCGGGCGCGCGATGGTCGCGTACAACATGCCGTCAAAATGTACGTCGGCGCCGTACACCGCCCGACCGTTGACGATGTCGTCGCCATCGATGGCTTTGGTGCCTTCCTTGCCGATGTAGCGAAATTCCGATGGCTGCTTGAGGCGCAGACTGTCACGCGCGGGCACCGGCAACGCACTCGCCGCAGCGGCGAGTTCGCCATAGCCCAGTTCACGACCGGACGGTTTATGGATGACTTTGTGCAACTGCGCATGGCATTCGCCGACCGGTACCTTCCACTGCGCAGCCGCCGCTTGCTCCAGCATCGTTCGGGCCGCAGCGCCGCAACGCCGCATTGGCTCGTACCAGTGGCGCATGCTGCGCGAACCGTCGGTGTCCTGATTACCGAAACGCACTTCATCACCCGGCGCCTGCTGCACTTTGACATGCGCCCAATCGGCGTCCAGTTCGTCGGCAACCACCATGGTCAGACTGGTGCGCACGCCCTGGCCCATCTCCGAGCGGTTGCATACCACCGTCACCGTGCCGTCGGCGGCAATGCTCACATAGACTTTCGGGTCATCGATCCAGCCGTTGGGCATGCCGTCGGCGCCGAATTTCTTTTCCTTCTCGTCGGCCAATGCATCCTGCCAGCCCCAACTCGCGGCCAGCACCAAGGCGCCCGTCGCGCCGACGCCTTTGAGGAAACCGCGGCGACTGAGATTGCTCAGAGCGAAATCATGCGGAAGGCGGCTCATGCTTTCGCCTCCTTCAAATGCGTGGACGCCTGACGGATAGCGGTTTTGATCCGGTTATAGGTGCCGCAGCGACAAATGTTGCCGACCATGGCTTCTTCGATCTGCTCATCGCTCGGGTTCGGGTTGGTTTTGAGCAACGCCGTGGCCGACATGATTTGCCCGCCCTGACAGAAGCCACACTGCGCGACAGCCGTGTCGAGCCAGGCTTGCTGAACGACTTGCCCGACCGGATCAGCGTGGAGGTTGTCGATGGTGGTGACGTTTTGGCCGACGACCGAACCGATCGGCGTGATGCAACTGCGCGCCGGCAAACCGTCGATGTGGATGGTGCACGCGCCACACAGGCCCATGCCGCAGCCGAATTTGGTGCCGTTGTAGCCGGCAACGTCGCGGATAGCCCAGAGCAGCGGCATGTCTTCCGTGACATCAAGTGAATGGTCTTGGCCATTGAGTTTCAGGGTAATCATGGGCACGCCCGCATATTTTTGGTGGTTATTGGGTCGAGCAATCTGCCGCCGTTGAATCGGCGGTGGTTCACGCAGATCGACTCAGGCTAATCAGGCTCTCTTGTGCCGACGCGAACGTCTGCACCGGGCCTTTGGTGGAGCAAATGACGGTTATCGTTAGCTCGCTAAGTTAACCCAACATTAACGAAAAAGCCCTGCTGAGACAGGGCTTTTTAGTGGCGAGCTTTTAGCTACAAGCTGCAAGTAAAAGCAGTAGCTGGATCATGTTGCAGAGATTGTAGCTTGCCGCTCAAAGCTTGAAGCTCGCCGCTGCTTCAATACCGATTGGGCTCCATTTCCAGTTCGACATTGAAACGTTCGGCAATGTCTTTCTGAATACGTTGCGCCAGATCGAACAATTGCAGGCCGGTCGCCGTGCCGTAGTTGACCAGCACCAGTGCCTGCAATTTATGTACGCCGGCATCGGCTTCGCGGAAACCCTTCCAGCCAGCGCGCTCGATGAGCCAGCCAGCGGCCAGTTTCATCTGCCCGTCCGCTTGCGCGTAGGCCACCACATCCGGATGCTGCGCTTTGATCTGCGCGACGACGGCCGCCGACACCAGCGGATTTTTAAAGAAGCTGCCGGCATTGCCGAGCACCGCCGGATCCGGCAATTTCTCGCTGCGGATACTGCAGATGGCACGGCTGACGTCGGACGGCGTCGGTTGCTCGATGCCCTGCTCGCTCAGGCGCTGACGCACCGGGCCATATTCCAGATGCAGATGCGCAACGCGATTGAGCGTGAAGCGCACGCGCAGGATCAGCCAACGCCCCGGCTGCTGCTTGAACAGGCTGTCACGGTAAGCGAAGTTGCATTCTTCCAGGGTGAAGTCGCGCAATTCGCCGGTGTGGCGATCCAGCGCGGTCAGCCCGGCGAACACATCCTTGATCTCGACACCGTAGGCGCCGATATTCTGCATCGGCGCAGCGCCGACGGTGCCCGGGATCAGGCTGAGGTTTTCCAGCCCGGAAAAGCCCAGCGCCAAGGTGTGCTGCACAAACGGATGCCACGGCTCGCCGGCTTCAGCTTCGATCACCACACGGTTGCCATCGTCGCTGATCACGCGAATTCCACGCGTGGCCATGCGCAAGGTCAGCGCCGGGATATCCGCAGTCAGCAGCAAGTTGCTGCCACCGCCGATCACCAGCAATGGCACGTCATGCGCCGTGGCATAAGCCAATGCTTCACGGACATCGGCGTCGCTGTGGGCCTCGGCGAACAGTTGCGCGCGGACATCGACGCCAAAACTGTTGAACGGTTTCAGGGAAACCTGCGGTTGCACCTGCAAACTCATAACCGACCCTTCACTTCGATCAACAATTGGTCACAAGCCGCTTCAATCAGATCCAGCACCTGCTCGAAACCCTGATCGCCGTCGTAATACGGGTCCGGCACTTCATCGACCAGCCCGGCATACCGGCGCAGGAACAGATCCAGCTCGGCTTTGCCGGTGGACGGTTGCAGGGCTTTGAGGTTGCGCAGGTTGCTGTTGTCCATGGCCAGAATCAGGTCGTAGCTGGCGAAATCAGCACGGCTGACCTGCTGCGCGCGTTGCGCCGACAGGTCATAACCGCGCACTTTGGCGGCGGCCTGACTGCGTTTGTCTGGCGGGTTGCCGACGTGCCAGTCACCAGTGCCGGCGGAGGCCACTTCGACCTGATCCGCCAGCCCTGCGGCGCGCAACTTGTGGCGCAACACGCCTTCAGCCGTGGGCGAACGGCAAATGTTGCCCAGGCACACAAACAGAACGCGCATCAGGCCCCCAGCAGGCGACGAACGCGCTCGAGGTCTTCAACGGTGTCGACACCGGTCGGCGGCGCGATCAACGCATCGGCAACGTGAATCCGCACGCCGTGCCACAGGGCACGCAGTTGTTCAAGGGATTCGGTGTTCTCCAGCCAGCACGGGCCCCAGCTCACGAAGTCGTGAAGGAAACCGGCGCGGTAGGCATAAATGCCGATGTGGCGACGGTACGGCACGCCTTCCGGCAATTGCTCGCGGCTCTTGGCGAACGCATCGCGCGCCCAAGGCAAAGTCGCACGGCTGAACGTCAGCGCCAGACCGTTGATGTCGCTGACGACTTTGACCACGTTCGGATTGAACAGGGTGTCGACGTCTTCGATCGGCTCGGCCAGCGTGGCCATGCGCGCTTCGGTATGGGCAGCGAGGTTGGCAGCGACCTGATCGATCACGCTTGGCGGGATCAGCGGCTCGTCACCCTGCACGTTGACCACGATTGCGTCGGGCTCAAGGCCCAGTTTCGCTGCGACTTCAGCCAGACGATCGGTGCCGGAATTGTGATCTTCACGGGTCAGCACCACTTCAGCGCCAAAGGCTTTGCAGGCTTCGACAATGCGCGCATCGTCAGTGGCCACCACCACGCGGGTCGCGCTGCTTTTGCTCGCCTGTTCCCAGACGTGCTGGATCATCGGTTTGCCGGCGATGTCCAGCAGCGGCTTGCCCGGCAGGCGGGTCGAGGCATAACGCGACGGGATGACAACGGTGAAGGCGGTGGTCATTTATCCAGACGCTCGTCGGTGGTCAGGGTGCGGGCTTCGCTTTCGAGCATCACCGGGATGCCGTCGCGGATCGGGTACGCTAGGCCGGCGCCCTTGCTGATCAGCTCGGTCTTGTCGGCGCTGAGCTTGAGCGGGCCTTTGCAGATCGGGCACGCGAGGATGTCGAGCAATTTGGTGTCCATGAACTTTCCCTGGATAAAAGAATTAAGGCAAAAGCCGATCAGGTAGCAGGCGCATCAGCTGTGTGTCGAACCAGGCCACGAAGGCCGGCGACGGCACGGCATCGACCGCCAGATACCACCAGTCGGCAGCAGCGAAGGCACGGCACTTCACCGCGTCCTTTTCGGTCATCACCAACGGCAATGACGGTGTGAAATTCAAGGCCTGCACGCTGTATTCGGCGTGATCGGCAAACGCGTGCGGGACTGCTCGCCAGTCTAGCGCTTCGAGGGTATTGAAGAAACGTTGCGGATTGCCGATCCCGGCGACCGCGTGCACGCTCTGGCCGGGCGCAAAGTGCTCGAGCGGCTTGCGCTCGCCGCTGCGCAGATTGACCAGCGCCGTCGGTTGCAGATGGAAAGCGAAACCGTCGTCGCGATCGGCGGTGGCGCCGTTGAACAGCACGCCGTCGACACTTTGCAAACGCTCGATCGGCTCACGCAGCGGGCCTGCCGGCAAGCAGCGTTTATTGCCCAGACCACGAGCCGCGTCGATCAGCACCAGCTCCAGATCCCGCGCCAGACGGTAATGCTGCATGCCGTCGTCGGAGAGGATCAGGTCCAGCGGTTCACTGGCGAGCAAGGCTCTGACGGCAGCGCTGCGATCGGGATCGATCATCAATGGCACGCGGGTGCGCTGGACGATCAGCAGCGGTTCGTCACCAGCGATATCGGCACTTTGCTCAGCCTCGACGCGCCACGGCAGTTGCGGCGGCTTGGCGCCGTAACCACGACTGACCACGCCAACGCGCAAACCACTGCGCCGGCAATGCTCGATCAGCCAGAGGATCATCGGCGTTTTGCCAGTGCCACCGACAGTGATGTTGCCGACCACGATCAACGGCACCGGCGGCTGGTAAATCTCGCCTTCACCGTCGAGAAAACGCTGACGCTTATTCACCACCACACGGCGGTACAACAACTCCAGCGGTCGCAGCAACGCCAGGGCCGGGTGCCCCTGATACCACGCGGCGAGCAAGCGATCGGACAGGCTCATCAGGATTTCGGCGCAGCCTCAACCGTGGTCATGCGCAAATGGCTGAAACCGAGCTTGCCGGCCGCGTCCATGGCGGTGATCACTGATTGATGCTGAGTCTTGCCGTCGGCACTGATCGACAACGGCATGTTGGTGTCACCGTTGGATTCTTTCTGCATGGCTTCCATCAACGTCGCCAGATCGTTTTTCGGCAGAATCTTGTTGTTCACCGAAAACACGCCCTCGGCGCTGATGGCGACATCCAGTTGCTTGAGCTGCTGGTCTTCCGCCGGCGAGCCGCTGACCGCTTCCGGCAGATCGACGCGCAACTGGGTTTCGCGGGTGAACGTGGTGGTCACAACGAAAAACAGCAGCAGGATGAACACCACGTCGATCAGCGACGCGAGGTTGATGTCCACGGTTTCCCGGGGCTTGCGACGGAATTTCACGCGCGGCCCTCGGTCAGGTCGACGTCACGGTCGCCCTGCACCACTTCAACCAGTTTGATCGCTTCCTGCTCCATGCCAACCACCAGTTCATCGATGCGGCGTTGCAGGAAACGGTGGAAGAACACCGCCGGAATCCCGACCATCAGGCCCGCAGCCGTGGTGATCAGCGCTTTGGAGATACCACCGGCCAGAACGGAAGCATTGGTGGTCATGCCGGAGCCGGTGAATGCGCTGAAAATGTCGATCATGCCCAGCACCGTGCCGAGCAGACCCAGCAACGGCGCCATGGCGGCGATGGTGCCGAGCGCATTGATGTAGCGCTCCAGCTCGTGAATGACGCGAGCGGCGGCCTCTTCGATGCACTCTTTCATGATCTCGCGACCATGCTTGGAGTTGGCCAGACCGGCGGCGAGGATTTCCCCCAGCGGCGAATTGGCGCGCAATTCCTTGAGCTTTTCTTTATTGAGCTGCTTGTCCTTGATCCAGACCCAGACCTGGCCCAGCAGATGCTCGGGGGTGACGCGACTGGCGCGCAGGGTCCACAGACGCTCGGCGACAATCGCCATGGCCGCGATGGAACTCAAAATGATCGGCAACATCATCCAGCCGCCGGATTTGACCAATTCCCACACAGTGACAGTCCCCTCGAAAAAGTGCGCCACTTTACCATACCGATCCGCGATTAAGACCCGCCCCTCCGACGACCGTGATGTGCCATCCATGCTGGCACCGATCAACGGGCGGGCACAGGCGGATCGCGCCAGAAACGCCGTTGTTGACGCATCGTCCGCGACGCTTTGAAGCGGCCCAGTTGCAGATGGATGGCGCCCTGCTCGGCGCTGTCGTAGATGCGCAGGCCTTGTTTGCGATAGCGCGCCAGCACGGTCGGGTGCGGATGGCCGAAGGAGTTGCCGTGGCCTCGGGAGATCAGCACCGACTCGGGCTGCAAGCCTTTGAGCAAGGCCATTGACGAGGAACTGCGGCTGCCGTGGTGAGGCGATTGCAGCCAGTGCGTCGGCACGGCCAACGGGCTGTCGAGCAGGTCACGTTCGGCGTGGCTGTCGATGTCCCCGGTCAGCAGCAACCGTTCGCCATTGGCTTCGATCTGCAACACGCAGGAGCGTTGATTGCTGTCGTGGGCATCCGCCCATTGCCAGAGCTGAAAGCGCACGTCGTCCCATTGCCATTGCGCGCCACTTTCGCAGGCTTCAGCGCTCAATTCGGCGGGCAGCCCTGGCGGATCGCCGCTGAGTACCCGGACGACCTTGATGCCACGGGTAATCGCCAGCGCACCGCCGGCATGATCGGCATCGGCGTGACTGAGCAGCATCAGATCGAGTTTTTCCACGTTGAGTTTGCGCAGCGCCGGCAACACCACACGTTCGCCGAGATCGAAATCACCAAAGCGTGGGCCGGCATCGTACAGCAGCGTGTGGTGACGGGTTCTGATCAGGATCGCCAGACCCTGGCCGACATCCAGTTGCCAGACATCGGCCAGGCCCTCGTTCAAGCGCTCGCGCGGCGGCACCACCAGAATCAACAGCAATGGCCAGCCCAGCGGTCGCATCGGCACTCCGCGTGGCAACAGCAACAACACCGTGCCGAGGCAGCCAATGGTCCAGACCCAAACGGGTATCGAAGGCGCAACCCACGCAGGCCATTGCCCGGCAATCAGCGCCAGCGCGCGAAACAGCCAATCGATCAAGCCACCTGCCAGCCACAGCAGCCCTTCACCGACATAAGGCACCGGCAACAATAAAGTCCCGAGCAGCGCCGGCGGCAGCACCAGCAGACTGACCCAAGGCACCGCCAACAAGTTGGCCAGCGGCCCACTGAGACTGATCGGCAGGTTCAACGCCAGCAGCACCGGACATAAACCGATGGCGATCAACCACTGCGCGCGCGTCCAGGTCTGCCACCAGCGCCACGCGCCCAAGCGACCGCCAAAGGTGAAGATCAGCACCGCCACCGCTGCAAACGATAGCCACAAACCCGGACGCAGACTGGCGAGCGGATCGAGCAACAGCACGCCGTTAAAGGCCAGCAACAGCGGCCACCACGCCCCCAGATGGCGAAAACGCAGGCGCCACACCAACACCAACCCGACCATCACGCAGGCGCGCTGCACGGGCACGTCGAAACCGGCGAGCAAGCCGTAACCGAGCGCTGCTGCAAACGCCAGTCCACAAGCCCACGGCAACCAAGGCCAGCGCAACGGCCAAAGTCCATAACGAGCCAGACCGGCGACCAGCAAATACATCACCGCCGCCAGCATCCCGACGTGCTGTCCGGAGATCACTAGCAAATGCACGGTGCCGGTGTCCTGCAGAATCTGCCAATCCTCACGACTGAGCGCCGAACCGTCGCCCAGCACCAGTGCCGCCAGCGCACCGGCCCGACCGTGCGCGTCTACCGCAAGCAAGCGCTGACGAATGCCGTCGCGCCAGGCCCAGCGGGCTTCGCTGAGGCGCTGGCCATCCTTGATCGTGCCCGAGGCACCGATGCGTTGCGCCAACAGCCACGCCTCATGATCAAAAGCGTCTGGGTTGAGCAAACCGCCGGGGCGTTTGAGTTTCACCGCCAGCCGCCAGCGCTCGCCGCTGTTCACCGGCGGCCCGGCGTACCAGGCCAGACGCATCCGTGTGGGCAATTTTTCGTGACGCGAGCGTGCATCAGCGAATTCGAAACGCACCACGCCGTCCGCGTTTTGCGGCAAGCCGACCACCCGCCCCTCGAGCCAACGGGTTTCGCCATCCAGACGGGCCGGCAGTCGATCACTCAGCGCCCACTGCGCGCTGACACAAGCCCATGTGAAGCCGAACAGCAAAAACGCCAACGGATAGCTGCGAAACGGCAGCAACAGCAAACCCAATACCGGCAACGGCAACATCCACCCGACCGGCGGCAATGCCGGTAAAAACATCGGCACCAGCAGACCGACTGCCAGCGCCATCATCCCTGTGCGCATAAGCCCGTCCTTGAGAGTCCCGCACTTAGGCATAGCGGGTGTCGGGCACGTCCGTCGTCAACAATTGTCACAAAGTCTGAATGGGCGCTTCGTAGAATCCAGACATACTTGCCGCCTTAACCGACCGAGAAGCCTTATGCCCCGGCGCTTATTCAAACGTTACATGCCCGATCCGACGAGCATCAGGGAACACAAATCCTTACGCTTTCTCGGCAAGTTGCTGCATGACCCGAACCTCTGGCATCTCAATCGCCACTCTGTTGCGCGGGCAATGGCGGTCGGTTTGTTTGCCGCTTTCCTGCCGATCCCAGCGCAGATGCTGGTGGCGGCCGCCCTTGCCGTCACCGTGCGCGGCAACATGCCGATCGCCGTCAGTCTGGTCTGGCTGACCAACCCGATCACCATGCCGGCGGTGTTTTTCTGCACCTATCAGGCAGGCGCGTGGTTGATGGATGTGCCGGCACGACATCTGCCGGACGAGCTGACCTGGGAATGGATCAGCGGTGAGTTGTCGACGTTGTGGCAGCCGTTTTTGCTCGGCTCGGTGGTGGTAGGGCTGGTGCTTGGCGCCCTCGCCTATTTCGTGGTGATGATGTACTGGCGCTGGTGGGTGGCGCGGCAATGGGCGCGGCGCAAGAAGAGCAGAATGCGCTGAATGCAAAACGGCCTCCGCAGTGGGAGGCCGTTTTGTTTTGTGCTGCCTGGGCACTATCTGTAGGAGCTGCGGCACGCTGCGATCTTTTGATTGTGATCTTCAACATCAAAAGATCGCAGCCTTCGGCAGCTCCTACAGGGATTGTGTGTGTGTGGATCAGGTCCGCATCCCGCGCCCACTCACCAGCAACCGTGCACAACCGAGATACAACACCACCGTCGCCACCAGCATAAAGGTAATCGCGATGCCGATCTTGATGTCCGACACACCCAGAATGCCGTAGCGGAACGCATTGACCATGTGCAGCACCGGGTTGGCCAGCGACACGGTCTGCCAGAACGGCGGCAGCAAGGTGATCGAGTAGAACACGCCACCCAGGTAGGTCAGCGGGGTCAGCACGAACGTCGGGATGATCGAAATATCATCGAAGTTGCGCGCAAACACGGCGTTGATAAAACCCAGCAGCGAGAAGATCGTTGCGGTCAGCACGACCACGAGAATGGTCACGCCGAGGTGATGCACCTGCAAATGGGTGAAGAACAGCGACAGAATCGTCACGATCACGCCCACCATCAGGCCACGCAACACGCCACCAATGGTGAAGCCGATCAGAATCGTGTGCGGTGACACCGGCGACACCATCAATTCCTCGATGGAGCGCTGGAACTTGCTGCCGAAGAAACTCGAGACCACGTTGCCGTACGAGTTGGTGATCACCGACATCATGATCAGCCCCGGCACGATGTACTCCATGTAAGTGAAGCCACCCATGTCGCCGATCTGCCGACCGATCAGATTGCCGAAGATCACGAAGTACAGAACCATGGTGATCGCCGGCGGCAGCAGGGTCTGCGGCCAGATCCGCGTGAAGCGTTTGACCTCGCGGTAAACGATGGTCTGCAGGGCGACGAGGTTGGGACGGAATTCAGAACTCATACCGCCACCTTCGACAGATTTTTCTCCACCAGGGACACGAACAGCTCCTCCAGGCGATTGGTTTTGTTGCGCAGGCTCAGCACTTCAATGTTCTGCAGCGCCAATTGGCTGAACAACGCCGTGATGCCCATGGATTTGTCGACCTGAACTTCCAGCGTATGGGCGTCGATCAACCGAGCGGGATAGCCGAGCAATTGCGGCGCGGCGCTCAAGTCGTTTTTCAGGTCCAGCAAGAAGGTTTCCACGTGCAGCTGGCCCAGCAATTGTTTCATGCTGGTGTTTTCGACAATGGTGCCGTGGTCGATGATGCCGATGTTGCGGCACAGCTGCTCAGCCTCTTCCAGGTAATGGGTGGTGAGGATGATGGTGATGCCTTTCTGGTTCAGTTCGGTGAGGAACGTCCACATCGAGCGGCGCAGCTCGATGTCGACGCCTGCGGTCGGTTCATCGAGGATCAACAGACGTGGTTCGTGCACCAATGCGCGAGCAATCATCAAGCGACGCTTCATGCCGCCGGACAACGACCGCGACGGCACGTCACGCTTGTCCCACAGGCCCAGTTGCGTCAGGTACTGCTCGGCGCGTTCCTTGGCGATCTTCGCCGGAATGCCGTAGTAACCGGCCTGGGTCACGACGATGTCGAAGGTCTTTTCGAACTGGTTGAAGTTGAATTCCTGGGGCACTACGCCGATCGAGCGTTTGAGCTGCGCAGGATTTTTGTCGAGGTCATTGCCAAAGATATTCACCGTTCCGCTGGTCTTGTTCACCAGGGTCGAGAGAATGCCGATGGTCGTGGATTTGCCGGCACCGTTGGGGCCGAGCAAGGCGAAAAAATCACCTTCGGCGACGTCCAGATCGATACCACTCAAGGCCTGGAACCCGTTGCCGTAGGTTTTGGTTAGCTGCCGGATGGACAGAGCGGAACTCATATCTGATTTACGCACCATTGAAGGAAAAAAGGAGACGGCGGCGAGGGATCGAACCGCAGCGCAAGTGCGCAATGTTGCGTGCCGCCGCCGCACAAGTACAGTCAAGTGTGTCGATAGTAGGTATTAAGTCAACGCGGTCATAACCGCTTTTTGATAGGCCGGACGCTGCTTCAGGCGTTCGTACCAGGCTTGCAGATGCGGTTGCGCGGCGCGTTCGATGGGCATCTCGAACCAGGCATAAATGAAACTGCCGAGGGGGATATCGCCCATACCAATGTCTTTTCCGGACAGATACGGTTGGCTGGCCAATGCCTGGTCGGCCATGCTCAGCAACTCGGTGCACTCTTTGATCGCGGCGCGAATGGCCGTCCAGTCCTGCTGGTCAGCCGGTGTGCGCAAGACGCCCCAGAACACCGTGCGGAAGGGACCGGCGAAACTCGACGTGGTCCAGTCCATCCACTTGTCGGCGATGGCGCGGGCTTGCGGATCAGCTGAATACCAAGCGCTACCGGGCGCATGTTTGGCCAGCAGATAGCGCACGATCGCGTTGGATTCCCACAGCACAAAACCGTCGTCTTCGATCACCGGCACCCGGCCATTCGGGTTCATCGCCCGGTACTCGGGCGTGTCGACTACGCCAAATGCGCCACCGGCATCGATCGCCTCGTAAGCCAGGCCGAGTTCTTCAGCGGCCCACAATGGCTTCCTGACATTCGATGAGTTTTTCCGTCCCCAGATCTTCAGCATGACCGCCTCTTTTCAAGTGAGTGGGCAGGCAGCATACGCCGGATCAGACGCGGCTCACATCACTGTGCATATCGCCCAGCAATGGCGGCTGCTGATCGGTGAACAGATGCGGATAGCACTTTTGCAGATGTTCGAAGAAGAAGGTTTCCGGTACATCAGCGAATTGGCCGTGATCGACCAGATACTCCATCAGCTGCGCGCCATCACGGTTGAACGGATGGAAAACGCTGTCGTCGATGCCGTTGAATTCCAGCGGCGCGACGTTGAACAATTCGCAGAGTTTCTGGTTGAACGCCGGGGTGGCTTTGACCCAACGTTCGTTGAGGAAAAACTCGGTGTAGCCGTGCATGGCAAACATGTCGCTTTTCAGCAATTCAAGCAGACGTGGCGTCGATAAATGATTTTTCACGTCGGCCAGACCGATCCGCGCCGGGATCCCGCAATGCCGCGCGCAACCGGCGAGCAGCGTGGCTTTCGGCACGCAGTAACTCTCTCCCGTCGCCAACGCGTAACTGCCGCGCAAGGTCTGCGGATCACGACTGAAGGTGTAAGGGTTGTAGCGCACGGCCTCGCGCACGGCGTAATAAAGACTGATCGCCTGCGCCAGCGGATCACGGCTGGCACCACGGTGCTGTTCGGCGAACTCCACCACCGCCGGGTGGTCACTATCGATGAAGCGGCCGGAACTCAGATACTCGTGCATTACGACAATCTCCTGAATGAGCCTGGAGTCTAGCGACAGCTTGAGCACAGAGATAACGACGTTTCGGCCAAACTTGGACGCAAAGGCGCGGATTGATCGAACGATTTCCCACACGCGTTGCCCACCGAACCTACGAAAACCATCCGGGGTTTCCCACGATTTCAATCACCTTGGTCTGACCACCCGGTTTTGCAGATGCCGTCTAAGCTCTGGAGGGTCGATTTGCCTTGGTTCACGGAGGACTGAATATGCTGTTGTTGTGGATACTGGTTTTGCTGGTCGGCGTGGCGTATCTCGCCCACCGGCGTGTTTCCCCTCTGCCCGCGTTGGGCATCGTTGCCGTCTACCTCTTGGCCATGGGTATTTTCAGTCACGCACCGGGCTGGCTGCTGCTGGTGTTCTGGGTCGTGCTGGCCGTAGTCGCCGCGCCATTGCTACTGCCTGACCTGCGCCGCAAACATTTCACCGCGCCCCTGTTCAACTGGTTCCAGAAAACCCTGCCGCCGATGTCGCAGACCGAGCGCGACGCGATCGATGCCGGCACCGTCTGGTGGGATGGCGAGCTGTTCAGCGGCCGTCCGGACTGGGACAAACTGCTGGCCTATCCGAAGGTGCAACTGACTGACGAAGAACAGGCGTTCATTGACGGCCCGACCGAAGAACTCTGCGCCATGGTCACCGACTGGCAGATCGGCCAGTCGATGGACCTGCCGCCCGAAGCCTGGACGCACATCAAGGAACACGGCTTTTTTGCCCTGATCATTCCGAAAGAATTTGGCGGTAAAGGCTTCTCGGCCTATGCCCACTCGCAAGTGGCGATGAAACTCGCGACCCGCAGCGGCGACCTCGCCTCCACCGTGATGGTGCCCAACTCCCTCGGCCCGGCCGAACTGTTGCTGCATTACGGCACCGATGAACAACGCAATCACTACCTGCCACGCCTGGCTCGCGGCGACGACATCCCGTGCTTCGCCCTCACCGGCCCGCTTGCCGGCTCCGATGCCGGGGCGATGCCCGACACCGGGATCATCTGCAAAGGTCAGTGGGAAGGTCAGGAAGTCATTGGCCTGCGCCTGAACTGGGAAAAGCGCTACATCACCCTCGGCCCCGTGGCCACCCTGCTCGGTCTGGCGTTCAAGGCGTATGACCCGGAGCACCTGCTGGGTGACAAGGAGGACCTCGGCATCAGTCTGGCGCTGATTCCGACCGATACCGACGGTGTCGAGATCGGTCGTCGTCACTTGCCTCTGGGCGCGGCGTTCATGAACGGCCCGAACTCGGGCAAAGACGTGTTCATTCCGCTGGACTACCTGATCGGCGGCCAAGAGATGCTCGGCAAAGGCTGGATGATGCTGATGAACTGCCTGTCGGTCGGGCGTTCGATTTCGCTGCCGGCAGTCGGCACCGGTGCGGCCAAGTTCACCAGTCTGGTCACCGGCCAATACGCGCAGATTCGTGAGCAATTCAACGTACCGCTGTCGGCGTTCGAAGGCATTCAGGAAGCCATGGCACGCATCGGCGGCAACGCGTGGATGATGGACGCCGCACGAATGCTCACCGCCAACGCGGTCGATCTGGGCGAGAAACCCTCGGTGCTGTCGGCCATCCTCAAATACCACCTGACCGAACGCGGTCGCGAATGCATCAGCCACGCCATGGACGTGCATGGCGGCAAGGCGATCATCATGGGCCCGAACAACTACCTCGGGCGCAGCTGGAACGGTGCACCGATTTTCATCACCGTGGAAGGCGCGAACATTCTCTCGCGCAACCTGATGATCTTCGGTCAGGGCGCGATTCGTTGCCATCCATTCGTGCTCAAGGAAATGGCCCTCGCCGGTCGCGAGGACAAGGATCAGGCGCTGAAAGAGTTCGATGGCCTGCTGCTCAAGCACATCGGTTTTGCCGTGAGCAACGCCGCCAGCACGCTGGTGCTGAACCTGGGTTTCGGCCACTTCGAACGTGCGCCGGGCGACAAGATCAGCCAAGGCTACTTCCGTGCACTCAATCGTCAGGCTGCGGCATTCGCCATGCTGGCTGACTTCAGCATGATGCTGCTCGGTGGCGAGTTGAAACGCCGCGAGCGTCTGTCGGCACGCCTGGGTGATGTTTTGAGCAATCTGTATCTGGCGTCCGCCGCGCTCAAGCGTTATCACGACCTGGACTCGCCAGCGTACATGGAGCCATTGTTCCGCTGGGCGATGGAAGAAAGCCTCGGTCAGTCGGAACGGGCGCTGGATGAATTGCTGAGCAACTTCCCGAACAAAGTGTTCGGCTGCCTGCTGCGGGTGATCGTGTTCCCGTTTGGTCGTCGTCACAAAGGCCCGTCGGACAAACTCGGCGCCGAGGTGGCTGGCGTAATCGGTCGCGCCAAGGGCGATCCGGCGCTGGAAGAACTGCTTGCCGGCTGCTATCGCCCGCAATCGGCAGACGATGCGGTGGGTGCGCTGCAGCACGCCAGCGATCTGCTGAACGCTGCGCAACCGTTGCACAAGAAGCTGCACACCTCGCTGAAAAGCGGTCAGGTCAAACCAACCGCAGGCGAACACGCCATCGACGCGGCGCTGGAGGCTGGTGTGCTGCAACCGGTGGAAGCGCAAAGTCTGCGTGATGCCGAAGCGGCGCGACGCAAGGTGATCGATGTCGATGATTTCGACAAAGAAGAGCTGACACAGGCAGAGGGCAAAGTCCGCTGATCCTGACAGGCATGTCAATGCTCGCGCGGGAGCTTTATACTCCCGCGCCCGTTTTGCTCTTGAGGACTTATCTCGTGTCCAACCTCGTTGCCGACCATCTTGTTTTGCTCGACCACCTGCGCAGTATTCTGGTCGCCGTAGGTGAGGCGGATCAGGTTCCCGAAGAAAGCCATGCCTTGTTTCTGGAGCGCTTCGACGAATTGCTGGCATCCTTGCCGATCGATCCGATCGAAAGCCAATACCTGGGCCAGGACATCCTGACTCAAGTGATTTCTCGCTACCCGCAAATTGCCCACCTGATCCCACGGGATCTGCTGTGGTTCTTCGCTGGCGACTGCCTGCACTACCTGTCCGATGAAGAAATCGACCTGTATCAGGCGCTGGAAGAACGTCGCTACGAAGCCGAACAGAACGACGAACCGTTCGACTGGAATCAGGAAAAACAACTGATGGCGATGTCCGCTCAGGACAGCAAGCACTGATTCAGTTTGTTGGTTGAAGATCAAAAGATCGCAGCCTTCGGCAGCTCCTGCATTGACCGCGTATGTAGGAGCTGCCGAAGGCTG
>NZ_RWIM01000062.1 GCF_009764645.1 Pseudomonas sp. PB106
GCCTGCGGCAGCTCCTACATAGATCCCTCGTAGGAGCTGCCGCAGGCTGCGATCTTTTGATCTTTATTCAGGCAACTCGACCAGGCCATCGACATCAGTCATCGCCCGCTCCAACAAATCCGCCGGCAAACTCTTGCTCGCCCGCGCACCCAGCAACTTGAGTTGCTCACTGCGGCTGACCAGATTGCCGCGTCCTTCGGTGAGCTTGTTGCGCGCTGAACTGTAGGCTTTGTCCAGTTGCTGCAAGCGATTGCCGACCTCGTCCAGATCCTGAATGAACAGCACAAACTTGTCGTACAGCCACCCGGCGCGCTCGGCGATTTCCCGGGCGTTCTGGCTCTGGCGCTCCTGCTTCCACAGGCTGTCGATCACGCGCAACGTCGCCAGCAACGTGGTCGGGCTGACGATGACGATGTTGCGGTCGAACGCTTCCTGAAACAGCGATGGCTCAGCCTGCAGCGCGGCGGAAAACGCCGCTTCGATCGGCACGAACAGCAAAACGAAATCCAGACTGTGCAGGCCTTCCAGACGCTTGTAGTCCTTGCCGGCCAAGCCTTTGACGTGATTGCGCAAGGACAGCACATGTTGCTTGATCGCGATCTGTCCGAGGGTGTCGTCATCGGCAGCGACGTACTGTTGATACGCGGTGAGGCTGACCTTGGAGTCGACCACGACCTGCTTGTCGCCGGGCAGATAAATGATCACATCCGGCTGAAAGCGTTCGCCATCCGGGCCCTTGAGATTGACCTGCGTCTGGTACTCGCGGCCCTTTTCCAGACCGGCGTGTTCGAGCACGCGTTCGAGAATCAACTCGCCCCAATTGCCTTGGGTTTTCTGGCCTTTGAGTGCACGGGTCAGGTTGGTCGCTTCGTCGCTCAGGCGCAGGTTGAGCGCTTGCAGGCGCTCCAGCTCCTTAGCCAGTGAGAAACGCTCACGGGCTTCGGCCTGATAGCTTTCTTCCACGCGTTTTTCGAAGGACTGGATGCGTTCTTTAAGCGGATCGAGCAATTGCCCGAGGCGTTGCTGACTGGTCTCGGCAAAACGCTGCTCGCGCTCATCGAAAATCTTTCCGGCCAGCTCGGCGAACTGCGCGCGCAATTCATCGCGCGAGCCTTGCAGGTCGTTCAGGCGTTGCTGATGGCTGTCCTGCTGTTCGCGCAATTCAGCGTTCAACGAAGCGGCCTGGGCGTCGAGGCGGCGCAGCTCGGCTTCTTTGTTGGCGCGCTCGAGGTTCCAGGCGTGCGAGGCGTCACGGGCATCGTCGCGTTCGATCTGCAACAACTCGACTTCCCGGCGCAGCGCCGCCAGATCGGCCTGTTTCGCAGCATTGGCTTGGCCCAGATCAGCAATCTCGTCACGGCTGGCTTCCAACTGAGCGTTGAGCCCGTCTTGCGCCAGTTGCGCCATGGCCAGCCGCTCTTCGAGCAATGCCACGTCAGCCTGAGCGTTACTCGCCCGGCGCTGCAGTTGCCAAGCCAACGCCAGCAGCGGCAAGCCTGCCCCTGCGAGACCGAGCAATACGCTGGTCAAGTCCATAGCCATAGCGACTCCTGCCGATCCGATAAAGCTTGAAGGTTAACCAAGGCGCCAGAGCTTGGACAGCTCAGTCTTCGATGAGACCGAGTTCCTGTTGCGCACGCCGGTCACCCGCGCGAGCTGCCGAGCGCAGCAAATCCTGGCCGATGCGACGGTCGCGGGCGTTGCCACATTCACGGCACATCAACTGTCCGAGGCGGCTTTGGGCTGCCACCACGCCTTCACGCGCTGGCTGCTTGAGCAGGCGACCGGCCAAGTGCTTGGCATTGTGGCTGTCACTCAGGCGCGGACTGTCGAGCAGCCATTCGGCAACACGCACGGAAAAGCGCTTGGGCGAGGTAACAGGAGGTGATTGCGGGGTAACAGAGTCTGATACTGAGCGAAACTTCATAAAGCACTGTGGGGCAGATCGGAAGGCGCGCCACTCTACTCTCTTTTTCTTACAGGTAAAGTCGAAAAACAACCCGGCACGCCCGTGCTAGAGCAAGCGCTCGGGACAATCCACAGAAGCTGTGGATAACTCAGTGGACAACCGCCCTGCAACCCTCGCAAAGCCTTGTGGAATGGGGCTCTCAGTCAAACTGACGATTTTTTCACCAACAAAAAAAAGCGATGTTTTTCATTGACTTAAACTTTCGATGCAGGCAGCCATGCGAGTCAGGTTTGATGTGACAGCGCCGTTACAGCTTGCGCAACTAATGTGCACAAGTATCTGTTACCCGGTTATATAGATGCGCTTTTTCGGGTCGTTTTCAGTGTTTTCCTGGGGATAAGCGGGCCAGGCGCCCGCTTGGATGGAAAACCTTCACCGACCGACGGTCGAAAATCGGGACAATTCAGTGCGCTGCCCTGACTGGCAAACATATCTGCGCCAAGCTCGCAATGTTTTTTCAACGAGGGTTTGCTTTGTGCATTTCGATCCGTTAGTATCCGCGGCGTTAGTACCAAGCTGAAAGTCAATTCCGGTCGAACACATCCCCACGGTCAACCTTCTTCCAAGAAGCCTTTACCGAAAAAAGCGGGAACGACCCCTCGATGGTTTCCAGGTAAATCTTGCGACGACACGGCCTTTGAATGATGCAAAGGGTGTTGCGAAGACCACTTACTCTGACCGAACCAACCTGCAAATTGATCAGGATCTTCACCCCGGGCCCAGAACCTTTGCCCTTGATGTGTTGCCTGCCCTCCTAAGTACCTACCTGCCAGCCCAAGCGCGCTCACTTATCAGCGCTTCAAACTGGCTGCTTTGTTCCAGTCGGGTTCTTCGTTCGATCAATGGTGATCGACGTTACTGGAACGTTTTAACGTTGCACGGTTCTTATCCGTGTCATTTGTAGGAACACCTAATAACTATGTCTACTCAAATCCACACTCAGGATGCCATTCGCACCCTAACCAACGCTTTTGCTCCAATGAACTGCCTGATCATGGCCGCTCGCAAAGGCTGCTTCAGCTTCACACTGGTCAACGAACACGGTATCGCCCGCCACAGCGAGCGTTTGTACCCCGATCAGTACTCCAGCGCTGAACCGCTGCAGGCCGTGATCGATCGTACCCGTCAGGCACT
Source organism: Pseudomonas sp. PB106 (assembly GCF_009764645.1). Taxonomy (GTDB): domain Bacteria; phylum Pseudomonadota; class Gammaproteobacteria; order Pseudomonadales; family Pseudomonadaceae; genus Aquipseudomonas. The sequence continues at coordinate 3,104 of NZ_RWIM01000062.1, forward strand.
GGTTGCCTGAGAGCCGAAAAGGCTGCAAAAGCAAAAGCCCCGCACGAAAATGCGGGGCTTTTTATTGCCCGATGTTTCACTTTTAGCCGTCGACGCTTAAGCACCTTCGGATATAACGGTTATAACTCGAAGCCGGAAATATTTTAAAAACAGGCCTTTACGTTGTGAATATGACACTACACTTCAACTCAAGCGGCGTGATCCGCTTGCGGCGAGCCTGAACCGATCCACCGCTGCCAAGGCCCCTTCAGGACTCGCCCCCCATTACAAGAATCGAGGGCTTTATGGGTATCGCTGCCAGCGAACTGTGCCGCTACGTGATCCGTCCCACATTGATCTATCTGGGACGCCACTGCGCAACTGCCGAATCCCTGCTGTTGGGCATCGCCGCTAGCCAGTCCGCCCTCGGCTCCGCTCTGCATGACCGGCGTGGTCACGGGCTTTACCGCATTGCCGAGCATCGCCACCAGGCCTTGTGGGATGACTATCTGGCGCTCGATCCGGAACGCGCCAGCCTGGTTCGCGGGCTCGCCAGCCAGCATGCATTCCTCAGTGGGCCACACCTCGAATTGACCGTCAATCTACGTTACGCCACTGCCATCGCCTGGCTGCTGGTCGAAGAACAAAACCCCACCCTCCCGGACCCGACCGATCTACTCGGCATGGCGCGCATCTGGCGTCAGACCTTCCAGCCCCAAGGTCGTCTGCGTGATTTCACTTACGCCTGGCAAACCTGTGTTTCACCGCTGAATCAGGTCGCCTGCTGACCGTCCAGTTTCGGAAGATCTTGTAACAGGTCGCGAATCTGGTCGGATTGTCCTACAAAACCGCTCTAAATCAAGGCATACGGACTATAGCGCTGGGACGAAAATGTTGGTAATTTTCGCCCCGGTGATCATCAGGAGTTCTAATAATGAAAAAAGTCATGCTCAAAACCACCCTTAGCCTCGCCGTTACCATGGCATCCACCCAGATCTTCGCAGCTGGCTTTGCCATCAACGAACACAGCATTAGCGGGATGGGTACTGGTTACGCAGGGCGATCTTCTTCTGCCGATGATGCAAGCACTGTTTATGGCAACCCTGCCGGCATGTCGCGCCTCAAGCGCGAACAAGTTACCGGCGGTGTTGCATTCCTCGATGCGAAAACCGATATCAGCGACGCCAGCTCCAGCCCTAACGGCGGCAGCAACAAAGGCGACATGGTGCCCTTCACCTCCGTACCTATGGGCTTCTACGTCAAACCGATCGACGATCACTGGGCATTCGGCCTCGGTGTCTATGTGCCGTTCGGCCTGATCACTGATTACGAAAACGGCTTTGCCGGCCGTTACTTCGGCAGCAAGTCCGAAGTACAAGTCATCACCTTCCAGCCGACCGTCAGCTACGCCTTCAACGACAAGGTGTCGATCGGTTTCGGCCCGACCATCAACCGCATTGACGGCTCGCTGGAATCCAACCTGTCGATCACTCAGGCCCTGCCGGACGGCAAGGTCAAGATCAAGGGTGACGACACCGCGCTGGGCTACAACGTCGGCCTGCTGGTACAAGCCACCGACAGCACGCGCGTCGGTCTGACTTACCACTCGAAAGTCGACTACAAACTGGAAGGCAACACCAAGGTCAACTACGGCGCACTGGCCGCAGTCGGTCTGGGCGCCAGCCAGAAGTACGACGCTTCGTTGAAGATCACCACACCTGAATCGGTCGACCTCTCGGTTACCCAGGCGATCAACGACCAGTGGAACGTCTACGCCGGTACCACGTTTACCCGCTGGAGCCAGCTGGAAAAAATCACCGTTAAAAACTCCGGTGTACAGCCGCTGCTGGCCGGTCAATTCGGCGAGATCACCGAAGACCAGAACTGGCACGACTCCTGGGCTTACGCCGTGGGTACTTCGTACCAGTTGAACAAGGAATGGGTACTGCGCACCGGTCTGACTTTCGACCAGTCGCCGACCAACAACGTCGACCGTTCGCCGCGTATCCCGACTGGCGACCGTACGATCTTCAGCATCGGTGCTGGCTGGAGCCCGACCGACGACCTGACCATCGACGTTGCTTACTCGTACCTCAAGGAGGAGTCGGTCAACATCCGCAATCAGAACGATCGTGGCCAGACCTACAACTCCAAGTATGAAAACTCGGCAAACGGTTTCGGTGTCGGCGCGACCTACCGCTTCTGATGCTGCACGGCGAGGCTAACCCCTCGCCCATTGAAAAGCCCCGCTCTCTTTGCAGAGGCGGGGCTTTTTTTCACCTGAAATCCCTGTAGGAGCTGCGGCACGCTGCGATCTTTTGATTTTATAAACAGGATCAAAAGATCGCAGCGTGC
>NZ_RWIM01000063.1 GCF_009764645.1 Pseudomonas sp. PB106
CGAAGGCTGCGATCTTTTGACTTTGTTTTTTAAGATCAAGATCAAAAGATCGCAGCCTTCGGCAGCTCCTACAGGAGATGTATTCGGTTATTTGGTGCCGGTGTGGCCAAACCCGCCGGTGCCGCGTTCGGTTTCGACGAACTCTTCAACCATTTCGAAGTGCGCCTGCACCACCGGTACCAGCACCAGTTGCGCCAGACGTTCGCCGACGGTCATGGTGAAATCGCTCTGGCCACGGTTCCAGCAGGAGACCATCAGCGGACCTTGATAATCGGAGTCGATCAGGCCGACGAGGTTACCCAGCACGATGCCGTGCTTATGGCCCATGCCCGAGCGCGGCAGGATCAGTGCGGCCAGGTTCGGGTCGCCGATGTAAACCGACAGACCGGTGGGGATCAGCACGGTTTCACCCGGTTTGATCACGATGTCCTGATCCAGCATGGCGCGCAGGTCGAGGCCGGCGGAGCCTGGCGTGGCGTATTGCGGCAGCGGGAATTCAGTACCGATGCGTGGGTCGAGGATCTTGGCTTGCAAAGCGTGCATGTAAATTAAACCTGGTTCAGACGTTCGGCGATAAAAGTGACCAGTTGGCGAGCGATCTTGCTCTTGCTGGTCTGGGCGAAAACCGTGGCGTGCAGCTCACGGTCAATCACGCTGCAGGCGTTTTCTTCGCTGTTGAAACCGATGCTCGGGTTGGCGACGTCATTGGCGACGATCAAATCGAGATTCTTGTCCTTCAGCTTGCGTGCAGCGTAGTCGAGCAGGTGTTCGGTCTCGGCGGCAAAGCCAACACTGAACGGACGGTCGGGACGTGTCGCGATGGTGGCCAGAATGTCTGGGTTGCGCACCATTTGCAGGACGAAGCCGTCACCGCTCGTAGGATCTTTCTTGAGTTTTTGCGGGGCGACGACTTCCGGGCGGTAGTCCGCAACGGCTGCCGAGGCGATAAACACGTCGCACGGGATCGCCGATTCACACGCCGCGAGCATGTCGCGGGCACTGACCACGTCGATGCGCGTGACGCGGTCCGGCGTCGGCAGGTGCACCGGGCCGCTGATCAAGGTCACCCGGGCGCCTGCTTCAACCGCTGCTTCGGCGAGGGCAAAACCCATTTTCCCGGAGCTGTGGTTGGTGATGTAGCGCACCGGGTCGATGTTTTCCTGGGTCGGGCCGGCGGTGATGACGACGTGCTTGCCGGTCAGCGCCTGACGCTGGAAGCAGTCTGCCGCGCACTGTGCGAGGTCGGTGGCTTCCATCATGCGGCCCATGCCGACATCGCCGCAGGCCTGGCTGCCCGAGGCCGGACCGAAAGTCTTCAGGCCACGGCTTTCGAGGAGTTGCAGGTTGGCCTGGGTCGCCGGGTCGCGCCACATCGCCTGGTTCATCGCTGGAGCAACCGCGACGACAGCGTCGGTGGCCAGCACCAGCGTGGTCAGCAAATCGTTGGCAATGCCTTGGGCAAGACGGGCGAGCAGGTCGGCGGTGGCCGGGGCGATCAGCACCAGATCGGCCCATTTGGCCAGCTCGATGTGGCCCATCGCAGCCTCGGCAGCCGGATCGAGCAAGTCGAGGTGCACCGGGTGGCCGGACAGTGCCTGCATGGTCAGCGGAGTGATGAACTCGGCGCCGCCGTGGGTCATGACCACACGCACTTCGGCGCCCTGGTCGATCAGGCGACGAACCAGATCAGCGCTCTTGTAGGCCGCGATGCCGCCGCCGACGCCCAGAACGATGCGTTTCCGATACAGCCGCTGCATAGGTCTGCCTTTCATTTCGTGGGTGACATACGTGGCGAAACCCCCTCCCCAGGGTGAATTCGCCCGCAAAAAAGATGGGCTAAGATATCACAGCGACCGCTACGGAACAGCGGCGCCCACAGACAGGGAATGTGTATGAGTATTCGCGATTGGCCTGCGGCGGAACGCCCGCGGGAAAGGTTATTGGAGCACGGGGCAGCGAGCCTTTCGGACGCCGAGTTATTGGCGATTTTTCTGCGTACCGGATTGCCCGGATTAAGTGCTGTGGATCTGGCGCGCAATCTGCTGACTCAATTCGGCAGCCTGCGTTTGCTGCTTGAGGCCGATCAGGACGCATTCAGCAAACAATTGGGGCTCGGGCCGGCGAAGTTTGCGCAACTGCAAGCGGCTCAGGAGATGAACAAAAGGCATCTGGCCGAGAAGTCACGGCAAAAAACCGCCCTGGAAAACCCTAAAGTCGTTCGCGACTATCTGAAAGCGATGCTGCGCCACGAACCGCACGAAGTATTTGCTTGCCTGTTTCTCGACTCCAAGCATCAAGTGCTCACGTTCGAGACGCTGTTTCGCGGCTCCATCGACAACACCAGCGTGCATCCCCGAGAGGTCGTGAAACGATGTCTGGCCAATAACGCCGCTGCGCTGATTCTCTGTCACAACCATCCGTCGGGGAACACTGACCCCAGTCAGGCGGATCGGCTGCTGACCAAGCGTTTGCAAAAGGCGCTGGAGCTGATTGATGTGCGGGTGCTTGATCACTTCATCGTCGGTGATGGCGAGCCGCTGTCGATGGCGGAATGTGGCTGGATGTAGATTCCAAGAAAATGCAAAACCCTGTGGGAGCTGGCTTGCCAGCGATAGCGGAGTTTCAGGCGGCAAATAGTATTGAATTTGCCGCCGTCATCGCTGGCAAGCCAGCTCCCACAGGTAATGCGTAGTTGCGCTTACTTCAGGTTGACCTTCGAGTAGTCCTGACGCCCAAACGGGCTCACCGAGTAACCCTGCACGTCCTTGCGTGTCAGCGCATACGCGGTCGGGTGCGCCAACGGCAACCACAACGCCTGCTGCTGAATCTGCGCCTGCGCCTGCTCGTACAGCTTGGTGCGCACACCCTGTTCGCTGGTGGTCTTGCCGGCGCTGATCAGCTTGTCCAGATCAGCATTGCAGTAGCGCGCAAAGTTGGTGCCGGACTTGACCGCCGCGCAGGAAAATTGCGGCGTGAGGAAGTTGTCCGGGTCGCCGTTATCGCCGGCCCAGCCCATGAACAGCAGATCATGCTCGCCGGCCTTGGCGCGGCGGATCAGTTCGCCCCACTCGATCACGCGGATTTCCGCCTGAATGCCGATTTCCGCCAGATCCGACTGCAACATCTGCGCGCCCAGGCTCGGGTTTGGATTGAGCAGGCTGCCCGATGGGCGCGTCCAGATGGTGGTCTGGAAGCCATCCTTCAACCCGGCCTTGGCCAACAGCGCCTTGGCTTTGGCAACATCGTGCGGATACCCCGGCAGGTTCTTCGCATAGCTCCAGGTGTTCGGCGGGTAAGGGCCGTTTGCGGCTTCGGCGGTGTCTTCAAACACAGCCTTGATGTAGTTGGCCTTGTCGAAGGCGAGGTTGATCGCCTGACGTACTTCCGGTTTGTCCAGCGGCGGATGCTGGCTGTTGATACCGACGAAAGCGGTCATGAACGCGTCAGTCTTTTCGACTTTCAGCGTCGGTTCCTTCAGCGCGGCCTGTACGTCAAGTGGCTTCGGCGACAGGGCGATCTGGCACTCGTTACGCCGCAGCTTTTGCAGGCGTACATTGGCGTCCGGGGTGATGGCGAAGATCAACGGATCCACCGAAGGCTTGCCGCGGAAGTAGTCCGGGTTGGCCTTGTAGCGGATCGCCGCGTCTTTCTGGAAACGAGTGAACACGAACGGGCCGGTGCCGATTGGCTGGCTGTTGAGCTTGTCGGTCGCGCCGGCCTTCATCAGTTTGTCGGCGTATTCGGCGGAGTAGATCGAAGCGAAGCCCATGCTCAGGGTCGCCAGGAACGTTGAATCCGGATGATCAAGGGTAAAGCGCACGGTCAGCGGATCGAGTGCGTCGATCTTCTTGATCAGCGCTGGCAATTGCATCGACTGCGCGTGCGGGAAGCCGCTTTGAGCGACTTTGTGCCACGGATTGGCCGGGTCGAGCATACGGTCGAAGCTGAATTTGACGTCTTCGGCGGTCAGCTCGCGGCTCGGCTTGAAGTAATCGGTCGTGTGAAACTTCACCTGCGGGTGCAGCTTGAACACGTACGTCAGGCCATCGGTGCTGACTTCCCAGCTGTCGGCCAGGCTCGGCACGACTTTGCCGCTGGCGGTGTCGAAGTCCACCAGACGATTCATCAGCACGTCAGCCGAAGCGTTGGTGGTGGTCAGCGAGTTGTATTGCACCACGTCGAACCCTTCCGGGCTGGCCTCGGTGCAGACGCTCAGCGCGGCGGCCTGGGCCAGAGGGCTCAGCAGGAGCGGGGCGAGCAACAGGGGTAGGGCAGCGAGGCGCATGGTCGGTTTCCTTTTACAGATCGAAGGCCCATCTGCGAGTGCAGTCTGGAAAAGGCCTACCCTAGAGGGCTGGATTACAAATGACTATCCCCTTTTTGCATTTTAAGGGCACAGTGATGGCAGTTTTTCAGACCGCGGCGTCTGGCAAAAAGTCTGAAACACCGGTGCAGGCAATTTTCTTCGACGAGTGGTAAAAATCGATGCCAGCCTTTATCCAAGGCGCTCGCCGGCCGAAAAAACGCCTTTTTGCCGATTGATTGCACACCGATTGTTGTTGCTCCGAAGTCTTTCTGGTATAAAGCAGCGCTCTTTTCTAGGGGCCCGGTTCCTTCACTGTAGGTGTAGCCGGTAAGACCTCTAAAGAAACGCGGCGCCTGGCGCCAAATGACTGAGAGATTAAGCGGCCAACCCATGCCGGGTTGGGCATGTGGTTTTAGAGGGCTGAGGCATGTCGAGAGTATGTCAAGTTACCGGTAAGGGTCCGGTGACTGGGAATAACATTTCCCACGCAAACAACAAAACCCGTCGTCGTTTCCTGCCGAACCTGCAGCATCACCGCTTCTGGGTTGAAGAAGAGAAACGTTTTGTGCGTCTGCGCGTATCTGCCAAAGGCATGCGTATCATCGACAAGCGTGGCATCACTGTCGTGCTCGCCGAACTTCGCCGCGATGGCAAGATTTAAGGGAGCTAATCATGCGTGAATTGATTCGTTTGATCTCGAGCGCCGGTACTGGTCACTTCTACACTACCGACAAGAACAAGCGTACTACCCCGGACAAAATCGAGATCAAGAAATATGATCCGGTTGTTCGCAAGCACGTGATGTACAAGGAAGGCAAAATCAAGTAATTGATTTTTCCTGACTTACGAAAAAGGCCCGTATCTCACGATACGGGCCTTTTTTGTTGCCGCTGATTTTGTAGCGCCGGTGCGGGCCTCATCGCTGGCAAGCCAGCTCCCACAAGGGTCGTTGATGTTCACAAAATTGTGTTCAACACGAAACCTGTGGGAGCTGGCTTGCCAGCGGTAGGGCAATATCAGCCAGCGAAAATCCTCAGGCCTTCTGTTCGAAAATCACATAAATCTTGCGGCAAGCCTCGAGCACTTCCCAAGTGCCACGGAAACCCGCTGGAATCACAAAGCGGTCGCCGACACGCAACGTCTTGGCATTGCCGTCCGCATCACGCAACACCGAAACCCCCTGCAGAATTTCGCAGTACTCATGCTCGGTGTAGTTCACCGTCCATTGACCCACCGCGCCTTCCCACACGCCGACGCCCATTTGCCCACAAGGGCTTTCGTATTGGTGAAACACCGCTTGTTCAGGATCACCCTTGAGGACCTTGGCCGGGTCCGGGCGATAGCGTTCGGCTTCACTGCTGGTCAGGCTGATGTCGACGACGTTCTGGATGTTCATTGTTGTTATCCCCTGTGAATACGGCGCGATTGGCTGGAAAGGGCCAAAGTCTATGTTGATTAAAATCAACACCGCAAGGCCGTATGGCCACCTTATGTCAAATATATTGAAACAACCCCGGCCGCTGGTTTAGGGTGGCGGTTGCCTCGGGCCGAAATGCAGGCTGGCCAGGCAGAATTCTTGAAGACGTCCGCGAAGATCGCGGCGCCCGTATTCAATAGAGGAGGACACCCGAATGACCACCCTGACTCGTGCCGACTGGGAACAACGCGCCCGCGACCTGAAAATCGAAGGCCGCGCCTACCTGAATGGCGAATACACCGACGCCGTCTCCGGCGAAACCTTCGAGTGCATCAGCCCAGTCGATGGCCGTCTGCTCGGCAAGATCGCCAGCTGTGACGCCGCCGATGCCCAGCGCGCCGTGGAAAACGCCCGCGCTACCTTCAATTCCGGGGTCTGGTCGCGCCTGGCGCCGACCAAACGCAAAGCCACCATGATCCGTTTTGCCGGTCTGCTCAAGCAGCACGCCGAAGAACTGGCCCTGCTCGAAACCCTCGACATGGGCAAGCCGATCAGCGATTCGCTGTACATCGACGTTCCGGGCGCGGCGCAAGCGCTGAGCTGGAGCGGCGAAGCCATCGACAAGATCTACGACGAAGTCGCGGCCACGCCGCACGATCAACTGGGTCTGGTGACCCGCGAGCCAGTGGGTGTGGTCGGCGCCATCGTGCCGTGGAACTTCCCGTTGATGATGGCCTGCTGGAAACTCGGCCCGGCGCTGTCGACCGGTAACTCGGTGATCCTCAAGCCGTCGGAAAAGTCGCCGCTGACCGCCATCCGCATCGCCGCACTGGCCGTTGAGGCCGGTATTCCGAAAGGCGTGCTCAACGTGCTGCCGGGCTACGGTCACACCGTCGGCAAGGCGCTGGCCCTGCACAACGATGTCGACACGCTGGTGTTCACCGGTTCGACCAAGATCGCCAAGCAACTGATGATCTACTCCGGCGAATCGAACATGAAGCGCGTCTGGCTGGAAGCCGGTGGCAAGAGCCCGAACATCGTCTTCGCCGATGCGCCGGATCTGCAGGCTGCTGCAGAATCCGCTGCCAGTGCCATCGCCTTCAACCAGGGCGAAGTCTGCACTGCCGGTTCGCGTTTGCTGGTCGAGCGTTCGATCAAGGACACATTCCTGCCGATGGTGATCGAGGCGCTGAAAACCTGGAAACCGGGCAACCCGCTGGATCCGGCGACCAACGTCGGTGCGCTGGTGGATACCCAGCAAATGAACACCGTGCTGTCGTACATCGAGTCCGGTCACAGCGATGGCGCCAAGCTCGTCGCTGGCGGCAAGCGCATTCTTCAGGAAACCGGTGGCACTTATGTCGAGCCAACGATTTTCGACGGTGTGAGCAACGCGATGAAAATCGCTCAGGAAGAGATCTTCGGGCCGGTACTGTCGGTGATCGCTTTCGATACCGCCGAAGAAGCCATTCAGATCGCCAACGACACGCCGTATGGCTTGGCCGCAGCGGTCTGGACCCAGGACATCTCCAAGGCGCACCTGACCGCCAAGGCCCTACGTGCCGGCAGCGTGTGGGTCAATCAGTACGATGGCGGCGACATGACCGCACCGTTCGGCGGCTTCAAGCAGTCAGGCAACGGCCGCGACAAGTCGCTGCACGCGTTCGACAAGTACACCGAGCTGAAGGCGACGTGGATCAAGCTGTAAGCCGTTAAGGGAGCCTGACTCAGTCGGGCTCCCGAACCATACAGAGATCCCCTGTGGGAGCGAGTTTGCTCGCGAAAGCGGTGTATCAGTCAGCAGACTTGCTGAATGTGAAACCGAATTCGCGAGCAAGCTCGCTCCCACAGTGATTTTTGGCGCACATAAAAATAATCCACAGGAGCGTGGACCATGCGTTGGGCGACGTATTTCGCCGTGTTGGCGTCTGTCTTGAGTGTCGGTCTGGCCCTGGGGGTCAGCATGCCGTTGGTGTCGTTGCGTCTGGAGAGTTGGGGCTATGGCTCCTTCGCCATCGGCGTCATGGCAGCGATGCCGGCCATTGGTGTGTTGCTGGGCGCGAAGATTTCCAGTCATCTGGCGGCGCGCTTTGGCACGGCCAACCTGATGCGCCTGTGCCTGTGGGCCGGGGCACTGTCGATCGGCTTGTTGGCGTTGTTGCCGAGCTACCCAATCTGGCTGGTGCTGCGCCTGATGATCGGCGTGATCCTGACCATCGTGTTCATCCTCGGCGAGAGCTGGATCAATCAACTGGTAGTGGAAAACTGGCGCGGTCGATTGGTGGCGCTGTATGGCAGCAGTTATGCGTTGAGCCAACTGTCGGGTCCGTTGCTGCTGGGCGCATTGGGCACCGAGCATGATTACGGGTTCTGGGTCGGCGTCGGCCTGCTGTTGGTGTCGCCGTTGCTGTTGCTGGGTCGCAGCGGTGCGCCGAGCAGTGAAGCGAGCAGCGTGACGTTCCGCGATCTATGGGGATTTGCTCGCGAGTTACCGGCGATTGCCTGGGCGGTCTCGTTGTTTGCGGCGTTCGAGGCGATGATCCTGACGTTGCTGCCGGTGTATTGCCTGCAACAGGGTTTCACCGCTGAAATCGCTTTGGCGATGGTCAGCACCGTGGTGGTCGGCGATGCGCTGCTGCAATTGCCGATTGGCGCGCTGGCCGATTACCTGTCGCGACGCACGCTGTTTGCCAGCTGCGCGGTGGTGCTGATGCTGTCGAGCCTGGCGATTCCGCTGTTGCTCGATACGCTGCTGATCTGGCCGCTGTGGGTGTTGTTCGGCGCCAGTGCCGGGGGTTTGTTCACGCTGTCGCTGATCCTGATTGGCGAGCGTTATCGCGACGATGCGCTGGTGCGGGCGAATGCGCATATCGCGCAGCTCTGGGGCGTGGGCTGCCTGGTCGGACCGCTGGCGGCGGGGGCGGGGAGTCAGTGGATCAATGGGCATGCGTTGCCATTGTTGATGGCGATTGGGGCGTTTGGGTTGGTGATTCTGCTCTTGCGACAAGGAGCTTTCGGACCCGTGAGCGAACCGGCCTAAGGTCAAAAGATCGCAGCCTTCGGCAGCTCCTACAGTTGAAATGCATTCCTCCTGTAGGAGCTGCCGAAGGCT
>NZ_RWIM01000064.1 GCF_009764645.1 Pseudomonas sp. PB106
TGTCCTACCTGGCGCACCGCGTCAATCAACGCATCTTCCAGAACCTCACCGTGCCGAAAATCATCGGCCAGGTCCTCGAAGAGCACGGCATCCAAAGCAACGCCTACGAATTCAAGACCGGTTCGATTTATCCCGAGCGCATCTACTGCGTGCAATACGATGAGTCGGACCTGCACTTCATCCAGCGCCTGTGCGAGGAAGAAGGTATTCACTATCACTTCCAGCACAGCGCCACCGCGCACAAACTGGTGTTCGGCGATGACCAGACGGTGTTCCCGAAACTGGCGCCAGTGGCCTACCAGCAAGACTCCGGCATGGTCGCCAGCGACCCGGTGATCAAGCGCTTCGACCTGCGCCTGGAAACCCGCACCAGCCGCACCACCCGCCGCGATTACGATTTCGAAAAACCACGCATCACCCTCGAAAGCGAAAACCGTGGCGACGCCCTGCCCGACCTCGAAGACTACGACTACCCGGGGCGTTTCATCGACCGCGAACGCGGCAAACACTTGGCCAAACGCGCCCTCGAACGTCATCGCAGCGACTTCCAGTTGGCTGAAGGCAAAAGCGATCAGCCGTTGCTGGTCAGCGGCCATTTCCTCGCCCTCACCGCGCACCCGAAAGCCAAGTGGAACGACCTCTGGTTGCTGACCGAAGTCCACCACGAAGGCAAGCAGCCGCAAGTCCTCGAAGAGTCGGTGACCAGCGACACCACCGCGCTGAAAGACGATTTCCACCAGGGCTACCGCAACCGTTTCCAGGCCACGCCGTGGGACGTGCCAAACCGCCCGCCCCTGCGCCATCCGAAACCGCGCATCCTCGGCAGCCAGAGCGCCGTGGTCACCGGCCCGAAAGGCGAAGAGATCCATTGCGACGAATACGGCCGCGTCAAAGTCCAGTTCCACTGGGACCGCGAAGGCCAGGCCGACGACAAAACCAGTTGCTGGTTGCGCGTCTCCAGCGCCTGGGCCGGCGCCCAATACGGCGGCATCGCCATCCCGCGCATCGGCATGGAAGTGCTGGTGACCTTCCTTGAGGGCGACCCCGATCAACCGCTGATCAGCGGCTGCCTGTACCACAAGGAAAACACCGTCCCGTATGCACTGCCGGCGAACAAGACCCGCAGCACCTTCAAAACCCTGAGCTCAATGGGCGGTGGCGGCTACAACGAACTGCGCATCGAAGACAAAAAAGGTCAGGAGCAGATCTACCTGCACGCCCAGCGCGACTGGGACGAAAACATCGAGCACGACCAGAAAATCCGCGTCGGCAACGAACGCCACGACACCGTCGAGCAGAACAGCTACAGCGAATTCAAAGCCGAAGAACACCACACCGTCTACGAAGACCGCAAAGTCGAAGCCCGCGCCAACGACCACCTCACCGTCGGCGTTAACCAGCACATCAAGATCGGCACCGGCCAGTTCATCGACGCGGGCCAGGAAATCCACCTCAGCAGCGGCATGAAAGTGGTGATGGAAGCCGGCGCAGAGCTGACCCTGATCGGCGGTGGCAGCTTTATCAAGATCGATGCCGGTGGCGTGACCATGAGCGGGCCGGTGATCAATATGAATTCCGGTGGCAGTCCGGGGAGCGGCACCGGCGCCGCGCCGTTGTTGCCGGGGGTGTTGAAACAGGCAGATGCGGATAAGGCCGGGCAGTTGCTGGTGCCGGCGCAGCGGCAGGCGTTGATGCAGAAGAAGCCGATTTGTGCGGTGTGCGAAGCCGCCAAACTGGCCGCGCAAACGGAGGCAAAGTAAATGATCGAGCTACCGCCACTCCCGAATGACCTGCCATGGGAAACCCCAGCCTATCTGCTGCTGGACGGCGTCAGCGTGCCCAATCTTGCGCGGCAATTATTTCAGTGGGACAACCAGGCCTACAGCCTGTACCAGTCCACTCGCTGGCAGGACCTGGCAGATATTTCGCCCTATTTGATCGCGCTGAAGGGCGCCGGCGATCCGCTCCTGGCGTACTTCACAGAGCGTGCATCCGAGGAGTGGGGGTACCTGCTTTTCAGCGACGTCGATGCGCATGCGTTATGGGGGCATTGGCGCCACTTGCTAAGCGTGGAACACCCGAGCGGCGTGGAAGTCATGCCGCGCATTGCGGATCCGGCGGTCATGCATCAGCTATTTGGGCTGGCTGAAAAAAACAGCAGCGCGCGCTGGTTCGGCCCGGTCAGCCATGTCTGCCTGCCCGACGGCGTTGAAATCAACTGGCAGCAACATGCCCGCCCTGAGCCCGCCATGGCTGAACCGGAAACCTATCGCTTGACGGATCAGGAACTCACCGCGTTGGGTGAAGTCGAGTTTCGTAACTTCGTCTCAGGTCTGAATGAACACTTGCATACTTACTTCGCGAACTTCATGGCGACATTTGCACCTGAAGTTCGACGCCCGTATGCGCAAGCACTCGCGGATGATGCCTATCAAAAGAGTTTTGCGTCCGAACAGGAAATCACCCTTTACGCGAACGTTTTCGGTTATCTCGCTGGTGAACCGGTCACTGATCATCCCGACATCGTTCAGCTACTGACGCAATCGTCACCTGAATCACCATTGAAACGCGTGACACGCGCTGCAGAACTGGCCGAACGCCGTGCTGCTGATCGACAAGGAAGCCAATCGTGACTGCTCAACAACCACCAAAACCCAGTGCCAATACTGCCGCGTTGGCCAAGCCGTCCAAGGACACTCGTGTGCCGATGGGCGTATGCCCGCTGATGAACAAGAAAGTGCAACTGCTGCCACTGCGCTACGGTCTGGTTCAGCACCTTGACCCGGCTTCCGAGCTGTCGATGCCGTATAAAACCAAGAGCCAGCCGCTGGGCATTCGCTTGCTGCGCGACGGTTATCTGTACATCGTCAATGGCACCACCGATTATCTGCACGAATACCGCATCGAGAAAGGCCAGATCACCAAACTGCTGTGGAACAGTCAGGAAGTGTCGGGCGACACCCGAACCAGTTCGGTCGGTGAGCCGCATCTGGTGTTCACGCGCCAACACACCTTGTACGCCAGCTACTCCGAGATTCAGTGGACGGCCTTCAAATGCTCGCAAGTGCTCAACTCCAAGGATGAACGCAAGCGCTTGATGCAGCAGCTCGAACTGGCAAGCGCCTGCCCGGAAAAGGGTGGCGAGCATTTGTTGAGCAAGCAGCAGGCGCAGAGTTGGCTGGCGGAGGTCAAGGAAGATCAGTCTCGATCCGATGCCAAACCAGAGGGTTCAAATCAGCAGGAAGGCGTGGCTTATCATTGGGAGGATCAGCCGCTCTTCAAGCAAACCACGATTGAAAGTCTGACCAGTAATGTGCAAGGCCCGTACAAGGATGATTACTTGTTTCTCGTACTGCGCGACGACATCGGCGTCATGCGTGATCTCGCCAATGCGCAGTTGAAAGTGGCGGACTGGATTGAGCAATGGAGCTCAGATGACCAGTGCCAGGCACAGTACCTCACCGGTTCCTATATCCAGTCCTTGTATGACGTCAACAGTTCGCGCCTTGAAGCGCTAAGTCAAACCGACCCAGCGATCAAGGCCTTGAAGGATGAAACCAACGAAGAACAACAATCGAAGATCTACGAGTTTCTGAAAGTACGTCGCGATCACAAGTATCCGGGCCCGTTTGGTACAGAAGAACACTGGCGAAGAGCGGCGAAAGTCAACGTCTACGCCCGTGCCTACGTGGATATGACGGACTCTCTTGGGCAAGAGCTTCATCGCAAGCATTACGACACGATCAACAAACTGAGCTTGCAGAGTTGGCAGACACTGCACGGTAAAGAACTTGGCCAGCGTGGCATTGACGACCTGATCAACAGGCCTGAAATGGAAGCTTTTGTCATAAAGCAGCAGATGCTGCTCAGTCACTGGCACACCCGCCTGCAGAATATCCGTGACGACCGCCTCACGATGTTTACCGGTGGCTACTTCCACGGCGCCGCCTGGTACTACGATTTCAAACTCGATGCGCAAATCAAGCATCGTCTGGAAACCGAATTCGTCTGTGTCGCCGCAATGTGTGCAGATCCTGCCGCAGTCGCAAAACTTGCGGCCTACATGGAAGCCAATCTGCTGACCGTCGTGCCCGGGCTCGACACCCTGACCCTGGCCGCACAAGTCGACGTAGCCAAAAAACTTGCGGACTTGAGCAGTTTCTCAATCAACGTGATTTCCGCCAAGGAGAACTTGGCCAACGTCAACGTGCTGACCAATCAGTTCCACAGCCTGATGACCAAGCGCCTGCCCAACTACGCCAAATTGAACACTCAGTTCATGGGCATGCAAAGCATGCTGGACGAAGCCTATAACCCGGCTCGGCAGATGAGAATTGCCGACCAGCTGGACAAAGCTCACGACGCCTTCGCGCGCGCGCAGACCATCGACCCCAACAGCTACATCCGCAAGATCGGCGCGCCGGCACGATTGCAGTTGTTGCGCGAATTCTCCCGCCAGGGACTGACGCTGCGAGGGGCATCCGCCGCTGAAATCAAAGCGTTCAACGTCGCCCGCGATCAGGCGCTGGAACTGCGCAGTCAGTTGAAGGAAAAATACAAGCTGCGCAATCGCGAACTGTCTCTGCAATCCAGCGGCTCGGGCAATCCGGACAGACTAGTGCACTACAACCAACAAATTACCCAGATCAAAAGCTCGCTTCTGCCATTGGAAGAAAGGCTCAGCGACGCCTTGACGGTAGGCGCCGACGGTCCGGCGAAAATCGGTACGGTGATCGACGGACTGGACCCGCAGTTGCGCGCGGAGATGGGCAGGACGGTACGAGACTTCCGCGCTACGGGGACTTTTAACAAGCCGCTCGCGGGGGCCATGAAGTCGAAGGGGGATGGGATTGCGTTTGCGTTGTTTGTGATTCAGGGGCAGAAATTCATAGAGGCGATGAGTTCTCTTGCAACAAAGACAACCACTACCGCATCTGAGAAATTTACGGCCTTTGAATCATTCATAGGGATGTCGTCTGCAGGTTTTGCGTCAGTCCAAGGATTATCCGTCACCATTTTCCAAGCGCATATCGAGCAAATGGAGAGTGCCGCAGGAAAATTGAACACGATGAGTCGCTTAGGCCGCTGGAGCGGCATCGCGGGATTGGGGGCGTTCGGATTTGGAATGGCAGCTGCAGCAATTGATCTCGGCAAACATTCTCTTCAGTGGGGTAAAGCTCTGGCACAAGGAGACTATAAGAGTTTGGGCGCCACAACGATGCAAATCGCAGGTGATGGAATATTGGTTGGTACAAATACCTGGGCGGCCAAGCATACGGGGACCATCGCCACAAACATTATGAAGGCACCGACCGAGTTGCGAGCTCTTGCATGGGCAGAGGCCAGCCCTCGCCTTTTAGCCATCGGAGCTCGCGCCAACCTGATAGGCTTGATCGCTACAGCCCTGCAACTGGTTGGAGAAGGTCTTTACAACTACTTCAATTTAGACGATCTGCAGAAATGGATGAAAAGCAGTGTATGGGGATCTGAGACCGAGAACCGAAGCTTTCAAGATGAGTGGAATGAACTGGCGAAAGTGGTACAAAAACCAACATGCGAAATGATTCGAAATGAAAAAAAGCAAACCTATCTGAAGCTGGTAATGCCGGGAGTCAGCACAGAGGAAATGGACAGTCGAAAATTGCAACTACAGTTGTACGAGAGATATCTCGATACCACACACCAAAAAATCGGTGCGGGACCTTTTCCTCTACGCTGGAAAAACTGTACTGAAACTTGGGTTACACGGCTCGTAATCGCTAGCAAGGGAAAGGAAGCATTAACACTCCACTTACCAATCAGCGACTTATTGCAGAACAAGAATTTTGCCATGGCTTTCAACATTGCATATCAATTGGAGGCCGAACGAGACGTCATGCACCAGACCTGTTTTGAAGTAAAGGATTGGCACATCACTGGTGCCCCCTATGCGCCTATGCCCACAAAAGGTGTGTTTAAAGTTGAGTCCATTGACAATTTCCCAGTAAAAACGAGCAAGTCTCAATTCATACTATTCAGAAAAGAAGACTTGGCGACTATCGATGTTTAAGAATCTCTTCAAACGTAAAGACAAACCTCTGACTGCCGAATCCCAGCTGGATATTCGAAACCAGCGACCTCACGCTGGGGAAATACGCGTAAAAGCATTGAGCGAGACTTTGTTTCTGTCGCCCTTGCCGGTTTATACAGGCCAGCCCCAATCATCTCGCCGTAATTTCTCTGAAATGAACGATAGCTTTCTAGAGCTAGGGGGTAACAATTGGGGAATGGTCGAGCAAGGAAAAATCTTGGCGGCTGGAATATGGATGATGATAAGTACGGCGTTCATAGCACCTGTACTTATATCCATCTGGCTCTGTACCTTTCAGCCGCCCGGTATTGATCGAGATTTTCTCGACACGGTTACAGGCTTTCTGCAAGTGTTTGCCACAGGATCACTCCTCCTGCTGATTCCACTGGGTGCTTACGCTTACGGAATGTTCTCCGGCGTATTCAAAGCAGCAAAAACCTACCCCGTCCGTTTCAACCGTCAACGCCGCGAAGTCTGCTACGTCGACAGCAAAACCCATCGTGTCCTGATCGTGCCTTGGGAAAGCGTCGTAGCTTGGGTTTCCAACACCCAAGGCGTCACCAGTTACGGCGCTACTCGTCAATACACGTTCGGCATGGGTCTGGAGGATGAAGAGCAGGACAAAGTGCAGTTCATCCTGCTGCCACAGCCCAGTGACGCACACGCTCTGGGAATGTGGACGTCGATTCGTAATTATATGGAAGACGGTCAATTGGTCGATGTTCCAAACCCGATGCTCAAGGCTTTAGGTCTAATTCCCACCGGAGATCGGCTTAAACCGTACGAAGGGCTGCACACTTTTGAAATCGAACGCGAAGACGCGCGCGCAATGGGTTCGCTGGACGAGGGCGGCGATGAACTGACGCCCGAGCAACGCGAGCACTACGGTTACTCGAAAAAATCCTACTGGCCACTGCGTCGTTGGTACATGTGGCGCGTGCTGAGCTTCTGGAAAATGCCTTACATGCTCGCCGAATGGGCGCATCGCAAAGGTCGGCCGACCCTTCCGGAACAAGTGCAAACATGGTCTCAGCCGTTGCCACCCGAGCAATGGGCCAAGCCCAGCGCTGCATTGGTGAAAGCCAATCAACTGGTCAAGACCGCCATGGACAAGAAAGGCGCAACGTTCGTCGAAGCCTGCAAGGCCACTGGATTGCTCTGAGGCATCCGCGCCAGCAGCACTCGCAGGCGACGACCGATATCAGACAGTCGCCAATCTTACCTGCTTCTCCAACTCCACCTTCAACCCCGGCTCCAGCTTCAGTTGCCGAGCCAGTTCATCCAGATAGCTTTTCTCCATGAAGTTCTCCTCGTCCACCAGCATCACACTGGCGATGTACATCTCCGCCGCCATCTCTGGCGTACTCGCGGCGCGGGCGACGTCGGTGGGGTCGAGGGGTTTGTTGAGTTCGGCGTGTAGCCATTGTTGCAGTTCCTGATCGTTGTCGAGTTTGGTGAATTCGCCTTCGATCAGTTGGCGTTCGCGGTCGTCGATGTGGCCGTCGGCCTTGGCGGCTGCGACCAGTGCTTTGAGAATGGCCTGGCTGTGTTGCTCTGCTTGTGCCGGTGGCAAGCGGTCGAGGGTTTGCGGTTCGCGTTGTGGGGCTGTGCCTTTCTGTGCGTTGTAATTGCCGTAGGCTTTGTAAGCCAGCACGCCCAGTGCTGCGAGCCCGCCATAGATCGCGACTTTGCCGCCAACCTTGCGCACTTTCTTGTTGCCGAGCAGCAGGCCCATTGCGCCAGCCGCCAATGCACCGCCACCTGCACCTGACAGCAGACTGCCGAGGCCACCGGAACCAGAAGCGCCGCCTAGCAATCCGCCCAAGCCACCGGCAGCCGATTTGTTCTGCGTTCCGCCAGCCTTGTTCTGCAGCAGATCCTGGCCGGATTTGAGCAGTTGATCGAGCAATCCACGGGTGTTCATGTTCCGCCTCCAAAACAGGGGTTATCCGGATCTATAAGGCCTCCAGCCTAGTTCGAAAGTGCCCGTGACCGGCCTGCGAGTGTGCTTCCAGATGTTGCTCAGCCCACACAGGCCCTTCGCGAAAATAGATATACACTCAGGCCAATCTATAAAAACCGCCCACTGGGTACCCTTGTCATGATGACCCTGCGTCAGATTCGTCACTTTATCGCCGTGGCCGAGACCGGCTCGATCTCCGCCGCCGCGCAAACCGCGTTCATTTCCCAATCGACCCTGACCTTGGCGATCCAGCAACTGGAAGAAGAAATCGGCGTCAGCCTGTTCAGCCGCCACGCCAAGGGCATGACCCTTACGCATCAGGGTCATCAATTCCTACGTCAGGCGCACCTGATTCTGGCGACCGTGGACAACGCCAAACGCAGCCTTCAGCAGAGCACCGATCAGGTCGCCGGGCAGTTGATCGTCGGTGTGACCAGCCTGGTCGCCGGTTATTACCTCGCGGATCTGCTCACGCGATTTCAACGCGCCTATCCCAATGTCGAAATCCGCGTGATGGAAGATGAGCGCCCCTACATCGAACATCTGCTGGTCAGCGGCGAGATCGATGTCGGCGTGTTGATCCTCTCCAACCTCGAAGACCGCCACGCCTTGCAGACTGAAGTGCTGACCCACTCGCCGCATCGGCTGTGGCTTCCAGCCCAGCATCCTTTGCTGGAGCACGACAGCATCAACCTCGCCGACGTCGCCCGCGAGCCGTTGATTCAACTGAACGTTGATGAAATGGATCGCAACGCCCAGCGTTTCTGGCGCGGTTCCGGGCTGCAACCGAAGATCACTTTGAGAACCGCGTCCACCGAAGCCGTGCGAAGTCTGGTCGCCGCCGGTTTGGGCGTGTCGATACAGCCCGACATGACTTATCGCCCTTGGTCACTGGAGGGCGACATCATCGAAGCGCGGCCCATCGCCGACCTCAACCAGACCCTCGACGTCGGCTTGGCCTGGCGCCGGGGGACCGCACGCCCGGCACTGGTCGATCCATTTCTGACCGTGGCCCGCGAGCAACCTCACGGCGGGCGCAAGCCATCTATTTAATCGAACGCAGCCTTCAGTATTTAGAATTTGTCGACCTCGGAGCCGCGCACTAGTCTTGCTGCATCTATAAGACGGTCGGCTCCCGGATCAAGGGAGCAACAATGGCCACACAAGAAAAGAGATCGCGGAAAATGGCTGGCGCGCAAACCCCGATGTGTACCGCGTTGTTGATCGATGGCGAATTGGTCGCCGGGGAAGGTTTCGTCGAGCCGATTATCAACCCGGCTACCGGTGAAATTCTCACGCACATCGCCGAGGCCAGCACCGAGCAAGTCGAAGCCGCCATCCTCGCCGCCCACCGCGCCTTCGCCGAATGGTCGCGCACCACGCCGCAGCAACGTTCAAACCTGCTGCTGGTCATCGCCAACGCCGTCGAAAAACACGCCGACCACCTCGCCCGCCTTGAATCGCTGAACTGCGGCAAGCCGCTGCACTTGGCGCGTCAGGACGATCTGACCGCGACCGTTGATGTGTTTCGTTTCTTCGCTGGGGCCGTGCGTTGCCAGACTGGTCAGTTGAGCGGCGAATACCTGCCGGGCTACACCAGCATGGTGCGCCGCGATCCGATTGGCGTGGTCGCTTCGATTGCGCCGTGGAATTACCCGATCATGATGGCAGCGTGGAAAATCGCCCCGGCCCTCGCCGCCGGCAACACGCTGGTGTTCAAACCTTCAGAACACACGCCGCTGTCGATCCTCGCCTTGGCGCCAGCGCTGGCTGAAATCCTCCCGCGCGGGGTCATCAACATCATCTGCGGTGGCGGCGAAGGCGTCGGCAGCCATTTGGTCGGCCACGCCAAAGTGCGCATGGTCTCGCTGACCGGCGATATCGTCACCGGGCAGAAAATCCTCCAGGCCGCGGCGAAAACCCTGAAACGCACGCACCTCGAACTCGGCGGTAAAGCCCCGGTAATCGTCTGCAACGACGCCGATATTCAAGCCGTGGTCGACGGCGTGCGCACCTATGGTTACTACAACGCCGGGCAGGACTGCACCGCCGCCTGCCGGATCTACGCGCAGGCCGGAATTCACGACAAATTGGTCGCCGAACTCGGCGCCGCCGTCAGCAGCCTGCGCTTTGCGGGCAAACGTGACGCCGACAACGAGATTGGCCCGCTGATCAGCACCCGTCAGCGCGACCGTGTCGCCAGTTTCGTCGAGCGCGCCCTCGGTCAGCCGCACATTGAGCGGGTCACCGGTGCGGCGGTGCACTCCGGCGCCGGTTTCTACTATCAACCAACACTGCTCGCGGGTTGTAAACAGAGCGATGAAATCGTTCAACGCGAAGTGTTCGGCCCGGTGGTCACCGTGACCCGTTTCGACGAGCTTGCGCAGGCCGTCGACTGGGCCAACGATTCCGAATACGGCCTCGCCTCGTCGGTGTGGACACAGAATCTGGACAAGGCGATGCAGGTCGCCGCGCGCTTGCAGTACGGCTGCACGTGGATCAACAGCCATTTCATGCTCGTCAGCGAAATGCCCCACGGCGGGCTGAAACGCTCCGGTTACGGCAAAGACTTATCCAGTGATTCGCTGCAGGACTACAGCGTGGTGCGGCACATCATGGCCCGCCACGGCCAGCATCTCTGACTACGCTAATAACAAGCCGCCAACGGCAAGCTTCACCGCGTTCACAGCTGCCCCGACCATAATTTAAAGAAGAGGGTTCAACCATGTTCGTGCACAAGACCGCACTGCTCAGTGCAATCACCACGGCCCTGCTGGCCAGTGCCAGCCTGCAAGCTGCCGAGCCGCTGAAGGCTGTCGGCGCTGGCGAGGGTCAGCTGGATATCGTTGCGTGGCCGGGTTACATCGAACGTGGCGAGAGCGATAAAGCCTACGACTGGGTGACTGGTTTCGAGCAGGAAACCGGCTGCAAGGTCAACGTGAAAACAGCGGCCACCTCGGACGAAATGGTCAGCCTGATGGCCAAGGGCGGTTACGACCTGGTCACCGCGTCGGGCGATGCGTCGTTGCGGCTGATCGTCGGCAAGCGTGTGCAACCTATCAACACTGCGTTGATCCCGAACTGGAACACCCTCGACCCACGCCTCAAAGACGCGCCGTGGTATGTGGTCAACAACCAGACTTATGGCACCCCGTACCAGTGGGGCCCGAACGTGTTGATGTACAACACCAACGTGTTCAAGACCGCGCCGACCAGCTGGAACGTGGTGTTCGCCGCGCAGGATCTGCCCGACGGCAAACCGAACAAGGGCCGCGTGCAGGCGTATGACGGGCCGATCTACATCGCCGACGCGGCGCTGTATCTGAAGTCGACCAAACCTGAACTGGGCATCAAGGATCCGTACCAACTCACCGAAGATCAGTACAAAGCCGTGCTCGATCTGTTGCGCGCGCAGCAGCCGCTGATCCACCGCTACTGGCATGACACCACGGTGCAGATGAGCGACTTCAAAAACGAAGGCGTGGTCGCGTCGAGCGCCTGGCCGTATCAGGTCAACGGCTTGATGAACGAGAAACAGCCGATCGCTTCGACCATTCCGAAAGAAGGCGCTACGGGCTGGGCTGATACCACCATGTTGCACGCCGAGGCCAAGCACCCGAACTGCGCGTACAAGTGGATGGACTGGTCGCTGAAACCGAAAGTCCAGGGTGATGTGGCGGCGTGGTTTGGTTCGTTGCCAGCCGTTCCGGCGGCGTGCAAGGAGAGTGAGTTGCTCGGTGCTGAAGGTTGCAAGACCAACGGTTTCGACCAGTTCGACAAGATCGCCTTCTGGAAAACCCCGCAGGCTGAGGGCGGCAAGTTTGTGCCGTATAGCCGCTGGACCCAGGACTACATCGCGATCATGGGCGGCCGCTAGCCTTCACTCGATGCCGCTCATTCCCACGCTCTGCGTGGGAATGCATCACCGGACGCTCCGCGTCCATTCGCACGAGGTGACGCAGAGCGTCACAGGCTGCATTCCCATGCAGAGCGTGGGAACGATCAATGGCACTGTCCTCCTGTAGGAGCTGCCGCAGGCTGCGATCTTTTCGACGCACACACGACTTTTTTGAAAGCCCGCTTTACCGGAGCACCGCACCATGACGCTTGCAGTCCAGTTCACCAACGTTTCCCGGCAGTTCGGCGAGGTGAAGGCCGTTGACCGGGTTTCCATCGATATTCAGGACGGCGAGTTCTTTTCCATGCTTGGCCCTTCGGGCTCGGGCAAAACCACCTGCCTGCG
Organism: Pseudomonas sp. PB106; assembly: GCF_009764645.1. Taxonomy (GTDB): domain Bacteria; phylum Pseudomonadota; class Gammaproteobacteria; order Pseudomonadales; family Pseudomonadaceae; genus Aquipseudomonas. Next base: position 12,277 of record NZ_RWIM01000064.1, read on the forward strand.
CCTGATCGCCGGGTTCGAACAACCGAACGCCGGCTCGATCCGCATTCACGGCGCTGAAGCGGCCGGTTTGCCGCCGTATCAACGTGACGTCAACACGGTGTTTCAGGATTACGCGCTGTTCCCGCACATGAACGTGCTCGACAACGTCGCTTACGGTTTGAAGGTCAAAGGCGTCGGCAAAACCGAGCGCCATAAACGCGCCGAAGAAGCCTTGGACATGGTCGCCCTCGGCGGTTACGGCGCGCGTAAACCGGTGCAATTGTCCGGTGGTCAACGCCAGCGCGTCGCCCTCGCCCGCGCCTTGGTCAATCGTCCGCGCGTGCTGTTGCTCGATGAGCCTTTGGGCGCACTCGACCTGAAACTGCGCGAGCAAATGCAAAGCGAACTGAAGAAGCTGCAACGCCAACTCGGCATCACCTTCATCTTCGTCACCCACGATCAAACCGAAGCGCTGTCGATGTCCGATCGCGTCGCCGTATTCAACAAGGGCCGCATCGAACAGGTCGACACCCCGCGCAATCTGTACATGAAACCGACCACCACATTTGTCGCCGAATTCGTCGGCACCTCGAACGTGATTCGTGGCGATCTGGCCCGCCAAATCAGTGGCCATCCGCAGCCGTTTTCAATCCGCCCGGAACACGTGCGTTTCGCTGAAGGCCCGCTGGCCAGTCACGAAATCGAAGTCAGCGGTCTGCTCCACGACATCCAGTATCAGGGCAGCGCCACGCGTTATGAATTGAAGCTGGAAAACGGCCAGACCCTGAGCATCAGTCACGCCAACAATCAGTGGATCGACAGCAGCGCGCAGCATCAGACCGGCCAGCGCCTGAGCGCGCGGTGGGCACGGGAAGCGATGATTGCGCTGCACGACACCGTGGCAAGTGGGGTGTGACATGAGCACGCTTGCGATGACTGCATCGCCGCCGTTGCGCAGGTTTTCCAACCTGCTCTACCGCAAACCGAACCTGTATCTGTCGATGCTGTTGGTGCCGCCGCTGCTGTGGTTCGGCGCGATTTATCTCGGCTCGTTGCTGGTGCTGCTGTGGCAAGGTTTCTACACCTTTGACGACTTCACCATGGAGGTCACCCCTGACCTGACCCTGGCCAATTTTGCCGCGCTGTTTCAGCCGTCGAACTTCGACATCATCCTGCGCACGCTGAGCATGGCCATCGTCGTTTCGATCGCCAGCGCCATCGTCGCGTTTCCGATCGCCTACTACATGGCGCGCTACACCACGGGCAAAACCAAAGCGTTTTTCTACATCGCGGTGATGATGCCGATGTGGGCCAGTTACATCGTCAAGGCCTACGCGTGGACGTTGCTGCTGGCCAAGGGCGGCGTGGCGCAGTGGTTCGTGCAGCATCTTGGATTGGAGCCCGTGTTGCAGTTCATTCTGGGGATTCCCGGGGTGGGCGGCAGCACCTTGTCGACCTCGCATTTGGGGCGGTTCATGGTGTTCGTTTATATCTGGCTGCCATTCATGATTCTGCCGATTCAGGCATCGCTGGAGCGTCTGCCGCCGTCGCTGTTGCAGGCTTCCGCTGACCTTGGTGCGAAGCCGCGTCAAACCTTTATGCAGGTGATTTTGCCGCTGTCGATTCCGGGGATTGCTGCCGGTTCGATCTTCACGTTTTCGCTGACCCTGGGCGACTTCATCGTGCCGCAACTGGTCGGCCCGCCGGGCTACTTCGTCGGCAGCATGGTGTACGCGCAGCAAGGTGCGATCGGCAATATGCCGATGGCCGCCGCGTTTACCTTGGTGCCAATTGTGTTGATCGCGGTGTACCTGTCCATCGTCAAACGACTGGGGGCCTTCGATGCGCTCTGAGAAAGCATCATTAGGCTTAAAGATCGCAGCCTGGGGCGGGTTGGTGTTTCTGCACTTTCCGATCCTGATCATCTTCCTTTACGCCTTCAACACCGAGGAAGCCGCGTTCAGTTTTCCGCCGAAGGGCTTCACGTTGCACTGGTTCAGCGTGGCGTTTTCGCGGCCTGACGTTTTGGAGTCGATCAAGCTTTCATTGCAGATCGCGGCCATCGCCACGTTGATTGCGATGGTGCTCGGCACCTTGGCTTCGGCAGCGTTGTACCGCCGCGACTTCTTCGGCAAACAGGGCATTTCGCTGATGCTGATCCTGCCGATTGCGTTGCCGGGGATCATCACCGGGATCGCGCTGCTGGCGACGTTCAAGACGCTGGGGATCGAGCCGGGGATGTTCACCATCATTGTCGGCCACGCGACCTTCTGCGTGGTGATCGTCTACAACAACGTCATCGCCCGCCTGCGCCGTACTTCGCACAGTCTGATCGAGGCCTCGATGGACCTCGGCGCCGATGGCTGGCAGACCTTCCGCTACATCATCCTGCCGAACCTCGGCTCGGCGTTGCTGGCCGGGGGCATGTTGGCATTTGCGCTGTCATTCGACGAAATCATCGTCACCACGTTTACCGCCGGGCATGAGCGCACGTTGCCGTTGTGGCTGCTCAATCAACTGAGCCGGCCACGGGATGTGCCGGTGACCAACGTCGTCGCGATGCTGGTGATGATGGTGACGATGCTGCCGATCCTTGGCGCGTATTACCTGACGCGCGGCGGCGAGAGTGTCGCTGGTAGCGGCGGTAAATAACCGAATAACCGAACTAACCGAATCCCGTGTAGGAGCTGCCGAAGGCTGCGATCTTTTGATCTTGATCTTCAAAGCAACATCAAAAGATCGCAGCCTTCGGCAGCTCCTACAGGGGTTCGGTTTCGGCAGAACAATAAAGTGTTAGTGAGGACAACAGACATGCAAACCAAACTCTTGATCAACGGCCAACTGGTCAACGGCGAAGGCCCGGCGCAACCAGTGCTCAATCCCTCGCTCGGCGAAGTTCTGGTTGAAATCAACGAAGCCAGCGAAGCCCAGGTCGACGCTGCCGTGCGCGCTGCCGACAACGCTTTCGCCGACTGGTCGCAAACCGCGCCGAAAGACCGCTCGCTGCTGCTGCTCAAACTCGCCGACGCCATCGAAGCTCACGGCGAAGAACTGGCCAAACTCGAATCCGACAACTGCGGCAAACCCTACAGCGCCGCGCTCAACGACGAGATTCCGGCGATTGCCGACGTGTTCCGTTTCTTCGCCGGCGCCAGCCGTTGCATGAGCGGTTCGGCCGGTGGCGAATATCTGCCCGGCCACACCTCGATGATCCGCCGCGACCCGGTGGGCGTGATCGCTTCCATCGCGCCATGGAACTACCCGCTGATGATGGTCGCCTGGAAAATCGCCCCGGCGCTGGCGGCCGGTAATACCGTGGTGCTCAAGCCGTCGGAACAAACGCCGCTCACTGCGTTGCGTCTGGCCGAACTGGCGTCGGAAATCTTCCCGGCTGGCGTACTCAATCTGGTGTTTGGTCGCGGTCCTACTGTTGGTAGTCCGTTGGTCACCCATCCGAAGGTGCGCATGGTCTCGCTGACCGGCTCCATCGCTACGGGCGCCAATATCATTTCCAGCACCGCCGACAGCGTCAAACGCATGCACATGGAACTCGGTGGCAAGGCGCCGGTGATCATTTTCGACGACGCGGATATCGATGCGGCGGTGGAAGGTATTCGCACCTTTGGCTTCTACAACGCCGGGCAGGATTGCACCGCCGCGTGCCGGATTTATGCGCAGCAAGGTATCTACGACAAGTTCGTCGAGAAGCTCGGCGCGGCGGTCAGCAGCATCAAGTACGGTTTGCAGGATGATCCGTCGACTGAACTGGGACCGTTGATCACGGCGCAGCATCGCGACCGTGTTGCCGGGTTTGTCGAGCGTGCGGTGGCGCAATCGCACATCCGCTTGATCACTGGCGGCAAGGCTGTCGACGGTAACGGCTTCTTCTTTGAACCGACCGTGTTGGCCGATGCCCAGCAGGACGACGAAATCGTTCGCCGCGAAGTGTTTGGGCCGGTGGTTTCGGTGACCAAGTTCACCGATGAAGCGCAGGCGCTGGAATGGGCCAACGATTCCGACTACGGCCTCGCGTCCTCGGTGTGGACAGCGGATGTCGGCCGCGCGCATCGCATGTCGGCGCGTTTGCAGTACGGCTGCACGTGGGTGAACACGCACTTCATGCTTGTCAGCGAAATGCCCCATGGCGGTCAGAAATTGTCTGGTTACGGGAAAGACATGTCCATGTATGGGCTGGAGGACTACACCACTGTTCGGCATGTGATGTTCAAGCATTAACGGCGAAAAGATCGCAGCCTGCGGCGGCTCCTAAATGATGGACGCCGCTCTTCTGTAGGAGCTGCCGCACGCTGCGATCTTTTCCGCGACACACGGACGATGTCGGCGACTCACCACCAGGCTTCACCGAAACCAAAACAACAACTACCGAACCGGGCGGCGCCTGCATGGCCCCGCCACGGCCTCGGCCATCCGAAATCTGCCGATTTCACGGAGCAAACACACATGAGTTCCTCACCCGATCTCGCCACAGCCGTTGCCGACAGCGATGCCGAACAACTGCGCAAACTGGGCTACACCTCGAACTTCAACCGCAGCATGAGCCTGTGGGAAAACTTCGCTTTAGGCTTCACTTATCTGTCACCGGTTGTAGGGGTTTATACCCTTTTCGGCCTGTGCCTCGCCGCTGGCGGCCCACCGATGTTCTGGGCCTACTTGCTGGTCGGTTGCGGCCAGTTGCTGGTGTGCCTGATCTTCGGCGAGGTGGTTTCACAATTCCCGATTTCCGGCGGCGTTTACCCTTGGGCACGCCGATTGGTCGGTAAAAAATGGGCATGGATGGTCGGCTGGATCTACTCCATCGCCCTCTGCGTCACCATCGCTGCCGTTGCGGTCGGCGCTGGCCCGTACCTGGCCGCCATGCTCGGTTTTGAGCCGAGCAACAACACCAACATCGTCATCGCCCTGGTACTGACCCTGTTCGCCACACTGGTCAACCTCAGCGGCACCAAAGTGCTGGCGCGCATCGCCATGTTCGGCTTCCTCTGCGAACTGATCGGCGCAGTGATCGTCGGCGTTTACCTGCTGGTGTTCGAACGTCATCAACCGCTCAGCGTGCTGTTCAACACCTTCGACATCAGCGTCGACGGCTCGTACCTGCCGGCGTTCCTCACCGCATCGCTGGCGGGGATGTTCCTCTACTACGGCTTCGAGGCCTGCGGCGATGTCGCCGAAGAAACCCCGAACCCGAGCGCAAAAATCCCGGTGGCCATGCGCATGACCATTTACATCGGCGGCATCGCGGCGATGTTCGCCTGCCTGGCGCTGATCCTCGCCGTGCCGGACATGCAAGCGGTGATCAACGGCACCGACAAAGACCCGGTCACCACCATCCTCAACAACGCCTTCGGCCCGGTCGGCTCGAAAGTAGTGATGGGCGTGGTAATGATTTCCTTCATCTCCTGCGTCATCAGCCTACAAGCCGCGGCGAGCCGTCTGCTGTACTCCTACGCTCGCGATGAAATGGTCATCGGCAGCCGACTGCTGAAAAAGATTTCTCCTACCACCCAAGTACCGGTTGCCGCACTGTTCGTGTCCGGCGTCCTGCCGGCGCTGATCATCGCCCTCGGCTTCCTCCTGCAAGACGCCGTGGCCACCATCGTCAGCTTCGCCGCCATCGGCATCTACCTCGCGTTCCAGATGATCGTCCTGGCCGCGCTGTACGCCCGCAGCAAAGGCTGGAAACCGAGCGGCAAATTCACCCTCGGCGCGTGGGGCTGGCCGGTGAACATTGGCGCACTGGTGTACGGCGTCGGCGCAATCATCAACATGGCCTGGCCACGCACGCCGGATGCGGCGTGGTATGTGAACTATGCGATGGTGTTGAGCACGGCGATCGTGATTGGCTTGGGCCTGGTTTATATGTGGATTGGCAAGCCGTATGACCACGGCAAGGCGCCGGCTGGGGATGCTTGGAAGGTGAGTCGCTAAGAAGAATCACCCCGGAATCGAGATTTGATTCCGGGGTCTCCTCGAAGCACTGCCATCAATTCATCAGTACGCCATTTGATATCGGCTTTACCTCTAACAGCTTCGAAGCGATCCAGATCGATCACCTTTCTCTTTTTACCCTTCGCTTCATCTTTGCTCACAGAATTGCTTCTCCCTTTTCCCGATTGCTAACTCATAAAGGAAAATCTTCGGTGCAGGGATGGTTTAGCAGCGGAAGCTAAAAAAACAGGCATTTCCTACAGATATGACCTTCCTGAAAAAGCCCCATTTCCTACGCTGTGCGTCGACAGAGTAGACTTGTCGCCGCAAGCGCCTGACCGATAGGCTTTATCCCGTCGCTGTTAATTCAGCGACCCGGGGTCGAAGCCGGAAACTGTCAACGCGGTGCTTGCATGCCCTCCATTGAACTGTGGCTGTCACAGCTTCAGTTTTGCTTTATGGCGGGCCGTGTGGCGCGGGCCTTCTGGCTTTTCCGTGTTTGACTGGAAGTATCCCGACTTCGAACGCCACACGGTTCGCCACCCAACTTGTCGAAGAGTTGATGGCGACTTTCCTACTCAAATCGGAAGTCACTACATGTCTGCGCAAATCCAAAATTCATCGTCGACCCATTTCACCCCCACCGCCTTCACCCGCCACAACCGCTTCCTCCACGCCTTCATGCAAGGCCACGAAGCCTGGTTCTGCGTGCAAGATCTCGGTCGCTTGATGGGCTATCCGCTGAACGAACGCCTAACCCTGAAACTCGATCCCGACCAGCGTCGCAATGTCCTCATGCGCAAGGACGGCGAAATCATCGATTGCGCGATGGTCAGCGCATCGGGCCTGTTCGCGCTGCTCGTCCATCACGTCGTCCCGGAAAACCGCTACCTGCGCCAATGGCTGAGTCATGAAGTCATCCCGATGCTGCGCGAAACTTATTCAAGCCCAATGGAAAACCACCCGAGCCTGAGTTCGATGCATTGGGCAGGCGTCACCGTGCCGCTGCTGCACTGGCAACAGCAGGCGTGGGTCAAATGGCGGGATGTGCCGGAGTTGATGCACAGCCAGCGGCCGTATCCCGTACTGGGAACGTGAAGCTGATTCCAAAAAAAAGGGGCGGACTTCTCAGTCCGCCCCTTTTTATCTTCTCTTAAAACCGCGAAACACTCCGCATCGCATCCACCAGATACCGCATCGCAATCCGGTCACTTTCCGAAAGTTCCCGATAACGCTCCACCAGCTTCAACTCTTCCGAGTTCAGCCGACGTCTTCTGCGACCGCTGCCCAGGCAAGGAAAGATGCCCAACATGTCGGTAATGCCTTGTATTTTTGCCATGGACGATGTCCTTCTCTAATACGTCAAAGAACTGCTTAAACACCACATCGCCCTGCCCCTTACAGCAGCGCCTTGTGCCCTGCCGGCTAAATGGGTCGCGCCGGTCATGCCCATAGAATAGAAATTTATTCGGCGCTGAAAAGGGGTTTTTAGAGTAATTAGTCGAGAAAAGCAGATATGCCGTATAAATCAGAAGGTCCTGTCAGATTTTTAACCGACATGTCTTGTTTCATTGACACCCTGTCGCACTGAATCAACGAATTTTGCATTGCGAGCGAACGGTTTAAGCTAGCGGGCATCTGTTTATAGTCCGTTGCGTTTGGCCGAAGGCTTGTCCGAACCGTAATTTCTGATCCAGCACGTGCCAGGAACGGCGCGGGATTGCACACGACAGGTTGTATTTATGCACCGCAGGAATTTGCTCAAAGCGTCCATGGCCATTGCGGCTTACACCGGTCTTTCGGCCACCGGCCTGCTGGCGACCCGCGCGTGGGCGGCCAGTGGCGGCGCCGCTGATGGCGAGGCGCAGGCCTTCGACTTCGAGGCACTGAAGCGCCAGGCCAAGCAACTCGCTGGCAGCGCCTATCAGGACACTAAACAGGTGCTGCCGCCGACGTTGGCAACGATGACCCCGCAGAACTTCAATGCGATCCGCTACGACGGCGATCATTCGTTGTGGAAGGAGAACAAGGGCCAGCTCGACGTGCAGTTCTTCCACGTCGGCATGGGCTTCCGCCAGCCGGTGCGCATGTACAGCGTTGACCCGAAAACCCGCACCGCGCGGGAGGTGCATTTCCGTCCGACGCTGTTCAATTACGAGAACACCTCGGTCGACACCCAGCAGCTCAAGGGCGATTTGGGTTTCGCCGGTTTCAAGCTGTTCAAGGCGCCGGAACTGGATCGCCATGACGTGGTGTCGTTCCTCGGCGCCAGTTATTTCCGCGCGGTGGATGCGACTGGCCAATATGGCCTCTCCGCGCGCGGTCTGGCGATCGACACTTACGCCAAGAAGCGCGAAGAATTTCCTGACTTCACCAAGTTCTGGTTCGAGACGCCGGATCAGAACGCCACGCGTTTTGTGGTCTACGCCCTGCTCGACTCACCGAGCGCCACCGGCGCGTACCGCTTCGACATCGATTGCCAGGCCGAGCGCGTGGTGATGGAGATCGACGCACACATCAACGCGCGCACCGCCATCGAGCAACTGGGTATCTCGCCGATGACCAGCATGTTCAGTTGCGGCAACCACGAACGCCGCATGTGCGACACCATTCACCCGCAAATCCACGACTCGGATCGCCTGGCCATGTGGCGTGGCAACGGTGAGTGGATCTGCCGTCCGCTGAACAACCCGGCGACGCTGCAATTCAACGCGTTTGCCGACACCAATCCGAAAGGTTTCGGTCTGGTGCAGACCGACCATGAGTTCGCCAACTATCAGGACACTGTGGACTGGTACAGCAAGCGCCCGAGCCTGTGGGTAGAACCGACCACTGCGTGGGGCGAAGGCTCTATCGATCTGCTGGAAATCCCGACCACCGGCGAGACCCTCGACAACATCGTGGCGTTCTGGACGCCGAAAAAACCGGTGGCTGCCGGTGATTCGCTGAACTACGGCTACAAGCTTTACTGGAGCGCGCTGCCGCCAGTGAGCACGCCACTGGCGCGGGTGCAGGCGACTCGTTCCGGCATGGGCGGTTTCGTCGAAGGCTGGGCACCTGGCGAGCATTACCCGCCGGTGTGGGCACGTCGTTTTGCCGTGGACTTCACGGGTGGCGGTCTGGATCGATTGCCGCAGGGCACCGGGATTGAACCGGTGGTGACGTGCTCTCACGGCAAGGTGCAGGATTTCAGCGTATTGGTGCTGGATGACATCAAGGGTTACCGGATTCTGTTTGACTGGTACCCGACCAGCGACAGCGTCGAGCCGGTGGAGCTGCGGTTGTTTATCCGCACCAACGATCGCACGTTGAGCGAGACCTGGTTGTACCAGTACTTCCCGCCGGCGCCGGACAAACGCAAATATCCTTGAGGGATTGAGGCGCCTGGACGGGCCTCATCGCTGGCAAGCCAGCTCCCACAGGTTCGGTGCGATACACAAAACCCGTATTCAACGCCAACCATTGTGGGAGCTGGCTTGCCAGCGATGAAGGCAGCATTTCAACAAAAAACCATCAGACAAAACAAAGCCCCGCCATCACTGGCCGGGGCTTTTTGCTTTCTCGCGACTCACTCAATCGCGCAGATCAGACTCATGAATCGGCTGATCCCGATGCGTCGCGCGCTGATACTGCGCCGGCCATACCGCTTGGCGCCCGCCCAGATCATCGTCGGCATGCAGCGGCCAATACGGATCACGCAGCAGCTCGCGGGCGAGGAAAATGATGTCGGCCTGACAGGTGCGCAAAATGTGCTCGGCCTGCGCCGGCTCGGTAATCATTCCCACAGTGCCGGTGGCGATGCCTGACTCCTTGCGCACGCGTTCGGCGAAGCGCGTCTGATAACCCGGCCCCACCGGAATCTCGGCATTGGCGGCGGTTCCGCCCGACGATACGTCGATCAGATCGGCGCCAAGGGTATGCAGACGGCGCGCCAGCTCCACGGTTTCATCCGGGTTCCAGCCGTCTTCAACCCAGTCAGTGGCCGACACGCGAACAAACACCGGCAGTTCCTCCGGCCACACCGCCCGCACCGCTTCAGTCACTTGCAGCACCAGGCGAATACGGTTTTCAAACGAACCGCCGTACTGATCCCGGCGCTGATTGCTCAGCGGCGAGAGAAATTGATGCAGCAGATAACCATGCGCAGCGTGCACCTCCACCACACTGAAACCGGCCTTCAGCGCACGTTTGGCGGCATCGACAAAGGCCTGAATGACGTCGGCAATCTGCCCTTCATCGAGCTGTTTGGGTTGCGTGTGTTGCGGGTCAAAGGCAATCGGCGACGGTCCGACCGGGGTCCAGCCGCCGTCATCGGGTTTGACGCTGCCATGCTTGCCGATCCACGGCCGATGAGTACTGGCCTTGCGCCCGGCGTGGGCCAGTTGAATGCCAGCGACCGCGCCTTGGGCGGTGATGAAGCGGGTGATGCGTTGCAGCGGTTCGATCTGTTCGTCGTTCCACAGGCCCAAGTCTTCGGCGGTGATCCGCCCGTCGGCTGTGACCGCCGTGGCTTCGGTGAATACCAGACCCGCGCCACCCACCGCGCGGCTGCCGAGGTGCACCAGGTGCCAGTCGTTGGCGAGGCCGTCGACGCTCGAGTATTGGCACATCGGTGAGACGGCGATGCGATTGGGCAGGGTCAGTTGGCGAAGGGTGAAGGGTTCAAGCAGCAGACTCATGGGGCACCTCTCAAATCAGTGGGCAGGCTCCAGGGTTCTGTTTGAATAGTCGACGAGTGACAGGAAAAGGGTGCAGCACCCGCCCCCGCGGGCAAAAAATTCGACAAGACGTCACAAGGCCAATCAAGCAGTGCTTAGAGCCTAGTCGACAACGGGGGATCGGGGGAAATTCAAGAAAGATCGTCCGATCGCGGCCCGAACCTGCGGCTGCTCCTACAGAGCGCACTTCTATGTAGGAGCTGCCGAAGGCTGCGATCTTTTGATCTTCAGCGCGGTTCGATATGAGCAATCATCAGTTGAACGGTCTCATTCCCCCGAAACTCGTTAACGTCGAGCTTATAGGCGAGCTCAACCCACTTGATCGTCGGATTCGGCCAGATATCCCGGTCAATACCAAACGCGATGCCGTCCAGTTTCACCGAGCCACATTCGCTCTTCAGCACCACTTTCAGGTGTCGCTCGCCGACCACGCGCTGCTCGACTAACTGAAACACGCCATGGAACAGCGGTTCCGGGAAGTGCTGCCCCCAAGGGCCGGCGTGGCGCAGGGCGCGGGCCAGTTCGAGGTGGAATTCTTCCACCGCCAGCGTGCCGTCCGAGAGCATGCGCCCGGTGAGGTCTTCCTCGCGAAGTTGCCTACGCACTTCCGCGTCGAATGCCTCGGCGAACAGCGGAAAATTCTCTTGCGGCAAGGTCAGACCGGCGGCCATCGCATGGCCACCGTACTTGGCGATCAGGGTCGGATGTTGCGCTGCCACCACGCTCAAGGCATCGCGAATATGAAAGCCTTGAACGGAGCGCCCCGAGCCTTTGAGCAAGCCATCACCGGCATCGGCGAAGGCAATGGTCGGACGGAAGTAACGCTCTTTCATCCGCGAGGCGAGAATCCCGATCACGCCTTGGTGCCACTCCGGATCGAACAGGCACAGACCAAACGGCATCGACTCCACCGGCAAGTCCTTGAGCTGCGCCAGCGCTTCACGCTGCATGCCCTGCTCGATGGATTTGCGATCCTGGTTCATGCCGTCCAGTTGCGCGGCCATTTCCCGGGCCTTGTTGGCGTCGGCGGTGAGCAGGCATTCGATGCCCAGGCTCATGTCGTCCAGACGCCCGGCGGCGTTCAGGCGCGGGCCGACGATAAACCCCAGGTCCGTGGAAGTGATGCGGGTGGCGTCACGCTTGGCCACTTCAAGGATCGCTTTGATCCCCGGCCGAGCGCGACCGGCGCGGATTCGCTCCAGGCCTTGATGCACCAGAATCCGGTTGTTGGCGTCCAGCGGCACCACGTCGGCGACGCTGCCCAGCGCCACCAGATCAAGCAGTTCACCGATGTTCGGCTGCGGCTTGTTCTCGTACCAGCCGAGGCTGCGCAAACGCGCGCGCAATGCCATCAACACGTAGAAAATCACCCCGACGCCGGCCAATGCCTTGCTCGGAAAGTCACAACCAGGCTGGTTCGGATTGACCAGCGCATCGGCCTGCGGCAGTTCATCGCCCGGCAAGTGGTGGTCAGTGATCAACACCTTGAGACCGGCCTTCTTCGCTGCCGCCACGCCTTCGACGCTGGAGATACCGTTGTCGACGGTGACCAGCAAATGCGGTTCACGGGTCAGAGCGACTTCGACGATTTCCGGGGTCAGGCCGTAGCCGTATTCGAAGCGGTTCGGCACCAGATAATCGACGTGCGCCGCACCGAGCAAACGCAAACCGAGCATACCGACCGTACTGGCTGTCGCACCGTCCGCATCGAAGTCGCCGACGATAAGGATGCGCTGACGTTGCTCCAGCGCCATCACCAGCAAGTCCACCGCCGCATCAATGCCTTTGAGCTGCTGGAACGGGATCAACCGCGCCAGGCTCTTGTCCAGTTCTGCCTCGGACTGCACGCCCCGCGCCGCATACAGGCGGGTCAGCAGCGGCGGAATATCACCGAGAAAGGGCAGCGTGGCAGGCAGTTGACGAGGTTCGATGCGCATGGGGTAACGGAGACTTCTCTTTAATACGTGGGAATAATCAGTTGAAGCCGCGGGATCAGCCGCGCTCGCCTTGCAGCCATTGCAACTGGACTTCGTGCTGACCACGGTCGTCGGTGACGAAAATCGTCCCTTCGCTGATCATCACGTCCCACTTGATGACGCGAGGCATGTCCTTGGCCAGCGTCTCCAGCACTTCCTGCGGGACGGCGGCGATGTTGACGTTTTTCAGGTTCTTGATCGCCGGGATCACTTTGGTTTCCCAGACACGCAGGCTGCCGTAGGCCAGCAGGCTGGTGCGCTCGGTGCGACGCGAGCACCAGGTGAGGCGATCGGCATCTGGCTGGCCGACTTCGATCCAGTGCAGAACACGGTCGTCCAGGCTCTTTTCCCACAATGCAGGTTCATCCACGTCTGACAGACCACGGCCGAACGACAACTGCTCGTTGTACCAGAGCGCGTAGGCCAGCAGTCGCACGGTCATGCGTTCTTCGGTTTCCGAAGGGTGACGGGCGATGGTCTGCTTGACGCTCTCGTAGACGCTGCGGTCGAGATCGGTGAGGTTCAGTTCAAACTTGTAGGTAGTGGACGGCTGGGCCATGAACGGGCTTCTTGATACGAGGAAAGTCGGCAAGTCTAACCGATGCGGTAGGCAATCATCGAATTGATGGCGATCAACCTGCGGCGTCTGACAGCCGGCTATGTTAAAACGCTGTATCCGCACAGCCTTGTCCTACAGGATTCAGTATGCCGTTCGCCAACAAACCGCTCTCGGGTGTGAAAGTCATTGAATTGGGTACGTTGATTGCCGGCCCGTTTGCCTCGCGTATTTGCGGCGAGTTCGGCGCTGAAGTGATCAAGATCGAATCACCGGACGGCGGTGATCCCCTGCGCAAGTGGCGCAAATTGTACGAAGGCACCTCCCTGTGGTGGTTCGTGCAGGCGCGCAACAAGAAGTCACTGACCCTGAACCTCAAACACCCCGACGGTTTGGCGATCCTGAAAAAGCTGCTCAGTGAAGCGGACATCCTGATCGAGAATTTTCGTCCCGGCGTGCTGGAAAAACTCGGCCTGAGCTGGGAAACCTTGCACGCGCTCAATCCGAAAATGGTCATGGTGCGCCTGTCCGGCTTCGGCCAGACCGGGCCGATGAAAGATCAACCGGGCTTCGGCGCGGTTGGCGAATCCATGGGCGGGTTGCGTTACATCACTGGCTTTGAAGATCGGCCGCCAGTTCGCACCGGGATTTCCATCGGCGACTCGATTGCCGCGCTGTGGGGTGTGATCGGTGCGCTGATGGCGCTGCGGCATCGTGAGGTCAACGGTGGCCTCGGCCAAGTCGTCGATGTGGCTTTGTACGAGGCGATTTTCGCAATGATGGAAAGCATGGTGCCGGAGTTCGATGTGTTCGGCTTCATCCGCGAGCGCACTGGCAACATCATGCCCGGCATTACGCCCTCCTCCATTCACACCAGCGCCGACGGCAAGCATGTGCAGATCGGCGCCAATGGCGATGCGATCTTCAAGCGCTTCATGCTCATCATCGGTCGCGAAGACCTCGCCAACGACCCGACGCTGGCCAGCAACGACGGGCGCGATAATCGCCGCGACGAGTTGTATGGCGTGATCGATCGCTGGGTCAATTCGCTGCCGTTGCAAACCGTGCTTGAGCTGCTTAATCAGGCCGATGTGCCGGCCAGCCGGATCTTCAGTGCCGAAGACATGTTCAGCGATCCGCAGTATCTGGCCCGGGAAATGTTCCTGCATGCCAAGCTGCCGGACGGCAAGGACTTCAAGATGCCCGGCATTGTGCCGAAACTCTCTGAAACGCCAGGCTCTTCCGAATGGGTCGGACCGCAGCTCGGCGAACATAATGCGCAGGTACTAAACGATCTTGGCTACGATGAGACACAGATCGCCCGACTGCGCGAAGACGGAGCCATTTAAGCTGAAGCGCCAGCCACCACCACCCGACAACCGCGCCCGGCACTGGTGGACATGGCGGCTGTTTGGTCTGTTATGTCTGCTGGCCCTGTCCGCCGCGGCGCAAGCAAAACCGACGTTGATCTGGTTACTGCGTGATCTGCCGCCACTGACCATTTTCGAAGGCCCGAAAAAGGCTCAGGGCGTGATCGATCAACTGATGCCGATGCTGATGGCCGGCATGCCGCAATACGAACACAAGGTGATGCGAGTCAACCGCGCCCGTGGCTTGCAAATGCTTCATGAGAACCCCTTCGCCTGCGACCCCGCCCTGCTGTGGAGCAAAGAGCGCGCGCAGTGGGTGGTGTATTCGATCCCGGCGATTCGCGCAGTGGCCAATGGCTTGGTAGTGCGCCAACAGGATCGCGCTGTGCTTGATCAGTACCTGGTCAACGGTGAAGTGGACCTGTCGGCGTTGCTGGCCGCGACTGACCGAAAAGTCGGCGTCGTCGCCGAGCGCAGCTACGGAGAATTCATCGACACCCGGCTGCATCAGGCACCCAGCGGCGCGCTGACGGCGCACTACGGCAACGATGCGCTGAGCAATCTGCTGTCGATGCAGCGCTTGGGTCGGTTGCAGGTGGTGCTGGGTTATTGGCCGGAGATTCGCTATCAGGCGAGACAGGCGCAGATCAATGAAGATGAGCTCGAGTTTTATCCGATTCAAGGCAACGGCAAATATCTGTCAGGCTACGTCGCCTGTTCCGACACCACGCAGGGACGTCAGGCCATCACCGAGATCAACCATCTGCTGCGCACCCTGCCCCACGATCGTCTGAATGAGCTGTACGCCGCGTGGCTGGACCCCGAAAGACGCGAGGACTATCTGGAGCAAGCCCGCCTGTTTTTCGAGCATCAGGCCGAGCAATAGCTAAACTCCGGGCAAAAGAAACCCCGAGAAGTGGGGAGACGACTCGGGGTTAAACGGGGTCTATATCAAAGACCCGTAGCAGCAAGCGACAAGCACCGGAGCACAATGCTTGATCCTGCTGTTACGAGGTCTGACTGACAGGGATGCAGGAAGGTTCCCACAAAAAATATTTCATCTTCAGATCGCCGGACGTTTATCCAGCGCGGCGTTGCGCAACGCTGCAATGACACAGGGCTCAAGCCGCCCTTCGGCGATCAGGACATCACGGTGCAGACCGTCAACCACATCGGTCAACAAGCGTTTGTCGCTCAACTGAGCCTGATTGAATTCGCGCTCCACCACGATTGCGCCGCTGCTGTTCTTCAACGTCACCAGGCATTCGCCATGGCTGCCGCAAGGGGTCAACGTCACTTGATACGGGCTCAGAGCCTCACCGAGCAATAGACTGATACTTTCCATCTCGATCTCCACTCATTAGTCCGAAAACTGTGTGCCTGGGGCGTGTTCACAATAAATGACCGCCGGCCCGAGAAGAAAGTTCTGCTTGCCGGGCGTCTTCCGTGAACGTCACCGGTCTTTCAGAGCATGCCGAGTGAAGATGACAGAAACATAACGGCTCGCGTCAAACGCTGGCTGCCCGTCGGCTGGACAGCAAATAATCGTCCACCAGACTGCGCATCAGCACCGCTGACACCGGCGTTTGCAGACGCCCCAACAGTCTGAGTTCGTGTTCGAGCAGTATGAAGTCGAGCCCCTTCAGCAGCCTTGGAGAGGCACGCCCCACTAGAATCAGGGCATGCGCCTGTTGTCGCTGAGACAGATGCCGGATAAGTGCCACACCGTCCCCGCCTTCGTGCTGTGGGTCGCAGATCGCGATGTCAACGGCGCCGCGATGACCCAGCGAGCGTAACGCCGAGTCGAGCGTGGGCGCCGTCAACACGTCATAGATGCCCATGGCATTGAGCATCTGATGCAAGGCCATCAACTGAAACGGATTGTGTTCAAGGATCAGGACTTTGAGCGAACGCATGGATGACCTCTGAGCGACATTCGCGGTTTGCCACCGCAGTGGCTGTCCACTCTAGGACAGCCATCCTCAGCCTCCCATCGGAAAAGGCGTCACGTCACATAGGACTTTTCCCAACTTCATTGCAGACATCGACAGCCGTTCTCGGCGCCACGCTGAGTGATGTCTGTCCAGCCGCCGAGCAAGCCACGCAATTTACCGTCGGCGCTGTAGAACGGTACGGTCCATTGATAGATGTCCCGGGGGCCGCTCTTGAACAGCAACTGGCGTTTGCTGAAGCGTGTCTTGCGCGTCTGCAACTGCGCAATGAACTCGTCATGCAGCATCATGGCTGTCGCTTCGGGGAGCGCGTCGATCTCGAACAGCAAACGTCCTTGCACCTGATCCTGACGCACCGAAAGTGCCTCCTCGTAGCTGCGATTGCACATGATCAGCCGCCCTTCGAGGTCACGCACGAACATCGGATCAGGCATCGCATCGATAAACGCATGCTGAAAGGCCAACTGATCACTCAGGGAGCGCTCGGCCTCTCGTCTCTGCTTGATCAAAGCGGTCAAGCGGCGATTCCAGACCATCGACAGCAATCCGAAAAAACCGACGCCGCCCATTGCCCAGCACCCCGGTTCGACGATTCGCTGCCAGAGCGAAGGCTCCGGTGGCGGTGCAACACCGTCCAGCCATTTCAGGCGAATGGCGCGCAAGTCCGCCGGTGAAAAAGCACTCAGCGCTTTGTTGATCACACTCAGTAGCTCTGGCTGCCCCTTGCGCACCGCCAAGTGATCCGCCTCCCATTTGCCCTCGAGCACGTCGCCCACCTTGAGCAGCCTTGAAGGATGCAACTGGGCGCCGATTTCGTTCTCGATCGTGGCGTAGGCTTCACCACTTTCCACCAACGCCCGGGCCTCCGCATAGGTTTTCACCAGCCGAAGTTCGATAGAGGGGTATTCGCGGCGGACAAGCTCTTCCAGCGCGTGCCGGGCGGGTAACACCAGGACGCGCTTGGCCAATTGCTCCAGCGAACTCAGATGCGGCTCTCCCGCTCGACCGACGAATACCCACCCTGCCCCGCCGAAGGCGTGACTGAACTCGAGGAACTCCTTGCGCGCTTCAGTCATTGCCAACGTGGTGCTCAAGTCCGCTGCACCACTCTTCAGACGCTCGAGCATCTGGTCGGTGGAGAATGACTCTTCATGCTCAAAGCGCAGGCCGGTCATGCTGCTGATGCGCTGTAGTACGTCGTTGTTGAGTCCGTTCCAGCGGCCATGCTCATCTTGAAACAGATACAACGGGTATTGCACCGAAGCGACTATGACCTGAGGGTTGTCGCGTATCCACTGACGCTCCCGGGCATCAAGGGCGATCGGTTCGATATTCGACAATTCGCTTGCGTCGTGCAGCATCAATTGTGCGGCGTTGCTGCTGGCCCCCAGTACCAGCCAGCCGAAAAAAAACACCCAGCTCAAGACTGGTCTCAATCCTTGCTCAAACCCCATTGCCACTTCCTTCGTAATCGACTCACCCGTCCTTCGTAGGTGAAAACCCGAGCAGTGTGGCAGCAGAAACAAAAAAGCCCGTCAGGAGACGGGCTTCAAAATGTGACAGCTTTTACGGCTTAGAGCGGCTTGCCGCGGTTGCCATGCTGGCTGACAAAGGCTTGCACGGCTTTCAGCTCGTTTGGCAAAACCGTGCAACGCTCGTTTCGCTCAAACAAATCAGAAAGATGTGCAGGTAGCTCGAGCGCTTTTCCTACACCGGCTTTCTCTACGGCCTCAGGGAATTTCACCGGGTGAGCGGTGCCCAGGATGACCATAGGGATGTCCAGACTGCGACGGCATTCGCGCGCGGCCTTGACGCCAATGGCGGTGTGCGGATCCAGCACTTCGCCGGTCTGCTCGTAGACTTCGGCGATGGTTTCGCAGGTTTGCGCGTCATCCACAGCCAGCGAGTCGAACAGTTTACGGGCTTCGGTCCAGCGCTCTTGCTCGACGCTGAAACCGCCACCCTGCTTGAACGAATCCATCAGACCGGCGATCGCTGCACCGTTGCGACCGTGCAGGTCGAACAGCAGGCGTTCGAAGTTCGACGAGACCATGATGTCCATCGACGGCGACAGCGTGGCGTGCAGGGTTTCCTTGACGTACTGATTGCCGCTCATGAAGCGGTGCAGGATGTCGTTGCGGTTGGTGGCGACGATCAACTGGTTGATCGGCAGGCCCATGTTGCGCGCCAGGTAACCGGCGAAGATGTCGCCAAAGTTGCCGGTCGGCACCGAGAACGACACCGAACGCGCCGGGCCGCCCAACTGCAAAGCTGCGTGGAAGTAGTAAACGATCTGGGCCATGATCCGCGCCCAGTTGATCGAGTTCACCGCGACCAGACGCGTGCCTTTGAGGAAGCTCTGGTCAGCGAAGCTGTTCTTGACCATTTCCTGGCAGTCATCGAAGTTGCCTTCGATGGCGATGTTGTGGATGTTCTCACCGAAAATCGTGGTCATCTGCCGACGCTGCACTTCCGACACGCGCTTGTGCGGATGCAGGATGAAGATGTCGACGTTTTCGCAGTGCTTGCAGCCCTCGATGGCGGCCGAACCGGTATCACCGGAGGTGGCACCGACGATCACCACGCGCTCGCCGCGCTTTTCCAGCACGTAATCGAGCAAGCGACCGAGCAGTTGCAGGGCGAAGTCCTTGAACGCCAGGGTCGGGCCGTGGAACAGCTCCAGTACCCATTCGTTGCCGTTCAGCTGACGCAGCGGTGCCACGGCGCTGTGGGCGAACACGCCGTAGGTTTCTTCAAGAATCTTTTTGAAATCGGCGTCGGGAATGCTGCCGGTGACGAACGGGCGCATGACCCGGAAAGCCAGCTCGTGATACGGCAGGCCGGCCCAGGAAGCAATTTCTTCCTGAGTGAAACGTGGCAGGTTTTCCGGAACGTACAAACCGCCGTCGGTCGCCAGACCAGCCAGCAGGACGTCTTCGAAATTCAGGGCCGGTGCCTGGCCGCGGGTACTGATATAACGCATGATTTCAAACCTTCGGTTTGAGCCTCAAGCTACGAGCTACAAGCTGCAAGTTAAAGCCAGACCGCTTTTCCCTTGTCGCTTGCAGCTCGAAGCTTGCAGCTGCTTCTGTTTAGTTCAGGTGCTCGACGCGGATCCGTACAACCGGACCATTGACGCCGGCCAGCGCTTCGAGGGCGGCGATGGCATCGTTGATGCGCTGCTCGACCACACGGTGGGTCAGCAGAATCATCGGCACCAGACCGTCTTGTTCCTCGACTTCCTTCTGCATGATCGACTCGATGTTGATACCGCGCTCCGAGAGGATGCTCGCCACCTGAGCGAGTACGCCCGGATGGTCCTTGGCCTGAATGCGCAGGTAGTAAGCGCTTTCGCAGGCTTCGATCGGCAGAATCGGATGGGCTGACAACGAGTCCGGCTGGAAGGCCAGGTGCGGCACACGGTTTTCCGGATCGGACGTCATGGCGCGAACCACGTCGACCAGGTCAGCAATGACCGACGAAGCGGTTGGTTCCATGCCAGCGCCAGCGCCGTAGAACAGCGTCGAGCCGGCAGCGTCACCGTTGACCATGACTGCGTTCATCACGCCGTTGACGTTGGCGATCAGACGATCAGCCGGGATCAGCGTCGGGTGTACACGCAACTCGATGCCGGCGTCAGTGCTGCGCGCCACGCCGAGGTGCTTGATGCGATAGCCCAGCGCTTCGGCGTAGTTGACGTCGGCGGTGGTCAGCTTGGTGATGCCTTCGGTGTAAGCCTTGTCGAATTGCAGCGGAATGCCGAACGCGATGGAAGCCAGAATCGTCAGCTTGTGCGCGGCGTCGATGCCTTCAACGTCGAAGGTCGGATCGGCTTCGGCATAACCCAGCGCCTGCGCTTCGGCCAGCACGTCCTCGAAAGTACGCCCCTTCTCACGCATTTCGGTGAGGATGAAGTTGCCAGTGCCGTTGATGATCCCGGCGACCCAGTTGATGCGGTTGGCGGACAGGCCTTCACGGATCGCCTTGATCACCGGAATGCCACCGGCCACGGCCGCTTCGAACGCCACGATCACGCCTTTCTCGCGTGCCTTGGCGAAAATTTCATTACCGTGAACGGCAATCAGAGCCTTGTTCGCGGTGACCACATGCTTGCCATTCTCGATGGCCTTGAGTACCAGCTCGCGGGCAACGGTGTAGCCGCCCATCAGCTCTATGACGATGTCGATCTCAGGGTTCGTGGCCACTTCGAAGACATCGTTGGTAATCGCAATACCGGTCGTCTGGAACTGAGGCTTTGGCGTGCGCATGGCAATTTGTGCCACTTCGATCCCACGCCCGGCACGACGAGCAATTTCCTCGGCGTTGCGCTGAAGTACGTTGAAGGTACCGCCACCGACGGTCCCTAACCCACAGATGCCTACTTTGACCGGATTCACTGTGAACTCCCCATAAAACGGCCGACTCAGGGTCGGCCGGAAAACAACCGCGTGCTCGCGGCTCTCTATTAATGGCCCGGCGATGTCGCTGCCGGACCATGATCGTCAAAGGCTGACCGTGACGATGCGAATTACTTGGCGCCCAGTGCCAGTTTGGCGACTTGTGGCGCAGGCTGGTAGCCCGGAATGACTTGTCCATCGGCCAAAACGATGGCCGGTGTACCGTTCACGCCAATCGACTGACCGAGGGCGAACTGTTTGGAAACCGGGTTCTCGCACTTGGCGGCCTTGATTTCGTTGCCATCGACCATTTTGTCCATGGCCGCTTTCTTGTCTTTCGAGCACCACACGGCTTGCAGTTGCTCGTCACCCGGCGAGCCCAGGCCCTGGCGCGGGAACGCGACGTAGCGCACTTCGATGCCGCGCTTGTTCAGCTCCGGCACTTCGGCGTGCAGCTTGTGGCAATACGGGCAAGTGGTGTCGGTGAACACGGTGATGTGCGATTTGGTTTCGCCCACGGCCGGGTAGACCACGGTCTCGGCAACCGGAATGTCGTTGATCAGTTTGGAGATGCCCAGGCGTTCGGTCTTCTCGGTCAGGTTGACCGGTTTACCGTCCTTGAGCTGGAACAGATAGCCCTGCACCACGTATTGGCCGTCGGCACTGGCGTATAGCACACGGCTACCCTTGAGCTTGACTTCGTACATGCCCGGCAGGGGGCTGGCGGAAATGCTCTCGACCGGGACTTCGAGCTGGAGGTTTTCCAGGCTTTTACGAATGGCTTTGTCGGCCGCATCATCGGCGACGGCAAAGGTGCTGACCAACGCAATGGCTGCGGCGGCGAAAATCTGGGTCAGACGCATGAGAACTCCTGAAGGCGGACAAATGAAACGGTCAGAACGCCCGTGCCGAAACACCGGGTCATAACCGTCCATCGTGCAAACCGGCAAAGCCTAACACATAAGGCCACGGTGGCCGAAATGCGCCTGTCGCCACTCATCACCCCTGCTTTATGTAGGAGCTGCCGCAGGCTGCGATCTTTTGATTTTGTTTTTAAGATCAAAAGATCGCAGCCTTCGGCAGCTCCTACAGGGGGAGGTATCGAGTCAGCCGCGCGGATGGTGTTTGGCGTGCAGCTCTTGCAATCGGGCGCGGGCGACGTGGGTATAGATTTGCGTGGTGGACAGGTCGCTGTGGCCGAGCAACATCTGCACCACGCGCAAGTCCGCGCCATGGTTAAGCAAGTGCGTGGCAAACGCGTGGCGCAAGGTGTGCGGCGACAGCGACTTGCCGATCCCGGCGACTTTGGCCTGATGCTTGATGCGGTGCCAGAACGTTTGGCGGGTCATCTGCTCGCCGCGCTGGCTGGGGAACAGCACATCGCTGGGCCGTCCCCCGAGCAGCTCGCCGCGACCATCGCGCATGTAGCGCTCGACCCAGACAATCGCCTCCTCGCCCATCGGCACCAGCCGTTCCTTGCTGCCCTTGCCCATCACGCGTAATACGCCCTGGCGCAGGTTGACTTGCTCCAGCGTCAGGCTGACCAGTTCGGTCACGCGCAAACCACACGCATACAACACTTCAAGCATGGCGCGATCACGCTGGCCGATGGCTTCACTCAGATCCGGTGCCTTGAGCAGCGCCTCGACGTCGGCTTCCGACAGGGATTTGGGCAATGGCCTACCCAGTTGCGGCATATCGACGCGCAAGGTCGGGTCGATGCTGATCAGCTTTTCCCGCAGCAAATAACGATAAAAGCCACGCACACCGGAGAGAAATCTCGCCGTGGAACGCGGTTTGTAATTTTGCTCCAGACGCCAGGCGAGGTGATCGAGGATCAACTCACGGCCGGCGTTGATCAGCTCCAGGTTTTTCTCCTGCAGCCAGCCGTTGAATAGCGCCAGATCGCTGCGATAGGCGCCACGGGTATTGTCGGACAGGCCCTTCTCCAGCCATAAAGCGTCGAGGAATTGATCAATCAGTGGATGGTCGATGGCAGGCATGGGCGCTCAAGACACACAGCCTCAAGGACTGTGCGCAAATGTAGAGTGAACTGTAGGAATGGGCGCTAGTCTTTCATAGCCCGCAATTTCAAGGAACAGGGAGCATCAATGAACGAGCAGCAAATTCTATTGGCATTTGGCGGGATAGGCGCCGCTGCGCTGGGTTGCCAATGGCTGGCCTGGCGCCTGAAGCTGCCGGCGATTCTGTTTCTGTTGTTGACCGGCATTCTGGTCGGCCCTGTCCTGGGCTGGCTCGACCCGCAGGAAATGTTCGGCCCGCTGTTGATGCCGCTGGTGTCACTGGCGGTGGCACTGATTCTGTTCGAGGGCAGCCTGACCCTGCACCTGTCGGAATGGAAAGAGATCGGCAGCGTCGTCCATCGTCTGGTGACCATTGGGGCGCTCTCGACCTGGGTGGTTATCGCGGTCGCCACCCACTATCTGCTCGGCTTCGACTGGATGCTGGCCATCCTCTTCGGTAGCCTGACGCTAGTCACCGGCCCGACGGTGATCGTGCCGATGTTGCGTGTGGTACGGCCGAAAGCCTCGATCGCCAACATCCTGCGCTGGGAAGGCATCGTCATTGATCCGATCGGCGCCCTGCTCGCCGTTGTGGTGTACAGCTTCATCATCGCCAGCGCCGAGGGCCATGGGCTCAAGCAGAGTCTGTTGACGTTCGGCGGCGTGATTCTCTGCGGCGCGGTGTTCGGCATCGTTGGTGGCTGGGTGCTGGGGACGATTATTCGTCGGCAATGGCTGCCGGAATACCTGCACAACCTCGCGTCGCTGGCGGCGGTGCTGGGAATTTTCATTGCTGCCAACGAAGTGATGCACGAGTCCGGCCTGCTGGCGGTCACGCTGATGGGCATGTGGCTGGCGAACATGAAGGGCGTGGACGTGCGACACATCCTGCACTTCAAGGAAAACCTCAGCGTTCTGCTGATTTCCGGGTTGTTCATTCTGTTGGCAGCACGGTTGGACTTGTACGCCTTGATCGGGCTGGGGCCGCTGGTGTTGATTCTATTGCTGGTGATTCAGCTGATCGCCCGGCCATTGAACGTGCTGCTCAGCACCGCCGGCTCTAGCCTGAGCTGGCGTGAGCGCGCGTTGCTGTGCTGGATTGCGCCACGGGGAATTGTTGCGGCGGCGGTCTCGGCAATTTTTGCGATTCGCCTGCATGAGGCCGGGCATGAAGGCGCGCTGCTGCTGGTGCCACTGACCTTTGCCGTGATCATTGGCACCGTCGTGCTGCAAAGCGCGACGGCTCGACCGCTTGCACGCCTATTGAAGGTCGCCGAGCCGGCGCCGAGTGGATTTCTGATCGTCGGTGCCAACGGGCCGGCGCGGGAGCTGGGCAAATCGCTGCAGCAACTGGGCAGCCGCGTGCTGCTGACCGATTCGAGTTGGGAGAACATTCGTGCCGCGCGCATGGAGGGTTTGCCGACCTACTTCGGCAACCCGGCTTCGCAGCATGCCGATGCGCATCTGGATCTGGTCGGGCTGGGGCATTTGTTGGCGCTGTCGCCGTCAGGGGAACTCAATACCTTGGCGGCGATGCGCTTTCGTCATGATTTCGGCCATCAGCGACTGTTTGGCCTGGCCAGCGGCCATGAGAGCCGACGCAGCGACAAGCATCGTGCGAGCCTTGAGCATCGTGGCAATCAATTAGGCAGCGAGGCGTATACCTACGCGAAACTGGCCAGCCAGATGGGCCAGGGTGCCGAGTTGTACAGCACAACGTTGACGGATGGTTTTGGCTGGGAGGACTACCAGGCGCTGCATGGTAGTCGTGCGACGTTGCTGTTCATGCGTGATGACAGTGGTTGGGTGCATGTGGTGACGCCGGAGACGGCGGTGAAGCCTGGTTCGGGGTGGACGCTGTTGGCGTTGATTCAGCCTGAGAACGGCGGCGCCTGATCTGACGCCTTCGCGAGCAAGCTCGCTCCCACAGGCAACCGCGATCCAATGTGGGAGCGAGCTTGCTCGCGAATGGCGCGACTCGGTATCAGATCAAGCCGCAAAACCCGGCAGCACCGGCACCGGCCGCTTGTCATCATCAATGGCGACAAAGCTGAACTGCCCATGAATCGCTTTCTCGCGACCATCACAGCTCATGCTCTCGACAAATACTTCCACCTCGACCTTGAGGCTGGTGTTGCCGACCTTGATCACCTTCCCCACCAACTCAACGATCGACCCCGCCGGGATCGCGTGGTTGAAGTCGATGCGATCGGTAGACACGGTTACCAGCGGCAAACGGCAGAAGCGCGTGG
Organism: Pseudomonas sp. PB106; assembly: GCF_009764645.1. Taxonomy (GTDB): domain Bacteria; phylum Pseudomonadota; class Gammaproteobacteria; order Pseudomonadales; family Pseudomonadaceae; genus Aquipseudomonas. Next base: position 37,447 of record NZ_RWIM01000064.1, read on the forward strand.
CGGTGATGAAAGACACTTCGTCCATCCATGCCAGCGCGGTGCCGCCGAACAGCGTGTTGTGGTGGTTAGTGGTCGGCGGGAAGACGGCTTTGGTTACGCGGGTCACCGAGAGTTCGGTGCGGCGTTCGATTTCCTGGTCGCGGTTGGTCATGAAATAGACTCGATATCTGGCTGCCGAATACAAGCAAGATCAAAAGATCGTCTGATCGCAGCCCGAGCCTTCGGCAGCTCCTACAGGGGGGAATTTTGGGCAACAAAAAAGCAGCCCGTAGGCTGCTTTTTTCTGCATCGGAAGCTGGACTTAAGCCAGTTTTTCCTTGATGCGAGCTGCTTTACCCGACAGGTCGCGCAGGTAGTACAGCTTGGCTTTACGTACGTCACCGCGACGTTTAACAGCCATGCTGTCGATCTGCGGGGAGTAGGTCTGGAAAGTACGTTCTACGCCAACACCGTTGGAGATTTTACGAACGGTGAACGCACTGTTCACGCCGCGGTTACGCTTGGCGATTACAACGCCTTCGAACGCTTGCAGACGGGAACGATCGCCTTCCTTCACTTTCACCTGAACGACAATAGTGTCGCCTGGGGCGAAGGTAGGGATTTCTTTGGTCATCTGCTCTGCTTCGAGTGCAAGGATGATTTTGTTGGTCATGCTGTGCTCCTAAGGTAAATCGTTCGATCTACCATCGATACGTTGTTAACTATCGTCCCGCTCGCGGATGTATTCCTCGAGCAGCTTCTTCTCTTCTCCAGAAAGCGAGCGGCTTTCCAGAAGATCGGCGCGTCGTTCAAAGGTCCTACCAAGGGACTGCTGTAAACGCCAACGCCGGATATGCGCGTGGTTGCCACTCAGCAACACGTCGGGTACACGCTGATCCGCATACACCTCAGGTCGGGTGTAGTGCGGGCAATCCAGCAGACCATCCGTAAAGGAATCTTCCTCGGCGGAGTCCGCATGCCCTAAAGCTCCAGGCAGCAGTCGTGTAACCGCATCGATCAGGACCATCGCCGGCAGCTCGCCGCCAGACAGTACATAGTCGCCAATCGACCACTCTTCATCGACATGAGCTTCAATAAAACGCTCGTCAATGCCTTCATAGCGGCCGGCAATCAGGATCAATGCATCCGATTGTGCCAACTCGCGTACCGCCGACTGAGTCAGTTGACGGCCTTGGGGGGACAGGTAAATAACCTTCGCCGCCTCCCCGGCTGCTGCTTTGGCCTGAACCAGAGCATCTTCCAGGGGCTTGATCTTCATCACCATGCCCGGACCACCGCCAAACGGGCGATCGTCCACAGTGTGATGCCGATCCGTCGTGTAATCTCGCGGATTCCAACAGGTCAGCTGCAAGAGCCCCTGTTTGACCGCACGACTGGTGATGCCGTAGTCGGCGATGGCGGAAAACATCTCGGGAAACAAACTGATCACTTCTACGCGCAAGTTAGCCACGCTTAGAAGTCCGCGTCCCAATCCACCTTCATCTCGCCCGCTTCCAGGTCGATGGCCAACACGCATTGCTCCGTATAGGGCAACAGGCGTTCGCGATCATCCAGGCTGCCAGCGCAAGGCTTGACTACCATTACATCATTGGCGCCGGTTTCCAGAAGATGATCGATCTTCCCGAGCAATTGCCCCAGTTGATCAATAACCTTCAGACCTTCCAGCTGGTACCAGTAGTACTCACCGTCGGTCAATTCAGCGAACAGATTGCGCGGCACGCAGATCTCGTAACCGGCCAGAAGACGAGCTTCTTCACGATCATCAAGACCCTTGAGCTTTGCGACCAGGAACTTATCGCTCCCGCGTCCACTGACCAGCTCGACCTGTTTGACATTGCCTTCGCGCTTGAGCGTCCAGGTTTTGTACTGCAACAGGTTTTCAGTCGGATCAGTAAAGGAATAAACCTTCACTTCGCCGCGAACGCCATGAACAGAATAAATTTTGCCAATAACGATCAAATCATCGGCAACAGCAGGCGTCGCGCTCATATTGCTCAGGCCGCAGCCTTTGCAGATTCCTTCAGCAACTGAGCAACACGCTCAGAAGGCTGTGCACCAACGCTCAGCCAGTAGGCTACGCGCTCTTGGTTCACGGACAGACGGATTTCCTGACCACGGGCAACAGGGTTGAAGAAACCAACCTGTTCTTTGTGGGAGCCGTCACGCGGGTTACGCGAGTCGGTTACGGTCAGGTGGTAAAACGGGCGCTTTTTGGAGCCGCCAAGGGCAAGACGGATTGTTAGCATGTGAACATCGTTCCTGTAGTCGGTGCTGCAAATCTAAATGCACAGCGGGCATGGGTGCCCGAAAGGCCGCATATTCTAAGGAATATCCGGACTTTTGCAAATGACTTTTTCCGGCGCCTATGGCATGCCGTGCAGATCTGCATATAGAGCCGTCGATGAAAACGGCCAGTCAGCTCCCGCCGAGTGCGGGTTTGCTGTTGATCCTGCGTCCTTGCAGGGTCTGCGCCGGTGCGACGACCGGCGAAGTCTTTACATCTTTGGCATGCCGCCGCCGGGCAACATTCCGCCCATGCCGCGCATCATTTTCGCCATTCCGCCTTTGGCGGTGAATTTCTTCATCATCTTCTGCATCTGCTTGTGCTGCTTGATCAAGCGACCGATGTCCTGCACCTGAGTGCCGGAACCCATGGCGATCCGGCGTTTGCGCGAACCGCTGATCAGCTCAGGGTCGCGGCGCTCGGCCGGGGTCATGGAATTGATGATGGCTTCCATCTGCTTGAACTGCTTCTCTGCGGCGTTCTGGGCATTGCCCATTTGCGACAGGTTGACGCCGCCGATGCTCGGCAGTTTGTCCATGAGCCCGCCGAGGCCGCCCATGTTCTTCATCTGTTGCAGCTGATCGCGGAAGTCTTCGAGGTCGAAGCCCTTGCCCTTCTTCAGCTTCTTGGCCAGTTTGTCGGCCTTGTCTTTGTCGAGGGTCGCTTCAGCCTGTTCGATCAGGCTGAGCACGTCGCCCATGCCGAGGATGCGCGAGGCGATACGCTCAGGGTGGAACGGATCGAGCGCTTCGCTCTTCTCGCCCATACCGATGAACTTGATCGGCTTGCCGGTGATGGCGCGTACCGACAATGCGGCACCGCCACGGGCGTCGCCGTCGACCTTGGTCAGGATCACACCGGTCAGCGGCAGCGCATCACCGAAGGCCTTGGCCGTGTTGGCGGCGTCCTGACCGGTCATGGCGTCGACCACGAACAGGGTTTCGACCGGGTTGATCGCGGCGTGCAGCGCCTTGATCTCGCCCATCATCTCTTCGTCGATGTGCAAACGACCGGCGGTGTCGACGATAACCACGTCGATGAATTTCAGTTTCGCTTCTTTAATAGCCGCGGTGGCGATGTCGACCGGCTTCTGGCTCAGGTCGGACGGGAAGAACGTCACGCCGATATCGTTGGCCAGGGTTTCCAGCTGCTTAATAGCCGCAGGACGGTAGACGTCCGCCGAAACCACCATGACCGACTTCTTCTTGCGCTCTTTAAGGAAGCGCGCCAGTTTGCCGGCGGTGGTGGTTTTACCGGCGCCCTGCAGACCGGCCATCAGAATGACGGCAGGCGGCACGGCGCTCAGGTTCAAATCTTCGTTGGCCGCGCCCATCAGGCTTTCGAGTTCGGCCTGGACGATCTTCACGAACGCCTGGCCCGGCGTCAGGCTGCGCGACACCTCGGTGCCGACAGCGCGCTCCTTGACCGAATTGACGAAGTCCTTGACCACCGGCAGGGCGACGTCGGCTTCGAGCAACGCCATGCGCACTTCACGCAGGGTGTCTTTGATGTTGTCCTCGGTCAGCTTCGCCTTGCCGGTGACATGGCGCAGCGTCTGCGAGAGACGGTCGGTTAAGTTTTCAAACATTGCGCGATCCTTTCAGGCCCTGTGTAGACCGGGATAATGGCGGCCCAGACCGGAATCAACATGTGCTCGGCGAGCTTGCGGCGTGGGCAGGTCGCGGATTATAGCGAAGACTGCGGCTGGCGGACACCTCGCTGTCAGCTTCCTGAGTCTTTCGTGCCATGGCGGTTCTATGCCAAACTCAGCCCCTTTCGGGCTTGCCTAACAGGATTTATGCTCCCCTTGTCACCCAGCTTATTGACCACCCTCGCCGCCGCCCTTCTATATGCCGCTGCGACCCTTTATCAGAGCACCCGCTTGGCCACTGGCGCCAAGGCGAACAAGCGCCTGCTGGTCAGCCTTGGCGCGCTCGCCGTGGTGGCCCACGCCGCCAGCCTGCTCACTCACTTGTTGACGCCGATCGGTCTGGGCCTGGACTTCTTCAGCGCCTCCAGCCTGATCGCGGCGGCGGTGATTGCCCTGACGCTGATCGCCTGTTCACGAATCCCGGTGGAAAATCTGCTGGTGCTGCTGTTCCCGCTCGGCGCGGTCACGGTGTTGCTGGCGCAGTTCGCGCCGACCGGCACGGTGCAGATCATCGACGAAGAACCGGGCATCCTCGCGCACATTCTGCTGTCGATCCTCGCTTACGGCATGTTCACCATCGCGGTGTTCCAGGCCTTGCTGCTGCTGGTGCAAGACCATCAACTCAAGCACAAGCACCCGTCCGGGCTGATCAAGAACTTCCCGCCACTGCAAACCATGGAAAGCCTGCTGTTCGGTTTCCTCTGGGCCGGCTGGACGCTGCTGTCGCTGTCGCTGATTTCTGGTTGGCTGTTCGTCGAGAACCTGTTCGCCCAGCACCTGGTGCACAAGACCCTGCTGGCGTGCCTGGCGTGGATCGTGTTCAGCGTGCTGCTGTGGGGCCGCAACCGTCTCGGCTGGCGCGGTCACAAGGCGATCCGCTGGACTCTCGCCGGTTTCTGCCTGCTGATGTTGGCGTATTTCGGCAGCAAACTGGTTCGCGAATACATCCTGCACATCTGACGGGCGGCATAAATGGACGGTTTGCCCATAGGGCCGATGCTCGCGGTATTTGTCCTGCTGATTTTATGGTCGGGGCTGTTTACCGCCGTCGAAATCGCGCAGCAGCACCTGCTCGCGCAACGCACCGCCTCACGCGCCAGCGATAAACCGCTGGCGAGGCTGAGCTTCCCGCTCGACAGCCTGATCCTTTGCAACACCCTGTGCCGCGCCCTCGCGGTCGTCATCGCGACGTTGCTGGCAATTTTCCTCTGCGAAGAAAACGGCCCATGGGCAGCATGCCTTGGCGCCGGGGCAATTCTGCTGGTGTTTGCCGATTACTTCCCGCGCACCGTCGCTCAGCGTTACCCCGATGCCGTGCTGGCATTCGGCAATACCTTGCTGGCGGTGCCGCTGAAGATTGTTTACCCGTTTGCCTGGCTGTTCAGTCGTATTAGCGGCCTGCTGATGAGTCCGTTTGTGCGCAAGGTCAAAGTCGTCCAGCAGAGCGAAGATGACGTACCCGCCGACCGCTACGACGATCCGGAGCACCCGGTTCACGCGCACCCGGTTTCGGGCATTCATGCGCTGGACAACATCACCGTCAACGACATCCTCGTGCCACGCAGTGACGTCGACGGTATCAACCTCGACGATTCGATCGAAGAGATCATTGAGCAACTGCGCCACAACAAACGTACGCGCCTGCCAATGTTCCACAGTGACATCAACCAGGTTGAAGCGGTACTCAATACCCGGCAGATCCGTCACCTGCTGAACAACGGTGATCTGACGCTCGAAGCCTTGATGGCCGCCAGTTACGAACCGTATTTCGTCCCGGAAAGCACGCCGCTGCAACTGCAACTGCTGAACTTCCACAAGCAACAACGGCGTCTGGGCATGGTGGTCGACGAGTACGGCGAAGTGCTCGGTATCGTTACCCTGGAAGACATCCTCGAAGAGATCGTCGGCGAATTCGAAAGCGAGCACAGCCTCGATAATCCGCACATTCACCCTCAGGCCGATGGCCGCATGGTGGTTGATGGCGCTGCGTCGATCCGCGAATTGAACAAATGTTTGGGCTGGCATTTGCCGAGCGACGGACCGAAGACCCTCAATGGCCTGGTCACTGAAGCGCTGGAAACCATTCCGGAAAGCGCGGTTTGCCTGAAAATCGGCCGTTATCGTTTAGAGATTCTCGAGACCGAGGAGAACCGGGTGAGCAAAGTGCTGATCTGGCACACCTCGGCTGTGCCTGCTCTGGCGGCTGCTCGATAGACGATCTTTTTGCGCTTGTTTGATTGTTAGCCCCCTTCCTATAATCGAGGCGCTTACCCAAGCGCCGCCGAACCGCGTGCTTACCCCGCACCTGACAGGATTCGGCCATTTCTGCATTACACCGGCGATTGTTCCTACCTGAAACAGCGACCGCGCCTCATCCCACATCCCTGGGTGCTCGACCATAATAATTTCATGACTGTCAGGGATCACCGCATGACGACCAGTACCGCTTACAGCGACACCGCGCCTGCCCAACCGACCAACTCCGCCACCCGCGTGGCGACGGCGAGTTTTATCGGCACCGCGATTGAGTTCTACGATTTCTATGTTTACGCCACGGCGGCTGCGCTGGTGATCGGGCCGGTGTTCTTTCCGCAGACCTCAGGCACCGCGCAGATGCTGTCGGCATTTCTGACCTTCGGCATCGCCTTCCTCGCCCGTCCGCTGGGGTCGGCGCTGTTCGGGCATTTCGGTGACCGCATCGGGCGCAAGTCGACGCTGGTTGCCTCGCTGCTATTGATGGGCGTGTGTACGACGCTGATCGGCGTGCTGCCGGGTTACGCGACCATTGGCGCCTGGGCGCCGATTCTGTTGTGTGTGCTGCGCTTCGGCCAGGGGCTGGGATTGGGCGGCGAATGGGGCGGTGCCGCCCTCCTCGCCACGGAAAACGCGCCGAAAGGCAAACGCGCGTGGTTCGGCATGTTCCCCCAGCTCGGCCCTTCGATTGGCTTTCTCGCCGCCAACGGATTGTTCCTGACCCTGGCCATGACCCTCACCGACGAACAGTTCCGCAGCTGGGGCTGGCGAATTCCGTTTCTGCTCAGCGCGGCGCTGGTGATGGTTGGCCTTTACGTGCGCCTGAAGCTCCACGAAACCCCAGTGTTCGCCAACGCCATCGCCCGTCAGGAACGGGTGAAAGTGCCCCTGGTCGAGCTGTTCAGCCAGTACTGGGCGCCGACCTTGCTGGGCGCAGCGGCAATGGTGGTGTGCTATGCGCTGTTCTATATCTCGACGGTGTTTTCCCTGAGCTACGGGGTGTCCACCCTCGGTTATAGCCGTGAGACGTTCCTCGGATTGCTGTGCTTTGCCGTGCTATTCATGGCTGCCGCCACACCGTTGTCCGCTTGGGCCAGCGACCGTTACGGGCGCAAACCGGTGCTGATCATCGGCGGCGTGCTGGCAATACTTTCCGGGTTCTTGATGGAACCGCTGCTGACTCAGGGTTCGACCTGGGGCGTGGCGCTGTTTCTGTGCATCGAGTTGTTTTTGATGGGCGTGACATTCGCGCCAATGGGCGCACTGCTGCCGGAGTTGTTTCCGACCCACGTGCGTTATACCGGTGCTTCGGCGGCGTATAACCTGGGCGGGATTGTCGGGGCCTCGGCGGCGCCGTTCTTTGCGCAGAAACTGGTGGCGATGGGTGGTTTGAGTTATGTCGGCGGGTATGTATCGGCGGCGGCAGTGCTGAGTTTGATTGCGGTGCTGTGCTTGAAGGAAACGCGCGATAACGATCTGAATCGGGTTGCCTGACAGATCGCTATCGCGGGCAAGCCCGCTCCCACAGGGATTTCTGTTGATCACAAATTTTGTGTACGGCAAAAAACCTGTGGGAGCGGGCTTGCCCGCGATGGGCGCGACTCGGTTTACAGCTCGACCACAACACCCTGAGCAGCGCGAGTTGCTTTCGCACGAGCAGCCTCGATCGACTCATGCCGCGCCAGCGCCACGCCCATGCGGCGCTGGCCATTCACTTCCGGCTTGCCGAACAGACGCAACGCCGTATCCGGCTCGCTCAACGCAGCACCCAGATTGGCGAATGCCGTCTGCGTCGACTGCCCTTCCACCAGAATCACCGCCGAAGCGGATGGCCCGAACTGACGGATCAGCGGCACCGGCAGGCCCAGAATGGCGCGAGCGTGCAGGGCGAACTGCGACAGATCCTGGGAAATCAGCGTCACCAGACCGGTGTCATGCGGGCGCGGCGAGACTTCGCTGAACCACACCTGATCACCTTTGATGAACAGCTCGACGCCGAACAGACCCCGGCCACCCAGCGCCTCGGTCACCGCTTTGGCAACGCGCTCGGATTCAGCCAGAGCAATCGGGCTCATGGCTTGTGGCTGCCACGATTCCTGATAGTCGCCCTTCTCCTGACGGTGGCCAACTGGCGCGCAGAAGGTGGTGCCGCCGATGTGGCGCACGGTCAGCAGGGTGATTTCATAGTCGAAATCGATAAAGCCTTCGATGATCACCCGACCTTTGCCGGCGCGACCGCCTTCTTGCGCGTAATCCCAGGCTTTCTGCACGTCATCGACACTGCGCAGCAGGCTCTGACCCTTGCCCGACGAACTCATCACCGGTTTGACGACGCATGGGAAACCCAGGTCCTCAACGGCTTTGCTGTAGTCCTCGAAGGTGTCGGCGAAGTGGTACGGCGAGGTCGGCAGGTCCAGCTCTTCGGCGGCCAGGCGACGGATGCCTTCACGGTTCATGGTCAGTTGCGCGGCACGCGCGGTCGGGATCACGGTGAAGCCTTCGGCTTCCAGTTCAACCAGAGTGGCGGTGGCGATGGCTTCGATTTCCGGCACGATGAAGTGCGGCTTCTCGGCTTCGATCACGGCACGCAGGGCAGCGCCGTCGAGCATGTTGATCACGTGGCTGCGATGGGCGACTTGCATGGCCGGCGCGTTGGCGTAACGGTCAACGGCGATCACTTCAACGCCCAGGCGTTGCAGCTCGATCACCACTTCCTTGCCCAACTCACCACAGCCACACAGCAATACGCGGGTCGCGGTTGGCGACAATGGAGTTCCGATACGGGTCATCTCAGGTCCTCAAAGAAGCGGATCATCGAGGAAAGCAACGCCAGACGTGCTTTCCATGGGGAGAAAGCGCGGCATTTTACATGAACCTGAGGCTTTGGCTTCAGCCGGCGACGGCCTGTTTGCGATCGCGCCAGGCCATGATCAGCCAGACGGCGGTGACGCCGGCGAATTTCGACAGCAGCGCCGTGATGATCACGGGCGGCGTCATCAGGTCGATCATGCCGAAGAAGATGAAGGTATCGAGGGGGATGCTCAGCGCCGAACTGATCCACAAGCGGTCGCGCAACGGCCGTTTGGTGACGCTGAACACCAGCCAGTCGATGATTTCCGACACCGCGAAGGCCGTGGCGCTGGCCAAAGCGATGGACGGATCGGAAGTGACATAAGACAGCACCAAAGCCGCCAGCATCGCCACCAGCGCGCCGTGGCCAAAACGGGTTTGCACCATGTCGCGCAGTATGAACACCAGACCGCCCCAGGCCGACCAGATAATGTCCAGGTGTGGTGCGGTGGAAAAGGCGAAGTTGATCAGCACAACGCTGCTGATGTAGGCGATGAGGAAAATCATGCGGGCGACCTGTCAGATTGGCGCACAGGTTACTTCAGCCAAAGCAGAATCAAAAGATCGCAGCCTTCGGCAGCTCTTACATTTGAAATGCGTTCTTGTGCAGGAGCTGCCGAAGGCTGCGATCTTTTGATCTTGGCTACTTGTTCGGGGTTGACCCAATCATCCACACCAACCCACTGGCTTTCGCCCGCTCATGACACAACCCCAGCACCACGCGGCGCTCGTCATTGGTCATGCGGCCCCAGCGGGTAATTTCTGCAACCGTACGCTGGCAGCCGGTGCAGACGTCATCCTCATCCAGCGCACAAATATTCACGCACGGCGAGGCGACGGGTCTTTCGGCGGTCGTCATTGTTCTTGCTCAACCAGATCGCGCGCATAACGTTGGGAGTTATGCACATAGTGGGCGGCGCTGGCCTCGAGCATCTTCTTCTGCGGCTCGGTCAGCTCGCGCACAACCTTGCCCGGCGACCCCATTACCAATGAACCGTCAGGTATTTCCTTGCCCTCGCCGATCAGCGAATTGGCGCCGATGATGCAGTTCTTGCCGATCTTCGCACCATTGAGAATGACGGCGTTGATGCCGATCAGGCTGTAATCGCCGACGGTACAACCATGCAGCATGGCGTTGTGGCCGATGGTCACGCCGGTGCCGATGGTCAGCGGAAAGCCCATGTCGGTGTGCATCACCGTGCCGTCCTGCACATTGCTGTTCTTGCCGATCAGGATCAGTTCGTTGTCGCCGCGCAACACGGCGTTGAACCAGACGTTGGCGCCCTCTTCCAGTTTGACCTTGCCCACCAGCACGGCATTGGGGGCGACCCAGCTCTGTGGATGGGTCTCGACACGGGCGTCGCCCAAGCGGTATTTCATCTTGTTTTCCTCAGGGCTCACGGTAACGGCCATTCGAACGATGGCTTAGGTGTTGATAAAGCTTTTAGGCGGTTGGTGCAGGCTGATCTTGGCGTCATAGAGCAGATTGATCAACTCGACGATCATGATCGCCGTCAGCCCCCAGATCTTGTACTCGCCAAAGCGGTAGCTCGGCACGTACCAGCTGCGACCTTGATAGTCGATGCGATGGGTGTGTTCGCGGGGGTCTTTGCGGAAGAATTCCAGCGGAACGCTGAATACGGCGGCGATCTCGGCATCATTGGCCTGATACTCGACGAAGTCGGGGATCACGCCGACATAAGGCGTGACCTTGATGCCGTGCAGGGAGATCAACGGACTGAGCGGGCCGATGACTTCGACCAGTCCCGGCGGCAGACCGATCTCCTCTTCTGCTTCGCGCAGCGCGGTGAAGATCAGATCCGGATCCTCGGGATCGCGGCGGCCTCCGGGGAAAGCGACTTCGCCGCCGTGGGTCGATAGACCGCTGGCACGCAGGGTCAATACCAGTTCCGGCTCGTCACTACGGGTGATTGGCACCAGAACGGCGGCCTCGGGGAAACGCTTGTCGGTCTCCAGCGTGCGCGGTGTGTGGTTGCTTACCCGATGCAGTAGCTCGTCCAGCATGAGTGTTCTCGATCAGTGCCTTACCCTGCATCATGCACCAATCATTGCAGGCGCCCAAGCCCCGAAACTCGCCATGTCGCGAAACGACAACTTGCCGACCGACACCGCTGCACGCCAAGATAGGCGCAGCATTCAGGAAGCCCAGCATGAAATTTTGCAGCCACTGCGGTAACCCGGTCACCCAGCGCATTCCCGAAGGCGATTCGCGGCTGCGATTTGTCTGTGACAGCTGTCAGACCATTCACTATCAGAACCCCAATATCGTCGCCGGCTGCGTGCCGACCTGGGGCACGAAAGTGCTGTTGTGCCGTCGCGCCATCGAACCGCGCCTCGGCTACTGGACATTGCCCGCGGGTTTCATGGAGAACGGCGAGACCATCGAGCAAGCCGCGATTCGTGAAACGGCTGAAGAAGCCTGCGCCCGCGTGCGTAACCTGAGCATCTACACGCTGATCGACGTGCCGCACATCAGTCAGGTGCATGTGTTCTTTCGCGCCGAACTGGTCGACCTGGACTTCGCCGCCGGCCCCGAGAGCCTCGAAGTGCAACTATTCGACGAAGCCGACATTCCTTGGGACGAGCTGGCTTTCCGCACGGTGGGGCGTACCTTAGAATGCTTCTTCGCTGATCGGCGTGTTGAGACGTATCCGGTTCGTTCGGAATCGATTCCTCCGCTGGTGCAGCCGGTGATTGTCGGTTAGAAGATCAAAAGATCGCAGCCTGCGGCAGCTCCTACACAAAACCTGTTTGCTTCACTCCCTGGGGAATCGTTTCAATGCGCTGGTTGCTTGCCCTGTTCTGCCTGTCGTTCGTTACCGTCTCCCAAGCGTCATTCGTGACTACCGTGACGCCTGCGAATACCCCGCTCATCGAAAAAGTCCTGGTACTTAAATCGGCCCATCAACTGCAATTGATCGCCGACGGCAAGCCACTCAAGACCTATCGCATCTCCTTGGGCAAGGGCGCGAAAAAAGGCCCGAAGCTGATTGAAGGCGACAAACGCACGCCGGAAGGTTTCTATTGGATCGACTGGCGCAAGACCAGCGACAAATTCAACCTGTCGATGCACATCTCTTACCCGAACATCACCGACTCGGCCCGCGCCCGCCGCGAAGGCGTCGAGCCTGGCGGGATGATCATGATCCACGGCACGCCGGACTCGGCAGACAACCCGGAAAACCTGTTCCATACCCTGGACTGGACCGACGGCTGCATCGCCATGCGTAACGTCGACATGCGCGAAGTCTGGAACATGGTGCCGGACGGCACGATGATCGAAATCCGCCCGTAAACTCCGACCGCTGGTCACCCGCAAAAAAATAAATCAAAAGATCGCAGCCTGCGGCAGCTCCTACAGAGGTGATACCACTTCAACCTGTAGGAGCTGCCGAAGGCTGCGATCTTTTGCTTTTCAGCACCCGCCTGTAATACCACTTAAAACCACCACCCCTCAAAGCCCCGATATACGCAGGCTACAGGCGATTTCACTGAATTGACATGGTATGCAAGTGGTATTAGTTTTCGCCCGACAACCGACTTAAAAAAATCCTACATCGGTGCCGGAAACGACTGACATGAATGATCTCCAGGCCTTACGCCCCGACGACACTCAACCGACACCGTTGTACCTGCAACTGGCGCGCAACCTTGAAGCCGCCATCCATGCCGGGCAGTGGAAGTCCGAACAGGCGATGCCGTCCGAGCGCAACCTCAGTGAAATGCTCGGCATCTCTCGTGTCACAGCACGCAAGGCATTGGAAGTCCTCCTCGATCAAGGCCTGATCCGCCGCCTGCAAGGTTCCGGCACGTTCATCACGCCACGTCTTGAACAACCGTTGTCGCGCCTTTCCGGGTTCAGCGAGATGCTGCGCTTGAAAGGCTTTGTGCCCAGCTCACAATGGCTGGAGCGCGAAATCACCCTGCCGACCCACGAAGAATTGATCCGCCTCGGCCTGTCGCCGAACGACAAGGTCGCGCGCATGAAACGTCTGCGCAAAGCCGATGACACGGTCATGGCCATCGAAATGAGCACCCTGCCCGCCGCGATCATGCCCAAGCCGCAACAGGTCGGCGATTCGCTTTACGAATACCTCGACGGCATCGGCAAACCGATCGTGCGCGCCTTGCAGCACATCCAGGCGATCAACGCCTCGGACGAGTTCGCCGCGCTGGTTGGCATCGCCCCCGGCACCGCCATGTTGCTGATGACCCGGGTCGGCTACCTCGAAGACAACACACCCATCGAAGTCACCGACACCTATTGCCGCAACGACTACTACGACTTTGTTGCAGAGCTGCGTCGATAAGAGCAGCCAAAAACGAGAATCAAAATGTCCGAAGACAACATCCTCACCGCTGACGGCTGGATTCGCGGCCGGCTGATCCACGAGCACGGCAAAGTCGTATCGATCGAAGGCGTGCCCTGCGATCCGGCGAGCAATGACTTGCCGTATCTGCTGCCCGGCTTCATCGATCTGCACGTGCATGGCGGTGGCGGCAAAGACATCATGGAAGGCGCCAGCGCCTTCGAAACCATCACCAAGACCCATGTGCGTTTCGGCACCACGTCGCTGCTGGCCACCACCATGACCGCGCCGAGTGCCGAGATCTCCAGCGTCCTGAAGGAAGTCGGAGAATTCTGTGAACAGCGTCCGAAAGGTGCCGCGCGCGTACTCGGCGTACACCTCGAAGGCCCGTACATCAACCCCGGCAAACTCGGCGCGCAACCGAACTTCGCCCACACCGCGTTGATGGCTGAAGTCGAAGAATATCTGGCACTGGCGCCAATCCGGGTGATCACCATCGCCCCGGAAATCGCCGGCCACGACGCGTTGATTCGCGAGCTGAGCAGCCGTGGCGTGCGCATGCAGATCGGCCACACCCTCGGCAGTTACGAGGAAGGCGTTGCCGCACTGGATGCCGGCGCGACCAGTTTCACTCACCTTTATAACGCCATGAGCCCGTTGCATCACCGCGAGCCGGGCATCGTCGGCGCGGCACTGGCCCACGCCAAATTCGCCGAGTTGATTCCCGATTTACTCCACGTGCATCCCGGCGCGATCCGCGTGGCCCTGCGCTCGATCCCGTGCCTGTATTGCGTCACCGATTCGACCGCGGCCGCCGGCATGCCCGACGGTGAATACAAGCTCGGTAGCCACACCGTGACCAAATGCCTGGGCGGCGTGCGCCTGCCCGACGGCACCTTGGCCGGCAGCACGCTGACCATGGATCAGGCCCTGCGCAATCTGGTGAAGATCGGTTTGCCGATTGCCGAGGCCTCGCAACGTCTTTCGCAATTCCCCGCCGACTACCTCGGCATCAACGAACGCGGGCGCCTTGCACCTGGGGCCTGGGCCGACTGCGTGCGGCTGGATCGCTCGCTCACACTGACCGCCGTCATGGTCGAAGGAGAAGACATTGACTTCAAAAATGCTTGAGGAGGCGCTGTCCTCGTTCGAGGCCGTGCAAGCCCAACTGCAACAGCTCGACCCGCAAATGATCGAGATCGCCGGGCGCCTGCGCCGTCAGCCGCCGCAAGTGGCGATGACCGTCGCACGCGGCAGCTCCGACCACGCGGCGAGCTATTTCGCCTACCTGACCATGCAGCAACTGGGCGTGCCGGTAGCGTCGTTGCCGATGTCGGTGGTGACCATGCAGCAGGCGCCGTTGAAGGTCAGCGGTCAGGTCGCCTTCGCCTTTTCGCAATCGGGGCAGAGCCCGGATCTGGTCAACAGCCTGCGTCTGCTGCGCAAGCGTGGCGCGCTCAGTGTGTCGATGGTCAACGCCGCCGATTCGCCGCTGGAAGCTGCATGTGAATTCAGCCTGCCGCTGCTCGCCGGGACGGAAAGCAGCGTCGCCGCGACCAAGAGTTTTATCGCCACCCTCAGCGCCAGCGCCCGTTTGATCGCGCACTGGAAAGAGGACAGCGAATTGCTCGAGGCCGGCAACGCCCTGCCCGAAGGCCTGCGCGAAGCCGCCCAACAAGACTGGAGCGTCGCCATCGAAGCGCTGCGCGATTGCGAGCGTTTGATGGTCATCGGCCGTGGTGCCGGTTTCGCCATCGCCCAAGAGGCCGCTCTGAAATTCAAGGAAACCTCGGCGATTCAGGCCGAAGCGTTCAGCAGCGCCGAAGTCCGTCACGGCCCGATGGCGTTGATCGACGAACACTATCCATTGTTGGTGTTCGCTCCGCGCGGCGCCGAGCAGGCTGGCCTGCTGAGCCTGGCAGCGGAAATGCATCAGCGCGGTGCCCGCGTGTTGCTGGCTGCGCCGGACGATGTCAGCGAACGCGACCTGACCCTGAGCCGCGCCGAGCATCCGGCCCTCGATCCGATTCTGGCGATCCAGAGTTTCTACGTGATGGCTGCCGGCCTGGCCGTGGCCCGTGGCATGGACCCGGATCAGCCGCGTCACCTGAGCAAAGTTACTCGCACGCACTAACAACTGCTGATTGATGCACAACCCTGTAGGAGCTGCCGAAGGCTGCGATCTTTTGATTTTGATTCACAGAAACACAAGATCAAAAGATCGCAGCCTGCGGCAGCTCCTACAGGGGACATCGAACCGAGATCTAACCGATGAGACCGAGCCATGCACAACAACAATAAAGAGCTGACCCTCAGCGCCCCGCTCAGCGGCCCGGTGCTCACGCTCGCCAAAGTCCCGGACGCGGTGTTCGCCAGCGGCGCGATGGGTGACGGCATTGCCATCGACCCGCTCAACGACACGCTGTACTCGCCGTGCGCCGGGGTGATCATCCACGTCGCGCGCACCGGCCACGCACTCACCGTGCGTGCCGACAACGGCGCGGAAATCCTCCTGCATCTGGGCCTCGACACCGTTGAGTTGAACGGCGAGGGTTTCTCGATGCTGGTCAAGGAAGGTGACCGCGTGACTCAGGGCCAGCCGTTGTTGCGCTACGACCTCGACAAGGTCGGCCAACAATGCAAAAGCCTGGTCAGCCTGTTGATCCTGACCAACAGCCAGGATTTTCAGGTGCGGCCGATCACGCTGAAATCGGTGAAAGTCGGCGACCCGCTGCTGCACATTGTGGCGCGCAACGGTTTGACGGCGAATGTTGCAGAGGTTGGCGGGCCAGAGGTTCACGGGCATGTGTTAGTGGCACATCGCGGTGGTTTGCATGCGCGCCCGGCGGCGCTGATTCGCCAGACTGCACAGGGTTTCAACAGCCAGTCGCAACTGCACTTCGCCGGCAAATCGGCGCCGTGCAACAGCCTCATCGGTTTGATGGGCCTGGCAGTGGGCGAGCAGGATGAAGTGCAGGTCAGCTGTCAGGGCCCGGATGCGGAAGCGGCGCTGCAAGCATTGCTCACGGCATTGGCCACAGCATTGCCGGAGGATCATCACGCGGCGGCACCAGTCAGTGCTGCGCCGGTTAAGCGCCCAGCCGAAGCGGGTGTGTTGCACGGCGTGTGCGCTGCGCCAGGACTGGTCGGCGGGCCGCTGTTTCGCTTGAACGCGATCAGTCTGCCGGTGGATGCGGGCAATCACGATCCGCTGCAACAACAGCAGGTGCTCGATGCGGCGCTGATTCAGGTGCGCAACGAAATCGACGGCACCCTCGCCCAAGCGAGACAGCACAAGAACGCCGACGAAGAAGCAATCTTTGCCGCGCACTTGGCGCTGCTGGAGGACCCGGCACTGCTCGACGCGGCACAGCAATCCATCGAACAAGGCACTGCGGCGACTCACGCCTGGAGCCAGTCGATTGATGTGCAGTGCGAAGTGCTGCAACACACCGGCAGCGCACTGTTGGCCGAGCGCGCCAATGATCTGCGCGACCTCAAACAACGTGTTCTGCGCGCATTGCTCGGCGAAGCCTGGCACTACGACGTGCCGGCCGGCGCCATCGTTGCCGCGCATGAACTGACGCCGTCGGATCTGCTGCAACTCAGCGCCCAAGGTGTCGCTGGGTTGTGCATGGCCGAGGGTGGCGCGACGTCGCACGTCGCAATTCTCGCTCGCGGCAAAGGTCTGCCGTGCCTGGTGGCGCTGGGTTCGGCGCTGCTTGATCAGTCGCAGGGGCAAGCGGTGGTGCTCGATGCCGACGGTGGTCGTCTCGAACTGATGCCAAATGCTGAGCGGCTGGCTGAAGTGCAACAGGCGCAAATCGACCTTCAGCAGCGTCGCGATGCGCAACAAGCCAAGGCTCACTTGCCCGCCGAAACGCGAAATGGCGTGCACATCGAAGTCGTCGCCAATGTCGCCTCCAGCGCTGAAGCAGCCGATGCCTTTGCCAACGGTGCCGATGGCGTCGGCCTGTTGCGCACCGAGTTTCTGTTCGTCGATCGCCAGACCGCGCCGGATGTCGAAGAACAGCGATACGCCTATCAAGCCGTGATCGATGCGATGGGCGACAAGTCGGTGATCATCCGCACCATCGACGTCGGCGGCGACAAGCAACTCGACTATCTGCCACTGCCCATCGAGGCCAACCCGGTACTCGGTCTGCGCGGTATTCGTCTGGCTCAGGCCCGCCCGGAAATCCTCGATCAGCAATTGCGCGCGCTGCTGCAAGTCAGCCCGCTGCACCGTTGCCGGATCCTGTTGCCGATGGTCACCGAAGTCGACGAGCTGCTGCACATTCGCCAACGCGTCGATGCGTTGTGCATCGAGCTCGGCGTGAGCCAGCGCCCGGAAATCGGCGTGATGATCGAAGTCCCCGCCGCCGCGCTGCAAGCCGAACAACTGGCCGAGCACGCCGACTTCCTCTCCATCGGCACCAACGACCTGTCGCAATACACCTTGGCCATGGATCGCGATCACGCCGGTCTGGCCGCCCGCGTCGACGCCTTGCACCCGGCGCTACTGCGTCTGATCGCCATGACCTGCGAAGGCGCGGCGGTGCATAAGCGTTGGGTGGGTGTCTGCGGCGCCCTCGCCTCCGATCCGCTGGCCACGCCGGTGTTGATCGGCCTGGGGGTCACCGAACTGTCGGTCAGCCCGGTGCAGATCGGTGAGATCAAGGATCGCGTGCGCCAGGTGCACGAAGCCGAATGCCAGCGCCTCAGCCGCGACCTGCTCAAATTGAGCAGCGCCGCCGCCGTGCGCCACGCCTGTCATCAACATTGGCCACTGCGCTAACAAAAACAACAAGGACAAACGCCATGTACCAACTCTTTATCGAAGGCCTGCAACGCCTCGGCCGCGCGCTGATGCTGCCGATCGCGATCCTGCCGATTGCCGGCCTGCTCCTGCGTCTGGGTGACACCGACCTGCTGAACATCGCGATCATTCACGATGCCGGCCAGGTGATCTTCGCCAACCTGGCAATGATCTTCGCCATCGGCATCGCCGTCGGTTTCGCCAAGGACAACAATGGCACCGCTGGCCTGGCCGGGGTAATCGGTTATCTGGTGATGATCTCGACGCTCAAGGTGCTCGATTCGACCATCAACATGGGCATGCTCGCCGGTATTGTCAGCGGCCTGATGGCGGGCGCGCTGTACAACCGTTTCAAGGACATCAAGTTGCCGGAGTACCTGGCATTCTTCGGCGGCCGGCGATTTGTGCCGATTGTCACCGGGTTCGCGGCGGTCGGTCTGGGCGTGGTGTTCGGCTACATCTGGCCGCCGATCCAGCACGGCATCAACGCCTTCGGCGCGCTCATGATGGAGAGCGGCAGCCTCGGCGCGTTCGTGTTTGGCGTGTTCAATCGTCTGCTGATCGTCACTGGCCTGCACCACATCCTCAACAACATGGCGTGGTTCGTATTTGGCAACTTCACCGATCCAACCACCGGTGCGCTGGTGACCGGCGACCTGTCGCGCTACTTCGCTGGCGATCCGAAGGGCGGCCAGTTCATGACCGGCATGTTCCCGATGATGATCTTCGGCCTGCCGGCCGCGTGCCTGGCGATGTACCGCAACGCCCTGCCGGAACGCCGCAAAGTCATGGGCGGGATTTTCCTGTCGATGGCACTGACGTCGTTTTTGACCGGGGTGACTGAGCCGATTGAATTCGCCTTCATGTTTTTGGCACCGCTGTTGTATCTGCTGCATGCGTTGCTGACCGGGTTGTCGATGGCAATTACCAATGGATTGAACATCCATTTGGGCTTCACCTTCTCCGGTGGTTTTATCGACATGATTCTCGGCTGGGGCAAGTCCACCAATGGTTGGCTGGTATTCCCGGTTGGGTTGGCTTACGCGGTGATCTACTACGTCGTTTTCGACTTCTGCATTCGCCGCTTCAACCTGAAAACGCCGGGGCGTGAGGATGTGGCTACTGCTGAAAAAGCGGTGCTCACTGAAAACGAACGGGCCAGTGCTTATATCAAGGCACTGGGTGGTGCCGAGAACTTGGTCACCGTCGGCGCTTGCACCACGCGCTTGCGACTGGAGATGGTCGATCGCAACAAGGCTTCGGATGCTGACCTGAAAGCGCTGGGTGCGATGGCGGTGGTGCGACCGGGTAAAGGTGGGAGTTTGCAGGTGGTTGTCGGGCCGATGGCGGACAGCATTGCCGATGAGATTCGCTTGGCGATGCCAGCGTTGGGGCGGGCGGTTTTGGTGGAAACCGCTGTTGCTAATGAGCCGAAAATTGTGGCCGTTGCCGGTTCCGAGGCGCAGCAATGGCTGAATGCTTTGGGCGGTGGCGACAATGTGCTGCAACTGGATTGCATTGCGATGACGCGGATTCGCCTGCAACTGGCGAATGGCAAGGCGTTGTCTGAGGCGCAGTTGAAAGAGCTGGGGTGTCAGGGTGTTAGCCAGTTGGAGGGTGGGGTTTGGCATTTGCTGGTGGGTGATAAGGCGGCGAGTTTGAGTGGGGCACTTGAAGCGCTGGTCAACCGCAGCGAAGTCAGCGCCAAAGTCTGACCCAAACATCACCCATGTAGGAGCTGCCGCAGGCTGCGATCTTTTGACTTTGATTTTTACCCTTCAAACGCAAGATCAAAAGATCGCAGCCTGCGGCAGCTCCTACAGGGGATGCGATCAATCTGAAGTCAGGTCGGCTGTCAGGCCGTCATCGCTGGCAAGCCAGGCTCCCACAGGTTCTTCACTGTTCTCAAAATCGTGCACGACCTTGTGGGAGCCAGCCTGCTGGCGATGAACGATGACGCGGTCGTCAGGTTTGTGGATCGACTCGATCCAGTGCGCGGTTTACTGCGAGTTCGGCGAGCATAATGATTTGCTGGATGGCCAGGGCGGTGCTGCGTTGCAAGCCGCCGAGTTCGGTTGCGAAGTTGCTGGCCATGGCGTTGGCTGAGGCCAACGATTCACAGGCGTGGGCGAGCAGGCTTTCGGTGTCGACGCTGGGGTGGACGAGGAACATCGTGCTCGGTTGCCGGGGTTTGGCGGGTTCGGGGCTGAAGTAGAAATCGAGGGCGCGTTTGATGGCTTCGCGGTTTTTGGCGAGGTCTTCGGCGTGGATGGCGGCTTCGAGTGGGGTGGTGGTTTCGGGGGGTGGATCGGGGATCAGTTTGTCCATCGAACAATTCCTTTAAGTGTTGCAGCCACTTGCTCCCGATCTCACTCGAAGAAGAGGTGGCAGCCATGTACGGAGTGAGATCACCGATAGAACCCCAAAACCGGCCGGACCGAAGTCCGCCCGCACATAGCCGCCATAAGGAATTGCTGACAGCGTTAGCTGGCCGCAATTATGGGGGCACTTGTCTGGGGATCCAAATCGGGTATCTCACCTCCCGGTCGCTGAATTGGCAGCGACAGACAAAGACTAGAGAGCGAGCGTCCGACGGACAACCTGAAAACCTTGTGGGAAGGTTCTGCGAATTCGACACAGATTTAAACAGATCAAATTTCCTTGGAGACTGGATTGGCCCCATCGCCAGCAGGGCTAGCTGCCACAGTTGGAGTGCGTGCATTCAGGCAGAGATTGGTCGGCTGTCAGGCCGCCATCGCTGGCAAGCCAGCTCCCACAGGAATTGAGGTGCATCTGCGGGTGATTGGTTGGTTGTGAGGTTGCTATCGCGAGCAGGCTCACTCCTACAGTTGGATTGAGTACATCTGCAAGTAACAACAGGTCGGCTGGCAGGCCGTCATCGCTGGCAAGCCAGGCTCCCACAGGGATTGAGTACATCTTCGGGTGATTGGTTGGTTGTGAGGTTGCTATCGCGAGCAGGCTCAATCCTACACAGTTGGATTGGGTACACCTGCAAGAAACAGGTCGGCTGGCAGGCCGCCATCGCTGGCAAGCCAGCTCCACAGGAATTGAACTACATCTGCGGGTGATTGGTTGGTTGTGAGGTTGCTATCGCGAGCAGGCTCACTCCTACCGTTGGGTTGAGTACACCTGAAAGACACAGGTCGGCTGGCAGGCCGCCATCGCTGGCAAGCCAGCTCCCACAAAATCAAGATCAAAAGATCGCAGCCTTCGGCAGCTCCTACACAGGATGAGCGTAAGCTCGGCTGCGGCTTTTGATCTTGATCCAACGGCCCCGTCGGCAGGCTGAGTGGAGGGATTTATCCGGGGGTGGGAGCGCAGCGACCGTTTGGCGCAGCCAAATGCATCGAGAGGAGGTGCAGCGAAGCAAACCGGAGGCGATGCGCCCGGATGAATTCCGGAGCGAAGGAACCCCGAGCCTTAGCGAGTGGGCCGAACGTTGGGGCAAGCCTTTTGGGTTACCTTTTCGGCGTTTGGAAAAGGTGACCCGCCGTAAGGGCGGAACCGCCAGCCGCAGCACTCGAAGAATCGGATATTCACACAGCCAGACAGAACATGGTCGCCTGTCAGGGCGCCATCGCGAGCAGGCTCACTCCTACAGAAAAAAAATCGCAGGCAACAAAAAACCCGCAGACAATCACTCATCTGCGGGTTTCCCGTTTCAGCCGCCAGAAAGATCAAAAATCTTCCAGCCGCCACACCTCATAAGCCGGCGTCTCGTAGGGATGGCTCAACTTGAGCGCCGCCACCACAGCAACGATCAACTCATCCGCCACCACAAGCTCAACCTTCCATTCCTCAACCCGCTCAACCTGCCCCGCCTCCCCCATAAACGGCTGACTGCCGTCCAAAGGTCGAAACTGACCAGACCCAAGCACCTGCCAAGCACAGTGGTCATAGTCACCGATCCGCCCACCACCGGCAGCGAACACAGCCCCTTTGACCACCTCGACATGACTGTCAGGAACAAAAAACGCCAACTTGTACACAGGCCTTAGTTAACCCAGACGCGAGCATTACGGAACATACGCATCCAAGGTGCGTCCTCGTTCCAGTCTTCTGAACGCCACGAGTTCTGCACGGCACGGAACACCCGCTCCGGGTGCGGCATCATGATCGTCACGCGGCCATCACGGCTGGTGAGACCGGTAATCCCGCGCGGCGAACCGTTCGGGTTGGCCGGATAACGCTCGGTAACCTTGCCATGGTTGTCGACGAAACGCATCGCCACGCAACCGGACAGATCGGCTTCCAGCAGTGCCTCTTCGCTGGAGAACTCGGCGTGACCTTCACCGTGAGCGATCGCGATCGGCATACGCGAACCGGCCATGCCCTGCAGGAAGATCGAGTTCGATTCCTGGATCTGCACCATCGCCACGCGCGCTTCGAACTGCTCGGAGCGGTTACGCACGAAGTGCGGCCAGAACTCGCTGCCCGGGATCAGCTCGTGCAGGTTGGACATCATCTGGCAACCGTTGCACACGCCGAGGGTGAAGCTGTCGTTACGTTCGAAGAAACCCTGGAACGCATCGCGGGCACGGCTGTTGAACAGTGCCGACTTGGCCCAGCCTTCACCAGCGCCGAGCACGTCGCCGTAGGAGAAACCACCGCACGCCACCAGACCTTTGAACTCGTTCAGGTCGACACGGCCAGCGAGAATGTCGCTCATGTGCACGTCGATCGCGTTGAAACCGGCGCGGTCGAACGCCGCCGCCATTTCCACCTGACCGTTGACGCCCTGCTCACGCAGCACGGCAACCTGTGGGCGGATGCCTTTCTTGATGTAAGGCGCGGCGATGTCCTGGTTGACGTCGTAGCTCAGCTTGACGCTCAGGCCCGGGTTGTCTTCTTCCAGCAGCACGTCGAATTCTTGCTCGGCGCAGTCGGCGTTATCACGCAGACGCTGGATCTGGTAGCTGGTCTCGGCCCACTGACGTTGCAGCAGACGACGCTGGCCTTCGAACACGGTGTCACCGTTGAAGGTGATGTTGATCTGGCCATTGTTGATCGGCTGACCGATCACCGACACGCAGTCGCCCAGACCGGCCGCGCTGAACTGCGCGAGGATGTCTGGCGTGGCGTCCTGACGAACCTGGATGACGGCACCCAGCTCTTCGTTGAACAGGATGGCAGCGATTTCTGCCGAGGACTCGGCAACGCTGTCGAGGTTCAGGCTCAGACCGCAGTGACCGGCGAAGGCCATTTCCACCACGGCAGTCAGCAGACCACCGTCGGAACGGTCGTGGTAAGCCAACAGGTGACCGTCGGCGTTGAGGCCCTGGATCACGGCGAAGAAGGCTTTCAGGTCTTCGGCGTCATCAACGTCCGGCGCGTGTTTGCCGAGCTTGCCGTGTGTCTGAGCAAGGATCGAAGCACCCATGCGGTTCTGACCGCGACCGAGGTCGATCAGGATCAGGTCGGTGGTGCCCTTGTCCATGCGCAGTTCCGGGGTCAGGGTCTGACGGATGTCAGCCACTGGCGCGAAACCGGTCACGATCAGCGACATCGGCGAGGTCACGGTTTTTTCTTCGCCGTTATCGTTCCAACGGGTGGCCATGGACATTGAGTCCTTGCCCACCGGAATGGTGATGCCCAGCTCAGGGCACAGTGCCATACCGACCGCTTTCACGGTGTCGTACAGACGCGCGTCTTCGCCCGGGTGGCCGGCAGCGGACATCCAGTTCGCCGACAGTTTGATGTCGGAGATCTTGTTGATGCGCGACGCGGCGATGTTGGTCAGGGTTTCGCCGATGGCCATGCGGCCCGACGCCGGAGCGTCCAGCAGAGCCAGCGGAGTGCGCTCGCCCATCGCCATCGCTTCACCGGTGTAAACGTCGAAGCTGGTGGCGGTGACGGCAACGTCGGCCACCGGAACCTGCCACGGGCCGACCATTTGGTCACGGGCCACCAGGCCGGTGATGGTGCGGTCACCGATGGTGATCAGGAAGCTTTTGCTGGCCACGGCCGGGTGATGCAGAACGCGTTGGATGGATTCGCTGATGTCGAGGTTCGACGGATCGAAGTCATCGCCCAGCTCGGCTTCACGAACCACCGAACGGTGCATGCGCGGGGCTTTGCCCAGCAACACTTCCAGTGGCATGTCCACCGGGTTGTTACCGAAATGGCTGTCGGTCACGGTCAGTTGCGGCTCGGCAGTCGCCTCGCCCACTACAGCAAACGGGCAACGCTCGCGTTCGCAGATCGCCTGGAAGCGCTCGAAATCTTCCGGGCCGACCGCCAGAACGTAACGCTCCTGGGATTCGTTGGACCAGATTTCGTGCGGGGCCATGCCCGGCTCGTCGTTTGGAATGTTGCGCAGTTCGAAACGGCCACCGCGGTCGCCGTCGTTGACCAGTTCCGGGAAGGCGTTGGACAGACCGCCTGCGCCAACGTCGTGGATGAAGCTGATCGGGTTTTTGTCGCCCAGCTGCCAGCAACGGTCGATGACTTCCTGGCAGCGACGCTCCATCTCAGGGTTTTCACGCTGTACGGAAGCAAAGTCCAGATCCGCCGAGCTGGTGCCGGTGGCCATGGAGGAAGCCGCGCCGCCACCCAAACCAATCAACATCGCCGGGCCGCCGAGGACGATCAGCTTGGAGCCAACGACGATCTCGCCTTTCTTGACGTGTTCTTCGCGGATGTTGCCCATGCCGCCAGCGAGCATGATCGGCTTGTGGTAACCACGAACTTCGTCACCGTGCGGAGTGGTGATCGACTGTTCGAAGGTACGGAAGTAGCCAGTCAGGGCCGGACGACCGAATTCGTTGTTGAACGCGGCGCCGCCGAGCGGGCCTTCGATCATGATGTCCAGCGCGGTGACGATGCGCTCAGGCTTGCCGTACGGCACTTCCCACGGCTGTTCGAAGCCTGGGATCTGCAGGTTCGACACGGTGAAACCGGTCAGGCCAGCCTTTGGCTTCGCGCCACGGCCCGTTGCACCTTCGTCACGGATCTCGCCGCCGGAACCGGTCGACGCGCCCGGGAACGGGGCGATCGCGGTCGGGTGGTTGTGGGTTTCAACCTTCATCAGGATGTGCACCGGCTCCTGCACCGCGCCGTACTGGCGGGTTTCAGGGTTCGGGAAGAAACGGCCGGCAACGTTGCCGACGATCACCGAGGCGTTGTCCTTATAAGCCGACAGAACGCCTTCGCTGTGCATCACGTAGGTGTTCTTGATCATGCCGAACAGGCTTTTTTCCTGGTTCTCACCATCAATATCCCAACTGGCGTTGAAGATCTTGTGACGGCAGTGTTCGGAGTTGGCCTGAGCGAACATCATCAATTCGATGTCGTGCGGGTTGCGCTTCAAGCCGTTGAAGGCGTCGACCAGATAGTCGATCTCGTCTTCAGCCAGGGCCAGGCCCAGCTCGGTGTTGGCTTTTTCCAGCGCGGCGCGACCGCCACCGAGGATGTCGATGGCCGTCAGCGGCTTCGGTTCGGCGTGGCTGAACAGACCGGCGGCCTGTTCGAGGTTGGCCAGCACGATCTGGGTCATGCGGTCATGCAATACGTCGGCAATCTGCTGCGCTTCGGCTTCGCTGAACTGACCGGCCACGTAGAAGGCGATACCGCGCTCCAGACGCTGGATCTTGCTCAGGCCGCAGTTGCGGGCGATGTCGCTGGCCTTGCTCGACCATGGCGAGATGGTGCCGAAACGCGGCAACACCAGAAACAGACGGCCGGTCGGCTCTTGAACCGGAACGCTTGGACCGTACTTCAGAAGGCGCGCAAGCACCTGCTGTTCGTCGCCGGTCAGGACGCCGGTGACTTCGGCGAAGTGAGCGAATTCAGCATACAGGCCACTGACAGCTGGAACCTTCTGGCTCAGTTGCTCAAGGAGTTTGCTGTGGCGAAAGGCAGAAAGGGCAGGAGCGCCGCGCAGGATCAACATCTTCGGGACAGCCTCGGGAAGGGGTGTGCTTTGAGGCCGTGCATTCTAGCCTAAACCGCCCTCAACATCACCCGAAACGCTACGCACGGTTGCACTCGGACACCAATCTGTGTTTCTGCCTCCGGAGTCAGATAAATCGACCGCGCAACGGCGGCTTATTTTTACTGTAACAAAAAGCCGCGAAGGCCCATTCCTGTGGGGTTTCGCTCGATTCTGTGATCAATAGCAGACTAGTCCTACGCTGTCGAGATATGGCGCCCGTGGCCGTTTGCGTATACTGCGCAGATGTTTTTCCCAACGGCTTTGCGTCCGCGGTACGCCAAATGGCTGATCGCAACCGGACTCTTCCTGATGCTCGGTGGTTGTGTTGATAAACCCAACACACTCGAGCGCGTAAAGGAGGATGGTGTGCTGCGGGTGATTACCCGTAACAGCCCCGCCACCTACTTTCAGGATCGCAGCGGTGAAACCGGCTTCGAATACGAGCTGGTGAAGCGCTTCGCCGACGATTTGGGTGTGGAACTGAAGATCGAGACCGCTGACAACCTAGACGACCTGTTCAATCAGATCGGCAAACCTAACGGCCCGGTACTGGCCGCCGCCGGCCTGGTCAGCAGCGAACAGCGCAAGAAGCAGGTGCGGTTCTCGCACTCCTACCTCGAAGTCACCCCGCAGATCATCTACCGCAACGGCCAATCGCGACCGACCGACCCGGGCGATCTGGTCAGCAAGAAGATCATGGTGCTCAAGGGCAGCACCCACGCCGAGCAACTGGCCGAGCTGAAACAGAAATTTCCCGGCATCGAGTACGAAGAATCCGACGCAGTTGAAGTGGTCGACTTGTTGCGCATGGTTGATGAGGGCCAGATCGACCTGACGCTGGTCGACTCCAACGAAGTGGCGATGAATCAGGTGTACTTCACCAATATTCGTGTGGCCTTCGACCTCGGCGATGCGCGCAGCCAGAGCTGGGCCGTTGGTCCGGGCGAAGACAACAGCCTGCTCAACGAGATCAATGCCTATCTCGACAAGGTGCAGAAAAACGGCACGCTGCAACGCCTGAAGGATCGCTATTACGGCCACGTCGACGTCCTCGGTTACATGGGCGCCACCACCTTCGCCCAGCACTTGCAGCAGCGCCTGCCGAAGTACGAGCAGCACTTCAAGAATTACGCGAAGAAAGAGAAAGTCGACTGGCGTCTGCTGGCCGCCATTGGCTATCAGGAATCGCTGTGGCAACCGACCGTCACCTCGAAAACCGGTGTGCGCGGCTTGATGATGTTGACCCAGAACACCGCCCAGGCGATGGGCGTGTCCAACCGCCTCGACCCCAAGCAGAGCATCATGGGCGGCGCCAAGTACCTGGCTTATATGAAGGATCAGC
Organism: Pseudomonas sp. PB106; assembly: GCF_009764645.1. Classification (GTDB taxonomy): domain Bacteria; phylum Pseudomonadota; class Gammaproteobacteria; order Pseudomonadales; family Pseudomonadaceae; genus Aquipseudomonas. Next base: position 64,931 of record NZ_RWIM01000064.1, read on the forward strand.
TCGACGATTCGATCAAGGAACCGGATCGCACCTGGTTTGCCCTGGCAGCCTATAACGTCGGCAGCGGTCACCTGGATGACGCGCGCAAGTTGACGGCCAAGGAAGGGTTGAACCCGGACAAATGGCTGGACGTGAAGAAGATTCTGCCGCGTCTGTCGCAGAAGCAGTGGTACAGCAAGACGCGTTATGGCTACGCCCGAGGCGGCGAGCCGGTGCATTTCGTGGCGAACATCCGTCGCTACTACGACATTCTGACTTGGGTAACCCAGCCGCAGCTTGAGGGCGATCAGGTGGCTGAAGGCAATTTGCATGTGCCGGCCATCGACAAGTCAAAACCCGCGCAAGAACCTGCCCCTCTTTAAAGCAAAAGATCGCAGCCTTCGGCAGCTCCTACAGGTGTCCACATAACCTGTAG
>NZ_RWIM01000065.1 GCF_009764645.1 Pseudomonas sp. PB106
CTGCGATCTTTTGATCCTGATCCTCGAATTAAAATCAAAAGATCGCAGCGTGCCGCAGCTCCTACAGGGCATGCATCTGAGTCAACGCTTGGCGATGATATACACCGCATGCACGATCCCCGGAATATACCCGCACAACGTCAGCAGAATGTTCAGCCAGAACGCCCCGCCAAACCCGACCTGCAGAAACACACCCAGTGGTGGCAACAGAATAGCGATGATGATGCGAATGAAATCCATGGGGCAGCTCCTGAATGGGGGTTGGCTCATGTGAGCCATACAAGCTAATCGACCTGCGCCGTTCGTCAGGGTTCAGTGCCAATCACGGTGTCGGTATCAAACTGATAGCTCAGCCAAGAATTTGCAGTCCGTGCTTCTGCACGATGCTCAGTAACTTCAGCGCCATTGCGCTGGGGTGTTTGTCTCCCGACTCCCATTGTTTGACTGTCGACGCGCTCGTGTTCAAGTAGCGAGCGAATACCGGCTGGCTAACCACCTGCAAAACCCGGCCACAAAAAAACGCCCCAAGCCAAAAGAATCAGGCGTGGGGCGTGCGTTATACCGCGAGACGGTTCTGGAAATCGGGTAGGACAGTTCAGCTCAGACGGCAATCCCTTTGCGGCATTGCAGTTGGGCGGTGCGTACTCGCGAGAAGGCGCGGCCCAAGCGCAGGAGCATTTCGTCGATATTGATTTTGCTCACGGTGAGCGCCGGGGTGAAGCGCAGGCAGTTGGCTTGCGGGGCGTTGAGCAGCAGGCCTTCGTGCAGGGCGGCATGAACCACAGCATCGGCGGAATCGTCTGACAGGGTCAGTCCATAGAACAGGCCTTGACCGCGCAGTTCGCCGTGTTCATAGCGGTGCGCCAATCGAGCCAGACCTGCGCGCAGATGCTGGCCGTTGTCGTTGACCTGCTGGAGAAAGCTGCGGTCGTGCACGCTGTCGAGCACCACCAGACCGGCTGCGGTCATCAGCGCGTTACCGTGATGGGTGCCGCCGAGTTCGCCCGCCTCGAAACAGCAGGCCTTGCCCCGCGCCAACAGCGCCGCCAACGGCACGCCACCGCCCAGTCCTTTGCCGAGCACAACAATATCGGCGCGTACGCCGTAGGACTGTTCCGCGAGCAACGTGCCGCAGCGGCCGATGCCGGTTTGCACTTCGTCGAGAATCAGCAGAATGCCAAGTTCACGGCACAGGCGCTCGACACCCTTGAGGTAATGCTCGGTGGCCGGGATAACGCCTGCATCGCTTTGGATCGGCTCAAGCATGATCGCCACGGTCTGCGCATCGACCGCCGCGTGCAGCGCCGGCAAGTCGTTGAACGGCACCAGATCAAAACCCGGCAGCAGCGGCGCGAAACGGTTGTGCAGGTTGCAGCTGTCCGAGGCGGAAATCGTTGCCAGGCTTCGACCATGACAACCCTGCTTCGCAACGATGATCCGCGACGCGCCGCCGCGATGCAGTTGGCCCCACTTGCGCGCCAGTTTGATCGCCGCTTCACAGGCTTCGCTGCCGCTGTTGAGCAGGTAAGCCTGATCGCTGGAAGTGGCGGCGCACAGGCGTTCGGCGAGGCTGAGCATGCCGCGATTATGCAGATTGAAACCGGGATTGATCAGCGCCTGCGCTTGACTGCTGATGGCTTTCACCAGCGCCGAAGGGCTGTGGCCAAGACTGTTGGCGCCACCGGCTTGGGAAAAATCCAAGTACGCGCGGTCGTTGCTGTCCCATAGCCACGAACCTTGCCCACGGACGAACACCTGTTGCGGTCGTTCAACGCTGGGCATCAGGCGCTCGGCGCTGAGCTTTTCGTTGTGGTCAGATGAATTGTCCTCGAAAGCGAGGTCATCAAGACTCGGCGTCTGGCGCCGCAAACTGAACAGATTCATTGAAAAAAACCTCGTTTGAGGTTTATTGAACTGCCTATGTAAACACTGTCGAAGCGAACGCTATTCATCGCGCTTTCTGGCCCTGTAAGCCTTGTGAATGCGGTTAGACTAGGCTCACCAACGGCTTCGGGCCATTTCGATTTCCCAGCATTTTCGATAAGCATTACTTATGGATTTCAAACAACTGCGTTATTTCGTCGCGGTCTACGAAGAAGGCCATGTCGGCCGTGCCGCTGAACGCCTGTCGATCTCGCAACCGGCGCTGTCGCAGCAGATTCGCCAGCTCGAACAGAACCTCGACGTCACCCTGTTTGAGCGCAGCAGCAAACGCCTGCTGCCCACCCTCGCCGCGCATACCTTGTACAACCACGCACTGCCGCTGCTGGATGGCTTGCAACGGGCGCGCGAGGCATTGGGCAACTTCAAGGGCCAGGCTTTGCGCACCCTGGCGATCGGCGTGCTGCAGACGGTTCACACCAGTCTGGTTCCGCAAATGCTCGAGCGGGTGCGCAAGGCGCAGCCGCATCTGGTGGTGCAGATTTATGAATTGACCGGACTTGAGATCGAACGACGTCTGCTCAATGGCTCGCTGGATATTGGCATCAGTTATCTACCGCCGCGCCAACCGGGCCTGCACGGCGTGATGCTTTACGAAGATGAACTGACGCTGGTGATCCCGGCGGATCATCCGTTGCGCGAATTCAAGAAAGTCTCGATGCGCCAGGCCGCTGAGCTACCGATGCTGCTGTTGGGCGAAGAGTTTCAAATCCGCCAGATCTGGCAGGCGCAATTGACCGCCCTCGGGCGACGTCCGCAAGTGCAGGCCGAGCTGAACAATATGGTGGGGATTCTCGACAGCCTGCCGCATACCAAACTGGCGACGGTTCTGCCCGGGCGTTCGCAGAAGGAATACGACGATCAGGATCTGCTGTGGAAACCGCTGAGCGAGCCACGGGTGCCGCTGAAGGTTGGGCTGGTCTGTCGCGATGTGCAACGTCAGCAAGCACCTTTGGCGCTGTTGCAGACATTGCTGGAGGAAGTGATGCAGCGTGAAGTGAGGCCCGAACAGGATCCTTTGGCCTGATGACTTTTCTGCAGGCAAAAGAAAACCCCGCCGAAGCGGGGCTTTGCAGACTGTTTCCCTGACATCCATTTCACTCCGCCACCCTGGCAGAATCCTACGTGTCCGTGTTGTTGCTTTGCGCTTCCTGCGCGACGTCCATGAAATGTAGATTAGCCGTGGATCCAATCCACGCATATGGGAGAACAGCAGTACGTCATGTAAGAGAATGCTTACATGACGTGATCGCATCAGAACTGAGCAGCATCCAGCAGGAACAACGACTCGCTGCCGGCCTTCACTGACGCGCTCAACGAGTGAATGCGCGGCAGCAGACGGGCGAAGTAGAAGCGCGCGGTGCCGAGCTTGCTGGCGTAGAAATCGTCCTGCGCTTCCTTGCCCAGCGACGCCTTGGCCATCAATGCCCACATGTAGGCGTACGCCGTGTAACCGAATGCTTGCAAATATTCGACCGAAGCCGCGCCGATTTCGTTCGGATTGTTTTTCGCCCGATCCAGCAGCCACGAAGTCAGTTCGTCGAGGCTGTCGACAGCGTCGTTCAACGGCCTGGTGAATTCGCCCAGATCGGCGCTGGCCGTTGCGGTGAAATGACGAATTTCGTCAGCGAACAGCTTGTAGAACGCACCGCCGCTGCCGACGATCTTGCGACCGACCAGATCCAGCGCCTGAATGCCGTTGGTGCCTTCGTAAATCTGGGTGATGCGCACGTCACGCACCAGTTGCTCCTGGCCCCACTCGCGGATGTAACCGTGGCCGCCGAAAATCTGCTGGCCGTGCACGGTGGTTTCCAGGCCGAGATCGGTGAGGAACGCCTTGGCCACCGGCGTCAGCAACGCGACCAGATCCTCGGCACGCTTACGGGTCGTAGCGTCTTCGCTGAACTTGGCGGTGTCGAGTTGCATCGCCACGTAAGTGGAGAACGCACGGCCACCTTCGTTCGAGGCTTTCATGGTCAACAGCATGCGCCGCACGTCCGGGTGGACGATGATCGGGTCAGCGACTTTGTCTTTGTTCTGCGCGCCGGTCGGCGAGCGGCTTTGCAGACGGTCGCGGGCGTATTCAACGGCGTTCTGGTACGAACGCTCGCCAGTCGCCAGGCCTTGAATGCCAACGCCCAGACGCTCGTAGTTCATCATGGTGAACATCGCGGCAAGGCCTTTGTTCGGCTCGCCGACCAGATAGCCCACGGCTTCGTCGAAGTTCATCACGCAGGTCGCGGACGCCTGGATGCCCATCTTGTGTTCGATCGAACCGCAGGTCGCCGGGTTGCGTGCGCCCAGGCTGCCGTCGGCATTGACCATGAACTTCGGCACCAGGAACAGCGAAATGCCTTTCGGGCCCGCCGGGGCGTCCGGCAGTTTCGCCAATACCAGGTGAATGATGTTTTCGGTGAGGTCGTGTTCGCCACCGGTGATGAAGATCTTGGTGCCGCTGACCTTGTAGGAACCGTCGGCCTGAGGCTCGGCCTTGGTGCGAATAATCCCCAAGTCGGTGCCGGCGTGCGGCTCGGTCAGGCACATCGAACCAGCCCAGACGCCGGCGTACATGTTCGGCAGGTACGCGGCTTTCAGCTCTTCGCTGGCGTGGGCGTTGATCGACAGGCAGGCGCCGGCAGTCAGCATCGGGTACAGACCGAAGGACAGGCTGGCGGAGTTGACCATTTCTTCAACCTGCGCCGACACGGCTTTGGGCATGCCCATGCCGCCGTATTGCGGATCACCGCCAACGCCGACCCAGCCGCCTTCGGCATAAGTCTGATAGGCCTGAGGGAAACCGGCCGGGGTAGTCACGGCACCGTCGGCCCAGTGGCAACCTTCTTCGTCTGCGGCACGGCTCAGTGGCGCGATGCTTTTGCTGGTGACCTTGCCGGCCTCTTCGAGAATGGCTTCAACGGTTTCGGCGTCGACAGTCTCGGCCAGCGCTGGCAGTTCGGCCCAGAGTTTGGCGACCTCGAACACTTCATTGAGGACGAAGCGCATATCGCGCAGCGGCGCTTTGTAGTCAGCCATGGCAAACCTCGCAAGATCTAAACAGGTGATTCGTGGAATGGTGTTTTCGTTGATCCGGAGTGTACCTCAACAACTTTTGCGACACATAGGGTCAACCGGTGACTGATTTGTTATTTTTGGTCACCAGAAAAAGATCGTCCGAAGGCTCGGGCCGCGATCGGACAATCGTTTGCTTTTTCCTACAGAGAAAACAGTTCAGCAGGCAACTTCATCAAACAATCACTGCCCGCCTCGATCGCCGCCCGATGCGCCGCCGTACGCGGCAACAAACGCTTGAAGTAAAACTCGCACGTCGCCAGTTTCCCGCGCAGATAGTCCGCCTCGCCCTCGCCCGCCTCCAGCTGCGCCTGCGCCACCAACGCCATGCGCAACCACAGATAGCCAAGAATGATGTAGCCGCTGTACATCAGGTAATCCACCGACGCAGCGCCGACTTCATCCGCGTTCTTCATCGCCGCCATGCCGACCTTCATAGTCAGGTCGCCCCACTGCTGATTGAGCTCGTTGAGCTGCGCAACGAAGCTGCCCAACTGCGGATGCTCGGCGTTTGCGGCACAGAACTTGTGGACGATCTTGGTAAACCCTCGCAGCAACTTGCCCTGACTGCCGAGCACTTTGCGCCCAAGCAGATCCAGCGCCTGAATGCCGTTGGTGCCTTCGTAAATCGGTGCGATCCGGCAATCGCGCACCAACTGCTCCATGCCCCATTCGCGAATGAAGCCGTGGCCACCAAACACCTGCATGCCGTGGTTGGTCACTTCCAGGCCGGTATCGGTCATGAACGCCTTGCAGATCGGCGTGAGGAACGCCAACAGGTCTTCGGCTTCCTGACGTGCTTCGGCATCGCTGCTCAGGTGCGCGACATCGAGCATCTGCGCGGTGAAATAGGTCAGCGCGCGGTTGCCTTCGTTGAAGGCTTTCATGGTCAGCAACATGCGCCGCACGTCGGGGTGGACGATGATCGGATCGGCGGCTTTGTCCGGGGCTTTGGCGCCGGTCAGTGAGCGCATCTGCAAACGGTCGTTGGCGTATTTGATTGCGCCTTGAAAGCTCGCTTCGCCCAGACACAGCCCCTGCATGCCGGTGCCGAGCCTTGCGTGGTTCATCATGGTGAACATGCAGTTGAGGCCCTTGTTCGGCTCGCCGATCAGGTAGCCCTTGGCGCCGTCGAAGTTGAGCACGCAAGTGGCCGAGGCCTTGATGCCCATTTTGTGTTCGATCGAACCGCAGGACACGCCATTGCGTTCGCCCGCTTCGCCTGCTGCATCCGGCAAGAACTTCGGCACGATAAACAGTGAAATGCCCTTGGTACCCGCCGGCGCGTCCGGCAGCTTCGCCAACACCAGGTGAATGATGTTGTCGCTCATGTCGTGCTCGCCGGCAGAGATGAAAATCTTGCTGCCAGTGACCGCGTAACTGCCGTCAGCCTGGGGCACGGCGCGGGTCTTGATGATGCCCAGATCAGTGCCGCAATGGGCTTCGGTCAGGCACATGGTGCCGGTCCACTGGCCGGCGGTGAGTTTGCTCAGGTAGGTGTCTTTTTGCTCGGCAGTGCCGTGAGCGTGGATCGCCGACATCGCGCCGTGGGTCAGGCCCGGGTACATGCCCCAGGACGTGTTGCTGGAACCAACCATTTCGCTGATGACCAGCCCCAGCGAACTCGGCAAGCCCTGACCGCCGTAAGTCGGATCCGCCGCCAGACCGTGCCAGCCACCCTCGACGTATTGTGCGAAGGCTTGCTTGAAGCCTGTAGGCGTTGTCACCACACCGTTGTCGAAATGGCAGCCCTCTTCGTCACCGCTGCGATTGAGCGGGGCGAGAACGTTCTCACAGAACTTCGCGCCTTCTTCAAGGATCGCGTTGATCGTGTCCGGGCTGGCGTCGTCGGCACCGAGGGCGGCGTAGTTGGCGTGGAAGTCGAAGACGTGGTCGATCAGAAAGCGCATGTCGCGCAGCGGGGCTTTGTACTCAGGCATGGTGGCTTCTCCGTCAGCAGATCACTCAAACCTACTGCCGGCCACCACGCCTCACAATCATTGTGCAGACGCTGAATGCGCCATCATCACTCAACCCGCAGCCGTGTCCATGCGCACCGCGCCACGGCGGTTCTGGCCGTATGCGACCACACAGTTTCGCCCTGCGCCCTTGGCGCTGTAGAGCGCTTCGTCAGCGGATTTCAGGACTTGCTCCGGGGTGCGCTGCTCCAACCGCTCGGCAACGCCGATGCTCACCGTCACCGATACACTGGAAGCGCCGGAACCGCTGCGGCGCTGGCGACCTTGCTGGTCATCCTGCGGGCGGTTTTCCTGATTGCGCAGTTGAATGTTGTAGGACGCGATCGACTCGCGGATCACTTCCAGATGCGGCATGCATTCCTCAAGGGTTTTGCCTGCAAACACCAGAGCGAATTCCTCACCGCCATAGCGATACGCCCTACCGCCCCCGCTGATTTTCGACAGCTTGCTGGCGACTAATCGCAGCACCTGGTCGCCAACGTCATGACCGTGGGTGTCGTTGAATTTCTTGAAGTGATCGACGTCGCTCATCGCCAGTACATAGTTGCGACCGAGACGCTGCATGCGTTCGTTGAGCGCGCGGCGGCCCGGCAGACCGGTGAGTTCATCACGGAAGGCCATTTGATAAGCCTCGTGCGCAACCGCTGCGGCGATCATCAACATGACCTGGCTGCACATAATGTTCAGGGTAAACGGCAGGATGAAGGTTTTCGGCAGCATCCAGAACACGCCGAGCAGGCCGACCAACTGTGCCGCGTGCAGCGGGCGCGGGTTGCGCCAGTATTGCCAGGCGAGTAACAGGAAGGCCGAAATGAACACCGGGTACGACATCTGGATCAGGCTCATCCACGCGCCGTGCAGCGCCGGCCAGCGAATTTCGGACAGCCAGATCAGCAGCGCCTGGGGATAACTTTGCTCCAGCCCCAACGCCACGCTGCCGAAAATCAGCAACACGGCAAACCGCGCCACCATGTCTTGAAACAGGTGCGTGCGTTCCTGCCACGCGGCGAACAGCCCGAACAACAGCGGCAACAGCAGACAGACGAGATGAAAGACCACCGCTGCGTCTTCGCGCACCTTGCCGTTGTCGCGGTAATAGTCAGTCTGGGTGTCGAGCAGAAAGTAGGCGATGTACACCGTGAGCATCAGAAACAGTTCGCGCTGACGTCGGTAAACCGCGCAGTAAGCGCCACCCAACAGCAAAACCAGAGTCGGCAACACGTTAAATAGAGAAGTGAAGAACACGTTGAGGTCTTTGACGTACGCAGCCGCCAACCCCGCGAGTAACAACAGCAGTGAAGGTAGGAAATGACTGAAACGTACAGCGGAAGAACGCGGCAAGGGTAAAGCTCCGACCCGTCATGGCAAAGAGATGGCATTGTGCCTGCAATGTGTGCAGTTAAGCACACACAATGTGATCCAGATCACACGCAGTCTCTTTAACGGCAGAAAACCTGACTATCTGAGCGATTTGCCAAGTTTTTTGCCTTCCGCGAGCCATGGCCACCATCACTGATGGCCAGGACTGCAGATATCCCTCACAGATCGTTGTAGAACGGCAGTAGTGGCCCCTCCGCCGGGCTCCGTCCTTCAGCCCCGTATGGCTTGAGATTGAGCGAAGCATCCGCCGCTTGCCGGGTGGTGACTTTCGGACTGGCCGGGCGCTGGGTCACGGCATTTTCATCACCGATATGGCCTTGCGGGATGACCAGTGACGGATGATCGAACGGCGCCCGCTCCCAGGCCACGCGCGGATCGGTCAGGCCGACTTCCATGAACTTCACCAGGGCGTCGAGCTCATCGGGCGTCAGGTTAAGGTTGGTCATGTCCGGATCAAGGTTCGAGGTGTTGTGCTGATTGACCGCCGGATGCTCGAAACCGCTGGTGTTGTTGGCGTCTTCGCCACGACGGTCGCCACCACGGTTGTAGAACTCCATCACTTGCTTGAGCGTGGCGCGGCTGCCGTTGTGGAAGTACGGCCCGGTCAGGGCGATGTTGCGCAGAGTCGGCGTCTTGAAGGCGCCATCGACCGAGTCGCGGAAGTTGACGTTGGGTTTGAGTGTCGCGTCGCACGGAATCGCTGCGCTGAGCGGTGCTTCGAAGGTGCAGACATCGACGTCCAGCGGATCGGGAATGCTGCCACCCTGCAACAGCTTGTTGTACTGCCGGCTGAACGACCACGGGTTGCCCCAGGCATCCGAGCCACCGAGGGCCAGATCTTCAGATGTCGGCCGCACGCCGGTGTTGTAGAAGCCGTTGTCGTAAAGGGTGGTGAGGTTGTCAGCCATGACCATGCGTTCGATGCGCTCACGCGGATGCATCAGCAAACGGCTGGCAGCGTTGGTCAGCTCTGCGCCACCGTGGCAATTGACGCATTTGCCCTTGCCGAGAAACAGGTTCATGCCCTGCACTTGCTGTGCATTCATGGCGGTCGAATCGCCTTGCAGGTAAGCATCGATCGGGGCTTGGTCAGAGATCAGCGTGGACTCGTACATTTGAATTGCCAGCCCGAAGAACAGCGGAAAGTTGGCCTCCATCTGCGTGTACGGTGCGCCGCCAACCAGCACGTTTTGCGTGGCGTTCCACAGACGTGGCTGGAAGGCGTTCTTGATCAGCTCGCGATAGGTTGGGCGACGTGCGCCGGAAACCGAAGCGAGCACCGAATCGTTGGAGGAAATCCGCTGTTGCTTGAGCATCAACTGATCGAGCATGCGCCGGCCAATGTCGGCGAAGGTGCGACCACCGCAGGACATTTCCACCGCACTGCCCGGCGGGCCCACCGCTTGCGAGGCAGCAGATGCGTCGTTGAGCGCCAGTCGGACTCTGGTTGCCACGGTGCTGCGCTCGCTGGTCACGTAGATGCCCGCATCGGGATCGCGATTGCCGAACGGTGAGAAACCGTTGAAAACGTTGTTGGCCCGACCGTCCCAGAAGTTGCGCACGTTGAACGCAGCGTTGATCACCGACGGCGCATTCCGCCCGGTGCTGCGGCGAACGTTGATGCCGCCGACCTGGAAGATGCCGTCCGGCTGCTGGGTGCACTTGTCGAAACGCGGCTGGTTGGGTTTGACGAAGTTGGCGTCGAACACGCCTTGGGAGCCAACCACGTCGTCGCTCGAATAGACGATCGGCGAGTTGCGCTCCAGCGGGTTGCTCAGCACATGAGTCGGGAAATCGGTTTTCTTCAGCGTGTAGTTCGGCCCGCCCTTGCCGCCGGACAGCGTTGCGTAAGACGCCACATCGCCGGGAATGTCCGACGCCACAAAGGGCTTGTTGAAGATCGAGGCGACGTTGGCGTTGGTGTGTGCCTGGCCGGGGTTGAGTTGGTTGGTGATGCGGTGGTCGACGCCGGCGTGATAGTGGCAGGACGCACAAGCCGTGGCGCCATCGCTGCCGACTTCCATGTCCCAGAACAGCGCTTTGCCCAGCAGGATCGCAGCGGAGCGGTTGAGCACGTAGTCGGTCATCAGGTCGACCTTGCGCCCGCCTTCAGTCCCGGAAGGATCGGGCGGAATCATGCCGCGCAGGGATTGCAGGCTCGGCACCTCTGGCACGGGCGGATCCACTTCGACGGGATCAGCCGCCATCGCACCGCAGGCACCAAGTGTGAGGGCTAACCCGACAAGTCGACAGATGTTCATGTGCTTCACCCTGACGTTGTTGTTATGAGTTCGCCGGGCGAGAGGCGTCGTGAACAGGACAGGATTTCTCGTGAGCGCCGGTTAATCTGCGCAGTGCAATTAATTGGCCACTCTTTCGAGAAACATTTTGAATCAATAAACGCGGGGGCAGCGCTCAGGCAGCCACCGTTTCTGCTGGGGAATCGCCCCCGGTGTTGGGGATAAATCCAACGCAAAAAAAACCGCTGCCCCAAAGGAGCAGCGGTTTTCAAGCGACCACGTTAAGGCTTAGTAGCCCAGTGCGAAGTCTTCTTCCTTCATGTCCATCAGGTTGTTGGCGCCCGACAGCATGGTGGCCACGTGCGTACGGGTACGCGGCAGGATGCGCTGGAAGTAGAAGCGCGCGGTTTGCAGCTTGGCGGTGTAGAACGCCGCATCGCCAGTGCCTTCTGCCAGCTTCTCGGCTGCCAGACGTGCCATGTCGGCCCAGAAGTAAGCCAGGCAGGCATAACCGGAGTACATCAGGTAATCCACGGAGGCCGCGCCGACTTCTTCGCGATCTTTCATGGCAGCCATACCGACCTTCATGGTCAGCTCGCCCCATTCCTTGTTGATTGCCGCCAGCGGTGCGACGAATTCTGCAACGGCTTCGTTGCCTTCGTTGTTCTGGCAGAACTTGTGGACGATCTTGGTGAAGCCTTTCAAAGCCTCGCCTTGGGTCATCAGCACTTTACGGCCCAGCAGGTCGAGTGCCTGGATACCGGTGGTGCCTTCGTACAGCATCGAAATGCGGCTGTCGCGAACGTTCTGCTCCATGCCCCACTCGGCGATGAAGCCGTGGCCGCCGTAGATCTGCACGCCGTGGTTGGCGGATTCGAAACCGACTTCGGTCATGAACGCTTTGGCGATCGGAGTCATGAAGGCCAGCAGTGCGTCGGCTTTCTTCTTCTCTTCTTCATCGACGCCGTATTTGACGATATCGACCTGTTTGGCGGTGAAGTACACCATCGCACGGTTGCCTTCGGCGAAAGCCTTCATGGTCAACAGCATGCGGCGTACGTCCGGGTGCACGATGATCGGGTCAGCGGCTTTTTCCGGCGCTTTCGGGCCAGTCAGGGAGCGCATTTGCAGACGATCGCGCGCGTATTTCAGACCGCCCTGGAAACCGATTTCGGCGTGGGCCAGACCTTGCAGTGCAGTACCCAGACGTGCGGTGTTCATAAAGGTGAACATGCAGTTCAGGCCTTTGTTCGCCGGGCCGATCAGGAAACCGGTAGCGCCGTCGAAGTTCATCACGCAGGTCGCGTTGCCGTGGATGCCCATCTTGTGTTCCAGCGAACCGCAGGTCACTGCGTTGCGCTCACCGACAGTGCCGTCAGCATTCGGCATGAATTTCGGAACGATGAACAGTGAGATGCCTTTGGTGCCAGCCGGAGCGTCCGGGAGGCGGGCCAGCACGATGTGAATGATGTTGTCGGCCATGTCGTGTTCACCGGCCGAGATGAAGATCTTGGTACCGGAAACTTTGTACGAACCGTCGGCCTGAGGTTCGGCCTTGGTGCGCAGCATGCCCAGGTCGGTGCCGCAGTGCGGTTCGGTCAGGCACATGGTGCCGGTCCATTCGCCAGAGACCAGTTTGGTCAGATAGGCTTCTTGCTGCTCTGGAGTGCCGTGCTCGGAGATGGTGTTCATCGCGCCGTGCGACAGGCCCGGGTACATGCCCCACGACCAGTTGGCTTCGCCAACCATTTCGCTCACCGCCAGACCCAGCGACTCCGGCAGACCTTGACCGCCGTGCTCGACGTCGTGAGCGAGGCTTGGCCAACCGCCTTCAACGAATTGCTTGTAAGCCTCTTTGAAGCCCGTCGGGGTTTTCACGCCGGACTCGCTCCAGGTGCAACCTTCGAGGTCGCCCACACGGTTCAGCGGTGCCAGTACCTGCTCACAAAACTTGGCGCCTTCTTCGAGAATGGCGTCAACCATGTCCGGAGTTGCGTCTGCGCAAGCCGGAAGGCTCTGATAGTGCGCTTCGTAGCCGAGCAGCTCGTCACGAACGAAGCGAATATCACGCAAGGGGGCCTTGTAGTCAGGCATAGCGATAAACCTCTGCTGATGTAACCGGGAATGAACGACCGTGTTGATTTGTTGTGACGGTCAAACAGTTGTTTGAAACATACGTTTACGCCGAAATCTTGTCAAGCATCGATCTTTTGCCGTTCGTCATCAGTTTTTTCAAACGCCGGACACAGCAAATCGCCATGCGCTCGAACGAGCCACAGACGCTGAAAAAAGATTAGTTGAGGGAGAAGGACTTACGACGAAAAACGCCGCGACAGGTCGCGGCGTTCAGTGTGCAGAAGGCAAGAAAATCAGGCGAAGGTATCGATGATCGTACCGAGCACTTCATCGGAAGCCTTGGCGACCTTCACACCCAGCTCAGCCTGGATCTTGCCTTGGGACATCTCGATCACATTGCTGGTCAGATCCGATTGCTGGGCACGATCCACGCCGCGCAGGCGATCAACCTGCACTTCGGACGACTGGCTGGTCACCGAACGCTCAATCGTGTTGTTGGCAATCTGGCTGGCTGCCTGATCGACGCGGTTCTGACCGCTCTGAATCGAGCTCAGGCCCGCATAAAATGCTGTGTTACCGGAGATTTCCATAACAGTTCTCATCCTTGGGAAGGATCAATGACCGCCATTGAAGCAGAGGCGCCAGAAAAACACCCGTCAAAAACACTAATGGCACAGTGCCTGCCCATAGAGAAAAGCTTAGTCGAGCAGATCCAGTTGCAAATGATCGGCCACCGCTTCGGCGCTGATGGCTTTGAGTTTCGGCACGCGCCCAAGACACGGCGCCGGAATCCGCTCGGCCAATGTGGCGAGGTTTTCCTCCAGCCGCGAAGTCTTCGGATCGATGATATTCGCCACCCACCCAGCCAGTTGCAAACCATCCCGGGCAATCGCCTCGGCCGTCAGCAACGCATGACTGATGCACCCCAGCCGCACGCCGACCACCAGAATCACCGGTAGCTTCAGCGCAATCGCCAGATCCGACAAATTATCCTGATCCGCCAACGGCACCCGCCAGCCACCCGCACCTTCGATCAAGGTGAAATCGGCATTCAGCGCCAGAATCTCGCGCATCGGCGCCAGCAGCGATTGCACGGTCAACGCCACACCCGCCTCGCGCGCCGCCAGATGCGGAGCGATGGCCGGCTCGAACGCCACTGGATTGACCTGTTGATAAGTCAGCGGTAAGGAACACTCGGCCAACAGCGCCAGCGCATCGGAGTTACGCAAGCCCTTGGGCGTGACGTCGCAACCGGACGCCACCGGTTTGCCCGCCGCCGTGCTCAGCCCCGCCGAACGTGCCGCGTGCAGCAACCCGGCGGCAACCGTGGTCTTGCCGACATCAGTGTCGGTTCCGGTGATGAAATAGGCTGCGCTCATACGGGTTTCTCCAACACGGCGTAAACCACCTGATAAGTCGCCGGCAATCCCGACGCCTCACGGAACTGCTCGTAAGCCTCGACCAGTCCAAGAATCCGCGCCCGCCCAGTCAAACCGCCCGGCCGCCCCGGATTCAGATTGTGCGCACCCAAGGCTTTCAATTCATGGGTCAGGCTGCGCACGTCCGGGTAATGCAGCACATGCGCCTGATTCTCCAGACTCAGCGTGCGCAAACCACTGGCCGCACACAACTGCTCATAACGGCTGAACTCGCGGAAGCGGTTGACGTGCACCAGCCCGTCGACCTGGCGCCAGCTGTCGCGCAGCTCAAACAACGTCCCTACGCAAAGACTAGCAAACGCAAAAACTCCGCCCGGCTTCAATACGCGAAAGGCTTCGCTGAGCACCGCATTGAAATCCGCACACCACTGCACCGCAAGGCTGGAGAAGATCAGGTCGCAGGTCGAATCCTGCAACGGCAGCCGTTCCGCATCGCCGGCAATGAAATGCTCGGCGCCGCCCAATGGCCGCGCGTGATCGAGCATGCCCTCGGCGATGTCCAGCGCCAGACCTTGGCCCTGAGTAAAAAGCGAGGCCATTGCTCGGGTGAAATATCCGGTGCCACAGCCCAGATCCAGCCAGCGCGCGGGTGCAAAATCCACCGGCAAGCGCTGCAGCAATTGTGTACCGACATCGCGTTGCAACTCGGCGACGCTGTCGTAACTGGCCGCTGCGCGGGAGAAAGAGGCCGCCACCTGACGCTTGTCAGGCAAGCCGCCAGGCAGCACAAGAGACAAATCAGTCATCACCGCACTCATGTAAAAAAGCCTGGATCGCACCCGCCAGTCCGTGGGGATCTTCCAGAAGAAACGCATGACTGGCCTGTTCGATCAGGCCAATTTCGATATCCGGCAACAGGGCGAACAACGCCCCCGCCGCTTCCGCCGGCACCAGACCGTCCTGCCCGCCGAACAGATGCAGTTGCGGCCCGCGAAAAGCCTGCAGCGCGTCACGGGTGTCGATCTGCGCGAGCAGTTCCAGCCCCGCCATCAATGCCGTCGGTGCGGTATTTGGCGCGCCACCCAGCATCAGTCGCGACAAGCCGCGCGGGTCTTGCGCGCCCTGGGCACAGAGCAGCGAGAAACGTTTGAGGGTCGCACGCGCATCCGCTTGGCAACCGGCGAGAAACGCGTCGAACGTCTCGCCCGCCATCGCATCTGGCCATTGTTCATGAGCAACAAAACAAGGGTTGCTCGCCAGCGTCAGCAACCCGCAGCAACGCTCGCCACGACGCGCCGCCAATTCGGAGGCGAGCATGCCGCCCAGCGACCAGCCGCCGAGCCAGACATCTTGAGGAATGCTTTCATCGAGTTCATCGAGCCAGTCTTGCAGGTCACTGGAATCCAGCTCCGGCAACGGCTCAATTTCGACGTTCAGATGTTCGTCGAGCCCCTGCAATGCCGCCGCCAGAGGCTCCATCGGCGAAATACCGAGGCCCCAGCCGGGCAGCAGAATCAGGCGATTACGCATGGCTTGGCTCCGACGTCAGTTGGGCAAAGCAATCGGCCAGTCCTTCTAACAATAGCTGCACCTGCGCCTCGCTGTGGGCGGCGGTCAGGGTCACACGCAAACGCGCGCTGCCGGCAGGCACGGTTGGCGGGCGGATCGCGGTGACCATCAGCCCGCGCTCGCGCAACATCTGCGACAAGCGCACCGCGCGCCCGGCATCGCCAATCATGATCGGCTGGATCGGCGTGAAGCTGGCCATCAACTCCAGGCCGATCTGCTCGGCGCCACGGCGGAACTGGCGGATCAGCGTCTGCAAATGCTCGCGGCGCCAATGCTCGGTGCGCAGCAGTTCCAGACTTTTCAGTGTTGCGCAGGCCAGCGCCGGTGGCTGGCTGGTGGTGTAAATATACGGGCGGGCGAACTGAACCAGACTTTCGATCAGCTCCTCGCTACCGGCCACGAAAGCGCCAGCGGTGCCAAAGGCTTTGCCGAGGGTGCCGACCAGTACAGGCACGTCCTCCTGGCTCAAACCGAAATGCTCGACGATGCCGCCGCCATTCGCACCGAGCGGGCCGAACCCGTGAGCATCATCGACCATCAGCCACGCGCCTTTGGCCTTGGCTTCGCGGGCCAACGCCGGCAGATCGGCCAGATCGCCGTCCATGCTGAACACGCCGTCGGTGACCACCAGCGTATTGCCGGTGGCTTTCTCCAAGCGCTTGGCCAGACTTTCCGCATCGTTGTGCAAATAGCGATTGAAACGCGCGCCGGACAACAGACCGGCATCCAGTAACGAAGCATGATTGAGGCGGTCTTCCAACACCGTATCGCCCTGCCCGACCAGCGCGGTCACTGCGCCGAGG
The DNA here is from genome assembly GCF_009764645.1 of Pseudomonas sp. PB106. Classification (GTDB taxonomy): domain Bacteria; phylum Pseudomonadota; class Gammaproteobacteria; order Pseudomonadales; family Pseudomonadaceae; genus Aquipseudomonas. The sequence goes on from NZ_RWIM01000065.1 coordinate 16,437, forward strand.
TTGGCCATGTAACCGGTGGTAAACAGCAGCGCACGCGGACGACCCGTGAGATCGGCCAGGGCTTCTTCGAGAGCGTGATGCGGGCTGCTGTGGCCGATCACCAAGTGCGAAGCACCGCCACCGACGCCCCAGCGTTCAGCGCCGGCACGCCAGGCTTCGATCACTTGCGGGTGATTGGCCAGACCGAGGTAATCGTTGTTGCAGAAGGCAAGCAACGCTTTGCCGTCGACCACCACTTCCGGCCCCTGTGGGGACTCAAGCAGCGGGCGCTGGCGATAGAGATTTTCGGCACGGCGGGCAGCAAGGCGTGCGGCGAGATCGAAAGACATGCAGGCCTCGACAGTCAGATCACATGAATCACGATGGACACAGACCCTGTGGGAGCTGGCTTGCCAGCGATGGCGGCGGCACCGTCAACAGAGATGTCGACAGTTAGTCCGCTATCGCTGGCAAGCCAGCTCCCACAGTGTTTTGTATCGCATCAAAAAAATCAGACGGCGGCGTTATAGAACTGCTCGCTGCTCTTTTGCTCCACCAACGCCTGCTCGATCGCTGCCTGATGCACCTCATCGGAATGCTCTTCGCGAGCCTCCGGCGCAATGCCCAGACGCGCAAACAACTGCATGTCCTTGTCGGCCTGCGGGTTGGCGGTGGTCAGCAGTTTGTCGCCGTAGAAAATCGAGTTGGCGCCGGCGAAAAATGCCAGGGCCTGCATCTGCTCGTTCATCGCTTCACGGCCGGCGGACAGGCGCACGTGGGATTGCGGCATGAGGATACGGGCCACGGCGAGCATGCGGATGAAGTCGAACGGGTCGATGTCTTCGGCATTTTCCAGCGGCGTGCCGGCAACTTTCACCAGCATGTTGATCGGCACCGATTCCGGGTGTTCCGGCAGGTTGGCCAACTGGATCAGCAGATTGGCCCGGTCATCCAGCGACTCGCCCATGCCGAGAATCCCGCCGGAGCAGATCTTCATCCCCGACTCACGCACGTAGGCCAGCGTTTGCAGGCGCTCGCTGTAAGTGCGGGTGGTGATGATGCTGCCGTAGAACTCCGGCGAGGTGTCGAGGTTGTGGTTGTAGTAATCGAGACCGGCCTTGGCCAGTGCTTCGGTCTGATCCTGATCGAGGCGACCGAGCGTCATGCAGGTTTCCAGGCCCATGGCCTTCACGCCTTCGACCATTTTCAGCACGTACGGCATGTCTTTGGCCGACGGATGCTTCCACGCTGCGCCCATGCAGAAACGCGTCGAACCGATGGCTTTGGCGCGGGCAGCCTCTTCGAGGACCTTCTGCACTTCCATCAGCTTTTCTTTTTCCAGGCCGGTGTTGTAGTGACCGGACTGCGGGCAGTACTTGCAGTCTTCCGGGCAGGCGCCGGTCTTGATCGACAGCAGGGTCGAAACCTGAACGCGATTGGCGTTGAAATGTGCGCGGTGCACCGTCTGCGCCTGGAACAGCAAGTCGTTGAATGGCTGTACGAAGAGTGCTCTGACTTCGGCCAATGACCAGTCGTGACGCAGGGTGGCGGTGGTGCTCGCGCTCATGGCTAATTCCTTGGTTATGCTTGGCTGGCGGCTGCGGGAACGGAATACCCACAGGCGCTACACGGATGTTCGGCATATTTAAGGAAGAGTCATGCGCTGTCAACCACGATACAAAACATCGGTTTACATCTGTTTAAAAAACGAACAAACCTGTTTGCTGTGCGATGAGCCGACAGAAGCAGAAATGCCAATGTGTGTGGCCTGCGAAACTGAGTTGCCTTGGCTTGGCGACCACTGCATCACCTGTGCCTTACCGCTCCCCGGCGCCGGCCTGACCTGCGGCGAGTGCCTGCTAGAGCCTCCGGCGTTCGAACAGGTCGTGGTGCCATGGCTGTACGGCTTCCCGGTCGACAGTTTGATTACGCGCTTTAAACACAACGCGAAATGGCCGTTTGGCCACCTGCTCGCCGACGTTCTCGGGCAATACCTGCAACATCGCTTCGAAGAGGGTTTGCCAAGGCCGGATGCGTTGCTGCCGGTGCCGCTGGCGGGTAAACGACTACGTCAACGCGGATTCAATCAGGCTGCAATGCTGGCGCGGTGGTTGAGCACCTCGCTGGATCTGCCGTGTGAGGAAACGGTTCTGCGCCGCATCAAGGACACCGATGCCCAGCAGGTGCTCGACGCCAAGTCGCGTAAACGCAATCTGCGTGAGGCGTTTGGCCTCATGCCGGATGCGCAGATACAAGGCCGGCATTTCGCGTTGATTGATGATGTGCTGACCACTGGCGCCACGGCCCAAGCGTTGGCCCGATTGTTAATGAATGCCGGTGCAGCAAGAGTTGACGTCTATTGCCTCGCCCGCACGCCAAAACCCGGAACCTGAAGCCAACACAATCCCTGAGCTGCGGCACGCTGCGATCTTTTGATCTTGTTTTTAAAATCAAAATCAAAAGA
>NZ_RWIM01000066.1 GCF_009764645.1 Pseudomonas sp. PB106
CCGCTATCGCGAGCAGGCTCACTCCTACAGGGGTTGTGGCTAGTTCCGAAGTTTTTAGCAGACAAAAAAAGGGCGGCCAAATGGCCGCCCAAACGTACTGCACGAGAGTCGTTTACAGCGTCAGTTGCCCACGTTCCTCCTCGGTCAACTGCTGCTTCGCCTGTTCATCCAGCGCCCCTGCGCCCAGCACCTGCACCGGGCTGTTCGGGTTGTAACCCGGGGCCGGGGTGCGGCTGGCGCCATCGCGGGTTGGGGCGAGTTGTTCGTTGCCGAAACTCAGCACCTGCACGGTGAACACCGAGGCCTGATTCTGCCGCGAGGCCGCTTGCTGCTGACGCGCCACGTCTTCCGCCGCTTGCGTGGCCGAAGATGCCGCCGAACTGGCCGAGGTGATCGCGCCAGTGTTGACTGCCGACACCACCGGCACCCCGGTCGATTTGCCCTGCACCGAAATGTTGGCAGCGTTGACCACCGTCAGGGCGGCGATGTTGACGTTGCCCGACACACGAATCCCCGCCTCGCCGGCATCGATGGTGCCCAGCGGCGCGATCAGGTCGATGTCGCCCGGCGCCACTTCGGCAATCGGGTTCAGCGTGGCGATACCGGCGCCGGTGCTTGGCACCGACGGCGACAGGGTCACGTTGCCCCAAGTGTCGTAGACGCGTTTCGGCGGCGTGTAGACCACGGTGGTTTTCGAGCCGCGACCGGCGTTGATGTCGCCCTCGGCGGACCAGCCGAGAATCGAGCCGCCGAAGGTGGTCATGATCCGGCTCTGGCCGAGCAAGATGCTGCCCTGCGAGTAGAGCTGAATGTTGCCCGAGCCCTGGGTGATGATCCCCGCCGTCGATGGCGGCGCGGCGCCTTCGATGCCGAACACCTGACCGCCACCGGGGGTGAGCATCTGGATGTCGCCGCCGAACAGGGTCTTGACCCCTGCTCCGCCGTACAACGTGATGTCGCCGTCATAACGGATCGCATTGCCCGCCACATCGGTAGTTGGAAACAACGCCGCGATAGCGTTGCGACCGCGCAGATAGCTGCCTTGACGCGGGCCATCGACATCGTTGTATTCCAGGCCACCGGCGCGCAGTTCGGCGAAGTTCACCTGCCGCGCGAAGATCGCTTGCTCGGCGGTTGGCAGCGCGGAGAAAAACGCCTGGGCCTGCTCGGCATCACCGCTGAAGCCATAGCCGAGGGTCAGCCAGCTCTGCAATTCATCAACGTACGTTTTGACCACTTTGCCCGGCTGGCCATTGAGAGAGGCATTCGGGTTGGCAGTGTTCTGCGGGTTCAGATAGCGGGCAATGAACCGCGAATAATCCGGCCCCTGCGCGCCCACACCGGCCTGCAATACCACGCTGGCACCCGGTTGTTTATCGCCTGCCACCAACGAGCCGAGGCTGGTGATGCTGGCGCGGTTTTCCATAAGGATATTGCGCCCGGCGTTGATATCCAGCGTTCCCGGCCCGGCGATATCAAAGTTGCTGTAGAGAATGTCGCGACCTGCTGACACTCGCGATACGTCTCGCGGATCATTGTGGACAAACAGGTTGCCGGTGGAAGAAATGCCATCCTTGCCGTTGCTTATTTCTGAACTCGGTACTGCCGTAGGCTGCCCCAGGGTGGTGCCGGAGGCGACGATGTCACGACCGGCGATCATCCACACAGGACCGGCCGCTTCGTACCAGGTGCGTTTGGAAGTGGAAAAGCTCAACGTTTCACCACTGCGAACGCCCACCAGGTCCCCCGTCAGTGCGTAGATTCGCGCCGGCCCCTGTACGTCGTTCAAACCCGAATAGCTATCGGGACCAAAGGCAAACAGCGGATATCGCACGTTACTCTCTGGTGCCACGCCATCGTCGCTGTAGTTGGTGCGCACCGGCTTGCTTGTGTTGCTGTTGGTGGTAAAGGTGTTGAACGCCGGGTTGAACGGCGTGGTAATGGCCATCGGGCTCGCCCCCGACTGGTTGATCGCATAGCCACCGGCGTAGATAGAGTCACCTGCCAGCAGTTCAAGCTGTCCCGACTTCGACGGAGCCAGGAGCAGTGAGTAACCTTGCAGCGGGTAGTTGTCTACGCCAGTGAACGTCGCGGATGGTCCTGCATAGATGGATCCCTGGCCCGCCACCGCACGAAGTATCGATGGATAGACAAACCGGCCATCGGTAGGAGAGGTATTGCGGCCCGTGATCAGACCGTTGGATGAGTTGACCTCGGATATCTGTGTGCCCGGCGTCAGGTTCCCGCCAGCCGAGAACAGATCGATTGCGGTGTGGTCGGTCCACAATGAGAAGCCGCTCAGAGTACCGCCCTGCTGAACGCTACCGTTGGCGGCCATGATCGGGCTGGCGTTCATCAGACTCACTCGTCCAGGATCCGCTGCACCACCCAATACCAGATCCCCACGGCTGCTCAGGCTCATGCCCGAGTCTCCCGGAATCAGCACCACGCCTCCGGAAGCGCTACCGGTGGTCGAGGTAAATGGATCAAGTGCCCGGGTTTCCCGAAGATCATTGACCACGGTGCTGGCGCCGTACCTCAGGTTGATGCCACCCAGTGCTCCACCCGTCATTTGTGCCGCACCGCGCAGGTTGATCAGCGCACCTTGCAGATCATGGACCGGTCTGCCGATACCGGTTTCTCCTGCCCGCGCTTGCAGCGACGGGTTGAACGTACCGCCGATTCGAATATCCATGTCACCACCCCCGGTCATCTGCACGCTGCCATCGCTGGCGACTCGACCGGTGCTGCCGACTGCGACGATCAGACCTTGGCTTCGAGGATTGTTCACGGCATCCCCCAACGGCTTGAGCATGCCGGCATCACCACCGGCCCGCAGGCTGATATTACCGCCGCCCAAAGTGCCAAAACCGGTGAACCCGACCAGGTACGGTTCGGTATTGGTGTTCGTGTCTGGCATCAATTGGGTGGCATAGCTGCCGAAGTTCATCCACCAGGCCGTGGGCATATCCGGGTTGTCCGTGCCTTGGCGCCACAGCCAGTTGCCCACCGCGACACTTGCGATCTGCTCCCGGGTTCCACCTGAAGTCGATCGAGCTTTCTGCCCTACCGAATCGCCCGAAACAGACCCGCCCGCGTTGATCGTCAGATTGCCGCCCATCTGCGGATACCAGGCCTGGTAAAGACTGTCGGTGCCGCCGTTGACCCATTTTTCATAATCGGCACCGGCGCTGCCCAATACCGAATTACTGTTCGAGAGATACCCGCGTTTCTGGTTGTACAACGGATCGACGTTCGCTGATTGAGTGCCGGCGGTATAAACGCCAAACGGTGAATCCATGCTCAAGTTGCCGGCAGCCATCAGATCAAGATCGCCAGTACCGGTGCGCAGCACACTGAACATCTGGCTGTGGGCCTTGGCGGTTGTGCCGGGATTATTGCCGATGCAGAACTCCGGATAGATTTCACAAAGGACCTGATACTCCTCGGGAACGGGTTCGTAGTCAGGTCCTTGACCACTGCCCGGCGCCCATACCCAGCGTGCCATTGGCGCGCAGTCTCCCGGTTCTATATCGCACAGGACAAGAAAATCGTCGGAAACAGGCTCGAATTCTGGAAAGCCGTATTGGTTGCCGGCAGCCCAGACCAGTCTCCCCGCAGACGTCGTCACCTTAACGCCGTAGTGAGCGTCCGCCAGCCGCAGATTGCCCTCCGGGGTCAGCGGTCTCACCGTACGACTGTCGGCAGCACCAAGATCCGCCCCCGCCACCACGCGCATCGACCACGATGCACTGCCCGAAGGCAGCATGCTCGCCACCGCCCAATTCTTGCCTTGCTGGTCGCCGGTAAACGGGCGCAGTTCGATCAGTGAAGTGCCGTCGGCCAGTTTCACGTCGGTCATGGAAGGAATCAGCGATCCGCGCAGCAATGCCAGCGAACCACTCAGGCTGACCCCGGAAACGCTTTGCAGGTCGGCGTTGTAAACCCCCGGCAACGGCACGCCTTTGGGCCAGTTCATGGCTTGCAGGTTCGTCGCTTTGTTCAAGCGAATGCCAGCACCCAAACGGCTGTTCGCCGGCACCGTCACACTGTCACTGAGCAATGTCCCCGCCGCATACAGCAGGTTGCCACTGGCATCATGGATGGCCCCGGCCAACACCGTGCCGGCGCTAAAGGTATACGCCTCAGCCAACACTGCCTGAGTCGGCAGCAACGTGCCGCTGGCCAACACCGCGCCCTGAATTGTCACGTCGTAATTGAGCGTGGCGCCGACCGGGAACTGTGTCCCTTCAGCCAGCGAAACACCGCTGCCCGGCACGATCAGATCAGCGCCGAACGGCTGCACACCGGCAATCAATTTCCAGCCGGCATCGTCCTGAGTTTCCGGCGGCGGCGCGAAGCCGTCGTTGATGCTGCCGTAAATATCGAGGTTGCCACCCGCGCGGATCACCAGATTGCCGGCCTCACCGGAACCGTACACCGCCGGATTCAAGCGCGTGTGCGGATTGAGGCTGGCATAGCGATAACCGGACAAGTCCAGATCGCCCTCCACCACCAGATCGCCGTCGGCGGTTTTGCTGGCGATTTCCACGCCCGGGCGTAAATGGAATGCATCGGCGTACGTGGCGTTATTCAGCCCGGCGAGTTTGCGTTGCAGCAGATCGTTGTTGCCCAGCGCGGCATTGATGAAGGTGTTGCTGTCACCGTGAATGCGCTCGAGCATGGCTTGGTCGATCACTTGATACGGTCGGCCACTGACCGCTTGATCGACGCCATCGCGGGCATCGGTGTAGCGGCGTGTAGCGTTGAGGCCAATGGAGCGAGCGCCCTGAATGGTCAACGCACCGGTGGCGTCGATGGCGATGTCATTGCTGCCCAGACGCGGCGCGTTCAGCTCCAGGGTGCCGCGCAGCATTCCGTCGTGTTGACCCGCGAGGAAACCGGGCAGCGCATCGGTGCCGTGACGCAGGTCGATCCGCGCGCCGGACGCCAGCGTGAGTACGCCCTCGCCGGAGTTGAGTTCCACCGTGGCGCGGTTCGGCGCATCGATGATCTTGCCGTAGCTGTCGACTCGCAACACGCGACCATGGGCGTCGAGTACGCTGTTGCCGGCGAGCGCCAGACCGTTTTTCGCTGACAGACGAATGCTGCCGACGCGCTCGCCACTGGCGTCGATCAGACCGGCCACGGTCAGGCTGCCGTTGTCCACCGAGACATTGATGTCACCAGCCTTGAGGCCATCGCCGATCACGAGATTGCCTTGTTTGAGTTGCAGGCTGCGGCTGCCGAACACTTGCCCGGCGTTCAGGCGTTGATTGAGCGCGGCGAATTGCGCCGTGGCATCTCCGCCGAGGTTTTGCGCGCGGATGTCCACGCCCCCGGCCTTGTACGGCACCAGCGTGCCGCCGGCATCGTAATAACCGCTGCTGCCGCCGAGGATTTCACCCTGCAAATCGACTGTCCCGGCCGCGTCGGCCAGCGCGGTGGCCGTGAGGTTGCCGGCCTGATTATTCTTCGCCGACAGATCAATCCGCGAGCCCGCCGCCTGCCGGATATTGCCGTTGGCGCTGTACAGCGACACGTCGCCGCCCCAGCTGTACTTGTTCACATCGTTGAACGGCAACGTACGCCCGGCCATGTCCAGCACCGCAGCACTGCCGAGGGTCAAATCACCTTCGGACTTGACCGTCAGCTTGCCACTGGCCAAGGCGATACGGCTGTCGAGCACGACATTGCGTGCCTCAAGGTTCAACTCGGCACCCAGCGCGTCCGCCACCCCGGCAGCCCCGCCACCGCTGAGCGTCAGATTGTTGCCAGCCTTGAGCACACTGACCGACGCCGCTTCACCGGTCAGCAACGGCGTACGCAGATTCAGGTTGCCGCCGCTGTAGCTGTAACCCTTGACCGGGTCGTAAGTGCCCTGCTCCTGATACACCGCGAGGCTGCCCTTATGGTTGGCGGTGATGCGGTCGCTGGCGCTCAGGTTGACGTTGGCAAAGCCCAGCGCCAGACGATTGTTCTGATCCAGCCCGCTCGCTTGCGGCATCGGGTCGTAACCCAACTCGATACGCTGCGCCTGAATGTCCAGCGTGCCGCTGCCCGTACCGGCGCCAGCGGTGATCACGCCGCCTGGGCTTTGCGTGGCGCCATTCCAGATCAAGTTGGCGGTGCGGATGCTCGCCACATCACTGGCATCGCCCCAGCCATAAATCGCCGGGGTGACCAGCAACAGATTCTGCAGTTTGCTCTGGCCAGTCTGCGGATCGAGGGTGTCGAGGCTCACGCTGCCGTAGAAATTGAAAGCATCGCGAGTGGTCAGGCTCAGGGTTTCCAGCGCCGGTGCGCCGTACTGCGTATCGCCACGCAACAGGCGATTGAGCACGTTCTGATTCAGCATCAACCCCACCGGTACGCGACTGCCTGCCGCTGCCAGCGCCTCGGCACTGCCGGCGTTGACCGAGCCGACCGATAGCGCCAGGTGGCGTGTACCGAAACGCACCGCTTCGTCGAGTTCGAATTGATTATCCGTGGCGGCCGTCAGACTGCCGTCCGAATAAAGGATCGCCGGGTTGCTGCACACAGCCATTGTGCAGACACCGACGCGGATGCTGCCGCCGCCGGAAATGCCGCTCGCCGCTTTCGGCGCCAGAACGTGGGTCCAGCCATTGGAAGCCAGCAACAGGCTGGACTGGTCAGGCTGATAGAAATAGCCGGCCGTTGAGTCGTAGGCCACATCGCCGCGTCCCAGGGTATTGATCCCCGCCCCGGCCTCGACCGTGATGCCGCCAAGGGTCGACGTGGTGCGCAAGAGCACTTCCGGCGCTGACAGGATCGCCCCTTCACGCAGAACGATGTCTTTGCTGGTGCCAAGGAATCCGATGATGTTGGCCGAGTTGACGTACATGACATTCGGCATCGCACCGATGCTCAGGCGTCCGGCGTTGAGGTTGTTGAGCGTGTCAGCGTAGATCGACACGCCATCGAAGTCAGCGGTTGGCGCACGCCCTGCACCAAGGATTTCAAAGTTCGCACCGGCATTGCCCCCGCGCAGTACGGCGGTGCCGGTAAAGCCACCCTCGGCGGCCTTGAACAGCGCCTGCCCGTTGAACTGCAAAGCAATGTCCTGTTCGCCACCCGCGTTCAGACGCAAGTCCAGCGTCTTGCCGTCCATGGGCGCCAGCGCACGCGGCACGCCCCGTCGCGCGGCATCGCTGTAGATGAACTGGGTCAAGCTGGTTTCGTTGTATTGCGAGTAGCGGCGCAACACATCGGCAGACGTCAGGATCACCTGACTGGCGAGGCTGTCACGCAAACCGGTATTGGCAATCGACATCTGCCCGCTGCTGGTCCAGGACCCGTTGCGCAGTTGCAGCGCACGCGTCGTCCCGCTCGGCGTCGCCTGACCATTGACTTCAACGCGGAACGCCCCCGGCAACAGGGCAAAGCTGGAGGGCAACAAGGTGTAGGTGCCGGCTGCCAGACCGGGCACGCCGGCGCCAAGGGTGATCTGCTGGCCGACACGCGGATCCACTGCTGCAGCCCCTGCCACCACCGGCGCATAGACGCTCTGATTACCCGGCACGATGGCGTAGACCGGATTGCTCGCAAGCCCTGGCAAGCTGAAGGTGCCGTCGGCGGCATTGCGAACCAGCGGATTGAGACGGGCATCGGTGGAGCCGCCACGTCCGGAAACGAAACCGGCGCCGCGAAGATCACCGCCACCGGACAGATCAACAGTCGCACCGCTCTGTACATCGATGTATTGCGAGTTGACGACCACGCCATTGGTTTGGCCAGTGATGCCATTCAAGATGACCGACTTGTCGTTGTAGCGATAGTCGATGCCGTCGGTGGTGCCACCGTAAGGCATGACCAGCCCGGCGGCGCTGACCGACGTCATGCTGCCCGGCAACAGGCGCACCGCACCTGTGGCGGTCAAAACATCGTCACCCAGGGTAATCAGGCCCAACGGTGCACGGATCACCCCGCCCTGCTCGATGGTGCCTGCGATCAGGGTCAAACTGCCGAATACCGAATAAGGCACCGCCGCAGGTGCCGCGCCGCGACCGCTGATCCGCAGGGTGTGTTCGTTCGCCAGGTCGGCGCCCTGATAGCCGGCGCGGACGTCAGCCTGCACGCCCGTGGCGGGGTAGATTTGCGCCGCACCGAGATTCAAGTCGCCCGGGGTCCACAGGCGGGTTTTTTCGGCACGGTCATTGGGCGCGAGGAAACGCAGGTCACCGCTGCTGTCGAGGGACACCAGGCCGAATGCCCGGCGACTGTATGCAGCGGCAGGTCCTTGCTGTTGCAAGATCGCACCCTGGGTACCGAACGACAGCCCGTTGCCCACATCCAGCAAGTTCGCCGAGGCATTGAACGTGGCCTGCGACAGTCGGCTCGTCGGGTTGAGGATCACCCGTGGCCGCGTCATGGTGGGCGCTTCAAAGTAAGTACCGACACCGGACAGGCGCAGGTACGGCGCGCGCAAATCGACACGTGCCGCATCACTGGATTTTTCTGCCAGCGAGAGCGCCCCGGCATACAGATTGAGGCTCTGGTTCATGTGCAAATTGACGTCACCGTCAAACGACAGCAAGCCGTTGCTCAGCAGACTCAGGTTGTCGAAACCGCCGGCCATCAACGTATCCGCACTCAGGCGCGTCTGCCCGTAGCGCAAACTGTCGGCAGCATCGCCCGGCCGCAAACTGGCGGACAACCCCGCGTCGCCGGGGCCTTGGCCGATAATGATTTCCCTCGGCGCGCGCACCGCATTGCCTGCCGAATCCAAGTACAACGGGACCTCAAGCGCCAGCTCCAGACGCCCACCGGCAGCGCCGACACCTCCGGCCGCCGCACGCAAGCTGCCCTCCATGAACAAGCCGTTGTAGGAACTCAGGCTGATGCGCCCGCCATCCGTTGCAACGCGGGTCGGCCCCTGATCGGCGATATCGAGAACCGCTTCGGTGCCGGACGCATCGAGTCGAGCCCCTTGACGAACGATGACATAGGCATCGGCCGCTGTGGCCGTCGCCAGTTTCGTGTCTATTTCGCCGCCGATGATGATGCTGCCGCCCTTGCCGACCTGACCGTACGTGCGCCCCAGAACATCAATGGCCGTATTGGCGCGTCCGGCGACATCCAGTACGGCCTGCTCGCCGATCCAGATCGAACGGTTGTGCGCATTCGAATCCGCCACTTGATTGGAGGTGCCCGGGTTGATCGAGCCAAACTGTTGCTGACGAATATCAATCGTCCCGCCCCAGGCATTCAGTTCACCTTCGACCGTGATCTGCCCCGCCCCGCGCAGCTTGATGCTCTGCCCCGGATCGACACTGATGCGCGAACCACGGCCCAGCGTCAACGGACTGTTGGCGGCATCGATCAAGCCGATCAGGCTGGCGCCGCCCTGCAGCGTCAGGCTGGCGCCGGCGCGTTGGGTCAACAGGCCCTTGATCGGGTTTTCCTGGAACAGCGTCGGCGACCACAACTCAAGCGCCGTTTGCGGATCGACACCACTGACCTGATGCGGCGCGGCATCGCCAAAACGGTACACCGGCATGTTCACGTCAATCACGGCGTTATCGGCGACGTCCAATCCGCTCAGGCCGATCAGGTTATAGGCGGAAAAACCCTTGTTGAACAGATCACCGGACAGTTGCAGGGTGTTGTCGGCCAATGCCTGGTCGGTCTGGCCAACGAGGATCTTGTTGGCCTGCACCGTCAGCGTGCCGCCGCCAGTGACACCGTAGCCTCGCAGTTCACCCGCAAGGTCGAGATGCGTTTTACCGGGCGCCGAAATCGCACTGGATTCCAGCGTCAAGTCGCCGCCCTTGCCACCCCGGGTCTTGCCGTTGGCCAGCACAGCGCCGCCGGAGGACACATCGAGCAGACTGCCCGCGCCGATATCGATATCGCCACTGCTGCGGATCGATACCAAGCCGCCATTCAAGTACGCGAGGTTCGCGCCATCGTCCGGGTTCGTGCGCAAATTGCTCCACACGCCACGGGTATCGAGTCGCACACCGTCGGCCACGTTGACCTGGGTCGCCTTGTCGGCCTTGGCCGTGAGCCGAGTGTCGGCGGTATCGCTGGAGAGGAATTGATTGAGCACGTTGCCCAGGCGCAGGCTACCGCCACGCGCAGTCAGGTCAGCGCCGATCTGCACATCCGGGGCATACAGGGTGATGTCGCCGCCGTTATCGACCGTCAGTGCGCCGTCGACGACGACCTGATCCTTAGCCGACACTTTGAGCGCACCGAGGCGCAAACCATTGAGTTGATCGTGATCAAGAAACAACTTGCCCTTGCGCGCATCGGACACCGCACCGGTGAGGTCCAGATCACTGCCAGCAAGCGGACGTTCGCCGCCAATCTGCACCTGGTCCAGCGTCGGATTGAGCGTGTACAACAAACCGCTCGCCGCCGCGACGTAGGTCGGGTCGTAACTGCCGACGATCAATTGCGCACGCCGCGCCAGTGCTGTCTGACTTTGTTCATAGCCGTCGAGCACCGGTTTCGGCGCCTGATTCTGCCGTTCGCCCTGATACACCTCGCCGATCATCTGCCCATCGAGCACAGCGTTGGCGGTGGCAATCACCAGTTGCCCGGCGTCACGGCCAACGGTGTAGCCGGACTCGAAACGTGAGCGCGGCGCGATCAGCGGGTTGTAGAAATAGCTCGTCTGGCCCCAGCGTTCGCTGCTGTCCTCATAGCCTTTGTACAACCCGGTGTAGAGCAGATCCCCCGGCGCGCGCGAGACTTCGTAAAGTTTGCCGTCGGCACCGCGCAGCCAGCTCTGACGAATCTGGCCGCTCTGCACATCCAGCGTGCCGCCGGACAGGTTGATCAGCGAACCCTTCTCGGTGACCACATCGTTACCGGCGAAACTCACCATACCGCCCTGCGCCATCCACTCGCCGACGCTGTGGCCCTGGGTGCCGAGATAGCCACCGACTTCGAGCAAACCACCCGCCGTGTACCAGCGTTCCGTGGCATAGCCGTTGGTGCCGGCCGGCACGTAGACCAATTCGCGGACATCGACCCAGACGTCATTGCTGTTGAGCGCGCCCTTCTCGCGGTTGATCGACGCGTCGCGCTGTTCGTTGCCCTGCACGTTGATCTTGATGTTGTTGTTTTCCATTGCGACCTTGACGCCAAGCGCCCCGGACACATCGATCATCGCGCCATCACGTACCAGGCTGCGACGTTGCGCACTGACCGCGACCTGGCCGCCGGTCGCCAAGGTAATCGAGCCGTTCTGGAACTCGACGCTGCCGCCGCTCTGGATCTCGATACGCGACTGATCGCCACGGATGCGGTTGTTGGCGTTGACCCCGGTCAGCGCGGCGTCACGCTGACTGTCGAGCGCCGTGAGGTCGCTGCTGTCGAGCATGATTGCCGTGGCACTGCCCTGCCCCAGCGTGACGCTGCCCGTGCTGTCGGTGCTTGGGTTGGACAAATGAATCGTGCCGCGCGTCGCCACCGAAGTGCTAGCGAGCAAAACACCGTTTTGCACCACCTCATGACCGGCCAAAGTGATGTCGCCAGTGGCGGACTGAATCAGCCCGTTGTTAGTGACTTTGCCCGCCACAGCACCGACCTTGAAGCCCGGCGTGACCTCACTGCCGAACGTCGTCGAAAGGGCTTTGCCCTCAGTGCCCGAGCCTTTGCGAATGTAAAAGCGATCACCAGCAGCCAATACGGTCTGCCCTTTGGCGGTGCTGATGCTGCCGTCGTTCTGCACTTCGTTGCCGAGCAGTAACGCATAGCCACCAGCATCGGTGGACACTGCCGGTGTGTGCGTCGCGATGGACGCGCCGCGCTCCACCAGCACCTTGCCAGCGGCATCGGTGAACGTCGGCTGAGTGCCGGTGCTGTCGAAGTACAGCCCACGGTCGCGAAACTGGATGTCAGTGATATTGGCCGCCGCCGCCACCAGGTTGCGCACGTTGACCTGGCTGCTGCCGCTGAAAACGATGCCGTTGCGGTTGACCAGCATCACCGTGCCGGCGCCCTTGATCTGACCCTGAATCTGACTGGCCCGGGCGCTTGGATCGTTGACCCGGTTGAGCACCGCCCAGTTCGCTTGCTGAGCGAAGTCGACCGTGGTGTTGCGCCCGACGTTGAAGGTTTCCCAGTTGAGGATCGCCTTGTCGGCGGTCTGCTCGATCTTCACCGTGGTCTTGCCATCGGCCTGAGTCTGCTGCGGGCCTTTGGCGTTCTGCCAGCCCTGGGCCAGGCTGTTATCGACTTTCAGACCACCCTCACCCAGACCGTCCGGCACAAACTGCACCGTGCCCAGCGCCGCTGCACGTCCGGCCGCCTGCGCGGCTTGTTGTGCGGCAATCGCGGCAACGGTGTTGTTCAACGTCTGGATCGAACGCTGCAACTGCTGATTGGCCTTCTGCTGTTGAGCCAGCGGCGGTGTCATCCCCGGCAAGCCGCCCATGCTCGGACGCGCCGCCGCTGCCTGTTGCGCTGCACCCTTGGCGGCAAACCAACTCGAACTGAACGCCGTCTGCGCCTGCGCGCTGCCCGCCACGAGACACAACGCCACGGCGTGCGCCAGCGGCTTGAGCAGCCACAGCGTCGGCTCTACGACTTCACGTTTGGCGGACTGAACGTTGGTACGACGACGGGATGGGCGAGCGAGCATCACTACGAGATCCTTTTTTGATTGCCACACTTTGGTGGCCAAAGCTGCCGCAGGCCTGCAAAAACCTGCTGTTACGACATAGGCCGTTGGC
This sequence comes from Pseudomonas sp. PB106, assembly GCF_009764645.1. Lineage (GTDB taxonomy): Bacteria > Pseudomonadota > Gammaproteobacteria > Pseudomonadales > Pseudomonadaceae > Aquipseudomonas. The sequence continues at coordinate 12,708 of NZ_RWIM01000066.1, forward strand.
GAGGGCCACGACCGAACGGATGTCACACAAACTTCATGTTCGAGGAGTAGTCGGCAAAAAAAATGACGGCAACCCGAAGGTTGCCGCCATTTTTGTTACGACAGTCCGAGCTTACAAAGGACGACCGATGGTGTTGCACACGGTGGTGTTGTTGATGTTCAGGTTGTTGCCCGAGGTGTTGGTGATGAAGTTAGCGGTTACAGCGGTTTTCCAGGCGTTAGGCACGGCGACAAACTTGTGGGCCTGAGTCGCAGTGTTGTTGCCCGGGTTGCTGTAGTGAGTGGTCAGGAAAGCTTTGACATCGGCGGCCACGGCTGCATCCTTGTAGCACTGGCCGAAGATGAAGTTGGTGTAGGCGGCCAGTTTGTAACCGGAAGTCGGGTTAGCCACCACTGGTGACCATTTCGACGGATCGGCTGCGTCGGTTGCAGACGACGGAGGCGTCACCGAAGACAGCGCCAGTGTCACGTTTGGCGAGGTCGGCTGAACGCCGTTTACGCGAGCAACCACCGCGTTGCTGGTGGCGTCAACACCGTCCGGACCGACATAACCGATGGAGCCGTCAACCGCGTTCACGGCAGTGGCGACGTCGGAAGTGTTGGCGACGCCCACCCAGTTCGAAGGCAGCGCAGAACCAGCCGGCAGGCGTGCGTTGGTGAAGGTGTTGTTGGTGGCGAACTTGGCCGAGCAGACCGAGTTCAAGTGACGGCTGAGGATTTCGGTGGTGCCGCTGGAAACGTTGCGGTACACGACGCGGATCGGGGTAGTGTCAGCCGTGCCCAGCAGAGCGCCCCAAGTAGCAGCGGTACCCGAGAAAGCGTCACACAGCTGGGCGCTGGTCAGGTTCAGAGCAGTCTGACCGGTTTTCTTGTACGGAATGGCAACCGAAGTGGCCACCGAAGGCAGTTGGATCAGCGGGCCGTACGAAGCACCGAATTCGCTGGTGTAAGTGCTGAGTTCCGAAGCGCTGAGGATCGAGTCGCTACCGGCGAAGTGCACGGTGCCGGTGGTGCCGAAGCCAGCCGGGTTGTTCTTCAGGAAAGCAGTCTTGCCACCGCCGCTACCGATGGCAGCGTAGGAGAAGTTGGCTGGCAGGATGCTGTCGGCAGCACCTTTGTACAGAGCGGCTGGCAGGGTTGCACCACCACCGGTAACGGCCATGGCTTGAGCAGAAGCCAGAGCGGCGACGGTCAGGGAAGCTGCGATCAGAGTGCGCTTGAACATGAAGAATCTCCTTTTCAACTGGGTTGTGAACACAGGTTTCGGGGTTGCTTGCATGACACTGGGAAGACTCACCGGGCCCTCGCTGGCGTTGGCCGTGGTGAAGTCGCACTGAGAAATTCGCAGCTTCCGGTGACAGATAAAGGAAAAAACCTCGGGAGGTGCGCGGTGTTTCTGAAGGGATTTTCTCGGGTGTTTGTCGGCTGCTGCGCAGTGTCTGGATCGCGGGTTTGGTTGAATCGGTCTGGAGGCGTTGACGGGTGGTTGCAGATGACAGAAAGGAGAACCCGAGGATGGTTGTTTTGAGGGTCGGGTGATGGCGAATCTTTTGCAAAAACCTTGAATTATTTATTGGCCTGACTGGCCTCATCGCTGGCAAGCCAGCTCCCACACAGGGAACAGTGTTGTTAATGCGATTTGCGACACAACACAAAACCCTGTGGGAGCTGGCTTGCCAGCGATGAGGCCGGCCCAGTCACCATCAATATTTCAGGCCCACCACTACTGGACCAACTGATTGATCTCAATAATCGGCAACAACACCGCCATCACAATCACCAACACCACCCCGCCCATCACCACAATCATCAGCGGCTCCAGCAGCGCGGTCATGCCCATCGCCCGGCGCTCGATATCCCGCGACAGGGTCTGCGCCGCGCGCTCGAGCATCGGTGGTAGCGAACCAGTTTTCTCGCCACTGGCGATCAAGTGAATCAATACCGGCGGGAACACGTTCTCAACGCGCAACGCCGCCGCCAGATTGACGCCCTCGCGCACCTTGGCCGTGGCCTCGTTGACGCTCAGGCTCAAGCGATCATTGGACAGCGTCTGCCGCGCCGCCTCCAGTGCGCGCAACAACGGCACGCCCGCGCCGCCGAGAATCGCCAGGGTCGAGGCGAACCGCGCCGTGTTCAAACCCAGAATAAACCGCCCGAACAGCGGCAACTTCAGCACCCGATGATGCCAACGCAACCGCGCCGCCGGATTACGCAGATAAAGGCGCCAGCTCCAGAACGCCCCCGCCGTGATCGCCGCACACAACCAGCCCCACGCGCGAATGAAATCACTCGCCGTCAGCATCGCCAACGTCAGCCCCGGCAAATCCTGTCGCGCCTGGGAAAACGCGCTGACCACCTGCGGCACCACGTAGCTGAGCAGAAAAATCACGATGCCAATCGACACCAGCCCGACCACCCCCGGATAGATAAACGCGGTGAGAATCTTGCCGCGCAGGTTGTTGCGTTCTTCGATGTAATCGGCCAGCCGTTCCATCACCTGCGCCAGATCGCCCGACTCCTCGCCCGCCGCAATCAATGCGCGATAGATCTCGGGAAAGTCCCGAGGCCGCGCCGCCAGCGATTCGGCCAGACGCATGCCGCTGCGCACGTCGGCACGCACGGCGCTGAGGGTATGGGCGATGTGTTTTTTCTCGGCCTGCTCAACCGTGGCGCTCAGCGCAGCCTCCAGCGGCAGACTGGCGCCGAGCAGGCTGGCCAGTTGTCGCGTGGCCCAGGCCAAATCGTTGTCGGAGAGTTTGGCACTGAACAATCCACCGCCGCCGTGCTGGGCGACGTTGCTTTCCTTATGCACCGCCAGCGCAGTCAAACCCCGCGTGCGCAACGCAGTGAAAGCGGCACTTTGACTGTCGGCCTCAAGGTGCCCGGATTCGATCTTGCCAGTGGCATCGGCAGCTTCAAAACGATAGCGATTCATCAGGCGTCCCGTGTCACACGAAGGATTTCTTCTGGCGCGGTGGCGCCGCTGCGGATCCAGCGTTCACCGTCCTCGCGCAGGCTGAACATCCCGGCTTTCGCGGCGGAGGCGCGCAAGGCCTGCTCCCCTGCCCCTTGGTGAATCAGGGTGCGGATGTCGTCGTCGATGCAGAACAATTCGTGGATGCCGGTGCGGCCGCTGTAACCGGTTTGATTGCACGCCGGGCAGCCGACCGGGCGCCAGGTGCCGGGCGTTGCCGGGTCCTCCTGTTTGCACTGATTGCACAGACGCCGCACCAGCCGCTGGGCCAACACCCCGAGCATCGACGAGGCCAACAGGAACGGTTCAACGCCCATGTCGATCAGACGGTTGACCGCCGACACCGCGTCGTTGGTGTGCAACGTCGCCAGCACCAGGTGACCGGTCAGCGACGCCTGCACGGCGATTTGCGCGGTTTCCAGATCGCGGATCTCGCCGATCATGATGATGTCCGGGTCTTGCCGCAGAATCGCCCGCAGCGCCAAGGCAAACGTCATGTCGATCTTGGCGTTGACCTGAATCTGGCTAATGCCCGGCAGGTCGTATTCCACCGGATCTTCAACGGTGAGGATGTTGCTGGTGCTCGCGTCCAGCCGCGCCAGTGCAGCGTAGAGGCTGGTGGTTTTGCCGCTGCCGGTGGGGCCGGTGACCAGAACGATGCCGTGGGGCTGACGAATCAAATGGTCGAGTTTGGCCAGCACTTGCGCGTCCATGCCCAAAGTTTCCAGATGCAGACGCCCGGCCTGCTTGTCGAGCAAACGCATCACCACCCGCTCGCCGTGTCCGGTCGGCACCGTGGACACGCGAATATCAATCGGCCGCCCGGCCACACGCAGCGCGATACGACCGTCCTGGGGCAGGCGTTTTTCGGCGATATCGAGCTGGGCCATGATCTTGATCCGCGACACCAATGCACCGTGCAACGCCTTGCGTGGCGACACCACATCACGCAGGGTGCCGTCGACGCGATAGCGCACCACCGAATGGGTTTCGAACGGTTCGATGTGAATGTCGCTGGCCTCATCGCGCGCGGCTTGGGTGAGCAAGGCGTTGATCATGCGGATCACCGGCGCGCCGTCCTGAGTGTCGAGCAGATCGGTGATTTCCGGCATGTCCTGCATCAAACGGTCGAGGTCGACTTCGTTTTCAGCGGCGCCAACCACCGCCGCCGCACTGCCGGTATCGGCGTAGGCCACGGCCAGCAAACCATCCAGCTCATCATCGCGCACCCGCTGAATCGTGGTCGCACCAAACTGTCGCCGCGCCTCACTGATCGACCAGCCCGGCGTCGACGGGCACACCGTCAACACCCCATCGCACAACAAAATCCGCTGCGCCTTCGCCCAGGCGTAAGGCAACACACTCATCTCAAGCCCTCCCCAATCCCTGCATGAGCTGCCGCAGGCTGCGATCTTTTGTTCTTTGGTCGTTTGGATCCGTCGAAGAGCAAGATCAAAAGATCGCAGCCTTCGGCAGCTCCTACAGGAGAGAGTGGGTTCATTGGACGGGCACTGCCTTGATGGTTGCGCGTGGGCCCGAGGCCGGCAATACCGCCGGCACACCTTGCGCCGCTGTCGGCAATTGCGGCGCCTGCATATCGGGCATCGCCCAACTGCGCTCCGGCTGCAAACCGCTTTGCGCGCGGCGCATGAAGTCGTAACGGTTCAGGGTAATGCTGCGCCCCGCTTCGCTGTCGCGAATGATGTACGGGCGCAGAAACACCATCAGGTTGGTCTTGGTGATCGCCCGGCGCTCGTTGCGAAACAGTGCGCCAATCCCCGGCAGACTGCCCAGCCACGGCACCGCGTCGTTGCTCTGGCTGTAGCCGTCCTGGAGCAAGCCGCCGAGCACCATGATCTGCCCGTCGTCGAGGAGGATGCTGGTGTCGATTGCGCGTTTGTTGGTGACGATGCCCGCCGACGCCGCACTGTTCGAGGCGCGCTCGTCGATGCTGCTGACTTCCTGATAGATATCCAGCTTCACCGTGCCGCCCTCGGAAATCTGCGGGCGCACATTGAGCTTCAGGCCCACCTCTTCCCGGGTCACGGTCTGGAACGGGTTGTTGCTGGTGCCGCCACCGCCAGTCACGTAACTGCCGCTGACAAACGGAATGGTCTGCCCCACAAAAATACTCGCCGCTTCGTTGTCGAGGGTCAGCAGGTTCGGCGTCGACAACACGTTGGTGCCGCCCTTGCTCTTCAAGGCCCGGGCCAACACTTTCAGGTCGAGAATCTTGCCGATGCCGGGGATGTCGACGGTGCCGTTGACGTAGCCGAGGTTCAGCCCCTGCGGCAACACATCGAGGCTGGTTCTGCCGTTGAGATTGATCCCCGAGCCACCGAGATTCGCGCCACCGATCACGCCGTTGCCGCCGAGATTACCGGTCTGCCACTGCACGCCGAATTCGCTGGCATCGTCCTCGCCAACTTCGACGATCAAGCTCTCGATCACCACTTGCGCACGGCGTTGGTCGAGCAAATCGATAACCTCGCGCAGGTTGCGATACACCGGCTCCGGCGCGGAAATCAGCAAGGTGTTGGTGGTCGCATCCGCCTGAATCGTCACCCCGCCGGCACTGAACGCGACGTTCTGCTCGGTGTTCTGCGTGCTGCCGCTGCCGGTCGAACCACTGCTGCCCTGCGCGTAGCTGCCGCCGGTGCTGCCGCTGCTGTTGGTGGTTGTCGTGCCGCTGGTTTGTGTGCCGCTCTGGGCGTTTTGTCCGCTGGCATTGCTGGTGCTGCCCATCGCGCTGAGCACCGAACGTGCACTGTCGCTGCTGCCGCTGTCGCTTTCGCCGGTGAGCAAACCGCGCAGGGCCTGGGCGAGTTTCGCCGCTTGTGCGTTGCGCAAATACACCACATGCAGATTGCTCGGATTGCTCTGCGCGTTGTCGAGTTTGTAGATCAGATTGCGCGCCAGCTCGGTGCGCTCGGGGCTGCCGGAGCGAATGATGATGGTGTTGGAACGCGGGTCGCCGATCACGGCGATTTTCTGCGTCGGATCATTGCCCGGTGCATCCAGCAACTCGGCGACCATCGGCGCGATGTCGGCGGCGATGCCGTTCTGGATCTGCACCACATCGGTGTCGATTGCACTCTGGGTATCGATGCTGGCAATCAACTGCGCCACGCGGTTGAGGTTCTCGGCGTAATCAGTGACGACAATGGTGTTATTGCCGGGGTAGGCGTTGATCGGGTTGTTCGGCGAAACGATTGGGCGCAGCACCGGAATCAGGTTCACCGCGTTCTCGTATTGCAAGCGAAAGGTACGCGTAAGCATGCCGCTGCCCGCCGGTTTGCCGGGGCTGTAGACCGGCCCGCCGAGCAACTTCGCATCAGCCTCCGGCACCACGTGCGCCACACCGCCGACATCGACCACGCTGAAACCCTGCATGCGCAACGACGCCAGCAACATGTCGTAGGCCTGGTTCGCCGGAATTTGACCTTCCGAGACCAACGTCAAAGTGCCCTTGACCCGAGGATCGACGAGAAACTGCTGGCCGCTGGAACGCGACAACGAACGCACCACCGCTTGAATATCGGCGTCGACGAAATTCAGCGTCACCGGTTGGGTGCCCAACGGATTGCCCAGCGCCGGACTGCTCGCTGCCGCCGCGCCGCTGCGCGCACTTTTCGTGATGTTGTGCAGTTGCTTCGGTACCGGTCGCGCCTGGGCTTGCGCCCGTTCGCGATCGGCCACCGCGTCGCCGTTGCGCTGGGTGTTGGCCAGTGGCCGACCGAGTTCGCTGTCGACCAGCAACGGCGGTTGATTCTGTGGAGTGCTGGTGTTGCTGCACGCGCTTAACGCCATCAGCAACATCGGCAATGCAAGACGTGCCGGTTTGGATCCTGACCCCTTCATGAAGCTTCCTTAGCGCCCAGCGCCTGATCCATGCGAACGGTGCCCGACAAAGTGCCGGCAGTGACTTCAGTCGAAGCGTTTTCGCTGCGTTGCAGCTGCGCCTCGACCACTTGCAGAGAAAGTTGCGATGGCTGACTCAACAGCCAATCGAGTAGCGCATCGGCCGGCGCGGCGTCGACACTCAACTGCCATACGCCGGCGTCCGCCGCCTGTAATTGGTAATGCCCGGCGAGGCCACTGGCCTGCAGGGTTTGCTCCAGCGCTTGGCCGATGCTTTGATCGGGCGGACGCACGCTGACCTCACGCAGCAACACTTCCAGTGCTTCGGTCTGCGCGCGCAGCTTTGGCGTTTCGGTCTGCCAGTAAGCGATTTTTTTCAGCGGCGGCTGGATCAGTGCAATCCACACCAACAGGCTTAACAGCGCGATCGCCATGCCCGCGACCATGCGTTTTTCGCGCAGCGCCAAGGGCTGCCAGCGCGCCTGCAACTGAGCGTTGAAGCGTCGCCACCGGGCGCGATAAACCGCCAGCGCTGCCTTATTCATCGTCTGCTCCGCTGCTGTCGTCGCTCTCGGTGGCACCGGTTTCGCCGGACGGACGCAAGGTCCAGCCGTCGCTCTCGGCAGTCACGCTGATGCCGGCCTGAGCCAGGGTGCTTTGCCATGCCTTGTCGCCACCGGTGCGGCGCGCCTCGCTGAGCAAACTCAACTGCAAGGTGTCGCCGGCAAAGAACAAGCGCTCAACGCTGCCGGCCATAAACGGCATGCCGCTGCCGGCCTGCAGCACCAAGCGATTGAAGTTCTGGGTCGGGTCATCCGCCGCGCCTTTCTGCCGCGCAGCCAATTGCTGGCGAGCCTGTTGCAGCGGATTGAGGATCACCGGCAACTCGGGAAAAGCCTGCTTTACCCGCAGATTCATCTGCGTCTTGAGCCGCTGACCCTGGCTGGCTTCGCGGGCCGCGTACAGATTCAAACCAATCACCCACACCGCCACGGCCAGCGCTGACAAACCGACCGCCCTGCCCCAACCGCGATGTTCGCTGCGCGGCTGCTGAACGGCGCCATGCAAACCCCAACCCGGCAGCGGCCCGGTCCAGCGCTGGGCCTCAGCCATCGGCAGTTCAGCGCTGGACGGCGCTTGATCGCCAATCCAGTGCAAGGTTGTCGCCGGCTCCCACACAACGCTGTCGACGCCGTCCTCGAACAACGGCTGCACCCGCGCCGCTTGCACGCTGTCGCGCAACAACAAATGCCCGTCCTGCATACACGCCACCGTGCCCGGTAGCACCGGCAAGCTGTACGCCGCCGGGTACAAACCGCGCAGGTTCAAAGCGCTTTGCTTGAGCAACTGCCCCAACCGCTGCAAGTCCTGACGCGGCGCCCAGGCAATCTGCACCTGTCCGGCTTCGTCCCGGGAACTGTGAGCGATGTGCATCGCGCTGCTATCGCCGAGCATCAACGCCTGCGCCGCACACTGCACCGCCGCCGCAGTTTTGTTGGCGGGCAACGGTGGCAAATCAAGGCTCGCCAGCAGGCTGTCGCTCGGGTGCAGAAAGCACACCAGCGGCGGCTGTTTCGGCGTTTGACTCAGTTGATTCAAGCTCTGCCGCGCTTCACGGCTGACCTGACCCTGACGATCCAGCCACGCGCAACTCAACTCACTGTGCAAATCCAGTTCGGCCAACGGCGGCAGAGCAATTCTGAGCTGACTCATACGCCCACCCGCGACCAGATCACCTGCGGCAAACGATCCTCACTGCGATGCAGCAATGCTTCGAGACTGACCCGACGCTGGTCTCGCCGCGCCTCGCCACGCAGGCGAAACCAGTCGCTGGTGATGCCGACCTTGACGCTGGTCAGCTCCAATTGCGGCATGCGCAAACGGTTAACGAAATCGCCACGGTTGATAAACCAGCGCCCGGCATCGCGCTCATTGATCATCGCCTGCGCACGCTCCAGCGACAGCCCCGGCACATACGCGGCCAACACCGGCGCGGTGGCTGTATTGCCGTTGAGCCAGGTCATCGCCGGAATCACCGTCAAATACGGCGCGAGTTTGTTGATGAGCGCGTCATTCACGCCGTCAACGCTGCGCAGGTCATCGAGGCTGCGCAGCATCGGCAAGGTTGGCTTTTGCGGCTTGTGCGAAGCGTTCGGCGACGTTGCGCGACCACTGTCGAAACCGGGTTTACTGCTCTCGGCAATCGGCGGATTCAACAAGCGCGGATAGGACGCGATGACCCGCTGACGGATGCGCTCAGTCAATCCGCCATTCACCCCGATCAACTCGCACAATCGCTGAAACGCCTGCACCTGCGCCTCATCGACGCGCTCGTTGGCCACCAGATTGCGCAAGTTGAACTTGCCCTGCTCGTCCTCCAGCCGCCCTTCAAAACCCTGCGCGCTCAAGCGCTGCGCCCACGGCTGATCGAGTCGAGTCAACGGATCACGCTGACGCGCATCCCACAATATTTGCCGGCTGATCTCCAACCCGCCAAACGCCACCCAACGCCCTTGCACGCGCTGCTGATCGGCCTCAAGACTGCGCGTCGAAATGCTCTGGCGCGTCAGCATGCCCGCAGCAATCACCGCCACCACCGCCGCGATCAGCAACGCGCTGATAGTCGCCATGCCCTCTTCCTTCGCCCGGTTCGGCGAACGGCTGTTCATGGCCGGCCTTACAACTGCCAGGAACCGATATCGGCATTCACGCCGTCGCCGTCAGGCTGACCATCGGCACCGAGCGAAAAGATGTCGATCTCACCGTTGGCACCCGGATTGAGGTACTGATAAGGACGCCCCCACGGATCGTTCGGCAAACGCTCCAGATACGAACGCCAGTTGCTGTTCTTCGCATCCGCCGGACGCTCGACCAGCACTTTCAAACCCTGATTCATCGACGGATAAGTGCCGTGATCGAGGCGATACAACTTCAACGCCTGCATCAACCCACCAATGTCCTGCTTCGCCGCCGTCGCCCGCGCCTGATCCGGCCGATCCAGCACCTTCGGCACCACCATCGCCGCCAGAATCCCCAGAATCACCACGACCACCATGATCTCGATCAGCGTAAAACCCCGTTGACCCCGGGGCTTGCGCGGCAATGGTTGAAGCAAAGTGCACGGTGCGATATCCATCTCGACATTCCCTGGCTAGATCCGATTCGACGCGCAGTGTTGCAAGAAGATATGTCAGGGATGTTGAAAATCCTCGGGAGTTTTCGTCGTCAAGCCGTCAACGACGCGGGTTAGCGTTGGGGGCTGTGCTTTGGCTTTGGGCCACTTATGCGAGCGCTTTCCCGAGAAGCAGGTTTCACCCTGATTGAAGTGCTGGTGGCGCTAGCGATTATCGCCGTGGCCATGTCCGCCGCTGTGCGCGTGGCGGGGTTGATGACGCAGAGCAGCGGGGTTTTGCGGGATCGTTCGGTTGCGCTGATAGCGGCGCAGAGTCGGATGGCGGAGTTGAGGTTGGAGGGGAAATTGCCGGTGGGAATGAAGGCTGTTGATTGCGATCAGGGGCGCTTGTTGTTGCGCTGCGAACAAGTGATTGGCACAGCCGAAAATGGACGCCTGCTCAAAATCGCCATCCAGGTATTCGACCGCAACCAGGATGTCCCGCCACTCGCCAAACTGGAAACCCTACTCAGCCGCCCAATGTAGGAGCTGCCGCAGACTGCGATCTTTTGATTTTGGTTTTTGAAGGGCAGGGTCAAAAGATCGCAGCCTGCGGCAGCTCCTACAATTCTCAGCGTTCTATAAGACATCTGTGAGCACCCCAAAAACCTGTAGGAGCTAGCTCTGCTAGCGATAGCGAACGATCAGCCACCGCAAACAGCGCATCTGCCACCGCCCTCCCGGCCAGCAAAACTCCCACAGATCCCACCGCCGAACACAATACCTGTGCCCACCACAAAACCCTGTGGGAGCGAGCTTGCTCGCGAAGGCGTCAGCATGAACACCCGATCAAACTATTCAATCGGACGCATCCGAATCACCCAGACCCACCACCGGAATTTGCCATGAGGGTTTCTTACCACTCTGAACATCAAACACCCGACGCGCCTCGCGAAAATCATCGACGTGCTCCACAACCCAAGTCCAAATGGGCGACATGCGGACCAACAGCTCCATACCCAACGGCGTCAGCTCGTACTCGACATGGGGCGGCACTTGATCGAGCTCGCGCCGTATCAGCAGACCATCGCGCTCCAGCGCACGCAGGGTCTTGGTCAACATGCGCTGAGTCACACCCGTCATCTGCCGCTTGATCTCGGCATGACGCATCGTGCCGTACACACCGAGGGCATGCAGGATACCCAGTGACCAGCGGCTACCGGCGTGAGCCAGGACTTCGCGCCGCACGCCATCATCGTCTCGTCTTAGCGTCTGGCAGATCGCTTCTGCCTGGCTAAGGGTTTCCTCATCGGTCATGTGTCCTCCTGGTATCACGCGTGTGCCTTCTTCTGAGCGCTGCGCAATCGTGCCAGCATCGCCAAATCATACAGACGACAGATCTCAGGAGACATCATGACCCAAGCGACCCAACCTTCCCCACAATCCATTCTCGTACTCGGCGCCGGAGAACTCGGCCTGCCGGTGCTACGCAATCTTGCGCGGGTAGCCAAGCGCTCGCCCGGCAACACCATCAGCGTCCTGCTCAGGGACTCGACCATCAACACGCAAGTCTCTGAGAAAAAACTGGAAATCGATGAGCTGCGCAGTCTAGGCATCCAGCTAGTCGCTGCAGACCTGGTTAACGATTCCATCGATCAACTGGCCACAGTCTTCGCAGCATTCGACACCGTCATAGGCTGCGCAGGCATGGTCGCGGGCCGCGAAACGCCTATGAAACTGGCGACAGCCGCGCTCAAGTCCGGCGTAAAGCGCTATTTCCCCTGGCAGTTTGGCGTCGACTTCGAAGTGATTGGCCGGGACAGCCCGCAGGATCTGTTCGATGCGCAACTCGATGTGCGCGAATTGCTCCGCGCCCAGGATAAAACTGCATGGGTGATCATCTCGACCGGCATGTTCACCAGTTTTCTGTTCGAGCCGGTCTTTGAGGTCGTCGATTTTGACAACCACACCGTCAACGCCTTGGGCAGCCTGGAAACCAGCGTGACGCTCACGACACCCGAGGACATCGGCAAGCTGACAGCGGAAATCGTTTTCTACCAACCGCGCTTTCGCAACGAGATCGTCTACCTGTGTGGCGACACGGTGACGTATGGGCAGGTGGCGAGCCTGCTTGAACGTGTGCTCGGGCGGCCGTTCAAGCGTAACGTCTGGACGGTTCCGTACCTGATGCAGGAACTGGAAAAAGACCCCACTCACCACATCAAAAAATACCGCGCCGTATTTGCCCAAGGCAGAGGCGTGTCGTGGCCGAAAGCGGGGACGTTCAACGAACAGCAGTCGATTCAGGTGACTACGGCTGAACAGTGGGCTCGGGACAATCTGGCAGTCGATTGATGCAAAGAAAGCAACCCGCCACTCGCGGCTGGAGAGCCAGCACACTCCCACCTTGGAACACACTCAAAGGTGGGAGCGAGCCTGCTCGCGAAGGCGCCGGAGTTCACACCCGATCAATCACCAGGTGATCCCGACACCCGCATCAACCCGGCAGCTGCAAATTATCCAACGCCCGATTCACCGCCAACTCCCCGAGCATGATCAACTGCGCAATCCCCGCCAGCGCCTGGCGCTGCGATGCCGGCAACAGGCTGGAGACGTTCTGGGCGATGGTTTTGGCCGAAGCGAGTGTTGCACTGGCATCGACCAGCAGTTCTTCGGTTTTGTTGTCCGCCGTCACAGCGTACATCCCACGGTTTTTACGTGGGGGCGGCGTGGAACCGGGCGGACAGAGGTAATGGTCGAGCGCGCGGTCGGCGGCTTCGTGGAGTTTTTTGGAATCGATGGATTCGTAGGGGGAAACCGAGGCGGTTTCGGGCGGGTTGGGTGTTGGTTTGATCATGGTGAAGCTCCTTGATGACTGGAGCCGCCACCGTTCGCGGTCAAACAAACTGGGTGGCAGCTGTACGCGGGTTGACCGACCGGACATCAAGGACTCCGGCACACCCGAAGGTGTCCCACGCACAGCCACCGCGACATGATTTCAGACAATGCCTGAACACGTGCAGAACGCTGGCGCGCCTTGATGTTGGGCGGACGGTCAAATCCGATCACTGATTCGTCAGCGACCGCACTACGATAGAACCCACCCCCAAGGCGCACAAGCCGGCGGATTCTGGCGTAGCTGTAGGCAAAGGCGCAAGGATGTGTAGCCTGAGAGAGTGTCTGGAGATGTTTTTTTAAACGTTGGCGTTTATCGCGCCTCATCGCGTCCTGCCGTCTAAAATCGATCCAGTCACCTGTTGCCAAGGATTCCCCCAGCTCGCCTCGCTTCGCGGCCATATCCAGCAGTCAACCAATAATTTGTAAGTAAATATTGAGCGCGCCGCCTGCCTCGGGCATGCTGCGCGCAGCACATTTACATGGATAGTAAAACTTTATGCGCCCCTCCAAGGACACGCCCTTTTCTTCGCGCGTACACCCTGGTTACCTCGCATCATTTTGGCGGCCGACTCCCTCCCCCCCATCGGCACCGCTCAAGTCACGGAAAACTACAACTTTGAAAAGGAATATTTCATGAGTGGCAAACCTGCTGCGCGAGTGACAGATCCAACCAATTGCCCTCTCCCGGGGCACGGCACAAACCCTATTGTCAGCGGCTCGCCCAATGTGAATTTCGACGGCCTACCTGCCGCTCGAATGACCGACAAATCCGCCTGCGGTAGCCCAATTACGGGCGCCGTCAGCGCTACGGTTTTCATCAATGGGCTGAATGCTGCGACTAAAGACAGTACCGGTGGCCACGGCAACGTGGTTATCGGCGGATCCGGAACGGTCATTATTGGCGACACCGTCGTATCAGCACCCTTCAGCGGTCTGCTGCCGATGCCAGTGCACTTTACTGACAAGTTCAGATTGGTTGACCAAGAGTCGGGCAAACCGCTAGCCCATTTTGAATACGCCATTCAACGCGCTGACGGCAGCATGGAACATGGCGTAAGTGATCCGATGGGTTACACGCATGTAGTGAGTTCGCACCTGCCTGAAACCATCAAGCTGTTTCTTGAGGATTAAGGCATGGCTGAAGTCGTTAGCAAAAGTGGCAGGAAAATGTCTCCCGTCGCCACGAGAGAAGTGACGGCCGTCAAAGACACCTCCCCTAAAACTGTAGCGCTGGACGCTAAAAAACAGATAAGACGGGCGGAGAATGAGGAGTATTTGAAGGATCCGAACGTGAAGGCATATTTGGCTGCCATTGCCAAAGCCGAAGGCGGTGACTACCACGCGAAATATGGATATGGCTGGGCAAAGGGTTTTCAAACTGGGAAATGGACGTTCACAGACGAGTCCACCCATCCAGGCGCCGGTTTCGGCGGATCAACTACGGCATCAGGCTTGTATCAAATAACCATTGCCACTTGGCGCGAGTATGGCGGCAAGATGGGGCTGACCGACTTTACGCCTCATACTCAAGACCTTATGGCGGTCGACATTCTGCGCACCCTCGGTGTGATCGACAAGATCAAGGCCGGTGACATCCCGAGCGCAATGCCGAAAGCCGCAACACGGTGGGCTGCGCTTCCCGAAGGGCCTGGCAAAAAAAATCACTACCCACCGCAACCTTACGCCGAATATTCGGATTTCTTGTCGTACTACAAATCGGCTGGAGGAACCGCCAAATGAAGGCTTCGCACCTCATACTCGTCGCACTTTATTGCACGGGTATCAGCACAGCATTTGCCGATGGCTCACAGGCGCCAAACGAAAAGCACGGGCCAGCAGGCATTGTCGTCGGCGACCGTTTGGTGGCGGCCAAGTCCAAGCTAGTCAAACAAGGCTGGAAGCCAACGCCGATGCATGCCACCGACGGCTATGAATACAGCGGCGTGGAGCGGGAGCTGGCTGCACGCAAGTTCATCGAACTGGATACCTGCTCTTTCGATAGCTCGCGCTGCATCTTGTATTACTCGAAGAAAGGCGCTTGCCTGCGGGTAGATACGATTGGTGAGCAGTTCAATAACATGGCGGTGACGCGATGGATCAGTGAGTGTCCTGAGGCGTCTCAATAACCCAATCAAGACGGCGCAGGACGATAGCCAACTCGCCCCCACAGGTTCCAGCGCCGAACACGATGTCCATGACTGACATAAAACCCTGTGGGAGCGAGCCTGCTCGCGAAGGCGCCAGAGTTCACACTTGATCAATCACCAAGTGCCCCGACACCCGCATCACTCCGGCAATTGCAAATTATCCAACGCCCGATTCACCGCCAACTCCCCGAGCATGATCAACTGCGCAATCCCCGACAGCGCCTGGCGCTGCGATGCCGGCAATAGACTGGAGACGTTCTGGGCGATGGTTTTGGCCGAAGCGAGTGTTGCACTGGCATCGACCAGCAGTTCTTCGGTTTTGTTGTCCGCCGTCACGGCGTACATCCCACGGTTTTTACGTGGGGGCGGCGTGGAACCGGGTGGACAGAGGTAATGGTCGAGCGCGCGGTCGGCGGCTTCGTGGAGTTTTTTTGAATCGATGGATTCGTAGGGGGAAACCGAGGCGGTTTCGGGCGGGTTGGGTGTTGGTTTGATCATGGTGAAGCTCCATTTTTATACCTGGTGGAACCACCAAAACCTGTCGCTAAACACGTAAGGGTGGCAGCTGTGCGCGGGTTAGCGAACCGAGAGGTATAAGACCCGGCAGACCCGAAGGTCTCCCACGCACAGCCACCATATCGTCGTCGCAAACGTCTGCGACAAACTGGAGCGTCGTTGTACTTATACCTGGTCAGGTCGCTAAACCCGGTCGCTGGGTTGCCAGCGACCCATAGACGATATAGACCAGGTACAAAGCCCACAAGCCGGCGGATTCTGGCGTAGCTGTAGGCAAAGGCGCAAGGGTGTGTAGCCTGAGAGAGTGACTGGAAATGTCTTTTTAAACACTGGCGTTTGTCGGGGCCTTGCTGCGCAGCTCTCCCCCTTAACTGGGTCAAGCCCTTTCCCTCGGGTTAAAAAATAACGAGCACTCATAACCGGGCATAGGCAGCTTCGAAATCACTTAGTGCTTGGTTTACTTTGTATCGAAGCATCAGCGATGCGGAAAGCTTCACCATTGCCTCAAATAGGACATGACCTGATTGAATCTGGCATTGCCCAACACAATGTCCGGCGTAATCGCCAGGTTCATACGCGTAAACAGTGTAAAAAACCCTGCCCGAATCCTCCCGACTCAACCCCGCCGTGAGATGTGTGAAAGAGCTATCCGACACAGGGAGCTCAGATCGTGAAAACTCCAGAACATCATCGAAAGGAATGAACATCGCCGAAGCAGTCATCACAAAGAGACTCGCGATATCCAACGCCTCCTCAACGTTTTTGAGCTCAGGTGTCGCGTACTCGTGCTCAAGAAAATTTCGCATATCGACAACTTTACGCAGCAGACTGGGTGCCAATAACCCTAGCGCCCTTACTCGCTCGATCTTCTTCGGCACGTTCCATCTAAGTGAAGGATAGCCAAAAGAGATCAACAACTGATCAAGCTGTCCGACAATGGCGCGTTTCACGTTAGTCGTTGCGTTAACAAGGGCTGCCAAACCGCCCCGTTCAAAATCGTCTTCTGCCAAAGTCAAAAATTCAATCGGAGAAATTTTCAGATCTGTCATTCCAAAACTTCCGCCTCCAGATGCCACTCCACTGCCGCTCAAATCAAATCCATGAGCGACGCAAAACTCTTTGATTTCCATCTCAACTCCCGGCTAATTGGCGGCTACAGGCATACGTTGGAAATCAGTGTATCAGCGAAATTTCGGCTACTCGGTCGATTAGAGTAGTTGGTCTACGTGCCTTCGGTACGCCTTTGGGGACGTATTGGTTGTTTCAGAAAATAGGCCAGTCCCTAATTACTCTGGGCGCGATGGCGAAAGCAGCGATAAGGTGGGCGGCGCGTGCCGAAGGCCTAGGCAATAAACAATCCCACGCCCCCTTCCGCCGGGTATCCGGAGTTTTTGTCGGGCTAGAAATCGGCTGGAGAAACTATCAAATGAAAGCGTCGATCCTCGTACTTTCCGCACTTTACTGCATCGGTATCAGCGTAGCGTTTGCCGATAGCTCAGAGGCGCCAAGCGCAGGCATCATCGTCGGTGAACGTTTGGTAGCGGCCAAGGCAAAGCTGATCAAACAAGGCTGGAAGCCGACGCGGCTGCATACCAACGACGGCTATGAATACAGTGGTGTGGAGAAGGAGCTGGCTGCACACAAGTTCTTCGAACTGGATACCTGCTCGTTTGATAGCTCGCGCTGCATCTTGTACTACGCAAAGAAAGGAAGTTGCCTACGCGTCGATACCATCGGTGAACAATTCAATGACATGAGCGTGACACGATGGACACGTGAATGTCCTGAAGCACCTCAATAATCACGCAAAGACGACACGGTAATAATCGACTGCTCCCACAGGTTTCAGCATCGTACACAACACCTGCAATCAGCATAAAACCCTGTGGGAACGAGCCTGCTCGCGAAGGCGCCAGAATGAACACCCGATCAATCACTAGGTGATGACGGCACGCGCATCAACCCGGCAATTGCAAATTGTCCAACGCCCGATTCACCGCCAATTCCCCGAGCATGATCAGCTGCGCAATCCCCGCCAGCGCATGGCGCTGCGATGCCGGCAACAGGCTGGAGACGTTCTGGGCGATGGTTTTGGCCGAAGCGAGTGTTGCACTGGCATCGACCAGCAGTTCTTCGGTTTTGTTGTCCGCCGTCACGGCGTACATCCCGCGGTTTTTTCGTGGAGGCGGCGTGGAACCGGGCGGACAGAGGTAATGGTCGAGCGCGCGGTCGGCGGCTTCGTGGAGTTTTTTGGAATCGATGGATTCGTAGGGGGAAACCGAGGCGGTTTCAGGTGGGTTGGGTGTTGGCTTGATCATGAGTGAATCTCCAAATCATAGAAAAGGAGCCATCATCTTTCGCTACCAAACGAAGGGGTGGTGGCCATACGAAGGTTGGTAGACCGGTGACTTGGAGAACCGGCGCGCCCGAAGACGCCCTGCGCATGGCCACCATAAATACACAGCCCCAAAAAGGCCTGTATCGGGCGACGCTATGCGCCAAGTCTAAGCCGGGCTACCAAACCCGATCGCTGATTCGCCAGCGACCAGACCACAATAGAACCCGCCCCCAAGGCGCACAAGCCGGCGGATTCTGGCGTAGCTGTAGGCAAAGGCGCAAGGATATGTAGCCTGGGAGAGTGTCTGGAAATGTCTTTTTAAACGTTGGTGTTTATCGAGGCTTCATCCCGACACGCTTCCCTAATAGCCGGCCCCCGTTATCCCCTAGCTCCGAGCTCCGAGCTCCGAGCTCCGAGCCAGGCTCTGGCTTTCAAATTCAGACAGTCGGTCGACCTTTCAAATAGGTGCTATAACTTCACTATTAACACCGGTCCGTAGCTTCTCACTTGAATTACCCTCTGCGCCCCAAAAAGATAAAACTGGAGTGTGTATGCCTTTAAGTTACGAACAATATCAAGAAGAAGTAATTTCCGACATTTTAAATGTTCTCGGCCAAGCTGCATGCCAACCGATATTATTTGTAGGCTCAGGTTTTTCCAAGCGATACTCAAACGGCCCGAGTTGGGAGGAGCTTCTAAAGGGGCTGGCTTCAATGTGCCCCAACATTAGTCTTGACTTAGCGTATTACAAGCAAAAAAATAAAAGCCTAGTCGAAATTGGAAGTATATTTTCTGACTGCTTTCGAGAATGGGCATGGACCGATGGCAGAGATCAATTTCCGGCTGAATACTTCTCCGAAAACTACCCATCCGATATATTCATAAAACATTGTATTGCCACCATTTTGAATGGAATGGGGCCAGATAAAAAAGGGTCCTACGGATCAGAAAATTTAGACGCAGAAATTGCAGCCCTGAAAGCAATGAGCCCACATGCGCTCATTACAACAAATTACGACCAACTATTAGAGTTGATTTTTCCGGATTTCGAACGAGTCGTAGGCCAACAAGTTCTAAGCAAGCCTTACTTATCAATTGGTGAAATATTTAAGATACACGGGTGCATTTCCGACCCTTTATCTCTGGTACTAACCGAAGAAGACTACAAAACATTTGAAGCTGATAAAAAGTATTTGAGTGCAAAACTTCTTACTTATTTTGCAGAGCATCCTTTGCTTTTTGTTGGATACAGAGCCGAAGACCAAAACATAAAGAGCATACTTTATGACATCACTAGAATGTTCAAGGCCACACAAGCTTTAACTCCAAATATTTATATATTGGAGTGGGATAAGGATATCGGTGATAACTCATACCCACCACGCGAGCGTATCATAAACGTCGGAGGCGATGTTACGATCCGCATAAAAAGCATAGTCTCTTCTTCATTTGATTGGGTATTTAAGGCTTTTGGAAACAATGGCACACTCGAACAAATCAACGTCAAATTATTACGCACACTAATGGCTCGAGCATTTAACTTAGTTAGGAGAGATACATTATCAAAACATGTGGAAGTAAATTTCTCAATGCTCGAGCATGCTGTCGAAAATGACGAGAATTTTGCGAAAATATTGGGTATTACATCGCTAGATGGCCCTGCTAGCGTAAACGCTAACTATCCGTATACCCTTCAAATGGTAGCGGAGAAATTGGGATTTACTAGTTGGAATGGTGCTCACAAACTTATTGAACTGCTAGAGCAAATGACCGGCTTTGATATGAAAAACTCTGACAACCCTTACCACTTTAAATTAAAGACTGGCAAGTCGGAGAGTAGTTTCACTAGGAAATACTCTGAAGCAGCGGTTGCGTTATTAGGAAAAGTACAATCTGGCGAAAGCTTTAAATTGGCTGCAGGCTGCTCGGGGTAATGTTACTAGCCAATTACAATGAGCATACCTATCCGTTCCAGGACACTAAAAAAAGATGCTTAGCTATTTATCAGACAATCAATCGATCAACTTTTTCGTAACTGTCCTGAACAGATCAGCCTCACTTCGTCCCTTTTCTCAACAGACGAAAGAAAGTTGGCGATATTGTCAGTTGCAACTGACAATATCGACCTACAAATCATGCATCATCAACCCCATCAGATTGAAGTTCTTGCACGCCAAACTAACGACCTAATAATTATACATATTTGACTTCGGATTCATAACACCTTCAACACCCATATCAGACAGCCCCTTTCTTAACGCCTGATATATGAAGAAAAAACTTGGGATTTGCAATTTTTTCTTCCCGCCATCTTTCTGCCTACGCAACGTTGATGCGATGTCTTTTTTTCGTATATTAAATGGAGATGAGTGAGCTCTGTTATAACCGTGCCTTGCCAGTAGTCTTTTTCGAAGCTTAATAGATTTAAAAATCGCCAAAACCAACCATGTATCTAGTTGACGGAGTTGCATTTCGTCATTGAGAAGAGGATAGAAACTCATTGTACCTTTGAAAAATATTCGATTACTGGCTCCATTTATATAATTAGATATCATCTCATCAGTTAAATCCCCATATAAAAATCTTCGTATCTCAGACACTGCCCGCAAAAGATCAACATCTTTATTGTTCGCCGGAATACTCAAAGACCTAAGCACCGACGATTTCAGCGGCTGAATCAGATGCTTATACAAAATATAGCTAATTTCTTTTTTTATTTTTAGTACAGACTTTTCTTTTATTGATATCTTTTCTTTCGAAAGTGTGTACCCTAAAAAATCTACAGAATCCTTGCACTGCGCAAACTCACTCTTATGATCCTTAGGACAAAGTAAACTTATGCCTTCGGACTTTTCTAAATTGATAGCGACGCCGGTTTCCGCCGAAAACCTGTAGATAATGTCGTAAGCGATGTTGATTTTTTGATAATCGTTTGCCCAAATAACTGTATCATCCGCATAACGAGCGAACCTCAACCCTGCAAGCTCAAGTTTCTTATCGAGATTCCAGCAAACTAAATTCGCTAAAAACAACGAAATTGACGTACCTTGAGGTATGCCTTTACCGGAAGGCCCAAGAAATGCTTGAATTACTTTACGCTCACTTTCGCTGATTGAAAATCCGTTTTCGTCAAACTGCGCAAAAAGATAATCATGTCGAATATTGTCGAAAAATTTAGAGAAATCGAATTCTGCAACAAATATCCTTGGGGCCTGCCCAAGCTCTAGAGAGATATCTTGAATTGCAAAGTGAGCATTACGATCATCTCTATATGCGTACGCAAAGGAGCTTAATCTATGTTTGTTTTTTCTAAGCAGTTGATGATAAAACAAAGATGACACCGCAGCATCTGGAATTTGATAAATGGATACGGTGCGATACCCCCCTGATGGTTTACGAACCTTCATGGAGGCAGGAGAGTTTGGACTATATGTACCTAAAAGTATTTTTTTTGCTATGGAGTGAGCAATTTTTTTACGATTTTTATTTACGTGAAAAGGGTTAAATTTTTTATCTTCGGACCAGTGAGGTGGTAGCGTAACGACCTTTTTCCCTGGATCCAACAATCTCTTAGATTTACGCTCGAACTCCAAATTCACCGAATTGTGGTACGCATGGTGGCGATCACTTAGTTTCTCTGCCTCAGCTTGGATAAATTTGAGCAGTTGTTTTTCTAATATCATAGATCCCTCTCATTCAATCAAAAAAAAAGCCCAACACGAATGCTGAGCTTTTTTCCCACGGATGCAACCACGCAAAAATAAATCGCTAAATCCAGCAGTTTCGAGGCTTTCTCTACTTCTGCCGCACATCTCTCTGATAGCTAAATCCAGAGCTTTAGGGCACCCGTTCACCCCCTAGGGGCATAGCGGGATCTTGGCATTAGTTCGGACAAGGAGTCAATAAGCCATCATGCAAGAAAACTCCGAATGAGATATTCCTGAGACTCCGCTTCTGGTCGAAATCCCTGCTAATCAGGGCCGAGTTAACTTCGGCAAAACCACCCCCTCTCCCAACCTCTCCACCCCCAACCTCACCCTCTCCCCACCCTGCTCAATCACCACCCCATCCCCCTCCACCGCCACCAACTTCACCCCAGGCCCAACATTCTCCCCCTGCAAAAAACTCCTCGGCGGCCCATCGTTCAGGCTCAGTATCGCCACCGCCCCCCGACTCCCCGCCATCACCCCGCTCACCTTGATGTCCATCGGTGCCGTTTGATTGGAAAACCACTGC
This sequence comes from Pseudomonas sp. PB106, assembly GCF_009764645.1. Taxonomy (GTDB): domain Bacteria; phylum Pseudomonadota; class Gammaproteobacteria; order Pseudomonadales; family Pseudomonadaceae; genus Aquipseudomonas. The sequence goes on from NZ_RWIM01000066.1 coordinate 34,789, forward strand.
AATGCCGGGCTATCACTGCGCGCCGTCAGCAACTGCGGAGCCGCTGCCGGGGTGTGTGATTCGGCGGAGGTCAGCAGCAGCGACGACCATGTCGCCACGCCGACCAGCGCGGCGAGCAGCGCGAAGGCCTGGGCCATTTGGGGTGGGGAAACGCGTGCGGTGAAAGTCATGGGTTGAATCTCCTTTTTATCCCTGCTGTCAGCCTACGCGGCAATTCTCTCCGTTTTATTTCACACGCCTTACATGTTGGCCGTGCACGATGGCGCAGGACGCAAAGGAGCGCGCGCGCGATGAACAGGCAACAGGGTTTTACGCTGATCGAGTTGATGGTGGTGCTGGTGATCATCGGTATCGCCAGTGCGGCGATCAGTCTGAATATCAAACCGGATCCGCTGCAGTTGCTGCGCAAGGATGCCGAGCGCGTGGCGCAGTTGCTGCAGGTGGCGCAGGCTGAGGCGCGGGCGGATGGTCGGGCGATTGTGTGGCTGAGCGATGCCAAGGGGTTTCGGTTTAGTCGGCGTGGCGACGGTGGCAAGGGGTTTGATCATTTTGCGCAGGATCAGCAGTTGCGTCCGCGTGCCTGGCAGAGTCCGAAAATTGATGTGCGGGTGGAGCCGAAGCAGCGGGTTGTGCTGAACGCTGAGTGGATCAATCCGCCGTTGCAGTTGACGTTGTCGGATGGGTTGAATCGGTTGAGCGTGGTGCGCGACGGCGCTGGGCGGATCAGTATCCAATGAAGAATCAGCACGGGTTTACGTTGATTGAGGTGATGGTCGCGATTCTGCTGATGGCGGTGGTGAGTCTGATTGCCTGGCGGGGGTTGGACAGTGTGACGCGGGCTGATGGTCATTTGCAGGCGAGTGGTGAGCAGAGTGACAGTTTGTTGCGGGCGTTGAATCAGTTGCAGCGGGATGTGGAGATGCGCGCGGGGATTGAGCTGACGGAGCCGAAGAAGGTTGGGGTGGATGATGAACCGGTGACGGCGCCGCCGGCGGTTACTGTGCGGAGCAGTGACAGCAAGGGGTTTCGGCTGGATGTCATTCGTACGGCGGCGGATCAGCCCGGGGCTTTGCAGCGGGTGCGCTGGTGGGTCAAGGGGGACACTTTGTATCGGGCGGTGGCGGAGGCGCGGAGCCGGTATCCGTTGCCGGCGCCCACGGCTGGGGTGGCGGTGTTGGATGGGGTGAGTGACGTGCAAGTGCGGGTTTGGGAAGTGGATAAAGGGTGGCGGCAGTTGAGCGGGAATCGGCGGGAGGATCCGTTGGGGTTGGAGATTCGATTGAGTCGGGAGACGGCGCAGGGGGTGGAGCGGTATCGGCAGGTGATTGGGTTGTTGGAGTGATGCCTATGGAATGTCACTGTAGGAGCTGCCGAAGGCTGCGATCTTTTGACTTTGATTTTTAAGATCAAAAGATCGCAGCCTTCGGCAGCTCCTACAGTGGTATTTGGGTGCGGTCAGTTGGAGGGTGGTTGCGTGGCAGGCCGTCATCGCGAGCAGGCTCACTCCTACAGTGGACCGTATGCAGTCTGATAGAGATTGGTTGGCTGGTGGGCCGCCTTCGCGAGCAAGCTCGCTCCCACAGTTTTTAATTTGCGTACAACCCAAGCGGCAAAGCCGCCCCACTCAACAGGATGAGCGCTAGCTCGGCTGCAGCTCTTGATCTTGATCTTGATTCACGGGCGACGTCGGAACGAAGGAACCCCGAGCCTCAGCGAGCGGGCCGGACGTAGGAGCAAGCGTTTTTTTGCTTACTTTTTTTAGGCGTTTGTAAAAAAAGTGAGTCGCCGTAAGGGCGAAACCCTAAGCAGCCATAACCGCAGCAACGGATATGTACTCGGTCATCCCCGCAAAAAAGCCAAGATCAAAAGATCGCAGCCTTCGGCAGCTCCTACAGTGGGATCGAATGTAGTTAGTTAGAGAATTGCTGGATGGCAGGCCGCAATCGCTGGCAAGCCAGCTCCCACAGGGGTTGGTGGTGTTGGCGGGAATGGGTTAACTGAGGACGACTACTCCGCCGGGTAGCTCGGTGAACTTGACGCCGTAGGCATCGCGAATCAGCAGTGCAACGCCGGCGAGTTGGTCGAGGCTGAAGCGGGCCTGGACGCGGCGTTGGCCGAGTTCGCGGTTGAGGAGCAGCAACATGCCGGGGCGGTAGCGGTTGATCTCGTCGATCATCTGGCTGAGGGTCGCGCCGTTGAATACCAGGATTTGCTGACGCCAGCTCACGACGGCAGCGGTGTCGACAGATTGAATAGCGCCAACCTGCCGCGCGTCATAGGTCAATTGCTGCCCCGGTTGCAGGCGCAAGCTACGCCCTTCGACGTCAACTTCAACGGCGCCGTCGAGGCACGTCACGCACACCTGTTGATCGGTGTTGCGCAGGTTGAAACGCCCCTGACTGGCGCGCAACCACCCTCCTCCCGCCTGCATCGCCAGAGGCAAACGTGAGGTCTGCACTTCGACTTCGCCGCTGACCAGTTCAAAACCCTGCACGCCTTCGTCGACGGCACGCTGGTTGATCCGCGTCTGGGTGTTGAGCTCCAGCCTCACGCCATCGGCCGGCTCAATTCGCCGCTGCTGGCCGACTTCGGTGATGTAATCGGCGCCCAGCCCTTCGAAGCCACCGGGGATCGTGCCGCGTACCACAAAGAATGCTGCCGACGCGGCAATCGCGCCACCAAGAAAGGCGCGCCGGCCAAAGCCGCGCGGTGCCTGCAACGCCTCAGCCGCTGGCTTCAGGTGCTGCCACAGAACCTTGGCTTGTTCGAATGCCTGCGCATGTTCGTCGCTCTGCGCGCACCACTCGCGCAACGCACGAGCGTCGGCCACGGTGGCGCGGCCCGACGTCAGCAGGATCAGCCAGTCGCGGGCTTCGCTGTGCAGATTTTCGCTGGCCGATGGCTCGGCAGGTCTCAGTCGAAAGATGTTCAAACGCGCAGATTCTCAACGGATTAATCGGGACACTACTCTGAAGACGGTTTTCCGGCCCCGCGACCGAACCGCTGAAACACTTTTCTTTCCAGTTTCGCCGCGCAATAGCCCAACGCGGCTTTGATTTCCTTCTCGACCATGCGCGTGGAAATGCCGAAGCGCTGGGAGATTTCCAGGTGCGGCGCCTCTTCCAGGCGCGCGGCGATGAAGATCCGCCGACGCCGTGCGGGCAGTTCGTAGAGGGCGCTGAGCAATGACTGGATTTCCTTTTGCCCGCCGACGACCCGCGCCGGGTCCTGCGCCTCGTCGCTGATTTGCAGCAGCTCCTCGACTTCGCTGCCGGTGAGCAGACGTGCGTCGGCCTGACGCCGGTCGGCGGCGATGTTGAGGGCGATGCGATACAGATAGGCGTTGGGTCGCAGCAGATTGGGCGGCGTCTCCATGCGGTCGACGCGCAGCCAGGTTTCGTGCAGCACGTCGTTGGCCAGATCCTCTGAGCCCAGACGCCTGCGCAAACGCACCCGAAAGTCCTCGTAGGACGTCAGGAACAATTGGCTCATCGAGCCTTGTCCGGTGTCTTTCATCCCCCGGAAACTCCTTCCCATTTCGTGCATTCCATGCGTTTCCCTGACGACTCCGGTAACAACAGCAACGTGACCGGCTGACGCAAGGCGCTGGGCGTCGGCCGCTCGATTTTGAGATTGCGAAAACTTTCCACCAGCGCGGTGTCGCGCCGTACATCACCGGTCGAAGTGACCAACCGGTTGTGCTGCACCACGCCGTCGCGGCCGACCCAGACCTGCAACACCGCGCGATAACTGCCCGGACGGGTCAGCGGCGAGCGGCACAGGTTCTGCTCGATCGCCGCTTGCACGGCGGTGGCGTAACTGCGGCTGACGGCCGCGCTCTCCGGCGACTGTTTTTGCGTCGGCGTCGGCACGTCTTCCACCTGCGCCACTTGCAGGGTGAACGCATCGTTGCGCGCATACCGCGCCATCAAGCCGCTGCCGCCGAGCAATCGACGCAGGGCATCGGCGGCGGTGAACTCGCCGTCCACCGCGAGCGAGCGTCTGCCGCGACTCAACTGACTGTCGACCAGCACCGCCACACCGGTGGCGCGGCTGTACTGATCCAGCGCCCGGGCCAGATCCTGCGCCGGAATGTGCAGCGTCATGCGCAAGTCTGCCGGCACCGCGTCGGCCATGGCTTGGCTCGCCGCACAGCCGAGCAGCCACCCCAGACACATCCGGCGCACAAGCCTCGTTGAACGCTGAAAACCGTCCGTGGAATTGCCTCGCTGCACGGCTGACGAATCCTTGGAAATCGTCATCCTGAGGGCTGTTTATGAATCTGGTGTGACGGCCGGTGCAAAAAAACCATCACGGGAATTGCGCACGGCTTGCACTAGACTCATGGCATAGCGCGGCCCCGTCGGGCCAGCCAGGAGGCCTGCATGAAAACACTGTGGAAATTGACCTTGGGCGGGATGCTGCTGACGCTGTTCGCGAGCGCGCACGCCGAGCAGCCGCTGGGTTGCGTGGACGTGACGGTCGGCGGTTACAAGGCGCCGAATTACGATTGTTTGAGTCAGCAGATGGGCAACAACCCTGACGGTGCGGCGGCGGCCGAGAAGAATCAGGAGGCGTTGAATGTGCCGGTGCATAAGCGGCCGCCGAATCAGGTGGGTCTCGCGACACCGGCGGCGACCAGCACGCGGATGGGCAATACTTTTGGCACATCAGTGAAACCGCAACGGCCGCCGCAATGATTTTGATCTTGATCGTTCCCACGCTCCGCGTGGGAACGCAGCCCGGGACACTCTGCGTCCCCTCCAAAGCCGAACGCAGAGCGTCCGTTGAGGCATTCCCACGCGGACCGTGGGAACGATCATGGGGGGCTCAATCGCTTGGCGTTTGGCGGAAGCTCACCGCCAACCGATTCCAGCTGTTGATCGCGCTGACGGCCATGGTCAAATCAACCAGTTCCCCTTCACTGAATTGCTCGCGCGCCTGCTGATAAACGTCATCGGGCACGCGGCTCTCCGCCAACAACGTCACCGCCTCGACCCAGGCCAGCGCTGCACGTTCGCGGGGATTGAAGAAGTTGCTGTCGCGCCACACGGCAATGGCATACAAACGCCGATCACTCTCCCCGGCCCGCCGCGCATCGACCGAATGCATGTCGGTGCAAAACGCGCAGCCGTTGAGCTGCGAGGCGCGGACACGGATCAGCTGCAGCAGCGGCTGCTCGATGCTGAGATTGCTGGTCAGCGCCTCCATGGCAATCATCGCTTTCATCGCCTTGGGCGACGCGTTGTAGTAATCCAGACGCGGGGACATGGGCAGGTCTCGGTAGACGGAATAATGAGTTCACCGTAAACGCCGACAGCGGTGCATTACAGCCCCAATTGCACGGAAAACCGCTACACCAATCACCCCGCGATCTGATCGTTCCCACGCGCAGCAAAGGAATGCAGCCATGGACGCTCCGCGTCCACTGTGACGCAGAGCGTCACGGGAGGCGTTACCACGCGGAGCGTGGGAACGATCAAAACACCAATCCACTGTAGGAGCTGCCGAAGGCTGCGATCTTTTGATGTTGTCTTTTGAAAAGCAAGATCAAAAGATCGCAGCCTTCGGCAGCTCCTACAGGGATTGGGGCCAATTTTGGGTTTTTGTGGTGCGCAACTATTGCCGATCGCGCAACAGCGGTAATCTGGCGGGCACGCCAAACAGCCTCGGGAGCCTCGTCGGTATGGAACTTCATGTCGTGATCAACGGCCGCAAGGATCTTGCCGGTCAGTTGTATCAGCAACTGCGCGGGGCCATCGAAACCGGGCGTCTGGCCGCTGGCACGCAATTGCCGCCGAGCCGTTTGCTCGCCGAGCAACTGGGGATCTCGCGCAAGACCATTTCCGACACCTACGCGCAGCTGACCTACGAAAATTTCCTCACCGGGGTGATCGGCAAAGGCACCTACGTCAATGCGCGCCCGGCGCAGATCCAGCGCAAACAAAGCCATACCGAACTGGCCAGTGCCGAGGTGATCGAGAGCTGGCGCAATCTGCCGGTGTTTCTGCGTCACCCGACCCTGGAAGGCTCGCTGCGCTACGACTTTATCGGCGGCGCCACGAGCAAGGGCCAATTTCCCCAGGATGACTGGCGGCGCTGCGTGTCCCACGCGATGCGCCAGATGACCCAATCGAAAGGTTTCTACAGTGTGGCCGAAGGCCTGCCGGCGCTGCGCAATGCGATTGCCCGGCACATCGCGTTTTCTCGCGGGATCAATTGTCAGGACGAAGACATCGTCGTGTGCAACGGCGCGCAACAGGCGTTGGACCTGATCGCCCGCGTGCTGATTCGCCCTGGCAGTCGGGTGGCGATGGAAGACCCGGGTTATCCGCCGGCTCGCCTGCTGTTCGGCACCCATGGCGCCGAGGTGGTCGGGATTCCTGTGGATGCCGAGGGCATTCAAGTCGAGCACATTCCCGATGGCACGCGCCTCATCTATGTCACGCCGTCGCACCAGTTTCCGCTGGGCATGCCGATGAGCCACGCACGCCGCGAAGCCTTGCTGGCCCGCGCCCATGAGCTGGGCGCAATCATCATCGAGGACGATTACGACAGCGAATTCCGCTACGAAGGCCGACCGACCGATTCGCTGTACAACCTCGATCAGCGCGGCATCGTCGCGTACGTCGGCACCTTCTCCAAAACCCTGTTGCCCGAGTTGCGTCTGGGTTACGGGATTCTGCCGCCGGCGATCATCGAAGCGGTGATTCGCGCCAAACAGCTCACCGATTTGCACGCCTCAACGCTGCCGCAATGGGCGCTGGCCAAGTTCATCGCCGAGGGTTGCCTGCTCAAGCACATTCGCCGCTGCCACGCGATTTACGCGCAGCGCCGCGAACGGATTCTGGCGCGGATGGCGACCGACCTGTCGCCGTGGCTGCAAGCCGTGCCGGCGAGCGCCGGGTTTCATATGGCGGTGTTCTGCAAGGTGCCGATCGACCTGCCGCTGCTGATCGAGCTGGCGAAGAAGGTCGAGGTCGGCTTGTACTCGATCAACGGCTTCTATTATCAGCAGCCGGCCAAGGACGGCTTGTACTTCGGCTTCGGCGCCATCGAGACGCTGGACATCGACATCGCCCTGGATCGCCTGCGCGACCTCCTGCAACAAGTTGCCTGAATGATTGGCCTAAAGATTTAACCGCCGATTGGTTATTGGTGTTCCGGGGGTGCAGGCCTATTCTGCACAGGCGTTATCCCTCAGTGAGCAGGATTCGTCCGGCCTGATTCAGGAGTGTGAGCAATGTCCAACGAAGTGATCAATACGGTACAGGTGCAGGCTGCCACGGGCCGCTCGGAGGAACTGGGCAGGCAACTGCAGAGGATCGTCGAAACCCTGCGCGAAACGCCGGGCTGCGATTCCTACCTGGTCGACCGCTGCCCCGAGGACAGCCACCGCTGGACGGTCAGTGCACGCTGGCAGTCGGAAGCGGCGATGCAGGCGCATTTCAACCGGCCCGAGGCGCAGGGGTTTATTGATTTGATCGATAGTCGGTTGGCCAATAGTGTGGACTTCAACAGCTTTCCCATCGTCTGATCTGGCGCCATCGCTGGCAAGCCAGCTCCCACAGGTTTTGTGTCGTTCATTAAATTATCGAACGACGCTGAACCCTGTGGGAGCCTGGCTTGCCAGCGATGGCGTACTCAAACACGCTGAATAACTTCCAATTGGTCACCTGATCTTCCCGAATATTGGCCGTTTGATTACCCAACCTCGCGGACTACTGTGATTGCATCTTAACCCTCACAGGTATCCCGCCATGAAACGCCATACCTTGCTCGCCTCTGCCCTGGCCCTGAGCCTCTGCACCTCCGCCGTCTTCGCCCACGACCCCTCGGAAAAAATCACCGTCCTCCAAGACCAGATGCTGAAAAACGCACCCGGCAAAAAAGCCATGATGATCGAGGTCGACTACAAACCTGGCCAGTCCTCCATCGCCCACAAACACGACGGCACCGCGATGGCTTACGTGCTCGAAGGCGAAGTGATCTCTCAGGTGAAAGGCGAACAGGCGATCACGTACAAGAAGGGTCAGTTCTGGTATGAACCGGCCGGCTCCGAACATTTGGTCTCGAAAAACGCCAGCAAAACCAAGCCGGCCAAGTTGCTGGTGTTCATGGTGCTGTCGCCGGATGAGCAAGTGCTGATCCCGCTGAAAAACTGATGGTTGTTTAGCCAGCCATAAATAAAAAGGCGCAAATCGATGATTTGCGCCTTTTTATATCCCGATGCAATTAACCGGATCGGGTTACAGCAAATAAAACTATTCAACTCAAAACCAGACAGCAAATTGTCAGGTTATTTACAACGCGGCGGGTTTAGTCTGAATTAACTGTCATCATTGATGACAACTTGAAACTTTCCGACTGATGTTGTTTCACGGGAGAAACACCATGAAACTTGCGTTTGCCAGTGTGTTGGCTATATCGGTTTTAACCTTGTCCGCGTGCTCGGTCCCTACGGCCCCGAGAGCAGTCTCATCTCTGGATACTTTGCTGCCCCATCCGACCGGCCGCAGCAGCGCCACTCAGGTCAAAAGCGGTCCCGGCGTATCGCTCGGCGTGGTCTACAGCCCCAGCACCCAGACCAATCGCGAATACCTGCGCGACTATCAGGCCAACGCCGGCACCGGTTTCGGCCAGAGCCTGCTGGTGCAGCCGATCCACGACGCCTACGTCGCCAGTTCGAAACCGGACATGGCCGTGGAATGGGTGAATGCCTCGCTGCAACGCCAGTTCGGTTCGGTGACGGTGTATCCAGACATGCAAAGCCTGCGTGCGGCCAGACCGGATGTGACGGCGATCATCGACACTCACAGCCAGTTGATTACCTCGCGCAGCTCCGATATCAAGGCCGATGTCAGTGCCGATTTTTATGATGCGCAGTTGAACTATATCGGCACGGCGAAAGGTTCGGACGCACGGGAACTGACGCCGGTGTGGGCGGACTTCAAACGTTCGGAAGAGATTGTGGCGGATATTAATCAGCAGCAGGATGTGCAAGTTCGGGCGCTGCAGAAGTTTGACCAATCGCTCAACAATTTAGTCGCAAGGCCTGCGGATAAAGTGTCGATGCTCGATAATAAACAAGGTCAGAAGTTGTATTGAATGTATTGGCCTCATCGCTGGCAAGCCAGCTCCCACAGGTATTGTGGTGCACCCGATCCTTGTGGGAGCTGGCTTGCCAGCGATGAGGCCATAACAGCCAGTAAAAAAACTTCAGACATAAAAAAGCCCCGGCATCTCACGACACCGGGGCTTTCTCATTCAGCGACTACTTACGCCAGTTCAAGCTCGGCATTCGCAGCAACAGCAGGCGCGACCGCTTGCCCGCTCAACGCCAGGTCGAGCAGTTCACGGTTGGCCACCGCATACATGGCGTAGTCCGTGCCGCTTGCCGCACGGATTTCCACCAGCATGGCGCGCCAGCGCGAGATCATGCTTTCGTGCTGTTCCATCCACAGCGCCAAGCGTGCTTCCACGTCCTGAGTGCCGTCGCCCTGTTGCAGGACGGAGATGGTGATCGCCCGTTGCTGCCAGTCGACATCGTCACGGAACGCTTCACGGGCCAGGGCTTGCCAGTTGTTTTCAACCGGCAGCGCGCTGATCTGTTGCAGGTACCAGGTGATGTCCAGCGCACTGCCCACGGCGAAGTAAGCCTTGGCCACTTCAGCAGGATTCTGGCCAGTCACGTCGGAGGCTTCGATGATCGGCAGCAAGGTGTACAGGTGCGAGGTGCCCGCAACCATACGCGCCAGCAATTCCGGTACACCGGCTTCGACGTACGCCTGATAACGCGCCTGCCAGTTTTCACGGATTTCGCCGCTCAGCAGTTCGTCGAGTTTCAGGCCCAGCTCTTTCAGGTGCGGACCGAAATGCGCGACGTCACGGGCAGCGTTCTGCTCGTTGCGGCGGGCACGCAGGAACCAGCGCGTAGCGCGACGGCCCAGGCGCATCAGCTCGTCCATCAGCTCCAGCTGTACGTCAGCACTGACTTGGTAGTCCAGCGCTTCGATCTGACGGAACCAGTGCGGGAGGTGGAAGATGTCGCGCACGATCACATAAGCGCCAGCCACGTTCGCCGGGCTCATGCCGGTCGACTCTTTGAGTCGTTGAACGAAGGTGATGCCCATGTGGTTGACCAGGTCGTTGGCGATCTGGGTGCTGACGATCTCGCGCTTCAGACGGTGACGACGCATGGCTTCGGAGAACTTGCTGACCAGGCTCGGCGGGAACGCCGTTTCCATGTCGCGGGTCAGGTAATCGTCGTCCGGCACCAAGGAGCCCAGCAGCTGCTCTTTGAGGTCGATTTTGCTGTAAGAGATCAGCACCGACAGCTCAGGACGGGTCAGACCGTGGCCCTCAGCAATGCGCTCGTTGATCTGCTCTTCGGTCGGCAGGAACTCGATGGCACGGTCCAGCTTGCCACGGCCTTCCAGATCGCCCATCAGACGCTTGTACTCAGCGATGCGCGCATAAGCGCGACGTGCCGCCAGGGACAGCGCCTGAGTCTGCTTGTAGTTGTTGCCCAGCACCAGATTGCCGACTTCGTCGGTCATGCTCGCCAGCAACTGGTTGCGTTGCTTGTCGGTCATGTCACCGGCCTGAACCACTTCGTTCAGCAGGATCTTGATGTTCACTTCGTGGTCGGAGCAGTCCACGCCACCGGCGTTGTCGATGAAGTCGGTGTTGGAACCGCCGCCATTCAGACCGAATTCCACACGCCCCAATTGGGTCATGCCGAGGTTACCGCCCTCGCCCACCACTTTGCAGCGCAGCTCGTTGCCGTTGACGCGCAGGGCGTCGTTGGCCTTGTCGCCGACGTCAGCGTGGCTTTCGGTGCTGGCCTTGACGTAAGTACCGATACCGCCGTTCCACAGCAGATCCACTGGCGCCTTGAGCAAGGCGTTCAGCAGTTCGGTCGGGGTCAGCTTGTCAGCCTTGATGTCGAAACGTTCCTGCATCTGCGGGGAAATCGCGATGCTCTTCGCGCTGCGCGAGAAGATACCGCCACCTTCGGACATGATGCTGGTGTCGTAGTCGGTCCAGGCCGAACGCGGCAGGTCGAACATGCGCTGACGCTCGACGAAACTGGTTGCCGGGTTCGGGTTTGGATCGATGAAGATGTGCAAGTGGTTGAAGGCCGCGACCAGTTGCAGCTTGTCGGACATCAACAGGCCGTTACCGAACACGTCACCGGCCATGTCGCCGACGCCCACTACGGTGATGCTGTCTTCCTGAACATTGATGCCGCGCTCGCGGAAGTGACGTTGTACGCCGACCCACGCGCCTTTGGCGGTAATGCCCATTTTCTTGTGGTCGTAACCGGCCGAACCACCCGACGCAAACGCGTCACCCAGCCAGAAGCCGTAATCGATGGCGATGCCGTTGGCGATGTCGGAGAAGGTTGCAGTGCCCTTGTCCGCTGCCACTACCAGGTACGGGTCGTCATCGTCGTGGCGCACCACGTTCAATGGCGGCACCAGCGCGCCGTCTTTCAGGTTGTCGGTGATGTCCAACAGACCGGAAATGAAGATGCGGTAGCAGGCGATGCCTTCGGCCGCAATCTCGTCACGGCTGCCGCCCAGTGGCAGGCGACGCGGCAGGAAGCCGCCCTTCGCACCCACTGGCACGATGACCGAGTTCTTCACTTGTTGAGCTTTTACCAGGCCGAGGACTTCGGTACGGAAGTCTTCTTCACGGTCGGACCAGCGCAGACCGCCGCGAGCGACGTTACCGAAGCGCAGGTGCACGCCTTCAACGCGCGGCGAGTAAACGAAGATTTCGAACTTCGGCACTGGCTTCGGCAGTTCAGGGATCGCGTGCGGGTTGAACTTGAAGCTGAAGTACGACTTGTTCTGGCCGTTGGCATCAGTCTGATAGAAGTTGGTGCGCAGGGTCGCTTTGATCAGGTCGAGGTAACGACGCAGGATGCGGTCTTCGTTGAGCACCTGGACGTCGTCCAGTGCGGTCAGAATCGCCTGTTCCAGACGCTGTTGCTTGTCTTCCAGATCTTCGTCGCTGAGCTTGCGTGCCAGATAGAAGCGGGTCTTGAACAACCGGGTCAGCTCGCGAGCGATGTCGGTGTGGTTGTTCAGGGTGCTGGCGATGTAACCCAGATCGAAGCCCAGACGAATCTGCTTCAGGTAACGCGCGTAAGCACGCAGCAGCGCCACGTCGCGCCATGGCAGGCCGGCGGTCAGCACCAGACGGTTGAACGCATCGTTCTCGGCGTCGCCACGAACGATGTGGACGAACGCGTCTTGCAGGGTGTCGTTGAGTTGCTGGATGTCGAGGTCGAGACCTTCAGCGGCGGTGAACGCGAAGTCGTGAATCCAGAACTCGCGGCCATTGGTGTGACGCAGGCGATACGGGAATTCACCCAGTACGCGCAGGCCGAGGTTTTCCAGGATCGGCAGCACGTCGGACAGCGCCAGCGGCGTGTCGGCGTGGTACAGCTTGCAATGCAGCTCGCGCTGGCCGGAGACCTGACCGAGCGGCTGATAGAAGCTCATCACCAGCGGATTTTTTTCGTTGAGGCTTAGCAGATGCTGCATGTCGACCACGGCCGAATGCGCAGCGAAACGCTCACGGTAGCCGGCCGGGAAGCCTTTCGGGAAATCCGCCAGCACGTTGGTGCCGTGGGCTTCGCCGAAGCTTTCGACGGTCAGTGCGGCGTAATCGTCCTGCCAGCTGCGGCAGGCTTGCACGACTTCTTTTTCCAGCAGCACCGGGTCGATGTCGAGACGGTTTTTCGGGTCGACACGCAGGATCAACTGCACGCGCGCCAGTACCGACTCGGAGAAGAACGTCCAGAATTCGCAATCGGAAGCCTTCAGGCGCTCCATCAGCACTTGCTGGATTTTCTGGCGAACTTCGGTGGAGTAGATGTCGCGCGGCACGTAGGCCAGGCAGTAGCAGAAACGACCGTACGGGTCTTTGCGCAGGAACACGCGGATCTTGTTGCGTTCCTGGATCTGCACGATCGACATCACGGTGGTGAACAGTTCGTCGACCGGGGTCTGGAACAGGTCATCACGCGGCAATACTTCAAGCACCTGCGCCAGTTCCTTGCCCAGGTGAGCCTTGGACTGGAAGCCGGAGCGGGTTTCGATTTCTTCGACCTTACGGCGGATGAACGGGATGACCCGCACGCTCTCGCCATACACCGAGGAGGTGTACAGGCCCATGAAACGGTGTTCCTTGATGACTTTGCCGTCGGCGTCGATTTCACGGATCGACACGTAATCCGGGTAAGCCGGACGGTGCACACGGCTCGGGTGCGCAGCCTTGGCGAACGACAGCAGGGTCGGTTCGCGCAGGTAGGCAACGGCGTAGTCTTCGATGCGCAGGTCTTCGTAGGTCAGGCCGGTGCGCAGCAGTTTGGTCAGGCCGAGGAAGGAGTTCTGGTCGTACTCGATGTGGCCGCCATCGGCCTGATCGGTAACCACGAATTCTTCGTAGCCCAGGAAGGTGAAGTGGTTGCCCACCAGCCATTCCAGGAAGCTTTTGATTTCGTTCTTTTCGTCGGCATCAATGGCAAATGCACTGTTGTCGAGCTGGGTGAGGATGTCCTGCACCTTGGCTTTCATCGGTTCGAAATCGGCGACCGCGACGCGGACTTCACCGAGAACCTGTTCCAGCTCTTTGCTCAGCACATTCAGTTCGGCCGCGTTGGCGCAGCGGTCGATTTCCAGGTACATCAGCGATTCGTGCAGAACGCCTTCGCCGGTGCTGCCCTTCGGCAGGATTTCCAGCAACTCGCCCTTGCTGCCACGGCGCACGCTGAGCACGGTGGTTTGCAGGGTGTGGATGCTGTAGCCGCGACGGTTCAGTTCGGTACGAACCGAGTCGACCAGAAATGGCAGGTCATGGTGCAGAACTTCGACCGCAGTGTGGGTCGACTGCCAGCCATGACGCTCGTAATCAGGGTTGTAGACGCGCACTTGCGGTTGCGCGTGATCGAAGCGCTCAAGCAGGCGCCACGCGGAAAGAGTACAGCCAGCGAGGTCGGAGAGGCGACGTTGAGTCAGCTCGTCCAGAGAAATGATGCCGAAGAATTGTTCAGCGAACAGCGCCACTTGTGGCAGTGCCTGTTCACTGATGTGCTGCGCCAGTGCCGCTTGCAGTTGGTGCTGGAAGTCGGCTTTGCTGGCTGCGGTGAAGAACGCCATCTGTGGTACTCCGCTTAAGCTTGTTATTGATGGAAAGCGTCGCGTGCAACACCCCTTTCGGGGCTTGTGTCGCCCTGTTCCTGATTCTCGGGCAGAGGAAACAGGGAGACAGGTGGGTGAAGCTGGACGAGACACTGAGGTCACATTCACCTTCCATTGAATGAGCATCTGCAAAAGCGACTGCCAGGGTCGCCGGCAATGCCTTTACGGGTGCTCATCCGTTGCGCAGCTTAAAGGGTGCGACAATGTGTCTGCTTGCGGTGCTGCGACATATTCGGTCATTGGCACGTAAACAAAGGCCTGTGCAACGTTAAACACTAGCAGCCACGAGGAAAAATGACCGCCCGAGCGCCCGGTTTTACGGGACTTTCGTGCCAGAAACAGCCTACGCGACGCTACATATCCAGAAACGAAAACGCCCAGGGACGTTTAATCGACCCTGAGCGTGGCATTGGGTTCAGCAGCTGCGGTTGACGCGGATCAGTCCGGCCAGTCTTCGTAGGCTCTGAATTGGCTGATGGTGGCGCAGTCGTAGCACATGGTTTTGAGGATCAACTTGTCCATGCTGGCGTCGATGTTGCTGGAGTCGCACTCGCGGCAAAACAGCTTCAAATGGCCGATCAGATCACTGTCGAACGCCGCGCCCGAAAAGAACTGCGGCACCAGTTCGTCGCGCCAGTACATGCCCGGCGATTTGGAAAACCCCGCGCCGCTGTCCTTGAGCACCACGTCGTACAACAACCGGTTTAACGCCGATTGCGGTACCCGCGAATCGCGGTGGGCGTTTTTGCGCCAGTTTCGCGTCAGGGCATCCTGCGCGGTGCCGAGCATATTGCGCGGGATGGTGTTGGACGCGTGGTTGCGCCCTTTGGAATTGCCGGTGGCGTAGAAGTGCGCGGCATTTTTCACCGCCAGACGGGCGAAGTAGTAGAGCTGACTCACGGAAAAATCCTGCAAGAGTTGCCCGACCACGGTGTCAGCACGCGCCTCGGCCGTGAACGCGAAACTGACTTCATTGGCCAGCACGCGGATGTATTGCAGCGACTCTTCCCGGGCCAGATCGAAGATCAATCCGTAGAGTTCGCTCTTCCAGGCAGCCTGAACGTCGCCGGACAATTCATGATAGAGCGCCAGGTACAAACTTTCCCGAGTACAACGCGCAGTTCCGCCGAGCGCAACATTGGGCAGCCAGCGCACCGCTGAATAGTCGCTGATACTGCAACCCTCGGTGCGATCAAAAGCTCTGATGTCAGAACTCGTCGCAACCATTAACACGCCGGCCTCATACAGGCTCTTCAGCCGGTCTTCGCTGGCCTCGGTGGTCATTGCGAGTTGCTCGTTTCGCGAAGGCGCGCCCAGCGGAGCGATCCATTCGTGCTGGTTGCCACTGCCGTCGTCGAGCAAGGCCAGCAACGTCAGTTTCTGCACAAACCCCAGCGCCGAATAAGGCACTGCGGGGCACGGCGTACCGTAGCGCGATTCAAGTTCCCGCCGATCTCGCTCGGCCTGCGCCGCCAGTTGTTGCTGATGAACCTTGAAGCATGCCTGGCAATTACACGCCGTGCGTCGGCCATTCCGGGCGGCCGCAGAATAGCGGTGTTCGCACCGCACGCACTTGAACGGATGACGCTGCGAGACCGGCGTGCCCCTCGCGTGCCGGCGCACCCACATAGGCAAATCGCAATAAGGACACTTCAGATCCGGACTGACGATCGGCGGCAGCACTTTGAGCAAACTGCGGACCGTGGCCGGGATTTGAAACTCGGCCATCAGTGCGGCACTTTTTTCCCCGTCCAGATAGCGCTGGTAAAGCTGCTCGACCAGATCGTCGGACAAGTGCGCGATCTCCTCTGCGCGCTGGAAATATTGACTCATTGAAAGAGGTCCTTTTTTAAGTTTTGTTTACGCACTCCTTTGCGTTCGAATGGCGAAAATAATGGCACACATGTCGAGAAAACAAGCGAAAAAGCAGGAAACGTCGATTAAATGCCGAGAGGGAAATTCTCCTGCAACGCCTTAGGAAACTTCACGCTGCGCCCTAAGACGCATCCGCAGGAAACTTCCTTCTTTATTGATTCTGCCAAGTCTTACGGGCAGCGTTATTACCACTATCAATAACCAAAAATCGCTGCGCAACAGCTCTTGCCTGCGCAAGGGGCAGCACAAATGCGCCAAGGCTGGCAAAATTGCGCTTTCGATTGCACTTAGCGCCACCTCGGCCAGGAATTCCCCCCATGCAAATGACCACCGCCCTACTCATCGTCAACCCGTGCGATGACGAAGAAGACAACATGGCCATGCTCTGCTGCCACAGCGACAAGGGTGACATGTTCCTGATGAGCCGCTACCCGGACGAGGACGAGCTGGAAATCACGCTGGATGGCGAGCCGTCGACGCTGGATGGGGTGAAGGTCACGTTGACGTCGACGCTGTTGAAGATCGAGATTGCGGCGGCGGATGCTGATGCTTTGAATGGCGATGATGTGCTGGAGATCAGCTTTAACCCGGACATGGTGGATCTGGATGAGGTTGCTGAGACCCTCAAGAATATCCTTGATGGGACCGGTACCTTCATTAACGAAGTTTGATGCCGCCTGGACTGGCCTCATCGCTGGCAAGCCAACTCCCACAGGTTTCAATGGTATGCATGCGATTTGTGCAACACATCGATCACTGTGGGAGCTGGCTTGCCAGCGATGAGGCCAGAACCGCCACCTCAACACTCCCCCGGCTACAAAAATCCAACAATTCCCCCAATCATTTCCCGCACTTTGCGCAAAATGCCGTTAGTCGCCACCCCCTGCGATGGATTAAAGTAACGCCCCCAGCCCCGGCGTTATCCGAACGCCGGTGGCCACCCCTTTCCAGGAACAGTCACCGATGGAACATCGTGAAGCGCTGCTGGCGCTGCGAACCTTTCTTTCAACGCAGATTCTCGGCCAGGAAAAACTCATCGAGCGTTTGCTCATCGCCCTGCTCGCCGACGGCCACATGCTGGTCGAGGGTGCTCCGGGTCTGGCCAAGACCAAAGCGATCAAAGAACTCGCCGAGGGCATCGAAGCCCAGTTCCATCGCATCCAGTTCACCCCTGACCTGTTGCCCGCCGACATCACCGGCACGGAGATCTATCGTCCGGAAACCGGCAGTTTCGTGTTCCAGCAAGGACCGATCTTTCACAACCTGGTGCTGGCGGACGAAATCAACCGCGCCCCGGCCAAGGTGCAATCGGCACTGCTCGAAGCCATGGCCGAACGTCAGGTCAGCGTCGGGCGCAGCACTTATGAGTTGTCGCCGCTGTTTCTGGTGATGGCCACGCAAAACCCGATCGAGCAGGAAGGCACCTATCCGCTGCCCGAAGCGCAACTCGACCGCTTCCTGATGCACGTGAAAATCGGATTCCCCGATGCCGCCGTCGAACGCCGCATCCTCCAGCAGGCCCGTGGCGAAGCGCTGAACGGTGAGACCAAGCCCGAGCGCCGCGTCAGTCAGCAGGCGATCTTCGCCGCACGCAAGGAAATCCTCGGTCTGTACATGGCCGACGCCGTGGAGGAATACCTGGTGCAACTGGTCATGGCCACGCGCAACCCGGCCAAGTTCGACCCGGAAATGGCCGAGTGGATCGCCTACGGCGCCAGCCCGCGTGGCTCGATTGCTCTCGACCGCTGCGCCCGTGCCCATGCATGGCTGGCCGGGCGTGACTTCGTCAGCCCGGAAGACATTCAAGCGGTGCTGTTCGATGTGTTGCGTCACCGCATCATTTTGTCGTTTGAAGCCGAAGCCGCTGGCATCGATCAGGATCGCGTGGTGCAGCGGATTCTCGACGTCGTAGCCGTCGCTTGACCCCCATGAACGCCCCTCTGCCGTCCGAACCGGGCATCCGCATCAGCCTCGCCGAGCTGATCGAGATGCGTCACCGCGTGCGCGAAGTGCAGCTGTTTTCCACGCCGAGCCAGCGCAGCCCGCTGATCGGCCTGCACCACTCGAAATTCCGTGGTCGCGGCGTCGACTTCGATCAGGTGCGGGTGTATCAGGCGGGCGACGATGTGCGCACCATCGACTGGCGCGTCACCGCACGCACCCAGGAGCCGCACACCAAACTGTTCCATGAAGAGCGCGAGCGACCGATTTTCATCATGGTCGAGCAGAGCACGCGACTGTTTTTCGGTTCCGGGCTGATGTTCAAATCGGTGTTGGCGGCGCAAGTCGCAGCGCTGATCGGCTGGGCCGCACTCGGCCACAACGACCGGGTCGGCGGGCTGGTGTTCGGCGACAACGAGCACTACGAAATCAAGCCACGACGCAGCAAACAGAGCCTGCTGCAACTGCTCAACCGCTTGGTCAAAGTCAATCAATCGCTGCACAGCGAGCGCGAACCGGATCGCGATGCGTTTGGCGTAGCCCTGCGCCGTGCCCGTGAAGTGCTGCGTCCGGGCAGTCTGGCCATCGTGATCTGCGATGAGCGCGCGTTGTCCGAGAGCGCCGAGCAACAGTTGAGCCTGTTGTCGCGGCATTGCGACCTGCTGATGCTGCCGATTTCCGACCCGCTGGATCACGCCCTCCCCGCTGCCGGCCTGCTCAGATTTGCCGAGCGTGGCGCGCAGCTGGAACTCGACACGCTGAACTTCGACCTGCGCCAGACCTACCGCGCTCAGGCCGAAGCGCGTATCGCCCGCTGGGAATTGCTCGCGCAAAAGCTGCGAGTACTGCTGATGCCGCTGAGTACGCAGAGTGAAATGGTCGAGCAGATGCGCGAGTTCCTCAATCCGCAGCGTCCGGGGAAAGGTCGATGAACGGCCTCGAGCAACTGCAACCGCTGATCTCGCCGCCACCGATTGCCTTTTGGCCACCGGCGCCGGGCTGGTGGCTGCTGCTTCTGTTGTTGCCGCTGCTCGGTTACGCCGTGTGGCGGCTGCGGGGCTTTATTCCGATGAAGAAACGCCCGATCGTCCGCGCCGAGCAACCGCTGGATCCGGTGCGCATCGCCGCCCTCGCGGAACTGGCGCAAATGCCCAAACCCTACGACGGCGCCCCGGCCGGTGCCTGGTTGCAGCAACTCAACGGCCTGCTCAAACGCCTGTGTCGCAACCATTACCCCTACAGCCAGAGCCACACACTCAATGGCCGCAAATGGCTGGCGTTCCTCGATAACCGCTGCCCGGCGGCGGGCCTGACGCGCTGGATGGTGCTGGTCGAAGGCGCGTACAAACCGGAATGCAAACTCGACGACAAGGCCATCGCTGGCCTGACTCAAGCCGTCGACACGTGGATTCGCAAACATGTTTGAGTTCGCCTGGCCGTGGATCTTTGCGCTGTTGCCATTGCCGTGGTTGATGCGCCTGGTGCTGCCAGTGGCCGACAGCGGCGAGCCGGCCCTGAAAGTCAGCTTCCTCTCCGATCTCGAAGGCCTCGCCCGTCGCCGCGCCCGCGCCAACCTGCCGGCGTGGCGCCAGCAAGCACCGTTCATGCTTCTGTGGCTGCTGTTGCTGACCGCCGCTGCCCGCCCGCAATGGCTCGGCGAACCGCTGCCGATTGCCGCCAGTGGCCGTGATCTGCTGGTGGCCGTGGACGTTTCCGGCTCGATGGATTTCCCCGACATGCAGTGGCAGGACGAAGAAGTCAGCCGCCTCGCGCTGGTGCAGCATTTGCTCGGCGACTTCCTTGAAAGCCGTGATGGCGATCGCGTCGGCCTGATCCTGTTCGGCAGCCAGGCCTACCTGCAAGCACCGCTGACCTTTGACCGCCGCACCGTGCGGGTCTGGCTGGATGAAGCGCGCATCGGCATTGCCGGCAAGAACACCGCCATCGGCGACGCCATTGGTCTGGGCCTGAAACGCCTGCGCATGCGCCCAGCGCAAAGCCGCGTGCTGATTCTGGTCACCGACGGCGCCAACAATGGCGGCGAGATTGATCCGCTGACCGCCGCGAAACTGGCCGCCAGCGAAGGCGTGAAGATTTACCCGATCGGCATCGGCGCCAATCCTGAAGACAGTGGTTCGACCGGCCTGCTCGGCGTCAATCCGAGCCTGGACCTCGACGAGCCGGCGCTCAAAGCCATTGCCGAAGTCACCGGCGGCCAGTATTTCCGCGCCCACGACGGCAAAGAACTGCAAGCGATCAAAGACACCCTCGATCAACTCGAACCGGTGACCCAGCAACCGACCCAGGCCCGTCCAGCGCAAGCCTTGTATCACTGGCCTCTGGCGCTGTCCTTGTGGCTGAGCCTGTTGCTGGTGGCCCGCGAACTGTGGCCGGACAACCCGTTGCAACGCCTGTTTACCAAGGAGCTGTATCTGCAAAGTCCGCTGCCCGACTGGCGTGATCGTTTGAAGCGCCTGCGTTTGCGGAGGCGTCGATGATCGCGCTCTGGCCGCACTGGTTCCGTCCTTGGTCGTTGCTGCTGTTGCCGCTGCTCGGCTGGCTGATCTGGCAGCTCTGGCACCGGCAGAAGCGCGCCGGACGCTGGCAGATGATTCTGCCGCCGGCGTTTCATTCCGCCCTGCTTAGCGGCGGTAATGGTCGCGACAGCAAACTGCCGTGGATTGCCCTCGGCGCTGCGTGGCTGCTGACGATTCTCGCGCTGCTTGGGCCGAGCTGGGAGCGTGTCGAACAGACCAGCCAGAAACCCGCCGACCCGTTGGTGGTGGTGCTCGAACTGACCCCGGAAATGCTCGCCACCGACTCGCCGCCGACGCGACTGGAGCAGGCGCGGCGCAAGCTCTTCGATCTGTTGCAGGCACGCAGCGATGCGCAGACCGCCATCGTCGTTTACGCCGGCAGCGCGCACACACTGGTGCCGCTTTCGGATGATCTGGCGACCAGTCGCAACTTGCTCGACGCACTCAAACCGTCGCTGATGCCGGAAAGCGGCCATCGTGCCGATCTGGCCGTGATCAAAGCGCTGGCCTTGCTCAAACAAGGCGCGCTCGGTCAGGGGCGGATTCTGTTGATCGGTTCGTCGCTCGATGAACAGGAACGCCAAGGCATTCGCCGCGCGCTGAGCGGTGAATCCGCACAACTGTTGATGCTCGGCATCGGCACCGCCGAAGGCGCGCCGATTGCCCAGGAGGACGGCAGTTTCCTCAAGGACGAGCAAGGCGCGATTCGCGTACCGCAACTCGACAGCCCGGGCCTCGCGGCGTTTATGAATAGCGTCGGCGGCGAATACCACCCTGCCCGGCTCGACGAAGCCGATCTCGGCGCACTCGGCCTGCTCAATGGCCCGCGCAGCCTGCGTGACGACGGTCAGACCGTGCGCCTCGATACCTGGGCCGATCAGGGTTACTGGCTGCTGTTGCCGCTGTTGCTGCTCGCCGCCTGCGCCGGCCGACGGGGCTGGCTGTTTTGCCTGCCATTACTGTTCTGCCTGCCGCAGCCGAGCTACGCTTTCGACTTCGAAGACCTGTGGCTGCGCCCCGATCAACAAGGCCTGCATCTGCTCAAACAGAAACGCCCGGCCGAAGCGGCGGCGCATTTTGACGATCACCAGTGGCAAGGGGTGGCGTTGTACGAGGCCGGCGACTACAGTGGCGCCGCCCAGCGTTTCGCCGAAGGCAGTGACGCCCGCGCCCACTACAATCGTGGCAACGCTTTGGCAAAAAGCGGTGAGCTGGACGCCGCCATCGATGCCTACGAGCAGGCGCTGGAACTGCAACCGGATCTGCGCCCGGCACAGACCAACAAGGCGCTGGTGGAAAACCTGCTGAAACAGAAACACACGCCGCCGCCCGCTGAGCCAGAACAGAAACCGACGGAGCAAAGCTTGCCCGGCGATGAGCCGCCACCGGCGACCACGCCACCGCCTGCAGTGAAAAGTGAAGTTCAGGGCGACACGCAGCCCGCCGAACCGGCCAACGAACCACCGCCGACCACGCCGCCGCAACCGGGCCCCGATGAAATTCCGGGCAGCGACGAGGAAGAGGAAACGGACACCGTGCCCACCCTGCGCCCCACTGAGGACAACCTCGAAGGCGAACAACGGCAGGCACTGGAACAATGGCTGGGCAAGATCCCGGACGATCCGGGCGAATTGCTGCGACGCAAATTCTGGTACGAACAGCAACAACATCAGGATCAGGAAAACACTCGATGACCCGCTTCACCGCTCTCTTGCTGCCCCTGTTGCTCTGCACGACCACCGCTCAGGCGGCCGAGCTGACCGCCAGCGTGGATCGCAGTCGCCTCAACTCCGGCGAGACGGTCGAGCTCACTCTCGAAACCAGCGACGTCACCCAGTTCGGCAAACCTGACCTGACACCGCTGGAGCCGCTGTTCGAAGTGCGTGGCACGCGGCAGGTCAACCAGTTGAACACGCTCAATGGTGACAACCGCGCGACCACGCGCTGGATCGTCACCCTGCTGCCGAAAGAGACCGGCAGCGTGGTGATTGCACCGCTGCAACTGGGCGACGCGCAAAGCGAGCCGATTACCGTGCAAGTGGTCGAAAGCGATGCCCGCGAAGACAAGAACAGCCTTGATCCGGTGTTCATCGAAGCCAGCCTCGATCAGACCAGCGTCTACGTGCAGGCCCAGGCCATCCTGACCCTGCGCATTTATCACTCGGTGTCGCTGTACGACGACAGCAGCCTGACCCCGTTGCAAATCGCCGATGCGCGCATCGAGCAGCTCGGCGACACCCGCACCTATGAAAAAGACATCAAGGGTGTGCGCCACGGCGTCATCGAGATGCGTTATGCGATCTATCCGCAGCACAGCGGCTTGCTCAACATCGCGCCGCAGACATTCAGTGCGACGCTGGTCGATACCCAGCCGGCGCAGGACGCCGCCGCGCAAGGACCGAAACCCGGCAAACTGATGCGCGTCAGCTCGGCGCAGATGTCGCTGACGGTCAAACCCAAACCGCTGACCTATCCCGCCGATGCGCCGTGGCTGCCGGCGCGCAGCCTGAGCCTGAGCGAGAGCTGGAACCCTGAACCGGAACACACCCAGGTCGGCGACTCGCTGACCCGCAGCCTGACATTGAAAGTCGAAGGCCTCGCCGCCTCGCAATTGCCCGCCCTGCCCGCCACCGACGTCAACGGCCTGCGCCGCTACCCCGACCAACCCGTGCTGAGCAACCAGAGCACTGACCGGGGCATCGTCGGCAGCCGCGAAGAACGCGAAGCCCTGGTGCCGAGCCGCAGTGGCGCAATCGACCTGCCAACGGTGGACGTGGTCTGGTGGAACACCTTCGAAGATCACCTGGAACACAGCAGCCTGCCGGCGCGCACGCTTCAAGTGGCCAACAACCCGAGCCTGCAGGTCGACACGCCGGCCGGTACGCTGCAACCGAGCGTCGTCGATAACGATGTGTTGTGGTGGTGGAAACTCAGCACGCTGATCCTCGCCTGCACCACCCTCCTCGGCTTCGGCCTGTGGTGGCGCGCCCGCTGGCAACCGGCGGTGCACCGCGCCGCACAAACCGGCCCGAGCCCGCGCACGCTGATGGATGACATCAAACGCGCGAGCCAGGCCAATGACCCGCAAGCGACGCGGCAGGCGCTGGATGCGTGGGCGCGTCAACAACCGGAAACATTGGCAGACATGGCGGCGCGGTTTGTGCCGCTGTCCGACGCCCTCGACGGTCTCAACGGCGCGCTGTACAGCGAGACGGGGCAGCATTGGCAGGGTGAGGATTTGTGGCGAGCGATCCGCACGATTCCGGCCTTGGAGCGCGTGCAGGATCCGGTGGGCGATAGCGGCTTGCCGCCGCTTTATCCGAAGTAAAAGATCAAAAGATCGCAGCCTTCGGCAGCTCATACATAAGCGTCGGTCACAAGCCCTCCCACCGCAATAATCTGTAAACTCTCCCCCACTTTCGCCGCCTCTTCATTCCTGCGGCCATCACCTTATTCTTTTCGGAGTCCACATTGCGTCTGTTCCACACCTCCGACTGGCACCTTGGGCAAAACCTGCACGGCCAGGAGCGCGATTTCGAGCATGCGTGCTTCCTCGAATGGCTGCTGCGCCAACTGCAACTGGCGCAGCCGGATGTGCTGCTGATTGCCGGTGATATCTTCGACACGGTCAATCCGCCGGTCAAAGCTCAGGAACGCCTCTACGATTTCATCGTCAGCGCCCACGAACAGCAGCCGTTACTGACCATCGTGATGATCGCCGGCAACCACGATTCCGGCTCGCGGATCGAACTGCCTGCGCCGTTGATGCGCCGTTTGCGCACCCATGCGCTGGGCCGGGTGTTGTGGCTGGACGACGGCCAACTGGATGCCGAACGCTTGCTGCTGCCGTTGCCGGATAAAACCGGCGAAGTCGCCGCGTGGTGCCTGGCGCTGCCGTTCCTGCGTCCGGCAGAGGTGACGGGCGCGCATCTGGGCGACAACTATTTGCGCGGTATCGGCCAAGTGCATGAATGGCTGATCGAAGCGGCCAACGCCAAGCGCAAACCCGGTCAGGCGCTGATCGCCATCAGTCACGCGCACATGGCCGGTGGCTCGGTGTCGGAAGACTCTGAGCGCAGCTTGATCATCGGCAATGCCGAGGCGTTGCCCGCCAGTCTGTTCGGGCCGAGCATCAGCTACGTCGCCCTCGGCCATTTGCACAAGCCGCAGAAGGTCAACGGTGAGGAGCGCATTCGCTACAGCGGCTCGCCGATTCCGTTGTCGTTTTCGGAAATCGGCTATCAGCACCAGATTCTCGACGTCACGCTGGATGGCGAAACGCTGGTCAGCGTCGAAGCGAAACTGATTCCGCGCTCGGTCAATCTGCAACGCATCGGCCCCGCACCGTTGGCCGAGATTCTGCTGCAACTGGCGGATCTGCCGAACATCGACCTGCTCGCCGAAACCCAGCGTCAGCCGTGGCTGGAGGTGCGCGTCGTCCTCGACGAGCCACAGCCGGATCTGCGTTACCAGGTCGAAAATGCCTTGCAAGGCAAAGCCGTGCGACTGGTGCGCATCGCCGCCGAATACGCCGGCAACCGTGGCGCTGACGGCAGCGACGACGGCACTGCGCTGATCGAACTGGATCAACTCACTCCGCAGGAATTGTTCAGCCGCGCCTGGCTCGACAACTACGGCAACGAGGTCGATGAGCAGACGCTGAAGGACTTCGCCGAACTGCTGCAGGACGTGCAACTGGAG
The DNA here is from genome assembly GCF_009764645.1 of Pseudomonas sp. PB106. GTDB lineage: Bacteria > Pseudomonadota > Gammaproteobacteria > Pseudomonadales > Pseudomonadaceae > Aquipseudomonas. Next base: position 60,059 of record NZ_RWIM01000066.1, read on the forward strand.
GGCGAGCAGCCATGAAGATTCTCGCCATTCGGTTGAAGAACCTCGCCTCGCTGGCCGGCCCGTTCGAGATTGATTTCACCGCTGAACCGCTGGCCAGCGCCGGTTTGTTCGCGATCACCGGCCCGACCGGCGCCGGCAAGAGCACCTTGCTCGACGCCTTGTGCCTGGCTTTGTTCGGCGCTGTGCCGCGCCTGAACAACACGGGCCGCGATGCCAAAGTCCCCGATGCCGACGGCGAAATCGCCACCGGTGATCCGCGCACTCTGCTGCGTCGCGGCACCGGCGAAGGTTATGCCGAGGTGGATTTCGTCGGCGTTGATGGCCGACGCTATCGGGCGCGCTGGGAAACCAACCGCGCTCGCGAGAAGGCTGGCGGCAAGTTGCAGGCCAGTCGTCAGAGCCTGCGCGATATCGATCAGGATCAACTGCTCGCCAGTCAGAAAGGCGAGTACAAAACTCAGCTCGAAGCCGCGCTCGGCCTGAACTTCGAACAGTTCACCCGCGCCGTGCTGCTGGCGCAGAGCGAGTTCAGCGCGTTCCTCAAAGCGGACGACAACGACCGCAGCGAACTGCTGGAAAAACTCACCGACACCGCGCTGTACACCCGCCTCGGCCGTCGCGCCTTCGACAAAACCAAGGAGGCCCGCGAAGCGCACAAGCTGCTGCAGGATCAAGCCACCGGCGTCACCCCGTTGCCGCCCGAGGCTCGCGCGGAACTGGATGAGCGCTTCAACGCCGCGCAGCAACAGTTGAAATTGCAGCAGGCGCAGCTCAAACAGCTGGAGCAGCAGCACGGCTGGCTCAAGGATTTGCGCGTGTTGCAGGACGCGCAACAGGCCGCCACCGAGCAATTGCGCAGTGCCCAACAGCAATCGGAAAGCCTGGCCGGCGAGCGGGTCAGGCTGACGCGACTGGAACAACTTGGCCCGCAACGGCATCAGTTCGCGCGCAAAAGCGAACTCGATGCGCTGCTGACGCCGTTGGCAGCACAAATTGCCGAACACACCCGGCAGCATGGCGAACTGACGGAACGCCAGACCCAACTCGAGCAGAACCTCGACGCGGCGAAAGTCGCACTGACCGACGCGCAACAGCGCCAGTCAGAAAACGCCCCGCTTTTGCGTCAGGCGTTTGAAGAGCAAAGCACCCTCGCCCGTCTGGCTAAAGAAGTCGCCGCTTGCGCTGAAGCCAAAGCCAACGCGCAACAGGCCAGCAGTGACGGCCAGAGTGCCATTCAAACCTTGCTGGAAAAGCAAAACCAAGTGGCCGAGCGTCTGCAGCGCATTGCCGCTGAGCTGGAACAAAGCGCTCATCTGGCGCCGTTGAGCGATGCCTGGAATGCCTACCGCGATCGCCTGCAACAGCTGATGCTGATCGGCAATCGCTTGAACAAGGGCCAGGCCGAATTGGCGTCCCTTGAGCAAAACGCCACAAGCAGCGCCGAAGAACTGACCCAGCAGAAGCAACAACTGGAAGTGCTGTTCAAAGAGGCCGGCGCCGAACCGGATGCCGTCGCTGAACAGATCGGTATCCTCGGCACGTTGCTGCAAGACAATCGCAAGCAACTGCGCGCTTTTGAAGATTTGTCGCGTCTGTGGGCCAGCCAGCAGGATCTCGACAAGCGTGGCGCCGAGCTGCAGCAACGCCAGCTCAGCGCCCAGCAGGAACGTGAACGGCTGACCCAGGACGGCGTGAAATCGAAAGCCGAACTGACCATCGCCGAACAAACCCTCAACGTCACCCGCGAACTGCTCGAACGTCAGCGTCTGGCGCGCAGTGCCAGTGTCGAAGAATTGCGTGCGCAGTTGCAGGATGACCAGCCGTGCCCGGTGTGCGGCAGCAACGAACATCCCTACCACCAGCCGGAAGCACTGCTGCAAAGCCTCGGTCGCCACGACGAAAGCGAACAGGCCAACGCCCAGCACGTGGTCGATCAGCTCAAGGAAAAACTCAGCGAGTTGCGTGCCGACGTGGGTGCCGTGATTGCTCAGCAGAAAGAACTGCTGCAACAACAGGAACAACTGGCAACCCAGCAACAAGCCCTCGCGCCGAGCATTGACGCGCATCCATTGTCTACACAGTTGCTGAATCAGGACGCCGACAAACGCGACGCCTGGCTCAACCGCCAGAACGAACAACTGAACCAAAGCATCGCTCAGGACGAACAACGTCAGAGCGCCCTGCTGTCCCTGCAACAGGATGCCGCGCGCCTGACTCAGCAATTGCGTCAGGCCGAAACTGCGCATCAGCAAGCGGCGCAACAGCTGAGCAACCAGCAACGCGAACTGAGCAGCGACCGCCAGCGCCTCGACGAGGAACTGACGGCGTTCGCCACCCTGCTCCCGGCCGACACCCTTGAAGCCCTGCGCCAGGAACCGGCGGCAACCTTCATGCAGCTCGACCGGCAGATCGCCGAGCGCTTGGCGCAAGTGGATCAACAAAAGGAAGAGTTGAGCGAGCAACAACAACGCCAGCAGACCCTGGAAAAGGAGCAGGATCGGCAGCAGACCCGCGTGCAGCAAGCGCAGACGGCGCAGCAGCAGTTCGCCGCGCTGGCCGAGCAACAGCAACTCTGCCAGCAGAAACTTGCGCAATTGCTTGGTGAACACAGCAGCGCCGAGCAGTGGCAGCAACAGCTTGAGCAGCAGGTGGAACAGGCGCGCAACGCCGAAACCGCTACCGCGCAGGAACTGCAGAACGTGCGCACACAACGTGTGCAGATCGCCGCTGAACTCAAGGCGCAGCAGCAACGTTTGCAGGCGCTGGAAGGCGAAGAACAGGATCTGGCGAGCAAGATTGCCGACTGGCGCGGGCGTCACCCGGAGCTGGATGACGGAGGCCTCGAAGACTTGCTGCGGGTCGATGACACGCAACTCGGCGAACTGCGCCAACGCTTGCAGCAGAATGAAAAAGCCATCGAGCAGGCCACGGTCTTGTTGCAGGAACGTGACCGGTTATTGGTCGACCATCAGGCGCACAGCAACGGCAATCTCGACGCCGAACAACTCGCCACAGCCCTGACCGATCTGCAACAGCAGTCCAACGTCAGCGAACAGCAATGCGCCGAACTGCGCGCCGAACAGGTCGAGGATCAGCGCCGGCAGAACGCCAATCAGGCGCTGGCCCAGCAGATTGCTGATGCTTACGCCGAATATCAGCGCTGGGCGCGCCTCAGTGCGCTGATCGGTTCCGCCACTGGCGACACCTTCCGCAAGATCGCCCAGGCTTACAACCTCGACCTGCTGGTGCATCACGCCAACGTGCAACTGCGCCAACTGGTCAAACGCTATCGCCTCAAGCGCGGCGGCAGCATGCTCGGCCTGCTGGTGGTGGACACCGAAATGGGCGATGAACTGCGCTCGGTGCATTCGCTGTCCGGCGGCGAAACGTTCCTCGTGTCGCTGGCCTTGGCATTGGGCCTGGCGTCGATGGCGTCGAGTACGTTGAAAATCGAATCGCTGTTTATCGACGAAGGCTTTGGCAGCCTCGATCCGGAGTCGCTGCAACTGGCGATGGATGCGCTGGATGGGTTGCAGGCCCAAGGCCGGAAAGTCGCGGTGATTTCCCACGTGCAGGAAATGCACGAACGGATTCCGGTGCAGATTCAAGTGCAGCGTCAAGGCAACGGTTTGAGCACACTGGAGGTGAAATGAACACGCTGTATTCCTTCCGCCGCTGCCCATACGCCATGCGCGCGCGGATGGCGTTGCGCTATTCGGGCGTGCCCGTGGACATCGTTGAAGTCAGCCTCAAAGCCAAACCGGCCGAGATGCTGGCGATTTCGCCAAAAGGTACGGTTCCGGTGCTGGATGCCGGTGGACGGGTGATCGATGAGAGCCTGGAGATCATGCGTTGGGCGTTGGCGCAGAATGATCCGGATGATTGGTTGCTGGGTGGCGATTCACGGATTGCCGAGCTGATCGAAGCCAATGATCAGGAATTCAAGATGCAGTTGAATCGCTATAAGTATGCCGAGCGTTATCCCGAGCAGCCGATGGAGGTTTATCGGGCTGAAGGCGCGGTGTATTTGCAGAAACTGGAAGCGTTGCTCAACGATCGCGATTACCTGTTAACCGACCATCCGAGCCTGGCAGATATCGCCCTGCTGCCCTTCGTTCGGCAGTTTGCCCATGTTGATCGCGAATGGTTTGCGCAGACACCTTATGTTCGCTTACAGGCCTGGCTGGAGCGTTTCCTCGAATCAGACCTTTTCACTTCAATTATGAAGAAGTAACTCATGTAGGAGCTGCCGAAGGCTGCTACAGGGTTTTGATCGTTCCCACGCTCTGCGTGGGAATGCCTCAAGGGACGCTCTGCGTTCCAATCGGACGCGGAGCTCCAGGGCTGCATTCCCACGCGGAGCGTGGGAACGATCAATCGCGTCGTCTAAGCCAGCGCGTTGCACATGCCGAGTGCCATGCAATCCACTTCGAACGGGCCGAGAAAATCCGCCGAGACTTTGACCGGTGGATTGCCAGCCATCAGCCCCAGCGTTTTCGCCCGTTCAATGTTGTGCGCGATATTGTGGTTGGCCTCTATGGCCCGGGCCAGTGCGCCTACCGAGCCTTGGCCGATGCCCAACAATGACGCGCCGTTGGTGAAGAACGCCAAACCGGCAATCACCCAGAGTCTGTAGCCTTTCATGCGCCGCCGACTCCTGCGAGTTCGGCCCGGTCGACCATCACGCTGTGCGAGCGGACTTCGAACTGGATACCGGGATGGGCGACGTCAATCGGTGCGTCGAAGCTGTGTTCCATTTGCGCGGCGATGCTGACAAACAGCACCACGGCCAGGTAAAGACCGATGGCCAGATAGGCGCCGCGTTTGGCTGAAGTGATGATTGCGCTGGCCATGGTGTTCTCCCGTGGGCATGTTTCGATGACCACAGGATCGATCAAAAAAGCCGGGGTAACCACTCAGCGTTTGCCATAGTGAACATCAGCTTCGTTGATTATTTAGCCAGTCTATCTGCGTGTTCGGGAAAACCTATGATGCTGCCGAAGGCTGCGATCTTTTGATCTTTGATCGGTCCCATGCTCTGCGTGGGAATGCCTCTGGGGACGCTCTGCGTCCAGTGACGTGGAGCGTCACGGGCTGCATTCCCACGCGGAGCGTGGGAACGATCAACGTGCGCAAAAACGTAGGAGCTGCCGAAGGCTGCGATCTTTTGATTTTGCTTTTAAAAAACAAGATCGAAAAATCGCAGCCTTCGGCAGCTCCTACAGGGAGTTGTGCGCAATGGGCATTTCAGTGTTGAGCTTTGTGATCCAGGGCGGCATAGAAGTTGGCGCTCTGTTGCAGGTATTTCTGGGTGTAGCTCTGGGTGTGGGATTTTTTGCTGGCGATTTCCACGTTGGCAGCGGCTGGCAGTACAACGGTGGCAGAGATGGCGGAAGCGGCGATGACGGAGAAGAGATTGAAGTTCATGGCGGTAACCCTCGTGTTCGGTTGGCTTGCTTGCCCGGTTGGGCTGTGAAACAAACTTAACGCTCGAGGGTTGATCGCTTGAAATGCTTTGTAGCATTACCGGTTATCAGCGCGATTAATACAAAGAGACAGGCCCCGTAAACCGGGGCCTGTGGCTTATTGTCGCACCAAAAACTTGAGGTCGCTCGGCGCGTCCATCGGCAGTTTTTGCACGGTTTTGCCGAGCAGGCCAGTCTTGGCGTCGCGTTCGACGACGACAATCTGGTTGCTCTTCTGGTTGGCAATCAGCAGGAATTTGCCACTTGGATCGAGGCTGAACTCACGCGGGTGATCACCCTCAACCGAACGCTTTTGCAGCTCTTTGAGCTGCGCGGTCGTCGGGTCGATGCTGAACACCACCAGTTGATTGGCGGTGCCACGGTTGCTGACGTAAAGGAATTTGCCATCGGCAGACGTGTGCAATGCCGCGCCGGCCTTGTCCGAGGTCGGCTGACCGGCGGCCAGATCGACCAGTTGCGTCTGGGTCAGCACGCCATCGTTGTAATCGAACACCGCAACTTGCGCGCTCATTTCCATGGTCAGCCAGGCGTGTTTGCCGTCAGCACTGAACAACAGATGACGCGGGCCACTGCCGGCCGGCAAGGCCACCGAGGCGGTTTTCGCCGGGGTCAGCGGCAGCTCAGGATTGGCTTTCGGGTCGAATTGGTAGATGAACACCTTGTCCGCGCCCAGGTCATTGGAGAACACGTAGCGACCATCCGGCGAAGAGACTGTCGAATGCACGTGGTTCGAAGCCTGGCGCTCAGGATTGACCCGGCTCGCCGGGTGCGCGCTCATCTGCACCACCGGTTTCAATTTGCCGTCGGCCCCGACCGGCAACACCGCCAGGGTTCCACCCGGATCTTCCACGACTGAATAGTTGCTGACGAACAGGTGGCTGGCATCAGCGCTGAGGCTCGAATGCGTTGGCTCGTTGCCCAGGCTCTGCACTTGATTGATCAGGCTCAGGGCGTGGGTTTTCGGATCAATCGAATAGCTGCTGACGCGACCGACCGGGTCTTGCTGGCCCGGGCCGTTTTCGTTGACCACAAACAGGCGATGCTGGTCTTTGGACAGGGTCAGCCATGACGGATTTTCGCTCTTCACCACTTGCAGCGGTTTGGCGTCGATCTGGCCGGTGGCACTGTCGAAATTCATTCGATAGATGCCTTGGCTGGTGCCGGCGGTGTAGGAACCGACCAGCAATTGGAAGCTTTCTGCCGATGCCGTGGACAGGCCCATGGCACCGACGCTGCCGGCCATCAGCAGCGGCCAGAATTTACGCATTTTCATCAGTGTCATCCTCATCGTCGCTGCTGCTGACTACGTCACCATGGCAGACCAGGCGGTGTTCGCCAGTTGTCTTGGTATCGCTGGCATAACCAATGACCAGCCAGCTCTGCAGGTCTTCGTCAAACGTCGCCGCTGCAACCTGAGCCGGGGTGAACTCCCAATGCTTGGCCGCTCGGCCATCGATGCATTCGATGTGCAGATTGTCGTCTTCGTCGAGGGCGAATTCGAAAGCGTGCAGGCCGTCGATTTCGACCATTTCGCAGTGTTCGAGAGCGTTGAGAAGGGTTTGGGCAGTCATGGCAAACAGTCTTTCTAGGGGGGAAAGGGCCAATGATAGCTCATTGACGATGCAGAACCCCTGTGGGAGCTGGCTTGCCAGCGATAGCAATCTGTCAGTCACATCTATATTGGATGTGCCGCCGTCATCGCTGGCAAGCCAGCTCCCACAGTGATTTGCGGTGTGGATTAGAGCGCGTCGCGTGATGGCTTGCCGTCAACCAGGCGCTGGATGCGCAGCGGGTTGGCGTTTTTCAGTGGCTCGGGCAACAAGCTGTCCGGGTAGTTCTGGAAGCACACCGGGCGCAGGAAGCGGTCGATGGCCAGCGTGCCTACCGAAGTGCCACGAGCATCGGACGTCGCTGGATACGGGCCGCCATGGACCATCGAATCGCATACCTCGACACCGGTCGGATAGCCGTTGAGCAGAATCCGCCCGACCTTCTGTTCCAGCAGTGGAGTGAGTTCAGCGAACTGTTCGAAGTCCGCCAGCTCGCCGATGATCGTCGCCGTCAGTTGGCCGTGCAGCCCCTGCAACGCTGCGCTGAGTTGCGCCTTGTCCGCCACTTCGACGATGACCGTGGTCGGGCCGAAGACTTCTTCCTGCAGCACTTCATCGCCATTGATCAACAGACTGGCATCAGCCTTGAACAACTGTGGCTGCGCTTGATTGCCTTGCTGCGGATTACCGGCCAGATGCTCGATGCCGGAATGCGCCAGCAGCTTCTGCAAGCCTTTGCCGTAGCTGCCGAGGGTGCCGGCGTTGAGCATGGTTTGTGCCGGTTGATCGCCGATCAAACCCGCAACCTGCTGCACGAACGCGCTGAACTCTGGCGAACGAATGCCGATGACCAGACCCGGATTGGTACAGAACTGACCGCAGCCCTGCACCACCGAAGCGGTCAAATCGCGTGCGATGGTTTCTGCACGCTCGGCGAGTGCCTGTGGCAGAACGATCACCGGGTTGATGCTCGACATCTCGGCAAACACCGGGATTGGTTGTGGGCGCGCTGCGGCCATGTCACACAGTGCGCGACCACCCTTGAGCGAACCAGTGAAGCCGACCGCTTGAATCGCCGGGTGTTTGACCAGCCATTCACCGACGCCACCACCGTAGATCATGTTGAACACACCGGCAGGCATGGCGGTTTTTTCTGCTGCGCGGATCAGTGCATCGGCGACCAGTTCTGCTGTCGCCATGTGGCCGCTGTGGGCCTTGAACACCACCGGGCAACCGGCGGCCAGCGCCGAGGCGGTGTCACCACCAGCGGTGGAAAATGCCAGCGGGAAATTGCTCGCGCCGAACACCGCGACAGGGCCGAGGCCGATACGGTATTGACGCAGATCCGGGCGTGGCAATGGCTGACGATCCGGCAACGCTTGATCGATCCGCGCCCCGTAGAAATCGCCACGGCGCAACACTTTGGCGAACAGGCGCATTTGCCCGCTGGTACGCCCGCGCTCGCCTTGAATCCGTCCGGCCGGCAGCGCGGTTTCGCGGCAGACCACAGCAACGAAGTCATCGCCGAGGGCATCGAGCTCATCGGCAATCGCGTCGAGAAACTGTGCGCGACGTTCGGCGCTGAGGCTGCGATAGGCCGGGTATGCGGCAGCGGCGGCTTTGGCGGCGGCGTCGACCTCTTCAGCCGTGGCCTGGATGAAATCGTGGGGCAACTGTTCGCCCGTCGTCGCGTCAACGGATTGCAATTTGACGTTGCCAGCGGCGCTGCGCTGACCGCCGATGTAGTTGTGACCGAGAATCTGAGTCATGGGATCTCCTTAAAGGGTGCCGATGCTGTCCGGTTCAAATGCCGCTGGGACCGGGACGATGCCATTGACCAGCGGCGCGCCGAATTCGGCCTGGCTGATTTCAAACACGTCACCCGGTTGGGTGCGGATGCCATCGGCGAACGACAGGGTCGCGGTGCCGAAAAAGTGAATGTGTACGTCGCCTGGACGCAGGAACTGGCTGTACTTGAAGTGGTGGTATTCGAGGTTGGCGAGGCTGTGGCACATGTTCGCCTCGCCGCTGAGAAACTCGTTCTGCCAGAGCACTTCGCCGTCACGCAGGATGCGGCTGCTGCCTGCCAGATGTTGAGGCAATTCACCGGTGCGAAGTTCCGGACCGTAACTGCAACTGCGCAATTTCGAGTGCGCGAGGTACAGGTAATTCTTGCGTTCCATGACGTGGTCGGAGAACTCGTTGCCGACCGCAAAGCCCAGGCGATAGGGCTTGCCGTCGTTGCCGATGATATACAGGCCGGCCATTTCCGGCTCTTCACCAGCATCTTCGGCAAACGGTGGCACCGGGAAGGGTTGGCCTGGACGAACGACGATGCTGCCGTCGCCTTTATAGAACCATTCTGGTTGCACACCGGCCTGCCCCGCCGCCGGTTTACCGCCCTCCACGCCCCATTTGAAGATGCGCATGGTGTCGGTCATGGCCGCTTCGTCACTGGCCTGCTGGTGCATTTTGTCCCGCGCCGAGGCGCTGCCCAGATGGGTCAGGCCGGTGCCGCTGATCAGCATGTGCGCCGGATCCGGGTGATCAAGCGGTGGCAGGATGCGCAGCTGCGCCAGCAGCTCGGCGTAGTCATGGCTGATGCCGAGGCCGAGGGTTTGCACTTGCTGCTCGAGGGTGACCCCGGCCTCGATGGCGGCCAACGCCAGATCGCGCACGCTGCGGGCGTCCTGCACTTCGCGCACCAGACTGTTGTCGACCACGCCGACACGGCGCTCGCGGTTGCTTAATTCGAATTGAACCAGATGCATATGTCCTCTCCTGTCTACAAAACTTCGAAACACTGCAAAACCCTGGTGGGAGCTGGCTTGCCAGCGATGGCAATCTGTCTGACACATCCATGTTGGATGTGCCGCCGTCATCGCTGGCAAGCCAGCTCCCACAGGTTTAGTGGTGATTGGTGGTTGGGTTTCAGGTACGGGTCGCGCCGCGTGCACTGGCAGCGAACTGGTCAACCGGCAGCACGTGTTTGCGTTCCAGCACACGGTAGACGATGCCGGTCAGAATCAAGCCGAACACCATCACCCCGGAAAGGAAGTACAGACCTGAAGCCAGATTGCCGGTGTATTCCTTCAACGCCCCGATCACAAACGGCCCGATGTAACCGCCGAGATTGCCCACCGAGTTGATCAAGGCAATCCCCGCCGCTGCACTTGCGCCAGCAAAGAACCGCCCCGGCAAGGTCCAGAACACCGCCGTGCAGGAAAACAGCGCGAACGCCACCAGACACAACGCCGTCAGTTGTGCCACCGGCATCGACAGCCACGCGCTCATGAACAGGCCAATCGCGCCCAGCACATAGAGGACGGCGAGGTGCCCGTAGCGATCATTCAAGCGGTCAGAACTGCGCGGCACGATCAGCAAACCGATGATGCCGAAGATGTACGGCACCGACGAGACGAAACCGGTGACCAGATCACTGCCGCCAAACTGTTTGATCAGCGTCGGCAGCCACAGGCCCAAGCCATAAATGCTCAGCGTCACCGGCAGATAAAACAGCGCCAGCAGCAACACACGTTTGTCTTTCAGCGCATGCAGCGGATTGCCGTGACGGGTCTGGCCGTATTCCTGCAGATCTTTTTTCAGCTCGCCGGTGAGCCAGTCTTTCTCTGCCTGATCCATCCACTTCACTTGCTGCGGGCCGTCCGGCAACCAGCGCAATACCGGCCAGGTCAGCAGGATCGCCGGCGTGCCGATGACGATGAATAGCCACTGCCAGCCGTGCAGACCGAGGACGCCGTCCATGCCAAGCAAACCGCCGGACACCGGGCCGGTGATCATCATCGCAATCGGTTGCGAGAGGATGAACAGGCCGAGGATCTTGCCGCGATGGCGCACCGGGAACCATTGGGTGATGTAGTAGAGAACGCCGGGGAAGAACCCCGCCTCGGCCGCGCCGAGCAGAAAACGCATCACATAGAAACTGTGCGGACCCTGGACGAAGGCCATACCGATGGTGATGGCGCCCCAAGTGATCATGATCCGCGCGAACCAGCGCCGCGCGCCGAAACGTTCGAGCATCAAGTTGCTGGGGATTTCGAGGAGGAAGTAGCCAATGAAGAACAGCCCGGCGCCGAGGCCGTAAGCCGCATCGCCGATGCCGATGTCGGCGCCCATGTGCAGCTTGGCGAAGCCGACGGCGGAGCGATCCACATAGGCGATCAGGTACAGCAGGATCAGGAAGGGAATCAGTTTCAACGTAATGCGCCGTATCAGCCGCAGTTCCTGGCTCATGAGATCGGTCTCCGATTGTTGTTTTTATAGAACCTCGGGGGACGCCTCTCACAGAAAACCGCCAGGGCCATCCCTCCGTCGAAAACGACTATATAGTAATACTAATTCACCAACAACACTTCCAAACCAAGGATTTTGAGCTTAGATTAAGCCGTAGCTGGAACACTATAGTCATACAATAAGAGAATCGATCATGTCTGATAAGAAACCCACCCTGCGCTCCGCCCAATGGTTTGGCACGGCCGACAAGAACGGCTTCATGTACCGCAGCTGGATGAAGAATCAGGGCATCGCCGACCACCAGTTCCATGGCAAGCCGATCATCGGCATCTGCAACACCTGGTCGGAACTGACCCCATGCAACGCGCACTTCCGCCAGATCGCGGAGCACGTCAAACGCGGGGTGATCGAGGCCGGTGGCTTTCCTGTGGAATTCCCGGTGTTCTCCAACGGCGAATCGAACCTGCGCCCGACCGCCATGCTCACCCGCAACCTGGCGAGCATGGACGTGGAAGAAGCGATTCGCGGCAACCCGATTGACGGCGTGGTGCTGCTCACCGGTTGCGACAAAACCACCCCGGCGCTGCTGATGGGCGCGGCCAGTTGCGACGTACCGGCCATCGTCGTCACCGGCGGGCCGATGCTCAACGGCAAACACAAAGGCAAGGACATCGGTTCCGGCACCGTGGTCTGGCAGCTCAGCGAACAGGTCAAGGCCGGCACCATCACCATCGACGATTTCCTCGCAGCCGAGGGCGGCATGTCGCGTTCGGCGGGCACCTGCAACACCATGGGCACCGCGTCGACCATGGCCTGCATGGCTGAAGCACTCGGCACTTCACTGCCACACAATGCGGCAATTCCGGCGGTGGACGCGCGGCGTTATGTGCTCGCGCACATGTCCGGCATGCGGGCGGTGGAGATGGTGCGTGAAGATCTGAAACTGTCGAAGATTCTGACCAAGGAAGCCTTCGAAAACGCTATCCGCGTTAACGCTGCCATCGGCGGTTCGACCAACGCGGTGATTCACTTGAAAGCCATCGCCGGGCGCATCGGCGTCGAGCTGGATCTGGACGACTGGACGCGCATCGGTCGCGGCATGCCGACCATCGTCGACCTGCAACCGTCGGGGCGTTTCCTGATGGAAGAGTTCTATTACGCCGGTGGTTTGCCTGCGGTGCTGCGCCGTCTCGGTGAAGCCAATCTGATTCCCAACCCGAATGCGCTGACCGTCAACGGCAAGTCCATCGGCGAGAACACCAAAGACGCGCCGATCTACGGCGAAGACGAAGTGATCCGCACCCTCGACAATCCGATCCGCGCCGATGGCGGCATCTGCGTGTTGCGCGGCAATCTCGCGCCATTGGGTGCGGTGCTCAAGCCGTCCGCCGCAACGCCTGAGCTGATGCAGCATCGCGGCCGTGCGGTGGTGTTCGAGAACTTCGACATGTACAAGGCGCGGATCAACGATCCAGAGCTGGATGTCGACAAAGATTCGATTCTGGTGATGAAGAACTGCGGGCCGAAGGGTTATCCGGGCATGGCGGAAGTCGGCAACATGGGCTTGCCGGCGAAGCTGTTGGCCCAAGGTGTGACCGATATGGTGCGCATTTCCGATGCGCGTATGAGCGGCACCGCGTACGGCACGGTGGTCTTGCACGTGGCGCCGGAAGCGGCGGCCGGCGGGCCTTTGGCGACGGTGAAGGAAGGCGACTGGATCGAGCTGGATTGCGCGACCGGGCGTCTGCACCTGGATATTCCGGATGCCGAACTGGCAGCGCGCATGGCCGATCTGCAACCGCCACAGCAGTTGTTGGTGGGCGGCTATCGTCAGCTGTACATCGACCATGTGCTGCAGGCGGATCAGGGTTGCGACTTTGATTTCCTGGTCGGCTGCCGAGGGGCTGAAGTGCCGCGTCATTCCCATTAAGAGCAAAAGATCGCAGCCTTCGGCAGCTCCTACATTGGAATGCATTCCCTTGTAGGAGTGAGCCTGCTCGCGATTGCGGTGTGTCAGTCAGCAATTGTTCAGCTGACACACCGCAAT
>NZ_RWIM01000067.1 GCF_009764645.1 Pseudomonas sp. PB106
AGCCTGCTCGCGATAGCGGACTGTCAGTTGCCAATGAGTCGACTGATACACCGCTATCGCGAGCAGGCTCACTCCTACAGGTTTTTGTGTCGGCTTCAATACTCCATTCCAATTTAAGGCTGTTGCGGATGCTCGCTGCGTCGCTGATTTTTCTGCTGACCATTACCCTTGTCATCTGGCAACCCAAAGGCCTCGGCGTTGGCTGGAGTGCGACGCTTGGCGCCGTATTGGCGCTGATCTGCGGTGTCGTGCATCTAAGCGATATTCCGCTGGTCTGGCAGATCATCTGGAACGCCACGGGCACATTCGTTGCCCTGATCATCATCAGTCTTTTGCTCGACGAAGCCGGGTTCTTCAACTGGGCCGCGCTGCATGTGGCGCGCTGGGGGCGGGGCAGTGGGCGCAAGCTGTTTGCTTTCATGGTGCTGCTCGGCGCGTTGGTCTCGGCGTTGTTTGCCAACGACGGCGCGGCGCTGATTCTCACGCCAATCGTGATTTCGATGTTGCTGGCGCTGCGCTTTTCCCCGGCCGCGACCCTGGCGTTCGTCATGGGCGCCGGATTTATCGCCGATACCGCGAGCCTGCCGCTGGTGGTGTCGAACCTGGTCAACATCGTTTCAGCGGACTTCTTCCACATTGGCTTCAACCGTTATGCGGCGGTGATGGTACCGGTCAACGTCGTCAGCGTGGCGGCGACGCTGGGCATGTTGCTGTGGTTCTTTCGCCGCGACATTCCCAAGGCCTACGACCCTGAACAGCTTGAGCATCCAGAGAGCGCAATCCACGACAAAGCCACGTTCTATGCCGGTTGGGCAGTCTTGGCGATCTTGTTGATTGGTTGTTTTGCGCTAGAACCGCTGGGCATTCCGATCAGCGCGATATCCGCCGTGTGTGCTGCGCTGCTGTTGGGTATCGCAGCCCGCGGCCACAAGATTTCCACGCGCAAGGTGATGAAAGAAGCGCCGTGGCAGATCGTGATTTTCTCGCTGGGCATGTATCTGGTGGTCTACGGTCTGCGCAATGCCGGGCTGACCGGGTATCTGGCCGGTTGGCTGGATGTGTTCGCAGGGCACGGCGTGTGGGGCGCGGCCATGGGCACCGGTGTGCTGACGGCGTTGCTGTCGTCGATCATGAACAATTTGCCGACGGTGCTGATTGGCTTGTTATCGATTGATGCGAGCCAGGCGAGCGGAGTGATCAAGGAAGCGATGATTTACGCCAACGTGATCGGCAGCGATCTGGGGCCGAAGATCACGCCGATTGGCAGTCTGGCGACGTTGCTGTGGCTGCATGTGCTGGAGCGCAAGGGCATTCACATTGGTTGGGGGTATTACTTCCGGGTCGGGATTGTGTTGACGGTGCCGGTGTTGTTGGTGACGTTGGCGGCATTGGCGGTGCGGCTTTCCCTGTAGACCGAGTCGGCCCCTTCGCGAGCAAGCTCGCTCCCACATTGGTTTTGCGGCGTTCACATGAC